>UQMI01000034.1 GCA_900542045.1 uncultured Blautia sp.
GGTATATTTTAACTTTCCTGACTTTCTGCCGAATTTCTCCTCTCCCGGTTACGGGCGGATTTCAGCTTTTCCGATTCTCTGCCGAATTTCCCCTCTCCCGGTTACGGGCGGATTTCAGCTTTTCCGGTTCTCTGCCGAATTTCTCCTCTCCAGTTTACGGGTATATTCCTACTTTCATGCTTCTCAACCGTACAAGCTAAAAAAGGTGCCCCGCCAGTCATAAAATGACCGGAGGGCACCTTCGTTTTTAATTTTTAAAGCTGTGGATGGGGGCGGGGATACGTCCGCCGCGGGCCACGAAGGCCTCGCAGGAGAAGGAGTTCACCGGCATGATGGGGGCATAGCCCAGCAGGCCGCCGAATTCTACCACCTCGCCTACACCTTTTCCGATGACCGGGATCAGACGCACGGCTGTGGTTTTCTGGTTGACCATACCGATGGCTGCTTCATCGGCAATAATGCCGGAGATCGTAGAGGCAGGCGTATCGCCGGGAATGGCGATCATATCCAGTCCCACAGAGCAGACACAGGTCATGGCTTCCAGCTTTTCCAGAGTCAGGGCACCTGCGTTGACCGCATCAATCATGCCCTGGTCTTCGCTGACAGGAATAAATGCCCCGCTTAAGCCGCCCACTGCGGAGGAAGCCATCACACCGCCTTTTTTCACCTGGTCATTAAGCAGAGCCAGTGCAGCGGTGGTACCGGGAGCACCCACAGATTCCAGTCCGATCTCTTCCAGGATCTCTGCCACGCTGTCGCCGATGGCCGGGGTAGGCGCAAGAGAAAGATCCACGATACCAAAAGGAACTCCCAGCCTTTTGGAAGCTTCCTGCGCCACCAGCTGTCCTACACGGGTCACTTTGAAAGCCGTCCTCTTGATCATCTCACAGAGAGTCTCAAAATCCGCGCCGCGAACCTGGGTCAGCGCCGTCTTTACTACTCCGGGGCCGCTGACTCCCACATTGATAATACAGTCTGCCTCTGTAACGCCGTGAAATGCCCCTGCCATAAAGGGATTGTCATCCGGCGCATTGCAGAACACCACCAGTTTGGCGCAGCCCAGAGAATCCTGCTCTCTGGTGGCTTTTGCCGTTTCCAGGACCATTTCACCCATGAGCTTTACTGCATCCATATTGATGCCGGTTTTGGTGGAGCCCACGTTCACAGAACTGCACACCCGCTCCGTGGCCGCCAGTGCCTGGGGAATGGAACGCATCAGCAGTTCATCTGCCGGAGTCATGCCTTTGGAAACCAGGGCGGAATATCCGCCGATAAAGTTGACACCCACCTCTCTCGCCGCTTTATCCAGCGTTATGGCCAGCGTCACAAAATCCTCCGGTGTCTTGCAGGCAGCTCCGCCGATCAGAGCAATGGGAGTCACGGATATCCTCTTATTCACTATGGGAATCCCATATTCCATTTCAATCTCCTGACCGGTTTTCACCAGATCCTTTGCCTTTTCCGTAATCTTGCGGTAGACCTTTTCGTTTACCTTTTCCAGATCTGCGTCAATACAATCCAGCAAACTGATCCCCATGGTGATGGTACGCACATCCAGATTTTCCTGTTCGATCATTTTGTTGGTTTCGTTTACCTCAAAAATATTAATCATCCCTATGTCCCCTATCTTAGATTCTGTGCATCTTGTTGAATATATCTTCGTGCTGGCAGCGGATCACCACACCGATTTCTTCGCCGATCTGTGACAGCTCATGGGACAGCTCTCCAATGCTTTTGCTGGATTTGCTGGTATCTGTCACCATCATCATATTAAAATACCCCTGCACAATAGTCTGAGAAATATCCAGGATGTTCACCTGGTTATTTGCCAGGTACGTACATACCTTTGCAATGATCCCCACTGTATCGTTTCCAACCACAGTAATAATAATTTTTTTCATTTGCTTCCTCCTGCTCATATTTTAACAAGTTCCAGAGTCTTTCTCCCGCTTATGAACATACACATACGGGCTTGCCTCTCCACTCATGAATTATCTTAAACCGTTATCAATTCAGACACCGCATCCCGTTTTGCCACCTGGATCCGGAAATCTCCGGAGCAATACGGATTCTCTCCCAGTGTCACTTCCTGGCAGACTGTCTCATAGGCCAGCTCTTCAAAATTGTTTTCCCTGCTCAGATGTCCCAGCAGAACTGCCTTCAGATTGTCATGAAGCAGCCGGCACAGAAGCCTTCCGGCATTTTCGTTGGACAGATGTCCCCGGTCTCCCAAAATCCTCTGTTTCAGATAATACGGATAGCTTCCCACCTGGAGCATCCGGATATCATGGTTAGCTTCCAGAAGCAGCGCATTGACCTGTCTTAAATTTTCTACGATATAATCGTCAAAAGTCCCCAGATCCGTGGCAATCCCCACTGCCTGTTCTCCACATTCCAGCCGGTACCCTACCGGCTGCGCCGCGTCATGGGATATGGCAAAGGGACGCACCGTCAGATCCTTGATCTGAAATGGCGCATCCTCCCGGATTTCCCGAAAGATCCCTTCCGGAAGTCTTCCCACCTGGGGCATCCTCTGGATTTCCCGGATGGTACCTGCTGTGGCATAGATGGGAATCTGAAATTTTCTGGCCAGAACCCCAAGGCCTTTCATATGGTCCGAATGCTCATGGGTCACCAGGATCCCATCCATATCTCCGGCAGACATCTCAATGGAATTCAGGCCATTCTCAATGCGTTTCCCGCTGATCCCGGCATCCACCAGCACATGGGCACTGTCGCTGCCCACGTAAATACAATTGCCGCTGCTTCCGCTGGCAATACTGCAAAGTCTCATATGTAACGAATCCTTTCCCGGATCTGTGCATAAGTATACTCCAGATCCTCATTGTTTTCTATCCGGCAGCCGCACCGCCGCTCATATTCCTTCTCCGTCAGCTGATTGGCCAGGATACCGTCGATCTTTTCATCGGAATATCCCCGTTCTGCCTTCAGCCGCCTGCGGCGCACTGCTTCATCTGCATAAATATACCACACTTCATCGCAGATTGCATCATATTCATCTTCCAGCAGAAGAGCCGCTTCCAGTACAAACAGTTCCGTACCGGCTTCTCTCTGCCTGGAAATCTCCTGAAAAATATACTTTTTCACCTGCGGATGTATGATGTTGTTTAACTTTTTCAAAAGGCGGTCATTGGAAAATACAATACCCCCTACTTTCATCCGGTCAATGGTCCCGTCCTCCCGGAGGATTTCCCTGCCGAACAGTTCCACCATGGGACCGTAGCAGCTTTCACCGGGACGCATCAGCAGATGTCCCACCTGATCTGCCTGCAGCACACAGGCTCCATAGGTATCCTTCAGATAATTCAGTACCGTGCTTTTTCCGGCGCCTACCCCGCCGGTAATTCCTATGATCTTCATTGCTCCTGCCTCAAATTCCTTTTCCATATGCCAGGCGCTGCGGTCTGCTGCCTGGCCTGTTCCATCTGATCCCTCAGTTTATCTCCTGTACATTCTTTCCGCGCCGCAGGCGGAGAATCCTGCGATGCAGGATTCTTTTTTATTTCACGCCAGTTTCTTCCCGTGTACCCTTCTTCCCGCGCCGCCATGGTTTTTATTTCGCCTCATACCAGTTCTCTCCCGTGTGCATATCCACTTCCAGCGCCACCGCCAGATGCGCGGCGCCCTTCATTTCTTCCTGCAGGATAGCTGACACCTGCTCCAGCTCCTCTTCCCTGGTCTCCAGCAGCAGCTCATCGTGGACCTGAAGGATCAGCCTGGACTGCAGTCCTTCTTCCTGGAGTCTGGCATATACCCGGTTCATGGCAATCTTAATGATATCCGCAGCTGTCCCCTGAATGGGAGAATTCATGGCAATCCGCTCTCCGAAGGACCGCTGCATGAAATTGCTGGACTTCAGCTCCGGAATGGGCCTGCGCCTGCCGAACATGGTGGAAACATACCCCTGCTCTTTCCCCTGCTCTACCAGCCCGTCCAGAAATCCCTTGATCTTGGGATACGTATCAAAATATCGCTGGATATATTCCTCCGCTTCTTTCCGTGTGATACTCAGATCCTGACTCAGGCCAAAAGAACTGATTCCATATACGATACCAAAGTTCACCGCTTTGGCATTGCGTCTCTGCAGAGGCGTCACCTCCTCAAAAGGAACATGGAACACCTGTGAGGCAGTGATCCGGTGGATATCCTGGGCCTCCCGGTATGCCTGAATCAGCTTTTCATCTCCGGACATATGGGCCAGGACCCGCAGCTCGATCTGGGAATAGTCCGCATCCAGAAACACGCAGCCTTCCTTTGGCACGAATACCTTGCGGATCAGCCGCCCCAGTTCCATCCGCACCGGAATATTCTGCAGGTTTGGCTCTGTACTGCTGATCCGGCCTGTGGCCGTTATGGTCTGATTAAAGCTGGAATGGATCCTTCCGTCTGCCCCGATACAGGCGGCCAGCCCGTCGGCATAAGTGGATTTCAGCTTGGTCAGCTGCCGATATTCCAGGATATTCTGCACAATGGGCGCATCCGGCGCCAGCCGCTCCAGCACATCCGCCGCCGTGGAATAGCCAGTCTTTGTTTTCTTCCCGCCGGGCAGCTTCATTTTCTCGAAAAGGATCACGCCCAGCTGTTTGGGAGAATTGATACTAAACTGCTCCCCTGCCTGGCTGTAAATAATCTTCTCCAGTTCCGCGATCCTCACCTGCAGCTGTTCTCCATAGGCATGCAGCTCATCCGGCCGCACCAAGATGCCCTCCTGCTCCATGGCATGCAGGGTAAAGACCAGGGGCATCTCAATTTCCCGGAACACCTGCTCCATACCGGCTTCCCGGATGGCCTTCTGCAGGACCGGACAGGAGGCAGAAGCGGTATAAGCCATGCAGCACAGCACCGTTCTTGCTTCTTCCGGTTTTTCGGCCAGAGCCTGCTCCATGGTTAATTTCCCCAGAAGCTCGCTTCTTTCCGGAAGCATCTCTCCCAGATATTCTCCCGCCACATTCTCATAAGGATAGGAAGATTTCAGCGGATTCAGAAGATAGGCAGCAATGCCCGCATCAAATGTTTTCATACTGTCTGCCAGGGGAACTGCTTTCAGAAGCTCCTTCAGATCCATGGCGCACAGCAGGGTCCTGCTCCCAAGGGTTCTGACTTTATCTGCCAGATAAGCTCCGGTGAGAAATCCCTGGGCAGGCAGGAACCAGGTCCCGGTCTCCAGAGAAAGGGCCAGCGCCTGGATTTCTCCTTCTTTCCGGGCAATCTGTATCCCCGCCCGTTCCAGAGAGGCAGCCTTTTCAAAAAGCTCCTCTGCCTCAGACAGATCCTCACAGGTGAAAAAAGACTCTTCCAGCCTGTTCGTCCCGGCAGTCTCTGCAGAGAAACGAGTCAGAAAATTCTTAAATTCCAGTTTCTTAAAATATTCATAGGCCTCAGGTGTATACAGTTCTCCCACCTTCGCGCATGCATAATCCACTTCCAGCGGACAGTCCGTATCAATGGTGGCCAGCTTCTTGCTCAGCACCGCCTGGTCGTAATGCTCCCGCAGAGACTCCCTGGCTTTATTGGGTTTTACCTCTTCCAGGTGCGCATAGGCATTTTCAACGGATCCGAACTCCAGGATCATTTTGGTGGCTGTCTTCTCCCCCACGCCGGGAATTCCCGGAATATTATCCGCCGTATCCCCCATCAGCGCCTTCAGTTCAATGATCTGGGGCGGCGTCACCTGGTACTTTTCCAGTACCTGCTCCGTATGGTAATCCTCCACGGTTGTCTTGCCCCGTACCGTCTTTGGCACCCGTATCAGAGTCTGCTCCGTAGCCAGCTGGAGCAGATCCCGGTCGCCGGAGAGGATCGTCACTTCCATGCCCTTCTTCTCTGATTTCCTCGCCATGGTTCCCAGCAGATCATCTGCCTCATAGCCCTCCATGGAAACAATGCAGATACCCATGGCCTTCAGCACTTCCTGTACCAGGGGCACCTGTTCCCGCAGCTCCTCCGGCATGGGCTTGCGGGTTCCCTTGTATTCTTTGTACATCTGGTGGCGGAACGTGGGCGCATGAACATCAAAGGCCACTGCCAGATACCCGGCCTGCTCCTCCTCCAGCGTTTTCAGCATGATATTCAGAAATCCGTAAACAGCTCCTGTATGCCTGCCTTCCGAATTTGTCAAATCCGGCAGTCCGTAAAAGGCTCTGTTTAAAATACTGTGTCCATCGATCAGAAGAATTTTTTCGCTCATATGCAGGAACTCCTTACTTGTCATTTATCGTTTCTACTATACACTATTTATTTCTCATTTAAAAGGAAAAATACAGTCTGCCCCTCCTTACAGAAAAAGCCACAGCACAACCATCACCAGCACACAGAATACGATGCACAGCAAAAACAGCAGAATCCGGCTGCGTATCTTTCTGTGACGGACATAATTCTCTCTTCTCTTCAGGTCCAGTTCCAGCAAATGGTGCATATCCATACTGGAATCAAACTCATCATCCAAACCTCCATCCAGACGCTGCATCGCAGTGGAAACGGTAAAATAAGTCTCCAGTTCATCATAGCAGGCCGGACACTCTTTGACATGGTCAATAAATTCTTCCAGCTCCTCCATCGTTAATGTGTGTTTAAGATATTTCTGCACCATACTTTCCGCTGTTCTGCAATCCATATTCTTCTCCTGTATCTGCCGCAGGCCTCCCGCCGGGGATTCCCTGTCTCTTTCGTACGTAAACAGACGGTCTGATCTGTTCCTGTCCCGCCGTTCTATGGTTCCAGTAACATTATACCAGAATCAAACCGGAAAGCAAGTAACCGAGAAACTACTTTCTTTTCCGGCAGAATTGGAGTATAATCCTAAAGTATCAGGTACAAAGAATCTGCAGGAGCCAGGTCTCTGCTGACACCTGACACATAAAAAAAGGAAAGCAGCGGACAGAAATGAACCTGTCCATTTCTTTTGCTGTTCACAGGGAGGTACGTATGGCAGCATATCATTATACACACAAAGCACAATACTATGAAACCGATCAGATGGGCATTATCCATCATTCCAATTATATCCGCTGGTTCGAAGAAGCCCGTGTAGGCTTTCTGGATTCCATTGGCTGTCCGTACAGCTATATGGAGGAGCAGGGAATCGTAAGTCCCGTACTGGAAGTGTCCTGCCAGTATCATTCCATGGTGCATTTCAGCGACCTGGTGGACATCACCGTCTCTGTGGAAGCTTTCAACGGCATTAAGCTGACTTTAAAATACGAGATTTGCGATGCTCAGACAGGTGAACTGCGCACCACCGGTTTCAGCCGCCACTGTTTTATGGACAAATCCGGCAAGCTGCTGTCTCTGAAGAGAAGCTATCCTGCCGTTTATGAGATGCTGTACCGGCAGATGACCGCAGACCAGTAACAGACCGGCTGCGGAACAATCAGCTATCCAGCAGACCGGCTGCAACCGGCTGCAGAAAACAGAGGCCTGTCCCAAAAGCAAAAAAAGCGATACCTTCCCCGAAAGAGCAGGTATCGTTTTTTTCTCTGTCAAATCCCAAATAGGAACATCAGGATTCCCATGAGCACCGGCTGGTGGAGCATATAGATCCACAGGCTGTTTCGCCCCATCCAGGCAAGTCCCGGCACAGACGGACGCAAAGCAGCCAGCACTTTTTCTTTCTGCCCGATCCATTTCCACAGGAAATAGCCTGCCGCAAACATGAAAAATCCCGGCAGTAAAGGCACATAATCACTGCTGTAAAATCCCTGAAACGGAAATCCCAGTGCTGTCGTAAGATGATTGGCATACAGCTGCTCTGGCAGCCGGATAACAGGCACACCGAAAAATCCCAGGTATCCGTCCGCTATGTGCTTACAGAATCCAAACAGCACCAGACTAACACCCAAACCGGCCACAGGATTCCATTTCCGCAGCCAGCGGTCCGCAGGGATCATGAGAAGCATGGCAGCTCCCAGAAAACTGAGTACGCCGAAAAAGATCCTCTCTGAAGGAATGACCAGATACGTCACAGCCGTGATTACCAGTCCTGCCAGAAATACTTCCAGTCCCCTGCGCAGTCTCCGTTTTCCCAGATTCCAGCTGATCCCGGAGATCAGCACAAATCCCCAGCAGATCCCCTGCTGCCACCAGTAGCTGCTCTCGGTGGTATACCAGGGAATATCCGCTTCCACAATGTATTTCAGATCATAGAGCAAATGAAACAACAGCATATTGATCAGCGCAAATCCCCGTAATGTATCAATCATTCCATACCGCATCTTTTTTTCCATTTGCTGTCCTCTCCTTTTCGCAAATATTCTGTCTTTCTCTGCCCTGATAAATTTTATCATACTGCGCGGCATTTTCCAATACAGCAAATCCGGCGGTTATTGTCTGCCAGTGTGAACTGCCCATTGTCTGAAGCCAGCGGGATTGCGGCAGCCTTATTTTAAAATTTTCCTTTTCACTCAATAATGTTTTGACATCAATGTACACACCATATATACTGAAATTACCGAATTGCATGAGTGCGCAGCACAGAGCAATCTGCAGGGATCAGGCCGGGACCCTTTGGTATTATTACGGACAATTGTCCAAAACAGGAGAAGGACATTTTTTATCCGGAATGGATTTCCCTGCTTCCCAACCATAAGAAAAGAGATTACAGGAGAAATGAAAATGAAAGATTCGGAAAAAATGCATAACGGCATGCTGTACAATCCCGGAGATGAAGAAATCTTGAGGGAACAGACCATTTGTCAGGAACTGCTTTATGATTTCAACCAGACCCGTCCCTCCCAGGGAGAAAAGCGTCAGGAACTCTTAAAGAAAATGTTCGCGGAGATCGGAGAAAACTGCTATATTGAGCCTCCTCTCCATGCCAATTTCGGAGGACGGCACATCCATTTCGGCAAAAATATTTATGCCAATTATAATCTGACGGTGGTGGACGATACTCATGTTTATGTGGGAGATTACACCATGTTCGGCCCCAATGTCACCATCGCCACAGCCGGACATCCCATCGAGACCGACCTTCGCCAGAAGGGCTATCAGTACAACATTCCTGTACGGATCGGCAAAAACTGCTGGATCGGCGCAGGTGTGGTCCTACTGCCAGGAGTTACTGTTGGAGACAACACCGTGATCGGAGCCGGAAGCGTGGTGACCAGAGACATTCCTGCCAATGTGGTGGCTGTAGGAAACCCCTGCCATATTCTGCGGGAAATCGGCGAACACGACAGGGAATACTATTTCCGGGACAGAAAGATCAACTACGAAGAACTGTAATCCCGTTCCTGTTCTGTATTTTTAAGAATTTTCGGACAAAAAGTACTTGCGCATTCTGCGCAGATATGATAAGATAACTATCGGTTCGAAAATTGCCGGCGTGTCGGAATGGCAGACGAGGCAGACTCAAAATCTGTTGTGGGCAACCACGTGCGGGTTCAAGTCCCGCTGCCGGCATTCTGAAAATAACAGGGGGGAGGAATCAGGGTGAGTCCTGTTCCTCTCAGAGAGAGACATCTCCTGCAGAATTCTGTGCTTTTTGGCATGGTATCTCTGCGGGAGATGTCTTTTTATTGCTCATTCTGTTTCTGGATACACAAAGCTACTTCCGCTGACTTCGCAAATGCCCTCTTTGAAGCCTCCTTATACAGAATATTTGCAGACGGAGTCCGCCATTACCTTCAGGTTTTCAAGTTGGGAATTATACGGCGCATCACATCCAGAACTGAGAATAAAACCGGTGGGGCCCATCTCTTGAATAAGTTTCTTGCAGTAAGCATCAACTTCCTCTGGCGTACCAAAACTTAACATAGATGCCGGTACATCGCCCATAATACAGCAATGATCACCAATAATCTCTTTTGCCGCAAAAATATCAGTTTTGCCATCCAGGCCGAGAATAACTGAGCCCTTCGGGAAGTCGCGGAAATACTTGATGCCTCTGGTCCAGTCAGAATCCAGATGGAACAGTGGGATTACACCATAATCCAGACAGAGCTGACCCATTTCACGAATGTACTTCCAGGAAAACTGTTCAAACATGGCAGGACTCAGCAGATCTGGTGTTCCGCGCCATCCGCCTATCCAGACTGCAATCGGCCTGCTCTTGGGATCTTTAAACAGTGGTTCCCAGTTTTCCATATTAAATGCATGAGTTTTCTTAAATACTGCATCCACTGTTTCTGGAATCTCACAGAGATCATCCGCAAAGAAATTGTAAAGGGTACGACCGCCACAGAACATTTCTATAGGACCATACAATGTAGTGCCACAAAAGCAGGGATATCCGTTCTGAGCAAAAATACCGATGGACTCGCCAATATAGGAAAGAAACTCTCCGCAATACTGCATTGGATTGCCCAAACGCTCAGTTAGTACTTCCTGATACCAGGGGGCAAAGCCGCCAGACAGGATTTCATCGTAGTCTTCCTGTTTGACAACCTCTGTTTCGTGCATCTGCCATAAATCGTTATCGGGCAGATCCCGACCCGGAATTTCCATCTTGCCCAGCCAGCAGGATGTCAGCATATCAGGCTGAAAAATAGTCACCTGAACCCCGTCCGGATCAGCGTATTTACGGATCCCTTCCAAATTAGCTCTGCAATTGATTCTCATATCACTACAGTAGTCAGACAGCTTTACCCCTGTAAGTGCTGCATTGATTGCAGAACCGCTGGACATAAAGGGAACTCTGTCTACTGGTTCAAGATGAACAGCGGATAACATTCTGCAAAGATGTTCGTTGAATTTTTCCATCGTAATCCTCCTTCGCATTTTGTGTTGTACTTTCATTGGATATAGAGTAATATAGAAATAATCTTAGAGTGTTTTTGTAGAAACCCACCAAAGATGTTTTTATTATATATAATCTATTGATTCTTTTTAATATGTTGCTAACCCATAACGCTGTGCGAATCAAAGGAGGTGTCTGTGCCAACAGCACAATTCCATGGAAATCAGTATGTATATGCTAGAACACTGGTTTTCGGCACGAAGATCAGTATCTGTTATTAAAGACGGCTCTCGGACCATTACTCATGCACGGCTCTTTACAGATGACATAAGCATATCGGAACATTGCTTATATGTAGGCCGGACAACTGACTTTTTCCCCGACAGTATATCAAATGAAGTCATGATGATTTATAAAAACGACATAATCAGCGTAACTTCGAATGACTTAAATGCAGTTTTCAATGAAGTCCTGGAAATTTTCGATTATTATAGAGAAATAGAAAAACAATTACGATCTGCAGTATTCGAGAAAGCGCCGGAGCAAAAAGTACTATCTGCGTGTGAGACCCTCATGGGCCCTATGTTCATTTTCTCACCAGATTACCATATCCTTGCGTGTTCACAAAATTATTCAGATCAATATGTGAATATGTTCTGGGATTCCTTCTCAAGAGATGGCGAACCGACGCTGGAAATGGTAACGACTATGAAAAACAGTAATGTCACAAAACTGATGCAGCGGAATCCGTATTTGGCAAGCTTTGTGGAACCCAAAGCCAAACCCTTTTCCTACGGGATCATTCATACGTATACCACCGTCTTCGGGAAAGTCCTCGGATATTTGATTATCGCCAGTAATAAGGCTATAACGAAATTCGAAGAAGATATGGCAGAAATTATCATTCATGCGCTGGATCAGATTCAGGCCGGAACAACGAAACCTTCTGACGCAGTCCCTCTTCAGACATCTGACGAAGTGCTCTTCTCAAAACTGATATCAGGAAACGATACTATTCGTACAGAGCAATATTTGTCTGCAATTCATGGTCTGACATTCCGGAATTACTTCTGCATCGTAATTGCACAGCCGCAGGACCCGCAAATCCTTCCGTTCGTTCATAAATTTTATCGAAAAAAGTTTCGTAATTGCATTGCAACAAGAGAAGATTTACAGTCGATTTTCCTGGTCTGGTCTAACCATCCGATTACCGCACAGGAAATCATCCGTATCATATCCAATTCCTCATCGAACGAAGAACTATTTTGGGGAATCAGCAATACATTCCATCATCTGACAGATGCGATATATTACTGTGATCAGGCAAAGTTTGCGCTATCATTCATGAAGCAGCCCATATCCCTGTTCTGTCAGTGCGCAATCCGATATCTTCTGCAAATGCCGTCCGGTGAGTACCATGCACACGCACGGCATCCTATGGTTGTTTCGTTGGAGGAGAAACAGGAGAAGAATGGAAAAGAGCTTTTAGATACACTGCGTGAATATTTAATGTGCGAGAGAAGTGTGAAACAGGCAGCACAGAAATTATATGTTCACCGAAACACAGTGAATTACAGGATCGATCAAATACGTGCCATAGAAGAAATTGATTTAAATAATCCATATGAAAGACAGTATATTTTATTATCTTTATTATAAGACGATATCAAAAAGCGCTTTGATTATTCTGATGATAAAGCGGTTGAATAACTCCATTCGATACAGATAGAACGCCATTTTGGAAACATTAAGGAAAACAAAAAATTGACTTGAGATTGATTTTAGTGTATACTTTTTATCGAATCAGCGGCGGCCAGCTTATGCCGCCGTTATATTAAACCTGGTGGTTAGTTATATCTAACTCGAATTAAACGCAACCGGCTGTTTGAATATTCATGGAGGGAACCAATGCATCAATGCAAATCCACACTTAATTTTTTTCTTTTCATTTCCTTTATTGTAACGGTTCTGGCGCCATTGACAGGAGTGCATGTCCACAAAATGGCTTCAACGCTGTTTCTGCTCCTGACAATCGTGCATACTATCGCGTACCGCAGGACACTGGGCGCAAAAAAACACCTTCTGCTCTGCACTGTCGTCATCGCTTTCGCAAGCGGTCTGCTGGGAATGATTTTTGAGCAAATCCCCGGTATTTTGCTGCTGCACAGAGCAATCTCTATTGTATCGGTATTCTTCCTTGCCATACATATCTTTGTAAACCGCAGATGTCTGTCTAAAAAGGACGGCCTGCATAAAATGATCCGGAGACCAGAACTACCCATACGAAAGGCAAGGTGATGGGAACGGCTGCTCATTATCTGTACGGAGCTCTCTTCTGTGACAGGAAAATCAGAAAGTCAGAACAGAATGTTCTACTTTCCTATCACAGAAAAAACCGGCCTGGGAAATCTTCTTTCCTTTGGCCGGTTTTTCCATATGCGGATGATCAGGATCCGCTTCTTTATCCCCTCACAGATGAGGGCTCTTTTTTATTTCCTGTCGGATCAGCTTCCGGATGTGGGCAGATACGGGCGCAGCACACCGGCCACATTGGAAACCGGCATGGTCTGCAGCCACACATGGCCCGGACCGGTCACCTCCGTATTGAAAATTCCCTCGCCGCCCAGCAGCATATTCTTCACACCCGGCACACTTACGATCTCCATGGTACAGGAGTCGCTCATGGCTGCCAGATGCCCGGTATCCACCACCAGCTTCTGTCCCGGCTGCAGATCGTATTCGATCACATGGCCGTCAAATTCCGCGAACAGGATACCGTTCCCGGAAAATTTCTGCATGATAAATCCTTCTCCTCCGAAGAAGCCTGCTCCCAGCTTCTTCTGAAAGAAAAGTGAATACTCCACAGACACTTCACTGGCCAGGAACGCTGATTTCTGCGCGATAATTCCTCTTCCAGGAGCAATCTCAAATGCGCGGATCGATCCCGGAAAGCTGGACGCAAAGGCAATCATTCCTGTTCCATCCTGTGCAGTGTAACGATTCTGAAACATTTTTTCTCCGGAAAACATTCTTCCGAATACTTTTCCTACACCGCCGCCAACAGTTTCCATCTTCATATTGGGAGACATCCATGACATACTGCCTCCCTCTGTAATCATAGCCTCTCCTGATTCCAAATGGCAGATTAACACCGGTAAAGTGTCTCCCTGGATTTCATATCTCATACTTTTCTCCTTTCGCTGCAGAACAGCCTTCTTATGATTCTTCCATGTGTCCACGCATTCTCTGTCTCCGTCTTTCCCGTTTCTGCCGGGGCATCACATCCATCCGGATTACGCATCCTCCAGCAGTTTCTCATAAATGGGGAACGGATCAAAGGTGGCAAAATAATCCTTCGGCGTTTCCGCCCGGCGGATCATCTGGAAGCTGCCGTCTTCCTTCAGCAGAATCTCTGAAGACTTCAGCTTACCGTTATAATTGTAGCCCATGGCAAATCCATGCGCTCCTGTGTCATGGATCACCAGATAGTCTCCGATATCAATTTTGGGCAGATATCGGTCAATGGCAAATTTATCGTTATTTTCGCACAGAGATCCGGTAATGTCATAAAGATGATCGCATACCTGATCTTCTTTTCCCATGACAGTAATATGGTGATACGCACCGTACATAGCCGGACGCATGAGGTTCACCGCACAGGCATCACAGCCGATGTATTCTTTGTGAGTATGCTTTTCATGGATGGCTTTTGTCACCAGGCATCCGTAAGGTCCCATCATGAAACGGCCCAGTTCTGTATAGATGGCCACATCTCCCATTCCGGCAGGCACCAGTACTTCTTCGTAGACTTTCCGCACCCCTTCGCCGATGGCATAGATATCATTGGGTTCCTGATCCGGACGATAGGGAATTCCGATCCCGCCGGAAAGATTAATGAACTTAATCTGTGCTCCCGTTTCTTTCTGCAGTTTTACAGCCATTTCAAACAGGATTCTGGCAAGCATGGGGTAATATTCATTGGTTACTGTATTGCTGGCCAGAAATGCGTGGATTCCAAATTCTTCCGCGCCTTTCTCTTTCAGGATCCGAAATGCATCGAACATCTGCTCCGTAGTCATTCCATATTTGGCATCCCCCGGATTATCCATAATATCATTACTGATCTTGAACAGTCCGCCCGGATTGTATCGGCAGCTGATGGTCTTGGGAATCTCTCCCAGAATCCCTTCCAGAAAATCAATATGTGTAATATCATCCAGGTTGATAATCGCTCCGACTTTGTGGGCATAGGCGTATTCCTCCGCCGGTGTGGCGTTGGATGAAAACATGATGTCTCCGTTTTTGCAGCCCAGCGCCTTTGCCATCATCAGTTCTGTCATGGAAGAGCAGTCACAGCCGCAACCATATTCCTGCAGAATCTGGATCAGAAAAGGATTGGGTGTCGCCTTTACCGCAAAATACTCCTTAAACCCTTTGTTCCAGGCAAACGCTTCTTTTACTGCCTTTGCATTGGCACGGATACCTTTTTCATCGTAAAGATGAAAGGGAGTTGGAAACTGTTCATTGATCTCCTGGAGTTTTTCAAGGGTTACAAATGGTTCTTTTTTCATAGCTGTCCTCCGTTGTATCTGTGAGTATCCGTCGCGGATACTTGATTATTTTGCTTCTACAATATGAAGCATATTTGTCACAAACCCTTTTCCTGTAGCATTGGTGGCAGGATCTCCGGCAGTAAAGACTACTAAATCTCCTTTTTTCACCAGCCGTTTTCTGCGAACCTCCGCCAAAGCATGGGAAATGATATGTTCTGTCGTCTGTTTTTCATAGCCCTTCAGGGGCAGGATTCCCCAGTAAAGCTGCAGGCGGTGCTGCACCACTTCATTGGGCGTAATGGCATAAATCGGAACTTTCGGACGGAAACTGGAGATCAGCCGGGCCGTCTGTCCGGACATGGTAGGCGTTACAATGGCAACGGCATCCAACTCCACGGCAGCCCGCACAGCAGCCATTCCCACAGCGCTGGAAATGTCTCCTTTCCGATACATACTCCGATGCTCCACATGGCTGTCATAATCCATATAGGGCTCTGTGGTCTTGGCGATTTCTACCATCATTTTCACTGCTTCCAGGGGGTATTTGCCTGCCGCGGTCTCTCCCGAAAGCATAATGGCGTCTGTACCGTCATAAATAGCATTTGCCACATCCGCTACTTCCGCTCTTGTGGGACGTGGATTCCGAATCATGGAATCCAGCATCTGGGTAGCGGTAATGACCGGCACATAACTGGCGTTGCACTTTTTGATAATACTTTTCTGAATGTGGGGCACCTGACTGGCGGGAATCTCCACCCCAAGATCTCCTCTGGCTACCATAATGCCGTCTGCCGCGCGGATGATCTCATCAATATTTTCCACACCTTCCGCATTCTCAATCTTGGCAATAATACCGATCTGTTTTCCGCCGTTTTCATCCAGCAATTTGCGGATTTCATGAATCACCTTCGCATCGCGCACAAAAGAAGCCGCAATATAATCAAATTCATTTTCAATACCAAAAAGAATATCTTCCCGGTCCTTATCCGTCATTCCAGGCAGTCTTACACGTACATTGGGTACATTGACACCTTTGTGCTCTCCCAGCTCACCGCCGTTCAACACACGACAGACGATCTCTGTACTCTTGATCTTCTGCACTTCCAAAGCGATCAGGCCGTCATCCACCAGAATCTGGCTGCCCTTCTGCACATCCCGGGGCAGTCCTTCATAGGTAATGGATACCTTCTGCTCATCTCCCACATAATCTGCTTCTGTCGTAAGGACAAACTCCTGACCGGTGGTAAGCGTTACTTTTTTTCCGTCTTTCAGAAGCCCGGTACGGATTTCGGGCCCCTTGGTATCCAGAAGCAACGCCACCGGAATATTCAGTTCTTCCCGGAGATTTTTTACCATATCAATCCGGACCTGATGTTCTTCATGGGTTCCGTGAGAAAAATTAAACCGGGCAATGTCCATTCCAGTTTTCATAATTGCCCGAAGGACCGTTTTCCGATCCACAGCCGGTCCCATTGTACAGATAATTTTCGTGCGCTTCATAATATCCGCCTCCTATTTCACATGCTGGTGTGTAAACAAATGATCCTGGCAATATTCATAATTGCCGTTGCATTTCGAACAGAACCGGAATTCCAGATGTTCCCCGTCCAGCTCTGTTCTTCCACAAATTGCGCATTTGTGCTTGGTAACTCCGTTTCCACCAACCTGACTCCTTGACATCGCTTTCTGAAATTCGCGCCTGCGCTTTACCTCCCTGGGACGTACACGATTCAGATTCCTTGTAGCCAAAAAGAAAATCAGCACATTCAGCAGCGAGGCAAGAATCGGAACGATCATCATCCAAAGGCCGGCACGCACATACGTAACCACATCATATACCAAAAGCGCCACATCCAGATAAGCCAGCCATTTGATCCGGATAGGAATCACAAAATACAGCAGAACCTGCATATCCGGATAAGAAATGGCAAAAGCCAGGAAAATAGACAAACTGATGTAATACGTGGAAAAGAAAGACCCCACGCCGATCACAACTCCTCCGGCAGTTACAAAACCACCGCAGATAAAGTACAGCACAAACGCTCCGATCACTGTGAAGAACAGTCCGGAAAAAATAAACAGCGTATAACGGAAAGTTCCCCAGGTACGCTCCAGGGTCGTACCCAGAGAATAATAAAACAATAACATAATAATAGTAAATAATCCAAGACTTCCCGGCGGGATCAGCACCCAGGAAATCAGTCTCCATACCTGTCCCTGCAGGATCAGGCCGGGTTCCAGCCTAAGATACGACAGCAGCTCCGGACGTACAAACTGCAGGACATATCCCACTACATAGCACAAAATAATATAAAGGGTCAGATTGGAAATTCCAAATCTGCCGTATTTTCGTTCCAGCTTGTTGATCAATCTCATAGTATCCTCCATTTTTCTTTTTCCTGCCGGATACCTGGCACTCTTCTGCCCCTTCCCGGTTGCTGTCATGCGCTTTTGGTATCTCTCAGTCTGCGGATCTGTTTATTTGAAAAATTTGCTTTTTGACAGAATCAGCGCCGCCACCAGACTCAGCAGCAGGGAAAACAGGATGATCACAAGAAATCCCAGATTGCTGGATGCCATGGGCATTCCCGCAATATCCACATTCATACCGTACGCACTGAACACAATCGTTGGAATGGACATAACGATGGTGATAATGGATAACACCTTCATGACAATATTCAGGTTATTGGAAATTACAGAAGCAAAGGCATCCATGGTTCCGCTTAAGATACCGCTGTAGATGTTGGCCATTTCAATAGCCTGCTTGTTCTCTATGATAACATCTTCCAGCAGTTCTGTATCCTCGGGATATTTCTTAATGGTGTCCACCTTCAAAAGCTTTTCCAGCACCACTTCATTCGAACGCAGAGAAGTCGTAAAATACACCAGGGATTTCTCAAGTTCCAGCAGCTCGATCAGTTCCTGATTCCGTGTGGACCGGTGCAGTTTTTCTTCCACCTGCTCGCTTTTCTTATCAATAATACGCAGATACCGCAGATACATGCTGGCATTCCGGTACAGGATCTGCAGGATAAAACGGGTCTTCATATAAGTATAGAAATTCCGTACACGACCTTCCATAAACCGGGTCAGCACCTGTGTGTCTTCCAGGCAGATGGTAAAAATAACCTTATCGGTCACAATAATGCCGAGAGGGATGGTTCCATACCAGTCTTTTTCATTTCGCTCTTCTATCATGGGGATATCCACCAGGATCAGTGTGTAGTTGTCTTCCACTTCGATACGGGAACGTTCTTCCTCATCCAGAGGGGCACGCAGATCATCCACTTCGATCTGAAACTGTTCCGAAAGTTCAAAGATCTCCGTTGCCGTGGGATTCGTCAATGCGATCCAGCATCCATCTACCGGTTCGTCCACCTGATGGATCGCACCATCTACTGTTTTAAAAATTCTTACCACTTTCCACACTTCCCTTCTTTTTTTATTTTTCTGCCCTGTTTAGCCAAAATACACGTTTCATTATACGTACTCACTTCTGGTTTGTCAATTCCTTCAATTCCCGTGAAATAGGATATTCACGGATTTAACACAACCTTAATATACGCAGGAATGCAGTTTACAAACCCCTTTTCATTCGTTATAATGAAGACGGATTTCAGAACGCAGCAGATACCGGACAGATCTCTCCCGCAGGGAGAATTCCTGTCCGGTATCCAACAGAAAGGAAGTATTTATGAACGGTTCAACATATGGAAATTTATTTCAGATCACCACCTGGGGAGAATCCCACGGAAAGGCTCTGGGGGTTGTGGTGGAAGGAGTTCCCGCAGGACTTTCTCTCACAGAGGAAGACATCCAGAAATATCTGGACAGACGCAGGCCGGGCCAGAGCCGGTATACCACTGCCCGCAAAGAAGGAGATCTGGTGGAGATCCTCTCCGGGACCTTTGAAGGCCGCACCACAGGCACTCCCATCTCTCTCCTTGTGAGAAATATGGACCAGCGTTCCCGGGACTACGGCAATCTGGCCACCTGTTACCGTCCCGGCCATGCTGACTACACCTACGATGCCAAATACGGCTTCCGGGACTACCGCGGCGGCGGCCGTTCTTCCGGAAGAGAGACCATCGGCCGGGTGGCAGCCGGCGCCATTGCCGCCAGGATTCTGGAGGAGCTGGGGATCACTCTGTGTACCTTTACTTCTTCCATCGGTCCCATAGCAGCCACCTCTTTTGACAAGGCGGAGATTTCCCGGAATCCTCTGTATATGCCTGACGCCGATGCTTCCGCCCAGGCCCAGAAATATCTGGAGGACTGCATGAAACAGCTGGATTCTTCCGGCGGCACCATCACCTGTATCGTGGAAGGCGTCCCTGCCGGTTTGGGGGATCCGGTCTTTGAAAAACTGGATGCCCGTCTGGCCAAAGCCGTCATGTCCATCGGGGCCGTCAAGGCCGTAGAGATCGGCGACGGCACTGCCGCAGCCCTTTCCACCGGTTCCCGGAATAACGATCCTTTCTGCATGAAGGATGGCAAACCGGCGAAAACATCGAACCATGCAGGCGGTATCCTGGGCGGCATCAGCGACGGCTCTCCCATTTGCCTGAAGGCTACAGTCAAACCAACTGCCTCCATCAGCCAGGAACAGCAGACGATCACCCAGGACGGAGAAGAAATCACTCTGTCCATCCACGGCCGTCATGACCCGGTCATCGTACCAAGGGCTGTAGTGGTGGTGGAATCCATGTGTGCCATCACTCTTGTGGATGCACTGTTCTGCAACATGAGCGCCCGGATGGACCGCATCCGTGAATTTTACCGAAAATAATCCTTTTGGGATGATAAAGAATCCTGCCTCGCAGGATTCTCCGCATAGAAAAAGACCTGGCATCTCATACCCCCGCCGGACAATGGGTCTGGCTTGGAGCGGCGCAATGAGAATGCCGGTCTTTCTTTTTTTCGTCCTTCAGAGCAGCCTCCCACTGGATACTCTGAAGGGCGGAACTTATTTTGTTCTCTGCAGCCGGCTTTTTCCGGACCGCAAAAGATCTTTAATCTTCTTCCTCTGCTTCTACTTTGCAGATCTGGATGCAATTGGGGGTCTCCACCTTCATGGGTCTGCCCTTCATCACCAGAATATTTTTTTCATAATCTACTCGGAAAGTAGTGATACTGTTGCTGGCATGGTTCACAACAGCAATGTGCTGATTATCCGGAAAGATTGCCAGATCCTTGGGATACTCGCCGCTGATGGGAAGTACAAACTTCTTCTCCAGCAGTCCATCTGCCTGTACCTCGTACATGGCAACCGTATCATCTCCTGCTGTGGAGCAGAACAGATGCTTGCCGTCCGGAGCCAGTGCCAGACCGGAAGCCGCGTCATGGATCTTGTCTGCGGCCCCCTTTTCGGAAAGAGTAGATACCGTCTGTAAAAGCTCAAAGGTGGGATTCTTTCCCTCTCCGTTATAACTGTACACGTTGATCTCATTGCTCAATTCAAACAGCAGATAGGCAAATTTTCCATCGGCGCTGAACCGGATGATCCGGGGGCCGCTTTCCCGCTCGCAGCGCAGGATATCCACCAGCTCCAGCTTATTCCTGCGGGAATTGATCCGGTAGATCTTCACCTGATCGATGCCGTTGTCTACGGCACAGAGATACTTATTGTCCGGTGTGGGACGCACACAGTTCACGTGGGGGCGGAAATTCCGCTCGGCCACACTGCCAAGGCCCCGGTGAAAAACGCCATCCATCAGACTTCCCAGACGGCCATCTTTATGCGTGTGTACCACTGTCACCTTGCCATCATGGTACCCTCCCACAAACAGATACTTTCCTTCGTAATCGGTGGAAAGAAAACAGCCCCGCATTCCATCAATATCCACACTGTTGATCCTGCGCAGATTGCCGATCTTGTCTCTGGCAAAAACCGCTACGCCCTCATCTTCAATGGAATACAGGTATTTGCCGTTTTTTGAAAGTGCTACGTGAGAAGAATTGCTGACCTGCACCTCGCATCGCTCCTGCAGTGTTCCTTCTTCCACATCCACATCGTATACATGGATCCCTTTACTCTTCCCATGTGTATAGGTTCCAACATAAGCTACATATCTTGCCTTTCCCATTGGGACCACCTCCCGTATTTTCTATCCTATTTCAGCCGTTTACCAATCCGGAAACGTTCCTTTGTCCTGCATCATGGCTGTACAAATACACCAGGTTTATTGTATCACAAAACCCGCCGTCCTACAATCATCCTCCCAAAATACCTGCAAATTATTTCTTCTGCAGATATTTTTCAAAGGCTGCCAGGGTATCGTCCAGGTCTTTCTGCTCATGGGACATGGAAAGGAACATGGCTTCAAACTGAGAAGGCGCCAGATGGATGCCTTCGTCCAGCATAAACTTGAAATACTCTTTAAAACGCCCGGTATCCGATGTCTTGGCCGTTTCATAATTTTTTACGTTCTGGTCCGTAAAGAACAGACAGCCCAGAGATCCCACATGGTTCATCTGCCAGGGAAGCCCGGCCTCCCGAAGCATCTTGTCCATGGTTCCATACAGATATGCGCCTTTTTCTTCCAGTCCTCTGTAGATAGACGGATCCGAGAAAAGAATCTGCAGCTGTGCCAGTCCAGCCGACATTGCCACCGGATTTCCGCTTAAAGTTCCTGCCTGGTAGACCGGTCCCACCGGAGCCACCATTTCCATGATCTCTCTTCTTCCGCCGTAGGCGCCCACCGGCATCCCTGCTCCTATGATCTTTCCGTAAGTCACCAGGTCCGGCGTCACTCCATAATAGCCGGCAGCGCCGGTAAAAGCAAGACGGAATCCGGTGATCACCTCATCAAAAATCAGCAGTGCTCCGTACTGGTCGCAGAGCTTTCGAAGCCCGGCAAGGAATCCGTCTTCCGGCGGAACCACTCCCATGTTGGCGCCCACCGGCTCCACGATCACTGCCGCCACCTGGTCTCCAGCCTGTTCCATCAGCGTCCGGACACTGTCCAGATCATTATACACCGCAGTCATGGTATCCTGGGTGCAGCCTTTGGGAACACCGGCGCTGTCCGGCACCCCGCTTGTCATAACGCCGGAGCCGGCGCTGACCAGCATGGCATCGGTGTGGCCGTGATAACATCCTGCAAATTTGATCACCTTATCTCTTCCGGTAAATCCTCTGGCTGTACGAAGCGCACTCATAACTGCCTCTGTGCCGGAATTCACCATACGGATCATCTCCACATGAGGGATGTGTTCACAGATAAACTCTGCCATCTCCACTTCGATCTCCGTGGCGCAGCCAAAGCTCAGTCCCCGTTCACAGGCTTTGACCACCTTTTCCCGTATGGCTTCTCTGTTGTGTCCCAGGATCATGGGGCCCCAGGAACAGATATAATCAATATAGGAATTTCCATCCACGTCCCGGATACGGCAGCCGTCGGCGCTTTCCATAAACCTGGGTGCCTCCCCGATGGAACCATAGGCTCTCACCGGGCTGTTCACGCCTCCCGGAATCCTTTTTTTCGCTCTTTCAAACAATTCTTCGGATCTTGTCATCAGCCAATTCTCCCTTCATCCATGAATTTTGCCAGTTCCCTGGCAAAATAAGTCAGATAGATTTCCGCGCCTGCCCGGTAGGTGCTCACTGCCATTTCGCAGATGATTTTCTCTTCGTCAATATACCCCATTTTGGCCGCAGCCTTTACCATGGCGTACTCCCCGCTGACGCTGTACGCAGCCACCGGCACATTGACGGTCTGATAAACCTCTGAAACGATATCCAGGTAGGAAAGAGCCGGCTTCACCATGATGATATCCGCGCCTTCTTTCACATCCTGCAGGGCCTCTTTGATTCCCTCTCTCCGGTTATGGTAATCCATCTGATAGCTTTTCCGGTCCCCAAAGGAAGGCGCAGAGCCTGCTGCTTCGCGGAAGGGTCCGTAAAATGCAGATGCATATTTGACTGCGTAAGACATGATGGGAGTGGTCTGGTAGCCATGTTCATCCAGACACCGGCGGATGGCCAGCACACGGCCGTCCATCATATCGGAAGGCGCCACCATATCCGCCCCTGCCTGTACATGGGACAGGGCTGTTTTGGACAGCAGCTCCAGGGTCGCGTCATTTTCCACTTCATGACCGCAGAGCACACCGCAGTGTCCGTGGGAAGTATACTCGCACATGCAGACATCTGTGATGTAATACAGATCCGGGAACTGGCGCTTTGCTTCCCGCAGAGCCCGCTGTACAATGCCGTCCTGGGCATAGGCCTGGCTGCCCACTTCATCCTTCACATCGGGAATGCCAAACAGCATCACGCTGCTGACTCCGGCTTTTGCCACTTCTTCCAGTGCATAGGGAAGACGATCCACACTGTACCGGTACTGCCCCTCCATGGATGGGATTTCTTCCACAAGGTCCGTTCCGTCTTTCACAAACATGGGATAGATCAATGAAGATTTGTCCATCCGGGTCTCCCGCACCATTTTCCGCAATACTTCGCTGCTTCTCAAGCGGCGTCCTCTCTGAATCAGTTCCATTTTTCCATACTTCCTTTCATCTGCACCACCAGATCCACAAGACTGTCCATGGTGGCTTTTTCTGCCATAAATGTTTTCATGCCGACGGCGTCTGCCGCCTCCTTCGTCTGTCTGCCAATGCAGGCCGCCGTCACCTTTGTATAATCCAGGCCCCTGGTACTCTCCACAAAGCCCCGGACGGTGGATGCGCTGGTAAACACTGCGCAGTCGATGCTGCCTTTTTCAAATTCCTGTATCTCATCGATATAGGGCTGACTCTCATACAGTGTATCGTAGGTGGGAATGTCTTCCACCACAGCGCCTGCTTCTGTCAGCAGCCGCACCAGATTCTCATTGCCCCGGCTGGCCCTGGGGATCAGGACCTGTTCTCCGGCCTGCACCACTTTCGCCAGTGCTTCTCCCAGATGATCTCCATCATAGACCTCCGGCAGCAGATCCGGCAGCAGTCCCCGCTCTTTTAAGGCTTTCTCTGTCCCCTTGCCGATAGCTGCGATTTTTGCCTTTCCCAGACACCGGATATCTGTCCCCGCATGTACCATTTCTTCAAAGAAAACCCGCACACCTGTGGGGCTGGTGAAAACCAGCCAGCCATATTTTTCCATCTGGCCAAAGGCCTGATGCAGACGGCTCTGGTCTTCCAGCGGAACTGTACGGATGGCGGGAAGTTCCAGCACTTCTGCTCCTTTTTGCCGGAGCTTTGCGGCCATGGAGGAGATCAGTTCCTTGGGCCTGGTCAGCAGCACTTTCCATCCTGCCAGAGGCAGTTCCTCGTACCAGGCAAAGGTATCGGCCAGCCGGCAGACTTTTCCCACTACGATAATGGCCGGCGTCTCGATCCCCTGACGCTTCACTTCTTCTTCCAGCGTAGATACCGTGGCCACGATCCGCTTCTGTCCTGCCGTTGTTCCCTTCTGCAGAATAGCCGCCGGCATATCCGGATCCATTCCTGCTGCCAGCAGATTCCGGCAGATATCACCCAGGGCAGTCACACCCATAAGGAACACCAGGGTTCCTCTGGTCCGCACCAGTGCCTCAAAGTCAATGTCATATTCTGCATTTGCTCTCTTATGACCGGTGATGATATGCAGGGAAGAGCAGAAATCCCTGTGGGTCACCGGAATCCCGTTATAGGCCGGCACTGCCAGGGGAGAGGTCACTCCCGGCACCACTTCATAGGGAATCCCCTCTTCACACAAAAGCTCCAGCTCCTCTCCTCCCCGTCCGAACAGGAAAGGATCTCCGCCTTTGAGGCGCACCACCCGGTATCCTTTTTTTGCTTCTTCCACCAGGACCTGATTGATCTGCTCCTGGGGCATGGTATGATGGCTGGCCCTCTTTCCCACATCGATGCAGCGCGCCTCCTGGGGGATCATGGACATGACACCCTGTCCCACCAGGCTGTCATAGACCACCACCTGCGCATTCTGCAAAACTTCCAGCCCCTTCAGGGTAAACAGGCCCCTGTCTCCCGGTCCTGCTCCCACAAGCCATACTTTTCCCTGTGCCATAGTCTGTTCTCCTTTATCTATCCTGTCTGTTTCACTTCTGAAACTGTTCTTTTAATTCTTTTGCCAGTGCGGCGCCCATGGCTTCCGCTTCTTCCGGTGCTCCCGTCTTATCTCCGATCAGGTATTCTCCGGTGCTCTCCTCGTAATAGAGGCCCCGCAGATACAGGCTGCCGTCCGGCCGCACCGTTCCGTGGGCAGCCACCGGCGAAGAGCAGCCTCCATCCAGATACCGGACAAATGCCCGTTCCGCTCTGGCAGCAGCCGCCGTATCCCTGTCTTCAAAGCCCTCCAGGAAGGAATAATCTGTGCCTGCTCTTCCCTGCAGGGCCAGAATGCCCTGGCCGGCTGCCGGCAGGATCTCATCCACACTAAAATACCGGGAGATCCGGCCCTCCAACCCCAGACGCTTCAGTCCGGCCGCTGCCAGAACCAGACCGGAATATTCCCCTGCATCCAGCTTTTTCAGTCTGGTCAGCACATTTCCCCGGACGCTTTTCACTTCCATATCGGGAAACAGCTTCCCAAGCTGCAGGATCCGGCGCAGGCTGGAACTGCCCAGCGGTTTTTCCGGATCCAGCCGGTCCGCTCCCGCCGGAAGCACCAGCACATCTCTGGGGTCCTCCCTTCTGGAAAAAGCCAGGAGCGGCAGTTCTTCACTGACCTCCATGGGCATGTCTTTCAGACTGTGCACCGACAGATGGCTGCGGCCGTCCAGAAGGGCCCGGTCCAGTTCTTTTACAAATAATCCCTTTCCTCCCACCTGATCCAGGGTACGGTCCAGGATAATATCCCCGGTGGTCTTCATGGTCAGCAGCTCCACCTGTATCTGGGGATGCCGTTCTTCGATCCATTTTTTTACGATCTCGCTCTGTATCACCGCCAGCCGGCTCTCCCGGCTGCCGATTATGATCTTCTCTGTATCCATATCTCTGTTCCTGTCCTTTTCTACTGCACATCGCGCAGGCATTTTTCGATTTCCTCCCGAACTTTTCTTGCCTTCTGATGGTCCAGGCCGCTGGCATTGATACCGATGGTCATTTCCTCCTGGATCACGACGCCCGGAAAATGAAAATCACATTTTTCCCTGTCGCTGGCAATATTTACATAAATTCCCTCTTCCTTGCAGATGCGGTAGATGTCGTCATCCACCTTCCGGTCACTGGTGGCTGCCAGCACCATATACGCATGGGTCAGATCGTCCCTTTTACAGGCCCGGCGGGAAACCCGGATCTGTCCCAGCTCTCCCAGCTCTGTCAGTTCCGGTGTCAGTTCCGGCGCGATCACATGAATCTGCCTGGTAAATTTCAGCAGCGTCTTCACTCTTCTTGTGGCGATTTTTCCACCGCCAACTACTACCACCGGCTTATTTTCCAGATCCACAAACATCGGAAAATATCTTTTATTCTTCATACAGTTTCTCCAATCCTGCCACGCATTCCAGAAAAGCATCCCGTTCCAGGGAATCCCGGAGTCCGAAGATCAGCTTGTTCACCACCTTGCCGGCAGCCGCATCGATCCCCTGCAGCAGTTTTTCTTTGGCTTCTTTTTCCATAGGCGCTGCCTTGATCAGCTTCTGGATCCTCAGGTTCAGATCATTGACAGCCTCTTCTTTGATCTCCTGGATCCTGGGGATCACATCCCGTCCCTCGTACCAGGTGTAAAATTCATCCATCTGCTCCCGGACAATGCTTCCGGCCTGCTCCAGACAGCTTTCCAGCTCTTCGCAGGTGCTGTCCATATGAAATGTGTCCATATCGTAAAGTGCCACCATGGGATGCTCGCCCAGCACCGGCTCAATATCTCTCGGCACTGCCAGGTCCACCAGGACCAGAGGTTTGGTCAGGATCAGATCCTGAAACAGTTCCATGCGCAGGGTATAATTGGGACTTGCTGTGGCGCTGACCACCATATCGCATTTGGGCAGATACTCCATACGCTCCCCGTAATGGATCCGCTTGCAGCCCTGAGGAATACTGACCATGCCGCTCCGGTACTGCCGTACCGTTACCGTCACATCCGCGCCGAATTCCCGCAGAGTCTGGGCGGCAATTTTTCCCATTTCTCCATTTCCAATGACCATGCAGGTCTTCCCGTTCACATCAAACCCTCTTTCCTTCAGAAAAGAAATGGCCTGGTGGATCACAGAAGGATTGCCTCTGGAAAACGGAACCTCTGTTTTGATCTTTTTTCCTGCTGTCACCGCCATCCGGAACAGCACTTCCAATACACTGTCTGTGGTGAAATGCTCCCTGGCCAGGCTGAGAGCATCCTTTACCTGAGTCAGGATCTGATCCTCTCCCAGGATCTGGGATTTCAGACCGCTGGTCAGGTAGAACAGATGCTCTGTGGCATCCCGATGCTCCCGTCTCACAAAATATTCCCGATACTGATCCGGATTCTCGTCCTTCAGCCGGCAAAGCAGCTCATACAGATCCCCCTTCCAGTCCTCTTCCGTGCTGGCCCATATCTCCATCCGGTTGCAGGTGGACAGGATAACGCACCCCAGGATCCCCGGCTGCTTCCGAAATTCTTCCATGGCCTCTCCGGCATTCTTCTTGGTGAAAGAAAACCGTGCCCGGATATCCAGGCCCGCTTTGTTGTGATCAATTCCGATCATGGAAATACCCATCTTCTCCTAAATCTCCTTCGTTCTCGTTCGTACTTTTCTCATGCTCTGCAATTCATACAGAACGTCAATTCGTTTTAATCATAATCATTGCGGAGGATAATGTCAATCTGCCTGTTCTATTTTTGCCAAATTTCCTCCTGAAAAATTCTGAAAATTCTTTGTTCTGCTGTGAAATTGCCATTGACAAAAATACCCTCTGAGAGATACAATATATGCAAATTGAATGTGCAGAGGTTCCATTCTTGGATTAATAAGAAAGGGAGTGAAAAGCTCCCACGGTCACGCCGCTGTGTGGGAAGAGTCGTATTTTATTCATGTCACTGGGAAACTGGGAAGGCAAAATACGGCAGAGACGCCCGAGTCAGAAGACTTGCCCTGTACAGACGATTTACACATGGTTACGAACGATGGCCAGGTGTAAGGATGTTCGCCCCTGCTATGGGACCGTCCTCATGACCTGCCTTCATGGCAGGTTTTTTTATGTGACAGGAAAGCAGAATGTTTCGCTCTGCCTTTTCCATCACATAAAAAACTCCGCAAGGATCGCACTGCGGCGGAGAGGAATCATGTTGCCAGAAGCAACCCTCCGCAGGCGGAGAATCCTGCGTGACAGGATTCTTTTTTATCTTCAAGGAGATTCCTTGGGAAAAACAAGAGAGGAGAAAGAAAATGAGCAAACAACAAAAACGATTCTTTGTGGTATCGGCTGTTTTTGTCCTCACCTTTGGTATCATGGAAACAGCAAATGCCATGCACATCATGGAAGGCTATCTGCCAGGCAGCTTCTGTATTGCCTGGGGCGTGATCTGTCTTCCGTTTCTGATCGCAGGATTCCGCTCGATCAAAAAATCTCTGGATGCCAACCGCAGAGCACTGCCTTTACTGGCCATGGCCGGCGCGTTTGTATTCGTGATCTCATCCCTGAAGATCCCTTCCGTTACAGGAAGCTGCTCTCATATGACAGGTACCGGTCTTGGCGCTATTTTATTCGGTCCCTCTGCCGTCAGCATTCTTGGCCTGATCGTTCTGCTTTTCCAGGCAATCCTGCTGGCCCACGGCGGTCTGACCACCCTTGGCGCCAATACGTTTTCCATGGCCATCGCCGGTCCTTTTGTATCCTACGGCATTTACAAACTCTGCCAAAAAGGCGGCGTCAACAAGAGACTGGCCGTATTCCTGGCCGCCACTTTAGGCGACCTGTTTACTTACTGTGTGACTGCCTTCCAGCTGTCCATCGCCCATCATGCAGACACCACTCTGGGCGGTGCGCTTGTAAAATTCCTGGCGGTCTTTGCACCTACGCAGATTCCGCTGGCTGTTATCGAAGGAATTATCACTGTACTGATCATTGCCGCTCTGGAAACCTATGCCAAACCAGAACTGCGGGCCATCGGTTTTATAAAGGAGGCACATTGATATGAAAAAAGGAACTGTGATTGCTCTGATTATCGCCATCATCCTGATCGCCTTTATTCCCCTGTTCCTGCTCCGGAACGCTGAATTCGGCGGTTCTGACGATGCGGGAAGTGTTGTGGTAGAAGAAGTGGATTCCAGCTATGAACCATGGGCCACTCCCATTCTTGAACAGATCCTGGGAGGAGAACTTCCCGGAGAAGTGGAAAGCCTGCTATTCTGCGTACAGACCGGTATCGGCGTAGGGATCATCGCCTTCTTTCTGGGACGTTTCGTAGAGCGCAGAAAAATGGGAAATGGAGAATAATCTTTTTTCCCGGCTGAAAGGAGACCACATATGATTGTCATTGACAAGCTTTGTTACAATTCCAGATTGCGATATGTCAATGCCGGTGAAAAATTTGCATTTGCAACTCTCACACTGTTGGCCTGTGTGATCAGTCGTTCAGTTGCAATTGCCTGTATCGTATTGGCCATTACAGGGATTCTTACCGTATGGAAGGGAGGAATCCCTGTCTCCCGTTATTGTCATTATCTGACAGTACCTCTGGTGTTTCTGATCCTGAGTACTCTGGCCATTATACTTAACTTCTCCCGAACGCCTCTGGATCTGTTTGCGGTTCCACTGGGAGATTTTTATCTGACCGGAAGCCGGACGTCTTTTTTTTACGCTCTTCAGCTGATCCTGACCGCTCTGGCCAGTGTGTCCTGCCTGTATTTTTTATCGTTTCACACTCCCATGCCGGACATTCTCAATGTCCTGCGCAGGCTGCACTGCCCCAGGCTGATCCTCGAGCTGATGCTGCTGATTTACCGGTATATCTTTGTTTTATTCGAAATTTCATCGGCCATCACCACTTCCCAGCATTCCAGGCTTGGAAACCGGGACTACAAAACTTCCCTGAAATCCTTCAGTGCCCTGGCATCGGCCCTGTTCGTACGGGCCATGAAAAAATCCAATGCTCTGTACGATGCCATGGAATCCCGCTGCTATAACGGCACCATTCACGTACTGAACGAGACATTCCCTCCGCAGAAAAAGGAGATTTTCTGGATCGTACTGTTTGAGATTCTCCTCTATCTGCTGGTCATCATGGAAAAGATCTTTTTCTGATCCCGGACTGCATGCATCCCGTCTGCTGCAGGTGCATTTCAGACAGAGTCCGCTGCTCTGCTCTGACCCTGACATCATCTTAATAAGAAAGGAACTGAAATGAAAGATATCATACTGAAAGCAGAAGACCTTTATTTTTCTTACGACGATGAAAACAGCCATTCCCTCAACGGACTGTCGCTGGAAATTGAACGTGGAAAGAAGATTGCCTTCATGGGTGCCAACGGCTCCGGAAAATCCACCTTCTTCCTTTGCTGCAACGGCATTCACCGTCCTCTGCGCGGGCAGCTCTACCTGGACGGAAAACCTTACGACTATTCCAAAGAAGGCCTTCTGAAGCTGCGCCAGCGGGTAGGGATCGTATTCCAGGATCCGGACAACCAGTTATTTTCTGCCAGCGTATACCAGGAAATCTCTTTTGGTATCCTGAATCTGGGTGTTTCCGAGGAGGAGGCTGCCAAAGAAGTGGAAGCCGTCATCGATTATCTGGAGATTACCCCGTTCCGGCATAAACCCACCCACGCACTGAGCGGCGGACAGAAGAAACAGGTGTCCATTGCCGACATTCTGGTGATGCATCCGGATATCATCATTCTGGATGAGCCGGCTGCTGCCCTGGATCCCAAGCACACCACCATGGTCAATAAGATCGTGGACCAGCTCACCGAGCAGGGGATCACCGTAATGATGTCTACCCATGATGTCAATTACGCCATGCAGTGGGCGGATCAGGTCTTCCTGTTCAAAGATGGAAAAGTCCTGGCGGAAGGCACGCCTGCTCAGGTCTTTTCCAACAAGACAGTCCTGCGGGAAACCAACCTGGAACAGCCTGCCGTACTGGAACTGTTCGGCAGTCTCTGTCAGAAAGGCATCCTGAGTCCCACTCTTCCCATCCCCCGGAAGCTTGCGGACCTGGAAAAATACATCAGCGAAATCAATGAACCCAGACACGGAGGAAAACGATCTATGGAAAAAGAAAACAGAAAAGCCATTTTAGTGGTTAGCTTCGGCACTTCACATGAGGATACCAAAAAAGTCACCATTGACGCCATTGAACAGGATATTCAGGCGGCTTTCCCGGACTACCGGATCTACCGGGCCTGGACCAGCAAGATGATCCTTGCCAAACTGAAAAAAAGGGACCAGATCTTCATCCCCAACGTCACTCAGGCCATGGAACAGATGAAAGAAGACGGCATCACCGATGTAATCATCCAGCCGACCCATGTGATCAACGGAATTGAAAATGAACTGATGAAGGAAGATGCTCTGGCTTTCTGCAATGACTTTGCCTCTATCTCCTTTGGTACACCGCTGCTCACCTCAGAATCTGACAATCTGTCAGTTATTGACGCCATTACCAAAGAATTTTCCCACCTCGGGGAAGATGAAGCACTGGTGCTCATGGGCCACGGCACCACCCATTATTCCAATGCCATTTATGCCGCTCTGGACTACACCTTCAAGGACAAGGGACATCCCAATATTTTCCTTGGCACTGTGGAAGCTTATCCCACCATGGAATCCCTTCTCCGTCTGATCGATGCCTGTCATCCGAAAAAGGTCTATCTGGCGCCTTTCATGATCGTAGCCGGCGATCACGCCAAAAACGACATGGCCGGCACCGACCCGGACTCCTGGATGTGCCAGCTGCAGCAAAAAGGCTACGAAACAGTACCGGTACTGAAAGGACTGGGAGAATACGAAGGAATCCGCAACCTATTTATCGAACATGTACAGGCGGCAGTTACAGCCGCAGCCGACTGAAAGCAGTTGACTGAAAACCCAAGCCTGAAAGTTGATGCCAGAAAAACACTGGCTGAATTTCCATACGGCGGTGATCCGGAATTACCGGACTACCGCCGTATATGCTTTTCTACAATGCTGGTTCTGATTTCCGTTTTTTCCCCTGCACTTATGGTTGAGTTCGGCACGGATGCTCTTTTTGGGATATTCCCCTGTACTCACAGCCGCTTTTGTTCGGCACAGATCACAATTTCTGGAATATCACATGCCTCCGGACGCCTTTGGGTTCGGCACTCACAACATTTTCCCGAATATCACATGCCTCCGGATGCCTACTGGTTCGGCACTCACACCATTTTCTCGAATATCACCTGTACCTGGACGCCTTTGGGTTCGGCACTCACAACATTTTCTCGAATATCACATGCCTCCGGACGCCTTTGGGTTCGGCACTGATCGCATTTTTCAAATATTCCCCTGTACCCACGGCCACTTCAATTCGGCACTGGCCCACATTTCCGGAATATCACCTGTACTCCACCGCCCTTTGCTTCGGAACTCACACCATTTTCTCGAATATCACCTGTACCCATGGCACCGGCTGTCAACTGAATTTTCCATCTGCAAATACTGCACAAATATTACTGATCTATTGTTCCATTCGGATCACAATTTTCCCATTCACTTTATGTCCGTCCATGTCTGCCAGAGCCTGTCCGATTTCAGAAAAAGAATAAACTGCTCCCATCAGCGGCTTTACCACATACTGTTCAAAGAATTCAAAAATTTCCTGCATAACCTTCTGATCAGGATTATTGGAAAAAAAGCCTGTCAGATACACACCGGCTGGTATCATTTTAATTGGATCGAAACCGTTCAGGGCGTATACGCCGCCCAGGATCCCTGTATTGCAGACAATCCCGCCTTTCTCCACACACCGCAAAGTATCCTGCAGGGTTTTGGGGCCCACCAGCTCAAGGGCTTTCGTCACGCCTTTCAAAGAACCGGCAAGCTCTCCTGTATCCAGAACTGCCTGATCTGCTTCTGCCAGCAGCGGCAGCTTCCTTTCCCGATGGGTGGTGGCGATTACTCTGCACCCGAGGGTCCTGGTGATCTGCATTGCCGCATAACCCAGGGCACAGGTAGCACCCCGTATCAGCAGCGTATCTTCCTTCTTCAGATGCAGGCCTTCAAACAGGGACCCCCATGCAGTAAAATACGTCTCCGGCACTGCAGCCATCTCTTCCCAGGAAAGACTGCTGGAAACGGGAAACACATGATGGACAGGCAGCAAAGCATACTCTGCATAACTGCCGTCAAAACTTCTTCCCATTCCGCCCATAAGAGCCGCCACCTTCTGCCCCGCCAAAAATCCGCTGTTTGACGGGTCTGCAATCTCTCCCACACATTCAATCCCCGGGATTATGGGCTTTTGTATGTAATCAGCCTGTATTTCACTGTGCCGGAGGATCTGTTCCGAATGGTTCAGTCCAAAGGCTTTCACCTTCACCAGGACCCATCCGGGGCATACCTGCGGAACCGGGCACTCTGTCACTCTTACCTGCTCTGCCGGTGTGGGCTTCCACAACCTCACTGCTTTCATTGTATCTGGGATCATATTCGTTTCCTCCTTCTGGCATTCATTTTACCGCTTCCTTTCGCAGATACAAGTACGCACTTTTTTCTCACCTGGTTACTTTCCGGTAACCATGCGCTCCGCCTCCGTATCCCGGAACGCTTCAGCTCTGCTCCACTCCTTTGTGGCATCATTACGGACCGTTTCCGACTGGTTCTGATAAAGGAACCGGACCAGCGGATACACATCGATCCAGATCTGATTGTTTCCCTCCCGCTGGGATTCATCAAAGATCAGCTGCAGTCCGAAATGCAGATGGCTCTCCTGAATGTTATTTACATTTTCCTCTGTGCTGTATCCGGTGCGCCCCATATAACCGATCACATCTCCCGCCTGGACCACATCTCCTTTTTCCAGTCCCCTGGCATAGGGAATATTCTGCCGCAGATGGGCGTAGTAATAATATCTTCTTCCGTCAAAACTGTTTATTCCGATTCTCCAGCCTCCGTACTGGTTCCATCCCAATTCATAAACATAACCGGATTCCACCGCAATCACCGGCGTCCCCACCTGTCCCATCATATCATGTCCCAGGTGTCGGCGCTCATAACCGTAACTTCGGGAAACTCCAAAATCATCATAATCGGTATAGGGAAAGCCCCTGGCAATAGGATGAAACCCCTTCAGTCCGTATTTTGCTGTCCAGATACCGTTTTCCTTCACTTCATACTCGCCTACCAGCCCTCCCAGGATTGCCCCATAAGCCTCCCGGTAATAGGGATAATACTCCAGTTCCTCTGTCACCTCTTCCAGTGTACGCTCTCCCTGATGAAGCTGCCTGGCCAGCTCCTCCATATCTTCCGGGCTGTATCGTCCAAAATCTCCGCCGTACCGGGCTCCCAGACAGGCCAGAAGTTCCACCCAGTCCAGCGGCCGGGCGGTTTCATGGGTTGCCGCATCGTATTCATAGGCCTGCTGCAGCGCCTCCTTTGTCACATGGAACTCCACCCATCGGATATAGTCCTGCTCCGCATCCTGGTTCCCCGCTTCCGCTGCAGTTTCTTTTTCGGCATTTTGGCGGTATTCCATATATCTGCTTTCTAGCCAGAAAAACAGTCCTGCCCCCATACACACAGTACAAAGCAAAGCGGCTGCAAAAAATTTCCTACCTATATAAATGGTTTTCGGATATCTCTTCATAGACCGGCATCACTCCCATCGTCATCCTTCCTTCTTTGCACGCAGAATAATATATGTTTTCCCAGATCCGGTTTATGTACGGAAAATAAAAATGAGGCTGGCACTTGACGAATTCTTTTTTATATGCAACAATAGTTGCATAACGTATGTTTTATATTAGAACTGAAAAAGGAGACAACGCCATGCCGCCAAAACCGAAAATCACAAAAGATCTGATTTTAAACGCCGCTTTGGATATTACACGGGAAACAGGTTTTGAAACAGTCAACGCAAGGAGTATTGCGGGCAAACTGCAATGTTCGACACGCCCTATTTTTACCTGCTATAAGAACATGGATGAGATGAAAACCGAGTTTCTGGATTATGCTTTTGAATACTACAACCGATACGTGGAAAATTACAAAAAGTCTGAGAATACAAAAGCCTGCCTGCTGTTTCCCCTTTCCTATATTAAATTTGCAAAAGAGGAAACGAATCTGTTTCGGCTGCTGTTCATAAACGACATGGATTTGGATATGACGGAAGCAAATGACTTCTACAGGGAACTCGGCAATGCAGAAAAAGCAGAGGCCTTTTCACAGATGATCGGCGCAGAGCCAGAACGGGGAAAAGAAATATTTTTGGATCTGTTTCTTTATTCCCACGGTATTGCTGTTCTTACGGCAACCGGCAAGCTGTCATTTGACAGCCGCAATTTAGAAAAAATGCTGCAAAACTTCCTGTCTGCATATGTGAAACAGTAAAAAGAAAGGGCGGAGATATCACATGAAATCCAACCAGTATCTGATTGATTTTTATAAGGCTTATGACGAGGATAACCGCCTTACATCGAAGCATGGCTCGGTTGAGTTTCTGACCACCATACGCTATGTGGAAAAGTACTTAAAGCCCGGAAACCGCATTCTTGAAATCGATGCGGGAACGGGCCGGTATTCCCACGCTCTGGCGCGCCGGGGATATGCAGTTGACGCGGTAGAACTCGTAGAACATAATATAGAGATTTTCCAAAAAAACACCCTTCCCAATGAGCAGATTACGATTTCCCAGGGCAACGCCTTGAATCTGTCTGCCTTCCCGGACAATCAATACGATATAACGCTTCTGCTCGGTCCCCTCTATCATCTGTACACTGTGGAGGATAAGCGGCAAGCAATACGGGAAGCAATCCGCGTTACCAGACAGGGCGGCGTCATCTTTGCCGCCTATGTGATTTCGGACGGCTGCTTACTTGACGAAGGCTTTAACCGGAAAAATATCAATGTCCCGGAATATATGCGAACAGGACTTCTCGACGCTGAAACCTTTGCTGCAAAATCTGGTCCAGAGGATTTATTTGAACTTGTGCGGAAAGAAGATGTTGATGAAATCATGTCTGTATTTCCGGTCAAAAGGCTGCACTATGCAGCTTCCGACGGCTGCGCCCTGCTGCTCCGGGAAGCAATAGACGCCATGGACGAGGAAACATTCCGTTTGTATTTGAATTATCATTTTGCCATTTGTGAACGCGGGGATTTAGCGGGTATTACAAGCCATGCACTTGATATTTTCCAGAAATAAATGTACAAACGGAAAACCGGATTGCTGCCCATTCGCACTGTCTTTATCGCTGATTCCAGATCCTGAAAGTCATATTTGATGTTTTCTATTTACCTTTCTCTATTGACCACGGCAAATTCATATGGTATATTCATAACATAAAGAGCGAAATATACCACATAAAGGAGGTTTTTATGAAACTCAGAATTAACTATTTAGGCTTTTTATCTCTTCTGGCATTGATAGCGATTTTAGGATGGACCACAGAAAATCAGGGGTTATATGGCTTTTTCGGGTTTGCTTATTATCTTCGCTATTTTTGGGTTATCCCAGATGAATTTTTCCGGCTTAATGTTCAAAAATCCGCCACCTTCGCATTTATGGCTGAAATGATTTCTCTTGTTCCCTTTATGTTTATTTGTTCTCACATTTATGGTGCTGCAAAAGCTGTTCCAACCGCTTTTGGTTTGAGTTTCGCAGTTACTATTTTTGCCTTTACTGCTGCTCTTATTATTTTAGAAGTGAAAGAACGAAGGGGAGCAGCTAATGATTAAAAACCGTATAAAAGAGTATCGGGCAAAATATGACATGAAACAAGAGGATTTAGCCAAACTGGTAGGTGTCCGCAGAGAAACTATCGGAAATCTTGAAAAGGGAAAATATAACCCTTCTTTAGTTTTGGCATGGAATATTGCGAAAGTGTTTGGTGTGGCGATTGAAGAAATTTTTACAGTAGTGGAAGAATAAGACATAAGTTATCAAAAAGCTCAACACAGAAACGCAGAGCCGATAGTACGCAGATATAAATTGCGGTTACAGTTAGGGCGGCGGTTTTGAATAACGAACAAAACCGCCGTTTTGTGCCGCCCTCTGTACAGCAGTTATCCACTTTCAGTCAGTTATAGACATTGTTTTATGAGAAAGCTTCCTGATGCATGGCAAAATTAATTTTCACCATGTGGATATGATCTTCCCAGACTCCATTGATCTTCAGATAATATTTTGCTGTTCCTTCATTCATGTACTGATTCTTTTCCAGAACCCGCAGAGAAGCTTTATTTCGGGGCATCACATTTGCTTCTATCCGATGCAAATGCAGCTCTTCAAAAGCATATCGTGTGACCATTTCCACTGCCATAGACATATATCCCCTGTTGAGAAAATCTTTGTCTAATTTGTATCCAAGAAACGCAGAGCAAAAAGCGTTCCATACCACATTGTTTAATCCAATCATCCCTATTATCCTGTCAGGCTGCCGAACCGGCATAATATAGAAATGAAATGCTGTTTTTTCTTCCCATTGAAGCATTTCCTGTTTTATGATTTCACGCTGATGCTCCAGCGAAAAAAATTTCTCATCCCGCACAGGTTCAAATGCTTCCAGAAACTCTCTATTTCGCTTATAATAGTCCACTGCCAGCTCCGCCAAAGACAGATCCGCCGGCATAAGCTGTATCAGCTGGTTTTTCATTTCTTTTACCCCCAATCATACAGACATTCTTAATTTGTATCCGCCTTCTGAATCCTCATCACTGTATAACCCACCTGATGCACTGCCTTTTTCAGGTCACTGTCAGAGATCAGAGATTTCATCCGGACCTTTGCCTGCTGGCTGCCCAAATCCACTTTTGCCCACACGCCATCCAGTTCATTCAGCGCATTTTCCACCCGAGCAGCGCAGTTGCCGCAGGTCATGCCGTCAATGGTCAGCTGCACTTCATAGGGATAGTGCGCAGGATTTTTATCCGCCACTTTTTTCCTTTTTACCGGACCTTCCCCGCTGCTGCCGCAGCAACCGGAACTGAGCCGTTTCGCATAGCTTTTCACTCCAAAAATGATACAGATGATCAAAATTATACAAATAATAACAGTTGCCATTCTCACACCTTCTTTTTATTAGTAGTTAGTTTTTTCTAACTCTTATTGTACTCTTTCTGTTCCGGTCTGTCAAGAAGCCTGCTGCCCAGATTCTGCTTCTTTCCCGGACTGTTGATACAAACGTGTAACGCTCCTCTAAAAACGAACTGGTAAAAGTGCTTTTGACTCACCTGCACATCAAAGGTTTATTTGTTTCCAAAATTTCACTTTTCGAATCAGCAAAAATATTACAACAAAAACAGTCCCAAGCCGTAGACAAAGTTGATACTGGAGCTAAGCTTCTGCACCAACTTTGTTTACAGCTTGGACCTCTGAATAAATCATAAACTATATCTTTACTTCTTTTCTACAATACGCTTTTGATAAGTATCCCACATAAAATGCACAACTGTAACAGATGCTCCAACGGCTAAGTAAGCATACCGAGGAGGCAATGGCTGGAATACACGTGTTTTCCCATGACCGTCACCATATAAATTTCTCAATTCAGCCATTCCATGAACAATGTTTGTGAGGTTACCTAAAATTCTTGCCGAAATCTCTTGTTCCTTGGCCCCACCTTTTATTTTTTTAGTGCTTAATCCTATACTATCGCAAGCCGTTTTCATAAGCTGAACCAAGTCCAAGTTTAGGGCATATGAGATATTTTGTTCATCAAGAATGGTCTTACAACATATTTCCAAAAGCTCCTTTGCTTTTCCTATGGCTGAATGGGGAGCACTTTCAATCAGTTTATACATCAAACTCACCTGTGTGTTAACATATTCACTGTTAAATGCCTCCTTAATATCTTTAATTTGCCCAGATATAATCTTTTCATTAAAGTTAATACATTTCCAACCATAAATTGCCCTACCTGAAATCGTGTTAGATTGATAAAGACAGTATCCATCAGGAGCCAAAAGTTCATTTACCCGTTCAAATATCCTTTTCCAGTCTCCGTTTTCAATTCTAACTGCCGGATGAAACATCTCGCACAAAAAATTCAATAAATACTTATCTTCATTTCCGTTACTAAGGTGAAATCTTTCATCACTAAAGACCCAACCAAACTCATAGTCATCATTATTAACTGTATGCTGCCATATATCGCCCTCAGCATCGGCAAATCTGCTATCATTAGATGGCATACTGGTAAGATCGTAAATCCGTTTTAAAAATGTCAATTCATTTTCAAGTCGTCCCCAATACTGTATTTTTGCAGTATATTCCTCCATTCTTACATAGTTAGCAAAGTCTGGGTGAGGTGTAGGAATCCACTCTGTATATGTATAACCATAATTGATAAGATCAAATAAATCCTGCCGTGTCACTTCTGTAATCTGTTTCATACGATACCTGCAATCATTTAATAACTAACTAAGACTTCCCATACCTGAAATGGGCTTCGCTCCTTGAAAATTCAATATTT
>UQMI01000035.1 GCA_900542045.1 uncultured Blautia sp.
TGACGTACGCTGTCTTCGAGGATGAGCATTATTACATCTGCCATGATGGAAGGGAACTGCGTCATATCCGGACGGAAAGCAAAGAGCAGGACGGCTATACCCAAACGGTGGAAGTATACGGCTGTGCGGACTGCAGCGACTGTGAGCATAAATCCAAATGTCTTTACAGATACAATGCGGAAAAGAATCCGGACCGCAATAAAGTCATGAAGATCAACGAACGGTGGGAAGCACTGCGGGAGGAATCCAATGCGAATATCCAGAGTGAAGAAGGAATCCTGAAACGCCAGACACGGTCAATCCAGACAGAAGGGCACTTTGGAGATATCAAAGAGAACGAAAACTTCCGCCGTTTTAATTACCGTTCAGCGGAAAAAGTGTATAAAGAGTTCATGCTGTATGCAATAGGCCGGAACATCCTAAAATACCACCGGTTTCTGCATCATGAAATCGAGAAATACGAAGGAAAAAAGGAGAAGAAAACCGCTTAAGTGATGGAGCGCCCCTTATAATCCAGGACAGGGACTTTTGCGCCCTAAAATACGAAGGATAAAAAAAGAGACAGTCCGACAGAGAATTCAGTTTCTAAAAAAATCCGAATTCTCTGGGATTGTCTCTTTCTTGCGTGTAAGGGGTTAAAATTCGGTATTAACCGACTTCCCCCCCCCCCAATCTTTTTCTGGAATCTCCAGACCGATCTTCACTGTAAACCTCTCTCCGTCTTTGACGGATCCCTGCTTTTTGCAGCTATTCTCCAACAGGATCAGCAGCATATGGCCGACTTCTTTTATTTCCACCTGGATCCACCGTTTTTCGGGAGGAATCTGCAGACAGGCCTCCAGAGCGTTTTCCATACAGTTTCCGATCAATGCCGTCATATCCATAATATGGAAGGAATATTCCCTGCTCACATGAATCTGCAGCTGCAGGGGGATTCCCCTGTTTTCCGCATAATCCTTGTAATACCGCAGCAGACTGTCCAGGATCGGATAACGGCAGATCTTCCCCTGCTCTTCCAGATGACTCATCTGTTCCTCACTGGCCCTGAGGAATCCTCCCATGGACTTCCAGTCTTTTTCTTCATACATTCCGCGCAGGGCGCTGAGCTGATGGCGCATGTCATGCCGGATACGCCGGGTATTTTCAATATTCTCCTGAATCAGCCGGTAACGGGTGTTAACCAATTGAATCTGTTCTTCAATCTGAATCTGCTGCTTTCCCAGACTAACTTCCGAAAAGAAAATAACATACGTAATCACATTACAGATTAAAAGTCCCAGGAGAAAAACCGCCTCTTCAAAAGTAATCGGAAATCCCACGATCGCAGAGCCGGTAATATACACCCCTATGGATATAATTACGTAGATACATCCTCTGAACAGAGTCTGTCCCTGGACATATCCCATGTTTTTTCGTACTACCTGTGTCATCAGCGCATAGGCCAGGGGCAGCAAAATCAGATTATCTGCCGCCAGCATCAAGATCGTCTGCCACTCATAAGGCACCGTAAGATGCACATTTACATTCCATACTCCAATAAATATATTATTCACATTCACAATAACTGCCTCGTACTGAATTACCAGCAGCAGCGCAATCAGGATTTTTTTCCACTCCATAGATAGCTTGGTTGCCGCACTCACAAAGAAAATTATAATTACCGCTACCATATAAAGATTGCACCAGACCTGATAGCTCTCCAGATTCCAGTCATAACAGATCTGCGCCAGCACCAGAAGCCCCGGAAGCAGTGCGGTCAGCAGAAGCATACTGTTCCGCAGACATTTCCGGTATGACTTTTTCAGATATTCCTCCGGGATCTCTGACCAGAACAGCACCGCTACGGGAACAGTCTGTAAATAAAACCCCAGTATCTGCAATAAAAATAAACCTGCTGTCATAATACTCCTTATGTAATACAGGACAGAAACCTTCCGGCCTCTGTCCGTCTTTTCTTTTGATCATTCAAATCCTGCGCGCAGTTTCCGGCTGTCTGCGGCACACAGAATATATTCCTTCTTTCGGGAACTCAAAGCAGTTCCCATACCTGCTGTTTCTCCGGCGGTATCGCGAAACTCTCTGTAAGCCGGTCATAACATTCCTCACACAGATCAAAGCGATGCAGCTCCCCGTCTTTTTCAGAGAAATAGCCCCACTGTACTTCCACAGAGCAGACCCCCTCCGCCGGCTGCCCGTTCTGCAGGGAAATATCCCTCCCGCATTTATTGCAGATCAGCGCCTGCAGACTGTTCTCACTGCTCTTACGTATTTTTTTCATGGTCATCCTCCTATATGCAATTCGTTCTGCCCGGCATCCATATCCTTTCAATGTCGGATGCATGGAACGCCTGCGTATACACAGGTTTCGGCATAGAAAGTATAACGCTTTTGAAGAAAAGATCCCACAGGGAATTGCAGGAAGCTTTCCGGCAGAAATTTCCCTTTCCGCCTCCGGAATCCCCCTCCCGATCAATACTCTGTCCGAGTCATCAATACTGCATCTTCCGACGGATCCGTATAATAATTTCTCCGCAGACCGTCTTTCTGAAATCCCATCCGCTCATACAGCCGAATGGCCGTCTGATTGCTCTCTCTTACTTCCAGATGCAGGACCCGGATTCCTCTCTCTCTCAGCAGCAGAAACAATCCGCTCAGAAGGAACTGGCCGATTCCCTCTCTCTGCCGCTGTCTGCATACAGCCACGTTTGTAATCTCCCCCTCATCCAGTACCAGCAGAACGCCGCAATATCCCAGAATTTTTCCGTTTTCTTCCACCACCAGAAACAGGGTGTTGTCACGCATCAGAAAAGAAAAAAATCCTTCTTTTGTCCATGGCACAGAAAACAGCGACTCTTCCAGCTCCATTACCTGCGTCAGATCTTCCACCTGCATTTCCCGAATGGTCATGACTTTCCTCCCATTTGCTGTTTCTCTCTTTCTTTTCGTTCCCGCTCTGCCTGGGACATACGCAGATATTCCGGCTTATGCTCCGCAGCGCTTTCCAGCCGTCCCTGCCGCGCATACACCAGTCCCAGAGCCGCCACGGCACTGGCTCTCTGCTTATTCACATGGGCCGGCGCAAAAATACAGGGAACCTGTATCTTTTCTTTCAGGATCTCCCGGAACACCGGAACCCCGTCTCCCAGAAAGATCACTTCTTCCCCAAGGGCATTTAATTTTTCTGCCACCATATCAATATCCACTGCCATCTGGCCTTCCACGGTCACCATCTCGTTTCCGCGGAAACGGTAAATTCCTGTGTAGACCTGATTCCTTCTGGCATCCATCAGCGGGCAGACGATCCCCCTGCTGCCGAACAGATTATAGGCCAGAGCCTCTGTGGTGGGCACTGCTACAATGGGCTTTTCCAGCGCCAGCCCCAGTCCCTTGGCCGTGGCCGATCCGATCCGCAGGCCGGTGAATGACCCCGGTCCTGCTGCCACAGCTATGGCATCGATGGTCTGCATATCCAACTCAATCATTTTCCCTATGGTGTCCAGCATGGGAAGCAGTGTCTGCGAATGGGTCTTTTTGTAATCCACCGTATATTCTGCCAGAAGCGTTTCCTCTTCCACCACAGCCACAGAGGCTACTATGCCGGAACTGTCCAGTCCTAATATTTTCATATATTGTCTATCCCTTCTATTATAATGCTCCTGTGATCAAAACCTTTCTCCAGGTCTTTTTCAATGGTCACAGAGATGATATCCGACGGAAGGATCTCACCGATCAGATCCGCCCACTCGATCAGACAGATTCCCTGTCCGAAAAAATAGTCGTCATAGCCGATCTCTTCCATTTCTTCAATATCCCCGATCCGGTATACATCGAAATGATACAGCGGCAGACGGCCGGATTCATAAATCTGCACAATGGTAAAGGTGGGACTGCTGATGGGTTCTGTGATCCCCAGTCCCCGGGCGACCCCCTGGGTAAAGACGGTCTTGCCCACACCCAGATCCCCGGTCAGCGTATAAATCTGTCCCGGCCGGGCCTGCCTGCCGATTTTTTCGCCCAGGGCAAATGTCTCCTGGGCACTTTTTGTTTCTATCTTCATCTGACTCACCTGATATAATCCTGTTCTCTTTTACTTTGCGCCTGTAAACCCAAAAGTTTACAGTTCTCGCCCATTATTATACCACAGCCGTCCTGTTTGTCACTCTTTTTTTGCCGGTCAGAATCCACCCGTTCTCTTTTTTCATTTCCTGCCAGGACGCAGGTCTTTCCCGGAGATACTGCTGCCATAAAGGCTCTTTCCACAGAGGATGAATTCCTTGCAGAATGAAAAAAGCTATATTATAATATCCAATAGTGTACGAAAATTCTAAAATCTGGAGGAAAAGAAAATGGCAAATCCAATTGTAACCATTACCATGGAAAACGGTGATGTGATGAAAGCAGAATTATACCCGGAGATTGCACCCAATACGGTAAATAATTTCATCAGCCTGGTAAAAAAAGGATTTTATGACGGACTGATCTTCCATCGGATCATCAATGGATTCATGATCCAGGGCGGCTGCCCGGACGGCACCGGAATGGGCGGCCCCGGCTATTCCATCAAGGGCGAATTCAGCCAGAACGGCTTCGAAAATAACCTGAAACACGAACCCGGCGTTCTGTCCATGGCCAGAGCCATGCATCCGGATTCCGCCGGTTCCCAGTTCTTCATCATGCACCAGACTTCTCCTCATCTGGACGGCAGCTATGCCGCATTCGGCAAAGTCATTGAAGGTATGGATGTGGTAAATAAGACCGCCACCGTTCCCACCGACTTCCGGGACAGACCTCTGGAACCCCAGGTGATCCGTTCCATTACCGTGGAAACCTTCGGAACCGAGTATCCAGAGCCGGAGAAGGTGTGAAACGAAATTGAACCTCTGGCAAGTGCGCTGTATCCTAAAAACAGATGGGACAAAACTCCAGTTCGGGGGACTATGGTTTTATAAAACCATAGTCCCCCGGATCACCATTCCGAACGCTCATCTCAATGTTCAAACAACAGATACTCTCCATCCAGCTTTGCAAAATACAGTTCTTTTTCTCTGCGCATCCCGGCCCGGCCGCTGGTGGCCTCTGTCACCGCCTTCTCCATCTCCTGCAGACGGCCCGCCGGCACCAGAAGCTGCATTACCACCTTTTCCGTGTATTCCGCATGGATCACAGGTATCTCCCGCTCTCCCGCCAGATACTGAATTTTCCCCAGTCCATTGTAATCTGTGATCACTTCCAGCAGAAATCCTCGCTTTTTTTCTATGAGCCGGCTGTTGCGCAGCCCCTCCTGTACCGCTCCGGAATATGCCCGGACCAGTCCGCCGGTGCCAAGAAGAATTCCTCCGAAATAACGCGTCACCACCACGGTTACGTTATGGAGTTCCTCTCCCTGCAGCACATCCAGCATGGGACGCCCCGCGGTCCCCGATGGTTCTCCGTCATCGCTGCATCGAGTCCATTCGCCTCTCTCTCCAATGACATACGCATAACAGTTATGCCTGGCATCCCAGTATTTTTTCTTCATCTCTTCTATAAAAGCCAGGGCCTCTTCCTCTGTCTCTGTCAGTCTTACATTACAGATAAAACGGGATTTTTTTTCTGTAATCTCTCCCTGACCGCCCTCGTAGACTGTTTTATAATGTTCCAGCATTTCCTTCACCTCAGACCATTTTTCCGGCAAAGCAGTTTCTTTTCTGCCGTGCATGCAATTTATTCTCTACATACCTCCTAGTTTACAGGAGAGTCTGCATTTACACAAGAGAAAATGCCAAGACTACGAAACAGAGGCTATTGCCATTGAAATGGTCCCGCATTCCCTATGAATGAACATATATCTAAATTTTTTATAAAAAAGACTGTGGAATTGTGAAGATTTTATTTGGGGGGTTTATTTCGTTTTTCTTATTTGTTATAATGTAGAGAATAATAAGGAGGAGTATTATGAATTACGGCAAGAAGTCAATTTCCAAGAAACGGAAAGCTCTCACTTCCCGCTCATCCATGCTGGGAAAAAGAGCTCATGTTTCTTTTTTACGGGTTTTGCTTATCTCAGTCATATCCGTGGGCGTTCTCGGCCTGTGTCTTGGAATTGGCGCTTTCAAGGGAATCATTGATAATGCACCGGATGTATCCGAAATCGATATTATGCCTCTTGGCTACGCAACCTTCATCTATGATTCCGACGGCAACCAGATCCGCAAGCTTTCTGCTTCTGATTCCAACCGCCTGCCAGTCTCCCTTGATCAGATACCGGAAGATCTGCAGCATGCAGTCATTGCCATTGAAGATGAACGTTTTTATGAACATAACGGTATTGACGTACGGGGAATCATCCGTGCCTTCGTCACCGGTGTCAGCAATGGCTTTAACTGGACAGAAGGCGCAAGTACCATTACCCAGCAGCTTTTGAAGAATAATGTATTTACAGACTGGACCGAAGAATCTACCTGGGCGGAAAAATTTGTCCGGAAGTTTCAGGAACAGTATCTGGCCATCCAGATTGAAAAAGAAGTCGATAAAGATACCATTCTGGAAAATTATCTGAACACCATCAATCTGGGTGCCGGCGCTTACGGGGTACAGGCTGCTGCACAGACCTACTTCAATAAGGACGTTTCCGAACTGACGCTTTCCGAATGCGCCACCATTGCCGGCATCACTCAGAACCCTACCCGGTATAATCCCATTGAGAATCCGGAAGAAAATGCCGACAGAAGGCAGCTGGTTCTGGACAATATGCTGGAACAGGGCTATATCAGTCAGGCCGAATATGATGAAGCTATGAATGACGATGTGTATTCCCGTATTCAGGAAGCCAGTGCACAGACACAGACAGAGCAGAGTTCCGTCTATACCTACTTTGAGGATGAGCTGATCGACCAGGTTATTGACGCGCTTATGACTGTCAAAGGATACACAGAGACCCAGGCCCGCAACGCTGTATACAGCGGCGGACTGCAGATTTATTCCACCCAGGATCCGCAGATCCAGCAGATCCTGGACGAAGAATACGCCAATCCGGAAAACTATCCGGACTATGTGCAGTATTCTCTGGATTATGCGCTGACCGTTACCAATCCGGAAGGAGAACAGGTGAATTACAGCAAAGAAATGCTGACCCTCTATTTCAAAGAACAGGATCCTTCTTTTGACCTGCTGTTTGACTCTCAGGAAGAGGGACAATCTTACGTAGACCAATATAAAGCCTATGTCACTTCCGATGGCAGCCAGGTTGTAGCGGAGCGTGTCAGCTTTGCGCCTCAGCCCCAGTCATCCATGAGTGTTATTGATCAGAGCACCGGCTACGTAAAAGCCATTGTAGGCGGCCGCGGTGAAAAAACTGCCAGCCTGACCCTGAACCGGGCCACTGACACCACCCGCCAGCCGGGTTCCACCTTTAAGATCGTGTCCACCTATGCACCCGCACTGGATTCCAAAGACATGACTCTGGCCACAACCTACGAGGATGAGCCCTACGAATATCCGGACGGCTCGCCTGTGGAAAATTCCGACCGTACCTACCGGGGCACAACAACGATACGCAGCGCCATCCGGCAGTCTGTCAATGTTGTTGCCGTCAAATGTCTGGAAGATGTGACCCCCCGTCTGGGTCTGGAATATCTGTCCGCGTTCGGATTCACCACCCTGGATCAGGAGAATGATGCCTACCTGCCTCTGGCACTGGGCGGTATCTACAATGGTGTAACAAATGTGGAATTATGTGCTGCCTACGCAGCCATCGCCAACCAGGGCAACTATATCAAACCCACCTACTTCACCAGGATCCTGGACCGGGAAGGCAACGTACTGATCGACAACACCACCCAGGCTTCCTCTTCCGTGATCAGGGAAAGCACCGCATGGCTGCTTACCAGTGCCATGGAAGATGTAGTCAATTACGGAACCGGTACGATGTGCCAGCTGGACAATATGGCTGTTGCCGGCAAGACCGGTACCACCGATGATTACGGTGATCTGTGGTTTGCCGGATATACACCTTATTATACCTGTACCGTATGGTCCGGCTACGACAACAACGAACTGATCCCGGACGATTATATGAGCCGGAACTTCCATAAGATCCTGTGGCAGAAGGTCATGACCCGTATCCACGAGAATCTGGAATACAAGGATTTCGAAATGCCTGCCACCGTAGAGGAAGCTACGGTCTGCTCTGAAACCGGTCTGCTGCCCGCTTCCGGCTGCAGTACCATCACCGAGTATTTCGATGTAAATACTCTGCCCACAGAGCGCTGTACAGAACACTATTATGTACCTACTCCGGTTCCGGAATACGATGACGATGAAGAAGAGGAAGATCCCGATGCAACTCCGACTCCTTCTGTGACTGACACACCGGAAGACCCAAGCATCACAGATCCGCCGGAACCAACGGATGTTCCGCCTTCTACTGATCCGGATGATCCTTCGGATCCCGGAACAGAAGATCCCGGCATAGAGGATCCCGGCGATGGCACCGACGAAAACCCGGATGCTCCGCTGTAAGGTATGGATCATTTTCTTCTTGACAAACCATTTGCCGGGAGTTACAATACACTCAATAAACCAGTGAAGGAGAGTAAGTATCTTTTACATGGACATTTCAGAGAACTGTCGGTTGGTGCAAGACAGTATGGACTGTATCAGAGAATGGGCTCCCGAGGGCGAGAAGAACTTACAGTATTCGAGCCGGAGTGATACTCCGTTATCAACGAAGCATATGTTAGTATGTATGAGTGGATGTGAAGACCGCATCAAGCCGGGTGGCACCGCAGGAGTATACAGCACTCCTGTCCCTGCAACAAATATTGCAGGGACAGGAGTTTTTTTATGTGACAGAAAAGCAGAACGTTTCATTCTGACTTTCCCATCACATAAAAAGCGGCATGTTTCGTTCTGGCTTTTCAAAGACAGCCATTTATACAGGCAGCAAATCAGAAAGGAGATTTTATTATGTCAAACACCAAGATTCCTTACAAAATCTATCTGGAAGAAAGTGAAATGCCAAAACAGTGGTATAATGTCCGGGCAGATATGAAAAACAAACCGGCGCCATTGTTAAATCCCGGAACCCACCAGCCCATGACCGCCGAGGAACTGGGGGCGGTATTCTGCGATGAATTAGTGCAGCAGGAACTGGATGATACCAACCCCTACATTGATATTCCTCAGGAAATTCGGGATTTTTATAAAATGTATCGTCCCTCTCCTCTGGTTCGTGCCTACTGTCTGGAAGAAAAATTGCAGACACCGGCCAAAATTTATTATAAATTTGAAGGCAATAATACCAGCGGAAGTCATAAATTGAACTCTGCCATTGCGCAGGCCTATTACGCCAAAAATCAGGGACTGAAAGGCGTTACCACAGAAACCGGAGCCGGCCAATGGGGAACCGCTCTTTCTATGGCATGCTCCTATCTGGATCTGGACTGCCAGGTATATATGGTAAAATGCTCCTATGAACAGAAACCGTTCCGCAGAGAAGTGATGCGTACCTATGGTGCTTCTGTAACTCCTTCCCCCTCCAATACCACTGAAGTGGGACGCAAAATCCTGGCAGAACATCCGAATACCACCGGAAGCCTTGGCTGTGCCATCTCTGAAGCTGTAGAAGCAGCTACTACACAGGAAGGATACCGTTATGTTCTGGGAAGCGTATTAAACCAGGTACTTCTTCATCAGTCTATTATCGGATTGGAATCTAAAATTGCCATGGATAAATATGGCATAAAACCAGATATGATCATCGGCTGTGCCGGCGGCGGCTCCAACCTGGGCGGATTGATTTCTCCATTTATGGGAGAAAAATTAAGAGGTGAAGCAGACTATGAATTCATTGCTGTAGAGCCAGCTTCCTGTCCCAGCCTTACAAGAGGCAAATTCGCTTATGATTTCTGTGACACAGGTATGGTATGCCCATTGGCCAAAATGTACACCCTGGGCAGCGGTTTCATTCCTTCCGCAAACCATGCCGGCGGTCTTCGCTACCATGGCATGAGTCCTGTTCTGTCCCAGCTGTATCACGATGGTCTGATGAAAGCTGTATCCGTAGAGCAGACTTCTGTATTCCAGGCAGCCGAACAATTTGCAAGAGTGGAAGGCATCCTTCCCGCACCGGAAAGCAGCCATGCCATTAAAGTTGCCATTGACGAGGCTATGAAATGCAAAGAGACCGGCGAGGAAAAAACCATCCTCTTCGGTCTCACCGGAACCGGATATTTTGATATGTATGCTTATGAGAAATTCCATGATGGCAAAATGACAGACTACATCCCCACAGATGCAGATCTGCAGGTTGGCTTCGATGCCATCCCGAAATTCCCAGGAAATGAATTCTAAACCAGGCGTCTGTCTCTAGTCCAGTTCTAATAACGACCAGATCAGCCCTACGAGAATCGAATTTTCCTGATCTCTCCATGCAAGAGCGATCTCTATATTCAGATTTTCCAGGGCTTTTGGTCGTTTATAGATGAGCATGGGATTGCAGAAATGCTGACTCTGTTCCGTGATCAAAATAACCGCGTTGCCCAGCGCCACATCCAGAAGAGCATCCTCCAGGGAATCTGCGTGAATCACCTTTTTGGGGCGCAGCCCGGCCTGTTCCCAGATCTGATACATATATCGATCCACCATAGGCGCTTTTTGGGGATGAACGACAATAAACGTCTGTTCATTGAGTTCACCAAGAAGCGGATCCTCCATACCGGCCAGGGAATGATCCGGCGATAACGCAAGCACCAGTTTGTCCGTACGGATCACACGATGCTGCAGGTTGGGAATATATGCAAATTCCTGCGGAAAACCAATGGCCGCATCAATTTCATGGTTGTCCAGTGCCGATACGATATTATGCGGAGGCATCCTGACCACTTTCACATTCAGCTGGGAATACGTCTTTTTAAAGGAACGAAAGGCAGGTATCAGGCTCATGCCCATTATATAATCCGGCACGGCAATCCGGATCTCACCTATTTTTCCTGTGGCAGTATTCCGGCTATGGTTCACAGCGTCTTCATAAGATTTTACAACGCGGACAATGTGGTTGTAAAAATCGCGGCCAGCTTCTGTCAGCTGAACAGATCGTTTTTTCCGCGTAAACAGCTGGAAACCCAGTTCACTTTCCATTTTTGATATACTCAGACTGATTGCAGTCTGCGTCACATTCTGCTCCAGCGCCGTTTTTGTAAAACTCAGATTTTCCGCCGCACTGATAAAATAGCGCATACTTTTAATATCCATCCATTATTTCCTCTGAATAGCTTGAAAAATATAATTAAAATAGAATCCGGCCGCGCAGAATTTTCCGCCTGCGGCGGGTTGCTTCTGGCAGCATTCTACTTTCCTGTCACATAAAGAACCGGCCGACATGCCAAAAACGCGTGTCCGCCGGTTAAATTATATCATTCCTGACCATTTTGTCAAATTTTTCTTATCAGACAGACTACCTTTTTCGGTTCAGCTCCGGAAGGAAAAGGGCTACAACCGCCATGATAACAGCTGAAACTGCCGCCATAATAAAGTACATATTAAAATTAGAACCTGCCAGCGGGGTAATAATATAGGTAGGAATAATAACTGCGCCCAAAAGCTCCAGGGTTGTCATTACGCCGCCCGCACTTCCGGCATACTTCGGACCAATTTCAGGCAGCAGCATGGGAAATGACATAAATGTCGGCACCAGAGCGCTGATAAAAGCTCCTGCAAGGAAAAGAATTACCGGTACCAGCGGAGACGGCGCTTTCCAGCCAAAGGCGGCACAGAGAGCAGCGACAACGGCACAGGTAACCAGCGCAGGTTTCATCCGAGGCAGTTTTGTAATGATAATCGGCCCTATAAATGTTCCGCAGAAACTTCCGACTGTCATAACAGAGGAAACCAGGCCTGCGGAAGCCTCTGTATATCCCCGTGACTGCAGGGCAGTGGGAAGGAAAGAAGTAAGCGCCACATTACAGCCCAGGAGAAAAGCCAGACAGATTCCGACAATCCATACATTTTTGCTCTTTAAGACATTCTTCAGGGATTCACCCAGAGGAATGGCATTCGCCCCCTCTTCTTTGTTGGCATATGGTCCTTCATGTACAAATACGATCCAGAGAACGGCAACCAGAACAGCGGCAATGCCGGAAATCCAGAATGCAGTTGTCATAGACGGGAGCATGGCGGTGGTTGCTGTTCCAAGGGTCTGTCCAACCGTGTTTCCTGCCATGATAATACCCATAACAGCGCCAATCTTCTGCGGCGCATACCATTCACCGATAATCTTGGACAGGTTTGTATTCAGAAACGTGATGCCCAGTCCTCCAAGGATCATAGTTGCAAAGAGAGTCCCATAGCTTCTCGCAAACGGCCGCATGCAAAGACCGGCAGCCGCCAGAATCAACGCTATGGCAATCACTTTTTTAAAACCATACTTATCCACCAGAACACCTGCTACAATTCCCAGAATAATAGACGTGATCATGGGGGAAGTAAAAATACTGGAAAACTGATTCGGGGTAATTCCGAAGCCTTCCATCAGCTGTCCGGCCAGAGGAGTCAGCTGATATTGAAAATAATTTCCGACAATCAGGGCAAAGAATAAAATAATAGCAATAACTGTATGGTAACTGCCGGATTTGCTGTTTGTATTCTTCATTCGCAGAACCTCCGTGAGTATTAAGAATAATTATCAGGATACAGGAGGGTACCCCAATGGCTGAGACACCCTCTGTAAAACAGGCGCAGGGACTCTGCAGTTTATTTCTTCTCGCCGGCCACAGGAACATTACCCAGAATAGCTGACTGTCCATGTGCGTAAACATAGCCCATTCCACCGCCTACATAGAGCAGCAGTCCTGTAATATAAGCAGAGAGATCGGAAGCGAAGAATAAAGCCGGGCCGGCCACATCTTCCGGTGTTCCCATACGTCTCAGCGGAACTTCCTTAGTGGCAATGCCATTGAAGGTAGCCTCTCTTGCCGCCTTCTCTTCAGGAGAGAACAGTTCATCCCAGAAAGGAGTAACAATGGGGCCTGGTTTTACACAGTTCACACGGATACCAAGAGGAGCCAGCTCCATGGCAAGATTCACGGTAAGGGACTCACAGGCTGCCTTTGCCATGTGATAGTCATAAGCAGGTGTCGTAGGATTAAAAGCTCCATTGGAAGAACAGAGAATGATCTTGCCGCTTTTTGCCTCTTTCATATGAGGAACCACACAGAATACCAGGTTGTATGTTCCGGTCATATTCACGTCCATTGTAATCTGATACCGCTCTTCCGGCGTCATAGACTCATCTCCGTCATAACTCTTTCCGGCAAAGTTCGCGAGGATATCAATACGGCCGAACTCTTTGATCGTCTCATCTACAATGGCCTGGCAGCTTTCTTTGCTGGCAACATTTAAAGGACCATAATAACGTGCCTGTCCGCCTGCCGCGATGATCTCATCTTTAACCCGGTTTCCTTTTTTTGGATTCGTTCCGCCGATAACTACAATAGCTCCTTCGGAAGCGTACAATTTAGCTGTTGCTTCTCCCATTCCGCTGGTTCCGCCTGCAACGATCGCAATCTGGTCTTTCAACATATCTTTCATATTCAATTACCTCCCATACATTATTTAAACACATTATTAAAATAAGAAAAGCATATGGGATTCATAAATAAAACTATTGATAATTCGTTAACAAGATTATAAAGTAGATATTTTTTAATGTCAATTACTAAAAACAAATTGTGCACTAAAATAAATCACAAAATTTTCCATGTATATTTGTATAATTATTAGACAAATCAAGATTGACATTTCCATAAATTATTAATATCATTATATTAAGAAAAGCATATGGAATGTATTGATACAGGACGAGCTCTGCTTATGCAGGCATAAGCAGCCGAAGCCCGCACCAGGATTCGTTAAGTGAATCTTATAAATTGAAGGAGGTTAGAACGTGGCAATTGATTTTGGGAAACGTATGGGAATGGGAGGATTAAGACTTCCGGTGAAAGATCCCCACAATCCTATGTCCATCGATATGGAACAACTGAAAAAGAATGTGGACTATTTTATGGCCCACGGCTTCAATTATTTTGATACGGCCTACATTTATCACGGTGAATTATCCGAGAATGCATATGGAGAAGCTGTCGTAGACAGATATCCCAGAGATTCTTTCCTGCTTTCCACTAAAATGCCTGTGAAGCAGATGAATTCGGGTGCTCAGCTGGAAACGATCTTTGAAGAACAGCTGAAAAAATGCCATGTAGATTATTTTGATTTCTACCTGGTACACTGCGTTTCCAGAGATACCTATGAACGATGCAAAAAATGGGGTGTCTTTGAATTTCTGATGAAAAAGAAAGAAGAAGGGAAATTCCGGGAATTTGGTGTTTCCCTGCATGACTCTCCTGAATTTCTGGAAGAGATCCTTACCGAACATCCGGAAATCGACTTTGTAATGGAACAGATTAATTATCTTGACTGGAATAACCCGGCCATCCGTTCCAGAGAAGTATACGAGATGGCAGTAAAACACAACAAACCTGTAGTTGTAATGGAAGCCTGCAAGGGCGGTACACTGGCTAACCTTCCGGAAGAAGCCGTGAAACTGATGAAAGACTATAATCCGGACGCTTCTGTTGCTTCCTGGGCTTATCGGTTTGTAGGAAGCCTTCCGGGAGTCAGAGTCTGTCTGTGCGGTATGCCAACCGAAGAATTCCTGAAAGAAGATGTGGCGATTTTTGATGATTTCAAACCCTTAAATGAAGAAGAATACAAAATCCTGGATAAAGTGGTGGAAATCATTAATGCAAAGACACCGATTCCATGTACACAGTGCCGTTACTGCGAACCCAAATGCCCGAAGAAGATCGCCATTGCCGATTACTTTGCGCTGTATAACGATCTGAAACGTCTTCCCGCTGATGAAGTTATGACCCAGGCCATGTTCTACGGATCCCTGATCGAACAGGGTCATGGCCCGGCATCTGCCTGCATCGAATGCGGCAGCTGTGAGAAACAATGTCCGCAGCACCTCTCTATCACAGAATATCTGAAATGGGTAGTAAAAGATATTGAAAATTACAACCCCATGGAAGAAATTGAGAAGATGAAAGCTGCAGGAAAAAAGGATTAATATTGGGAACGTGCGCCCGCCGGGCGCACCATAAGAAAAGGTGAGGCTGATCCCTCACCTTTTTGATACAAAGCCAGGAGTGGTTCAAACAAATCACTCCCGGTTCTGCACTGTGCAATTCCTGTTCCTGCCCCGAACTATTTTTCCAGGGTCATTCTGGCTGCTCCGTAAATCCCTGCATCATTTCCCAATTCCGCCAGAACAAGGGGTGTATCCTTGCAGGTGGGAAATGCATATTTCCGATAATAGGACTGCACCACATCCACCAGCACCTGGCCGGCTTTGGATACGCCTCCGCCGATCACGATCACCTCAGGATCTACCACACATGCGAAAATTCCCAGAGCCCTGCCCAGATAATCCGCAAATTGATCTACGATCATTTCCGCCGCCCCATCTCCGTTCTTATATGCATCGAAAATAGACTTGGCCGATACCGTCCCTGTCCGCAGGGCCGTATCCGTTTCTTTGTTTGCATCCAGCCATCGCTGTGCCAGCCGTACAATTCCCGTGGCGGAAGCCACCTGTTCCAGACATCCCTGGTTGCCGCAGTTGCAGTGCTCTTCTTCCTCCGGCCTTACATTGGCATGTCCGATCTCTCCTCCGGCTCCATGGGCGCCTGTCACGATCTTGCCGTCTACAATAATGCCGCCGCCGACTCCGGTTCCCAGAGTGACGAGGATCACGTTCCTTGATCCCTCCGCCGCGCCTTTCCAGGCTTCGCCCAGAGCAGCCACATTGGCATCGTTTCCTGCTTTTGCCTTCATTCCCGTGTATTTCTGCATATCACCGGCAACGTCCATATAATCCCAATAAAGATTCACCGCACAGGGGACCTCTCCCTTTTCATTGACCGGTCCCGGAACACCTACGCCCACGCCGGCCACCTCTTCACCGGAAATGCCTTTTTCCTGGCATTTGTCCAGAATGGCCCGGGCTGCATCCGGAAGAATATTTTTTCCTTTTTCTTCAGTGCGAGTAGGAATTTCCCATTTTTCCAGCAGTTCCCCATTGGTGCGGAAAAGTCCACATTTGATCGTGGTTCCTCCAATGTCAATTCCAAAACAATATTTCTCCATATGATCCTCCGCTCTTTAATCGTTGTTTTTATGAGACAGACTCTGCTGCACTCTCTTATACAATTCTTCTGCGGCGTTATAGCCCATCTTCTTCTGGCGATGGTTAACTGCGGCCGATTCCACAATGATCGCCAGATTACGTCCTGGCCGGATTGGCAGGGAATGACATACCACTTTATTTCCCAGGAACTCTGTATACTCCTCATTTAATCCCAGACGATCATATTCTTTTTCTCTGTCCCAGTCTTCCAGTTTGATCACCATATCAATGGTCTGGGTATCTTTCACACACTCCACGCCAAACAGAGCTTTTACATCCACGATACCAATACCTCGAAGCTCGATCAGATGCCGGGTAATGTCCGGCGCAGAACCTACCAGTGTCACATCACTGACTCTCCGGATTTCTACCACATCATCGCTGACCAGACGATGGCCACGTTTGATCAGTTCCAGGGCGGCCTCACTTTTTCCGATCCCGCTCTCTCCCATGATCAGCACGCCTTCACCGTAAACATCCACCAGCACTCCATGAATGGAAATACAGGGCGCCAGTTCCACACCCAGCCACCGGATGATTTCTGCCATAAAACTGGACGTCGTCTTATCCGTCACAAAAGTAGGAACATCATATTGGATGGCCAACTCCAGCATCCGGTCCGTTGGCCGTGTTTTTGTGGTAAAGATCACACAGGGAATTCCCGTAGATATGAATCTCTCATAAGTAAAATTCCGTTCCTCCTCTGACATCTGCTCCAGATAAGTGAATTCCACATACCCGACAATCTGTACCCGTTCATTAGCAAAATGCTCCAGGTATCCTGCAAGCTGCAGCGCAGGCCTGTTGATATCTGAAATGCAGACCTTCTTTCCTTCCAGAGACACCTCTGGGGTCAGATAAGCCAGCTTCAAGCTCTGTGCCATCTTTTCCAACAATACGCCTTTCATATCTCTTCTCCTCCATTTCCGTGGAACCGGGTTGTCTATACTGTTATCCTGTGCGCAGCGAACCGCAGAGTTTCAGATCCTTCCCCGGAATCATCGTTAGTCCTATTTTAACATACGCTTTGCTCTACTGCAATGGAACTCCATCCGTGCCATGAAAAAAATCATATACCTGTCTGGCGCTTCGTTCATTCATGCTTTCCAAAGCAGCCAGCTCCTCCACTTCCGCATTCCGAATCTCATCCAGAGTCTTAAAATGCCGCATCAACGCTTTTCGTCTGGCAGGACCTACCCCTGGAATGTCATCCAGAATGGAATGGACCTGTCCCCTGCTTCGCAGAGAGCGGTGGTATTCAATGGCAAAGCGGTGCGCCTCATCCTGAATACGGGTAATCAGCTTAAATCCTTCGCTGGAGGTATCAATGGGAATTTCCCTGTTCTCAAAATACAGTCCTCTGGTGCGATGCCGGTCATCTTTCACCATTCCGCACACCGGTATCTCCAGTCCCAGTTTCTCCAGCACTTTCAGGGCAATATTTACCTGCCCTTTTCCGCCGTCCATCAGAATCAGATCCGGCAGTCTGGAAAAGCTGTCGAATTCCCGGTCGCTCTCGTGGGTGAACCGCCTTGTCAGCACCTCTTCCATACTGGCATAGTCATTGGCTCCCTTCACCCATTTGATCTTGAACTTCCGGTAATCACTGCGTTTGGGCTTGCCTTTCTCGTATACCACCATGGAACCCACGGATTCAAATCCGCTGATATTGGAAATATCGTAGGCTTCCATACGGTTGAGCCCTTTTCTTCCGATCCAGGCTTCCACTTCCTTAACCGCTCCAATGGTACGTCCTTCTTCCCGTTTCAGGCGCTCCCGGTCCTGGGCCAGTACCATGGCCGCATTTTCCGCCGCCATCTCCACCAGCTTCTCCTTGGTTCCTTTTTTGGGCACCCGCAGATGAACCTTCTGGCCTCTCTTCTGGGTCAGCCATTCCTGTACCACCTCCAGATCTTCAAATTCAGTCTGGAGCATCACCTCTCTGGGAATAAAAGGCGTGCCGGCATAAAACTGCTTCAGAAAACTGGAGAGCACCTGTTCCAGCGGATCTCCCTCCACCACTTTCAGATAGAAGTGGTCTCTGCCGATCAGCTTTCCTTCCCGGACGAAGAACACCTGAGCCACGGCATCTGCGCCGTCCATGGCCACTGCCACCACATCTTTGTCTTCGCCTTCCTGGCTGGTGATCTTCTGCCGTTCTCCAATTTTCTGAATACTCCGGATCAGATCCCGATAGCCTATGGCTTCCTCATAATTCATCTCCTGGGAAGCAGCTTCCATTTTTTTCTGCAGTTCAGCAATCGTATCCTTATAATCCCCATTCAGAAAGCTCAGCACGCCTTTGATCTGGTCCCGGTACGCTTCTTTTGTCACATACCCCTGACAGGGAGCATTGCACTGTTTCATATGATAATAAAGGCAGGGGCGCTCCCTGCCGATATCCCTGGGCAAATTTCTGCTGCAGTTTCGTATCTTGTAGAGCTTCTGCACCAGATCGATGATCTCCTTTACTGTCTGAGAACTGGTATAGGGTCCATAATACCTGGCCTTATCCTTTTTCATTTTTCTGGCAAACAATACTCTTGGATATTCTTCATTTATTGTAACTTTAATAAAAGGATAACTTTTGTCATCCTTCAGCATGGTGTTGTATTTGGGCCGATGCTCTTTGATCAGGTTGCACTCTAAAACTAAAGCCTCTAACTCAGAATCGGTGACAATATACTCAAAACGCGCGATCCGGGGAACCATCTGTTCAATCTTAACCCCTTTATTGCGGCTGCTCTGAAAATACTGCCGTACCCGATTCTTTAAGCTAACGGCTTTTCCTACATAAATAATGGCATCCTGGGCATCGTGCATGATATATACGCCCGGCTTCGCGGGCAGCTTTTTCAGCTCTTCCGGTATATCAAACATCTCTCTCCCTGCCTTATTTCCTTATTCTGGTCAAAAGATATCCGGTGATTCTTTGTGTTCTTCCGGATTCTCACTGGAAGTTTCTGATTCTTCCTGAACCGGCTCCAGATAAATCACCTGAGGCGTGTCTACTTCATGTTTCTTTCCGATGCGGCTCATTTCCATCTCCTCGGAGACACCTTCCACTTCCCGGAAAATTTTCATGAATTCTTTTCCGGTAATGGTCTCCTTCTCGATGAGGAATTCCGCAATCTTGTCCAGAGCCACACGATGCTCTCTCAGCAGTCTCTTGGCCTCTTCATAAGAGTTGTGAAGCAGCTTCATCACTTCGTGGTCCACTTCTGTGGCAGTGTCATCTCCGCAGTTCAGAACTGCCCGTCCGCTCAGGTACTGGCTTTCCTGGGTGGCCAGTCCCATCAGTCCGAATTTCTCTGACATACCATACTGGGTAACCATGGCCTTTGCCACTTTCGTGGCCTGTTCAATGTCGTTGGCCGCACCTGTCGTAACCGTGTCAAATACCAGTTCTTCCGCGGCACGTCCGCCCAGATATCCCACCAGCATGGCTTCCAGCTCTTTCTTTGTGTTCAGATATTTCTCTTCTTCCGGCACCTGCATCACGTAGCCCAGCGCTCCCATAGTTCTGGGAACGATGGTAATTTTCTGAACAGGTTCTGCATGCTTCTGCAGCGCGTTCACCAATGCGTGTCCCACTTCATGGTAAGATACGATTCGCCGTTCTTCTTTGCTGAGAATACGGTCTTTCTTTTCTTTTCCTACCAGCACCACTTCCACAGATTCCAGAAGATCCTTCTGAGAAACGGCCTTTCTTCCATTCTTCACCGCCAGAATGGCCGCTTCATTGACCATATTCGCCAGATCAGAGCCCACAGCTCCCGATGTGGCCAGAGCAATGGCGTCAAAATCAACTGTCTCATCCAGAGAAACATTCTTGGCATGAACTTTCAGAATCTCCACACGTCCTTTCAGATCCGGCCGATCCACAATAACCCGCCGGTCAAAACGTCCCGGACGAAGGAGGGCCGGATCCAGCACTTCCGGACGGTTGGTGGCCGCCAGGATCAAAAGTCCCTTGGAAGTATCAAATCCATCCATCTCCGCCAGCAGCTGATTCAAAGTCTGTTCCCGTTCATCATTCCCGCCATATCTGGTATCCCTGGTCTTGCCAATGGCGTCCACTTCATCGATAAAAATGATACAGGGCGCATTCTTCTTGGCTTCTTCAAACAGATCGCGGACACGGGAAGCTCCAACACCCACAAACATTTCTACAAAGTCAGAACCGGACAGAGAGAAAAACGGAACATGCGCTTCTCCTGCCACTGCCTTGGCCAGCAGTGTCTTTCCTGTTCCCGGAGGTCCCACCAGCAAAGCGCCTTTGGGAAGCTTGGCCCCGATCTGCGTATATTTCTGAGGATTGTGCAGAAAATCCACAACCTCCTGCAGAGATTCCTTCGCTTCGTCCTGCCCGGCCACATCCTTAAAGGTAATGCCGGTCTCCTTCTGCACATAAGCCTTGGCACGGCTCTTGCCCACACCCATGATGCCGCCGCCGCTTTTGTTCATTCGGCGCATAAACAGCATCAGGATTCCGAACAGAAGCAGTGTGGGAAGCAGAATACTGATCATTGTTGAGAGGAAGGAGGCCATGGCATCCGGCGGCTCCTCCTTAAAGGTAATATCCTTGCCTTCCAGCCGCTGTGCCAGCGCATTTCCGTCTTCCACAGCTGAAGTATAGTAAGAAACCTCACCAAAAGTACTGGGCTGCTCTTTCGGCACAATGATCAGCGTACCCGACTGCAGCGTTACCTCCTTTACTTCATTATTATCTACCATATCCATGAACTGGTCATAGGTAATTTCCTGGGAAGCGTCCTGTGACATGTTTGTAATAAAACTGACTGCCACAAGTGTAACCAACAGGCAAATTAAAAAAGCCAGGATAGACTGCCGATTCCGATTCGGCCCCTGATCCGGCCCCTGAGGTTTTCGGTTCTGATTGTTATTATTATCCATTTCTTTCCTCCTCTGTCCCGGCCAAAAGAGCAGATCTTCCATGCTCCACTCTCCATTCCCATACAACGGGTCGGATGTCAAAAGACAGCCAACGGATTCTTCCACCGCCAGTATTGCAAAAACACGCACTTATGGCCAGATACTATCTCCTTTATTATAAAGATACACGGGCCAGAAATCAACTGCCAGACTGTGAAAACTCCATGTCTTTTCTTAAAGTTTTGTAAACCCCCTGCTGCTTTCACACAGAGCAGTCCCTATCTTCCGGAAAAAATTTTACTTTCCCAAAATAGCCCCTTGTGAGAATCACGGTTTCTGGTGTATGATAGGAATAGTTTTGCAGAAATCATCCCTCTGCGGGAATAAACAGACCAAGGAATGTGAGGTACGTATGAAAACAGGATTTGATAACGAGAAATACTTAAAAATGCAGTCAGAACACATTCGGGAACGCATCAGCCAGTTTGACAACAAACTGTATCTGGAATTTGGCGGAAAACTTTTTGATGATTACCATGCATCCCGGGTTCTTCCGGGATTTGCCCCTGACAGCAAGCTGCGGATGCTGATGCAGCTTTCCGAACAGGCAGAGATCGTCATCGTCATCAGCGCCAGAGACATCGAAAAAAATAAAGTGCGGGGCGACCTTGGCATTACTTACGATAAAGATGTTCTCCGTCTGATGGAAGTATTTACAGAACGGGGCCTGTATGTGGGCAGCGTAGTCATTACCCAGTACAACGGACAGGATGCCGCCGACATGTTTAAGAAGCAGCTGGAGAGCCAGGGAGTCAAGGTCTACATCCACTACTCCATTCCCGGCTATCCCAGCAATACCAAACTGATCGTCAGCGACGATGGATACGGACGCAATGAGTATATCGAAACCACCCGTCCTCTGGTGGTAGTTACCGCACCAGGGCCAGGCAGCGGAAAGATGGCCACCTGCCTTTCTCAGCTATACCACGACTATAAACGGGGAATTGCAGCCGGCTACGCCAAATTTGAAACCTTCCCCATCTGGAACATTCCTCTGAAACACCCGGTCAATCTGGCTTATGAAGCTGCCACTGCGGATCTAAATGACGTCAACATGATCGACCCGTTCCATCTGGAAGCCTATGGCGTCACCACCGTCAATTACAACCGGGATGTGGAGATCTTTCCTGTCCTGCAGGCCATGTTCGAAAAGATCTGCGGCAGCTGCCCCTATAAATCTCCCACCGATATGGGCGTCAATATGGCCGGATACTGCATCATTGACGACGAGGCCTGCAAAGAAGCTTCCCGTCAGGAGATCATCCGCCGATATTATACCAGCCTGAATGCGCTGGCCCGTGGAACCGGCAAGGAGGAAGAGACTTACAAGATCGAGCTCCTTATGAAACAGGCCCACGCCACCATCGAAGACCGGCGTGTCATCGCCGCCGCTCTAAAACGGGAAGAAGAAACCGGCGGCCCTGCTTCTGCTCTGGAGCTGGCTGACGGTACCATTGTCACCGGCAAAACTTCCAACCTCCTTGGCGCATCAGCGGCTCTGATCCTGAATGCCCTTAAAGTGCTGGCAGGTATTGACCACGATATCCACGTGATCTCTCCGTCTGCCATCGAACCTATTCAGAAGCTGAAGATCGATTACCTTGGCAGCAAAAATCCGCGACTTCACATTGACGAGACCCTGATTGCCCTGTCCATGAGTGCAGCCACCAACGAATATGCCCGCTGCGCACTGGAGCAGCTGCCCAAACTGGTAGGCTGCCAGGCACACACCTCCGTCATGCTTTCTTCCGTGGACATCAGCTCCTTTAAAAAGCTGTCCATTGACGTAACTTCCGAACCGCGGTTTGAGCATAAGGGATTCTACAACTGAATCCGATGATAAACGAATTGTTTTTAAACCAGAGAAAAGCCGGAACGTTCTGCTTTCCTTTAAGGGGCAGGGTGTCATAAGGTGCCATAGACAAAAGGGATGTCCCGAAACGCCAGGACATCCCTTTTATATGTAAATTCTTCTTTTTTATTTTTTCTTCACAGCCACTCCGTTTTCTCCCTCATAGATCCGATCCCATCCGGTAAGGATCGAGATCAAAAGTACAAAGAAAAGTACCATGGGATAAAAGGCCCCGCTGAAAATCTGCATCGGTGTAACAGCCGGCAGATACGAACTCTCCTCTACCATTGGATCAATCACAGAGGCCGCAATGAAAATGAATGCGCTGATAAATGGCAGGATTGCCGGAAAGGTATTGGCAAAACCAGTCAGAAGATTCGCCCGGCGATACGGATGGATCTCCTGCTTCGCACCCAGTTCATCTGCAACCGGTCCAAAGGTCAGTGTGGAAGCACTGGTCACGCCGCCTACCAGTACAGTGGTCAGTACAGCACCAATCATGATTAACAGTTCTGTTCCCATTGGAGTCTTCGCAAAGGAACTGCTGCCGATCTTATCAATGATAGCACTCATCATACCACTCTCTTCCAGAATTCCCATCGCTCCAAACAGAGCCATACAGAAGAGACAAATACCGATCATACCCACAAATCCGTCATAGATAAAACCGCCTGCATTTCCATCTGTAATGCTCAACACGGCGTCCAGTCCAAAAGCACCGGAAGCAACTCCAATGATAATTCCGGTAATTAATCCGGTTGTTACCGCTTTGAAAATATTCTGTGTGCGGATAGACACAAAGAGCAGACATGCCACTGGAATCAGCATGATCAGACCCTTGGGATCCATGTTTTCCAGAAGGATTTCCTGCGCTCCCTCATGCGCGGATCCGCCGCCGCCGAAGATCACAAACAATACCAGCGCGATTGTGCCTGCAGTCAGGGCGTATTTTAAACGATAAGCCACAGTTCCTCCAATATCCGCATTGCCTTCTTTTTTACGGAATCTCTGGTTTGTGGTAGAAGCAATGGTAACATCGGAAATGGGAGCCAGGTTATCTCCAAAAATTGCTCCGGAAAGAATTGCGCCTGCCAGAACTCCTGGATTGCTTCCCATCAGTGCGCCAGCCGGATACAGGATCGGAAATACCGTAGAAATGGTTCCGATGGAAGAACCGGTTGCCGTTGTGATCAGACAGGACGCCAGGAAGGTAAATCCGGTAAAGATGCCTCCCTCCATACCAATCTGATATGCCAGCCAGACAAATCCATTGGATACGCCGCTGACTGCCATCAGCTTGGTGAACATTCCGATAACCAGAAGGATCACTACAATGCTCACAGACGTCGAGCTTCCGATTCCCGTTAAAGCCGCGTCCCAGTATTTATCATAGGTTTTGGTAAACAGAGCGCCTACCAGCAGGCCCAGGAAACCGCCCACTGCCAGAGCATTCATATCAAATACTTTAAAAACCACAAAATAGATAATACAGAATACAAGGAAGATCAGCATCGGAACAAAAGCAAATCCCTGGCTTCCTCTGAACTGCACCGAACATTTTTTCTCACTCATTCTGTAATCCCCCTCTCTGCAGCCAGCTTACGGAATGCATCTGCCATACGGTCAAAGGCCGCGTAACAGTCTTTATCATCTGCAAATACTGCAAAGATCACCCGCAGATATCCTTCTCCCTGGGAACCATAGAACTTTCCATCGTTGCAGTTTACCAATGCCTCTTTAACAAGGTAGCTTGCCACTTCTGCCGATGTTCCCAGCTTCTTTACATTAATCCAGAAATAGAATCCTGCCTCCGGCATAAGCACGGAAACACCCGGAATCTGATTGAACAGCTCATATCCGTATTTCCTCCGGTTGTCATACTTCTCAATGTAGCCCTGGATAAAACTGTCATCTTCAAAGGCCGGCATTACCGCATACTGTGCCATGGTGCTGGCAGCTCCCTGAATACTCACGGCGGAAGCATGCATCTTATCCATGATCACATCATCTGCATAGGTCCATCCTACGCGGAATCCGCTCAGCCCCATTCCTTTTGACACAGAGCATACGGTTACTGTACGCTCCCACATTCCCGGGATCTGCGCCATATTGATCATTTCATGCCCCTCGAAGATCGTATCTTCAAAAGCCTGATCCACCACACAGATCAGATCGTGTTTGATGCACAGATCTGCCAGCCCCTGCAGTTCCTCCCTCGTATAGCAGACACCAGTGGGGTTATTGGGATTCGTCAGAAGGATCATCTTGGATTTATCCGTAATACGCTTCTCATATTCTTCTATACGGATATGCCAGCCGTCTTCCTCATATGTCGGTACAGAAACCGGCACACCGCCCAGAAGTTCAATATCCTGGAAATTATTCGGATAACTGGGATTGTGGATCAGTACTTCATCCCCCGGACAGATCCACGGAAAGATCGCAAACAGCAGTCCATTGTCTGAACCGGAATTAATGATCAGATTCCTGTCCGGATCCAGTTTCAGGCCGCACTTCTTCTCAATCCGCTGCGCGATCAGTGCTTTCAGTTCCGGACTGCCGATGGGCATTACATAATGTGATGCCGTGCCTTCTTCAATTGCCTTTACTGCGGCTTTCAATACCGGTTCCGGTGTGGAAGGATCCGGCTTAAATGGATCCGCCCAGCTCATCATTGCTACACCCATCTCTTCCATACGTTTGGCTACATCGCCTACATCCGCTTTCTCCGCGGTGGAAAACAGACCTCCATCCAGCTTCGCAAATGCCGGATTCATTCTTTTCAATATATCAGACATGGAATCTACCTCCTCTCAAACCCTTCCATTTGTCATGTCAGATCTCAGCAACCGCCTCAATTTCACAGAGAACTCCCTTGGGAAGCTCTTTTACGGCACAGCAGCTTCTTGCCGGTTTCGATACGAAATACTTTGCGTAAACATCGTTGAATGCCGCAAAATTCTGCATGTCCGTAATAAAACATGTGGTCTTCACCACGCGGGACAGATCAGATCCGCCTGCTTCCAGAACAGCGGCTACATTTTTGCAGCTCTGTTCTGCCTGCGCCGCAATCCCTTCCGGAATCTCTCCTGTGGCCGGATCCACCGGGATCTGTCCGGAACAGTAAACCGTTTCTCCTGAAACCATTCCCTGAGAATAAGGTCCGATAGCTGCCGGTGCTTTGTCAGTCGCAATCACTTTCATTTTCTTTTCCTCCTGTTTTTTATTTTAGTAAATACTAAATTTTGTTTTAGTCTCATTTCATTTTTTATTTTACTGCTAAAATATTTTTTGGTCAATACATATATTTACTAAAAAATATTTTTGCGAAATGTGTAAAAAATTCATAGATGATTTTTAGTTATTTTTTTGTATTGAGATTAAAATCAGGAAAATCTATAATAAACTTAATGACTAAAATAAAATTCAGTGTATAGTTCAGCGAATACAGAACAGATGAATACGGAACAATACGGCCATACATAAATGTGCGGTTCCGCAGACACTGTCTCCTGCAGGCTGACACCCGACAGACCTGAATCAGATTGGAGGAAGACTATGATCTATCATACAATGCAGCTGACCAAACAAGAAAAGCAAGTTCTGGAGTCCTACAGATCCACTGTAAAAGCTCTGGCATCCTATCTGGGGGATGCCTATGAGATTGTCCTGCACAGCCTGGAAAATCCGGAACATTCTGTCATAGAGATTGCCAACGGATTTCACACTGGCCGCTCCATTGGCTCTCCCATTACTGATCTGGCAGTCAAATGGCTGAAACATCTGGAATCCTGTGACAAAACCGTCAATCACTACTCCTACTATTCCAAAAACAGAAACGGAGAACCCCTGAAATCCTGCACCATTGCCATTCGCGGAAACAGAGACCGCATCATCGGGCTGATCTGCATTAATCTATACCTGGGAACTCCGTTTCTCGATCTGATGTCTGACATGATTCCTCAGGAAACTTCCACCTTTGTCTCTGAGAATTTCCTGACCAGCTCCAGCGCCGTGGATACGGAACTGCGCAAGGCCAGAGAACAGGTGCTGTCCAATACATCTATTCCGGATCAGCAGCGAAAAAAAGAAATCATACGCATCCTGTACCGCCATAACGTTTTCAACATCAAAAATGCCGTGGAACAGGTGGCAAATGACCTGGGGCTCTCTATCAATACCGTGTATTTCCACCTGCGGAATATTGCAAAAGAAGAATGACGCACAGGTTCACGCCTGGCCCTGAACACAGTGTCCCGCCTGATAAAACAGAAGTGCCCGGCAGCCATGGAACTCCATGGCATACCAGGCACTCCTGTTTATATTTATAAAATTAAACTGTCAAAAAACCGCCGGACAAACTGCCTCAGTCTTCGTATCCGTTTGGATTATTGGACTGCCATCTCCAGGAATCTGCGCACATCTCTTTGATTCCGTATTCGGCCTTCCAGCCCAGTTCCCGCTCTGCCTTGGATGCGTCTGCATAGCAGGTGGCAATATCGCCCGGGCGGCGATCCTTGATCACATAAGGAATCTTCACTCCGGTGGCTTCTTCAAAATTCTTCACCACATCCAGAACACTGTAGCCCACGCCGGTTCCCAGATTGTAAATGGACAGACCGGATTTGTCCTCGATCTTCTTCAGCGCTTTTACATGGCCTTTGGCCAGATCCACCACATGAATGTAATCTCTTACGCCTGTTCCATCCGGTGTATCATAGTCATTTCCAAATACACCCAGCTCTTTTAATTTGCCAACAGCCACCTGGGTCACATACGGCATCAGATTGTTGGGGATACCATTGGGATTCTCTCCGATCGTACCGCTCTTATGCGCGCCGATAGGATTGAAGTAACGCAGAAGCACCACGTTCCATTCCGGATCTGCCTTCTGCATATCGGTCAGGATCTGTTCCAGCATGGACTTGGTCCAGCCATAGGGATTGGTGCACTGTCCCTTGGGGCACTCTTCGGTAATGGGGATCACAGCCGGATCGCCGTATACGGTGGCGGAAGAAGAGAAAATAATATTCTTCACTCCATGCTTGCGCATAACATCCACCAGTGTCAGTGTGCCTGCGATATTGTTCTCATAATATTCCCAGGGCTTTGCCACAGATTCTCCAACCGCTTTCAGGCCGGCAAAATGAATACAGGAATCAATGGTTTCCTTATTAAAAATAGCTTCCAGAGCTTCCCGATCCAGAATATCCGCTTTATAAAAAGGAACCGGCTTGCCTGTAATCTTCTCTACTCTCTTCAGGGATTTCTCACTGGCATTACTCAAATTATCCAGAACCACAACGTCATATCCGGCCTCCTGCAGCTCCACTACAGTATGGCTTCCGATATAACCAGCTCCGCCTGTTACTAAAATTGCCATGATTTTTTCCTCCTTTTTGCGCACATTGTGCAATTCTTTTCATCCTTCATTGATTCCCGCAGGGAGCAAAACCCGGCGGATATCAATTTATTTCATTGTAGCACAAATGCCCTCTCTGTGTACAGTACCTCCTTTGCCCGAAAACGAGCATATTTCAGGCACTTTCGACCTCCGCATACTTCCGGACGATCTCCTGCATCCGTGGAAGCTTCTGTTCCATGTCCTTTACCAGCTGAAACTGAGTCCGGCAGCGGTCCAGATTCTGCCCTTCTCTTTGGATCTTAAAATAATGGTCTCCCTCCAGATAATCTGTCAGAAACCGGATCCCGCATTCCAATGTCATCATGATTGCCCCCAGGGGAAGGCATTCCAGTTCCTCCTTTGTAAGACTGCCTGCGCATCCCTCCAGAAATCCTTTTGTATAGAGTTCAAACAGATGCAGATCACAGGAAACCTTCGAAAGATCCTGCTCATCCTCATCTGCTGTACTGGCTCCGAAACGAATGGAATCTCCGAAGTCATTCACGGACAGTCCCGGCATGACCGTATCCAGGTCAATGACGCAGATTCCCTTGCCGGTGGCGTTATCGATCAGGATATTGTTCAGCTTTGTATCGTTATGGGTCACCCGGAGGGGCAGAAGGCCCTGGTCCTGTTTGTCGCAGAGTACATGGGTAAAAGCCTCCCGTTCCAGAACGAACCGTATCTCTTCCTCCACACCGGCAGCTCTTTTGCACACATCTGCCTCTTTTGCTGCCAGAAATCTGGCGAACCGGTCCGGTGTGTTATGAAAATCCCGGATGGTTTCATGAAGGGTCTCTGCCGGATAATCTGCCAGCATTCCCTGAAATTTTCCAAAGGAAACCGCACTTTCGTAGAAATCCTCCGGCGTTTCTACCTGGTCATAGCTGGATGTATCTTCCACAAAGCGGTATACCCGCCAGTATTCTCCCTCCGGATCTCTGTAATAAGGCTTTCCGTCTCTGGATGTTACCACATGCAGCGTCTCTCTGTAAGGATCGCCACCTTTTTCCAGGATCTTTTTCTCCAGCCACCGGGTCACTCCCATGATATTTTCCATTAGTCCTTCCGGATCCCGGAATACCCTTTTGTTCATTCTCTGCAGAATATAGCGGCATTTACCGCCATTTTCCTCCATGGTGACACAATACGTGTCATTGATATGACCGCTTCCATAAGGCACACACTCCACACAATCACCGGAAAGCAAAAATGCGGCAATCACCTTTTCCATTCTGGCATCCGTTTTCACTGTTTCTCCTCCCATAATTTCTCCGGATACAGGCCCTCTGCCTTCATACGGGCAATGGCCTCCACCACCACCGCTTTATCCTCTTTATATGTCACGCCATACCATTTATCTGCAGACTTCAGCACCTGGACGGTGGCTTTTCCCTCATCCAGCAATTCTCCCACCACAGAAGGCAGGAAAAATTCACATTTCAACGGATTTTTCTTCAGATTCTCATCCAGGAACCGTGGAAATCTCTCCTGCAGCTCGCGGAGCATGCTGGCAGAAAAGCCCCACATATTCATGGAAACCGTGCTTCCCTCCGGAATGGTCACCCAGGTTGCTCCGTCATCCTCGGTATAAGCCGTCACATCTCCCCGCTTTTCGATATGGGTCCTCTCGTGGATTCCCTGAAGATATCCCGACTCGTCGGTTACACAGACTCCTCTGGCCACATGTCCGTTCTCGGTCAGGGTATTTTCCAGAATGTACCCCACCATGGTATACCGGTATTTGTCATCATCGGTATGGGAAGAAAGGAACTGGTAGATCATTTCAAAAGCATGACGTCCGTAATAATCATCGGCATTGATCACCGCAAAAGGACCATCCACCTCCTGTATGCAGCTCAGTACCGCGTGACCCGTTCCAAAAGGCTTCACCCGGCCTTCCGGCACCTGATAGCCCCGGGGCAGGTTGTCCAGCTCCTGGAAAACATAGGCCACTTCCATCTCCCGGCTGACCCGGTCGCCGATCGCTTGCCGGAAGTCTGCTTCGTTTTCCCTTTTGATGATAAAAATAACTTTTTCAAAGCCTGCTTTCTTCGCATCGTAAAGGGAGAAATCCATGATAATATGTCCCTGTCCGTCCACCGGGTCAATCTGCTTTAATCCGCCGTATCTGCTGCCCATTCCGGCTGCCATAATAACTAATACTGGTTTTTTCATCCGATTTTCCTCCATTTTGATCTTATTTTTAAATCCAGTGATTTTCTTTGTTTGCTTTCTCTCTACAATTCCTCTATAATAAAAATAACATACCATTAAAGGAGAGAGGATTATGAAGATTTACAAGGTAAAGGATTACGAAGCCCTCAGCCAGAAAGCCGCCGATATCATTGCGGCTCAGATTATCCTGAAGCCAGACTGCGTTCTGGGCCTGGCCACCGGCTCCACCCCCATCGGCACTTATGAGCATCTGGTCAGAAAATACCAGGAAGGCACCCTGGATTTTTCCCAGGTTTCCTCTGTAAACCTGGACGAATACAAAGGACTGGACGGCACCAACGACCAGAGCTACCGGTATTTTATGAACAAACATTTATTCTCCAAAGTTAACATTCCTCTGGAGCACACCCATGTGCCGGACGGCACACTGGAAGACAGCCAGAAAGCCTGCAGCGACTATGATGCTGTCATCCGTTCCATGGGCGGTATCGATCTTCAGCTCCTGGGCCTTGGACACAACGGCCATATCGGCTTCAACGAACCTGCTGACAGCTTCCCCAAAGGCACCCACTGCGTAGATCTGGCTCCCAGTACCATCCAGGCCAACAAGCGGTTCTTCGAGAAAGAATCCGATGTTCCGCGCCAGGCATATACCATGGGCATCCATACGATCCTCAGTGCCAGACGGATCCTTATGGTGGTAAGCGGCGCCGACAAGGCTGAAATCCTGCACCAGGTGATCCATGGTCCAGTCACTCCCCAGGTTCCTGCTTCCATTCTTCAATTCCATCCCGATGCGATCCTGGTGGCAGATGAGGCCGCGCTTTCCCGCTAGAAACAAACCACTCACGTTCAAAACAGGGCATTCCGGTTTTCCCAAACCGGCAGTGCCCTGTTTTCTCCTTTGCTGCCTCTTCACATCTGTCTGCGGACAATCCTGTATTCATCATTTATCTGGAAATACGGGCATCCATGAACCTCTCCTTTGAGAAACCGGTACATTTCATCCTCATCCAGATCCACATCGCATACATAATAGCCGAATTCTTCATCATAAATGTAATTGCTGCAGTATTCGCAGCCAGATCCTGTTTTTCCCATTTCGTTCCCGCCTGGTGCAGGATCTTCCTTCCTGCGCCAGCCTTTCTCCTTAATAACTTCTTATGCTGTCCGAACCGTCATCTCCGGTATTTTCTATTTTTCTGATTACCACGTAGTAGCTCACCTGGTCATTAACCTGCACCTTCACCCGGTCTCCCACCTTATGGCCGCGAATGGCTCTGCCGATAGGGGATTCGATGCTGATCTTGTTTTCCAGAGAGTTTCCCCGGATCGAGGTCACCAGCCGGTACACCTCTGTCTCGTCCTCTTCCTCAAAATACAGCTCCACCGTATTATTCAGGCCCACTTCATCTGCTCTGGATTCCTCTGAGACAATGGTGGCTGTCTTCAGCATTCTCTCCAGATACCGGATTCGGCTTTCGTTGCGGTTCTTGTCTTTTTTGGCCGCATAATATTCAAAATTCTCGCTCAGGTCTCCCTGGGCCCTGGCCTCTTTGACCGCCTCAATGGCCTCCTTGCGGACCACCAGCTTCCTGTAGTCTATTTCTTCCTGTATTTTCTTCACATCTTTCTGTGTCAATCGTTCTCCCATGCTGTCTTCTCCTTCTTTCGGTTCCCCGTACTCCGCATTTATTTTACCCTCAAAATTCCCGGAATGCAATGGTTGTTCTTCTCTTCTGGCAGTGTTATAATCAGAAACGGAAGAATTCTGTCCCTGTGGGACAGATCTGCAATGGCCGGCACGGCTAAATCATCACTTCCAGGAAAGGTGGACATATTATGACAAGCAAAGGCGAAAGAACCATTATCAGAAACGAAAAGATGGCAGGCGGAGAAGGCCACGTACTTATTGAGCATCTGCTCAATGACGAGCAGAAGGGCAATGCCAGCCGCATGTTCGCGGAAGTAACGCTGGAGCCGGGATGTACCCTGGGATTTCATGAGCATCACGGAGAGTCAGAGACTTACTATCTGCTCACCGGCGAAGGCATTTACCAGGACAACGATAAGGAATATCCGGTAAAAGCAGGCGATGTGACTTTCTGCGATGACGGCAACGGCCATGGCCTGAAGAACACCGGCGACAGTGATCTGAAATTCATCGCTCTGATTCTGAAAAAATAAGCTTTACCGCACCGAAAAATGTGCTCCGGAACTGTAACGCAACACAGATCCGGGGCACTTTCTTTTTAGATTCAGATATCATAAAATACCAGACGAATTGCTGCGCACTCCGTGCAAGTACAGGCGGCTTCTGACCTTTTGCTCCTGGTATCCTTTTTATAATTCCACCACCTGGTATTCATGTTTTACACAGGGCAGGATCTTCTCCACCAGATCCCTGGTCTTTATCTTCATGCTGCTGGTATTGATGCAGGGATGGAACGCGATCTCTTCCCCTTCCAGCACTTCCTTATCGATCAGCAGACGGACCCGGCCCCGGGTATCGTTCATCAGCCCCATAACACTTACGGATCCGGGCGTGATATTCAGAAATTCTTCCATATGATCCGCATCTGCAAAGGACAGCCGGGCACTTCCGATCTGCTTTGACAGATCCTTTGTCTTAAATGGTTTCTCCCCGGGAAGCAGCAGCAGATAGAAATCTGTTTTCTGACGGTTGCACAAAAACAGATTCTTGCAGAGAGGACATTCCAGCAGCCGGTCCACTTCCTGACAGGCTTCAATGGTCATGACCGGTTCATGATCCACCCGCACATAAGGGATCTCCAGCTTCTCCATCAGATCATATACCGCCATTTCCTTTGGCAGCCGGTTCCCGTCAGCAGGTCTTTCTGTATATAAAGTTCTGTCTATTTTTATTTCACTCATGTGGATTCCTCCTCTGTTACTCTTTTCTTCCATTCATCTGTGCCGCTCGATCCGGGTATTCCCCTGTTCTTCTGTCTTTTTCTGAAATCTCCCTGAATCTCTTTTTCCTATTTCTTCATGTTTTTCCCGCCAGGAAGCCTGCACTAACAAGTGTCATACCACAGACCATCCGTCCTTGTCAAGAGATATCCTTCCGCCGTTCTTTTCCCAGCCTGTCTGCTCTCATTCTTCTTACTCTGCTCCCAGGACTGCTTCTCTGGACAGGGGCAGAAGACCTTCCTCTGTCAGTTCATACAGACTGTCACAGACCTCTTCCATATATTTCCGGTCATGGGATACACTGATGATGGCTCCGGGATATTCCCGCAGCATCTGCCGGATCACCGGATTGGACAGGGGCGAAAAATTCCGGGTCGGCTCGTCCAGCAGCATCACATCCGGCAGCTGCAGGGAAAGCCGCAGCAGAAGCAGCTTGGCCTTCTGGCCGCCGGAAAGAGCCCCGATAGGATGAAACATTTCCTCTCTGGTAAATTTCAGGCTTCCCAGATATGTGGAGACCCGTTCCCTTTGTTCTCTGTCTCCCTCCGGAGCCAGGAAATCCACCGGGGTGCTTTTCTCATCCAGCACCTCCAGATAATTCTGCGGCATATACCCCACTGTAAGAGTTCCTCTCTCCTCCAGCCGGGCCTGGATCTTTTTCAGAAGAGTTGTCTTTCCTCTTCCATTTTTGCCGATAATGCAGACTTTCTCCGGTCCCCGTATCCGCAGCCGGAGATTTTCCGCCAGCTTTCTGTCCGGCACTTCCAGCACGGGCAGCTGCAGATCCAGTACTTCCTTTCCCGCCGGAAGAGCTGTCTCCCTGGGAAATTTCAGAAAGATACTTTCCTCCTGTTCCGGGAATTCTGTCATTTCCCGTTTCTCCCGCTCCATCCGATGCCCCATGGCTTTCACCGTATGCATTTTCTGCTTCAGACGCTGGGCCTCGTAGGGTTTCCCCCGGGAAATCGTGCTCTGTCGCTGCTCTACTTTCTGGTAGATCTGCCGGTAGCGTTCCTGCTGTCTGTCATATTCCATCCGTTCCTTCCGGGCCTGCTGCTCCTGACGCAGGAACTGTTCCTGGCGGTTCTGCACATATTCCCGGTAGCCCATCCGCGTGACAAAGTACCGGGCCCTGGTCTTCCTGCAGATCTGCTCCATATGCAGGATCCGGTTGGCCGTCCGCCCCAGAAGCATTTCATCATGGGAAATATACAGAACCGGGACGGTACAGCTGCGGATATACTGTTCCAGCCATCGAAGGGTCTCCAGATCCAGATCGTTGGAAGGTTCATCCAGCAGCAGGATCCCCGGATGGTCCATCCATATACGGGCCAGCTGTGCCTTCACCCGCTCTCCTCCGGAAAGAGATTTCATTGGCCGCATCTCATAGAAAAATTCTGCCGGGATTCCCAGAGCAGCTGCCAGCTGCTTCTGCTCTCCCGGTGCGGTCTCGTAAAATCCGGCCGCCTCCTGCATATATTCCCAGACACTTTCCTCTCTCTCTTCTTCTGTCAGTTCCTGGGGCAGATATCCTATGACTGCCCCTCCCGTCAGGATCTCGCCGGAAATTTCTCCGTAGCTCTCCACCATTCCGGGATCTCTGATGCACTTCAGCAACGTGGATTTTCCATTGCCCTCTTCTCCGATCACAGCCATCTTATCCCCCTGATCCAGAGAAAAAGAAAGATTGTCGATCAGTGTTCTGTTATCCTTTTTATGTGTAACTGTAAGATTTTTTACCTGCAGCATTTTCTATCAACTCCCATCTGTAGGGTACTGTGCAGATCCGCGAAGCATTTTCTGTCTTACTGGACAAAGAATCCTGCGACACAGGATTCTCCGCCTGCGGCGAGTTGCTTCCGGCAACGTTCTTCCTCTCCTGCCGCACAAAAAACGGGAAGCTGTCCCCAATAATCCCGAAAACAGACTTCCCGTACACCACAAAGCCAGCCCTGCCCTACTGACAGTCGGCCGCTCTTTCTTTTTATTTTCCACAGCCGCTTCTGCGGCTTCCGGATTTCTGAAGGTGAATGGTATTCCTCCGGCATGAATTCTCCGTCCCGTGCATAAATCCGGAACTTTACCGGTGGTCTTCTCTATTTTCGGCACAACAAAAAGATCTGCGTAAATCCCTGTTCTCATTCTTAACCTGTTATGCACTCTGAAAATAGATTATCTGTACACCTTCGCATCCCTCTTTTCTGTATTTTCCCGGAAGGCTCTGCATCTCTTCCACCTGACGCATTGCTGCGGCAATAATGGGAGATCTGGAAGTTTACTTTCATGCTTGCCCCTTCCGGCTCCCATCTACTGTATCACGGCTGATTTTCCCTGTCAATGGAAATATGCATTCCTGAATTTCCGCAGAATTGTCCCTGAAACGGATTCAGCGGGCCGAGTTTGCCCTGTATGTGCAGGTGTATTTTCTCTATGGCCATGGAGAAATTGCATGTAGAGAACCGAAAAGACCTGAAACAATATATGCTTTTATAGGATGGAATACAATCAACATCACTGGGCCGCTGGGCGAAAACGCGCACATTGGCGTTAACGCAGAAGGTGTCCCCCGCAGCTTCATCAGCGGGTGGAGCAACAATATGGCGGGCAAAGACCCGGTGAACTACTTCTCCTCCGACGGTGACGCCTGTGGCATTGGTCTGAACACTGCCGGGGATGTGGTGCTGGGCAACCTGTGCACCACCATAACCCTGAATCCGAACGGCGGTACCCTCCCGGAGTTTTCTCCCGTGGCGGGGGCAGCCCTGCCTATCCCCTCCAAAACCGGCTATACCTTCGCCGGATGGTATGAGAACCCGGAATTCAGCGGCAACCCAGTGACGGACATCCCTACCAACAGCGCCGAGAATCTGAACTTCTATGCCAAGTGGACGGCCAACACCTACACCGTGACCTTTGACGCCAACGGCGGCAGCGTAAGCCAAACCAGTGCCGTGACTGTGGCCGGAAAACTGACAAGCCTGCCTACTCCGACCTACGATGGCTATGACTTCCTCGGCTGGTACACGCAGAAAGACGGCGGAGATAAAGTTACTACCGACACGGTCTTTACCGTGGACAGTACCATCTATGCCCATTGGCAGAACATTCCTGTTATCGGCGTGAAACTGGACAAGACAAGCCTGACCTTGCAGGAAACCGACAGCGCTACCCTGACAGCCACGGTGGAGCCGGACAATGCTACCAATAAAAATGTGACATGGAGCAGCAGCCCCGGCGGCGTGGTGACCCTCACACCCGATCCCGCTGACAGCAGGAAGGCCATCATTACTGCCATGGGCACGGGAACTGCCGCCATCACTGCCGCAGCTACAGATGGCAGCGGGAAGTCCGCTTCCTGTACGGTAACAGTATCCCGTCCCTATTACCCGGTCACCGGCATCACTCTGGACCAGACTTCTCTGTCCATGGAAAAGGGGGGATACTGTCCGGCTCCATGCCGCAGTGACTCCCTCTTACGCCACCAATCCCACGGTGACCTGGTCCTCCAGCGATGAGACCGTGGCCGCGGTGGACCGCACCGGCAGAGTCACTGCCCTGGGCGGCGGAACGGCGGTCATCACGGCCCGGGCAGGAAGTTACTCTGCCGCCTGTACTGTCACAGTCACGGTACCTGTTGCCGGCATCACCCTGGATCAGGGATCTCTGGAGCTTTTCCCGGGAGGGCAGGCTGCCCTGACTGCTTCCCTGTTTCCGGAGGATACCACGGAACAGACGGTGGTGTGGTCTTCCAGTAATGAAGCAGTGGCCGTTGTGGAAGAGGATCCCACAGTCCCTGCAGGAGACAGCGGCGAAGCTCCCATTGCACCCTCCGCTTCCCATACCGCTGCAGTCACTGCGGTGGGCAAGGGTACGGCAGTCATCACAGCCGCCACGGCAGATGGAGCATTTTCCGCCTCCTGTACTGTAACGGTACCGGGTACGCCTTCCGCCACAGCCTTAACGGTCTCCGGCCGCACCACTTCCTCCGTGACCCTGTCCTGGGATGCAGTGGAGGAGGCGGAAGGCTATACCATCTGGTACCGCTCCGAATATGAATCTTCCGTGACCCGCAAGATCATCTGGGACGGAGATACCGCCTCCTGGACGAAGACCGGGCTGGAGCCCGGCACCAAATATTTCTTCGCCATCCGCTCCTGGGTCACGGATGCCGATGGAAACTACATATTCAGCGACGTATCCTCTACCCGGCGGGGTACCACGAAACCGGAAGCCGCCGTTATCCAGTCTGTGACCGCATCCGGCGGATACGTGAAAGTCCGGCTGGCAGGAGAAGCAGAAGGAGCCAGACGGTATTCCATCTGCTATGGGGACAGCCGGAACGGCTTCACCGAAAACACCTTCCAGGTGGGGATCCGCACCTCTTACACAGTCCGCACTATGACGCCGAAGCTGGAGCCCGGCACTTACTACATCTGTGTAAAGTCCTACCGGGATCTGGGCAATCACAAACGGGTCTACGGTGACTGGTCCAATATCGTAAGGGTGGTCGTGCGGTAGAGGAACGTCCCAAGTAGTACAAAAGGATATCATACCGCAGAAGAAAGCCCAGCCAATGGGTAACTGACGGTGCGTAAGGAGAAATCCCGGTAAAACAGAAGAGACAGAAACAATAAATTCCAACTGTCTGCATGCAGAAACGGCAGCCCCGCTCTGAAATAATACGGTGGCTGCCGTTTCTGTATTTCGGTTCAATCCGGATGCTTCCGTATGCGCCCGCTGCCTTTCTCTGACGCTACGCAAGGATCTCCATTACTTCTTCCATGGGGATTTCACAGGCTTCGGCGATCTCCTTTTCTGTCTTTCCGTCTATCCATAACCGGAAGACCTGTTTGGTCAACTGTTTTCCGATGGAAATGCCTTCCTTTTTACCAATCAAAATTCCCTTCTCTTTCCCAATGGAGATGCCTTCTTCCCTTCCAATGGAAATTCCCTCTTCTCTTCCTTTTTCTTTTCCGATAGAGATGCATTCTTCTCTCATATCCA
>UQMI01000036.1 GCA_900542045.1 uncultured Blautia sp.
AAAAGATGCTGCCGCATCTATGATTTTCTAATCATTGATGCGACAGCCCCTTTTTGTACGAAAGAAAAACAGAATGAAATGTTTTGATTTTTTCAGATGCTTTTCAGAAATTCATCCACCAGCTGCAGGGCTGCGCCGGCTGCGGTTGCTTCAATCTTGTACTTGCACGGGAAAACGTAATCCCGGGAGGAATCGCCGAAACAGTCCTTCTGATCCACTTTGGCATAGAGTTCTTCCATGTGTTCTTCCATATGGGCCCCTACGTATCCGCCCAGGATGATGGGGGCGTCCAGCAGCATTCTGGTATTGTGGATGGCCAGAGCCAGGTTTTCCAGATATTGATCCCAGACTTCCATGATCGCAGGAGTACCGGAATCCAGAAGCCGGAAAAATTCGGCCAGATTTCCATCGGTGTGAGAGTCCAGAATGCCGGCGTTGCAGACGGTCTCCAGACAGCCTGTCTGACCGCAGTAGCATTTGGTCTGACCGGCCGGATGGATGAGCATGTGGCCAATCTCTCCGGAACGATTGTTATCTCCACTGTAAATGTGGTTGTCAATGATGATGGAACCGCCGATGTTATTGTTCAGATTGATATAGACTGCATTCCGGACAGAACGCCGGCTCCAGACCTCCGCAAAGCCGGCCACATAGGAGTCATGAAACATTTTCGTGCGGTAGGGAATATATCTGGTGATCTCCGCCCGTGTCTTTCCGGTAAAATTGTGGGTTAGACCATAGATGACCTGCTCTCCGTCATCGGAAACCAGGCTGGGAACGGCTACGCCCACACCCAGCAGTCTGTCGTCGGTGAGTTTGGCTTCTTCCTTGATTTCTTCCACCAATTCTCCGATCTTGCGCAGATAGGCATCGTTGTTAAGGTCAAATTTGATCCTGGTTCTCCTGGAAAGGATCACATTTCCTGACAGATCCACGCATACGGCTGTCAGATGATTTCCGGTGATATATACCCCCAGAGCCATCTTTGCTTTTTTTCTATAAGAGTAGGCGGCTGCGCTGCGGCCGCCGGTATTGATCTTGGATTTGGATTTTTTCAGCAGGTTCTGTTTTTCCAGATACTGCAGATTCTGTGTGACTGTTGGAAGACTTAACTCCAGCCGTACAACAATGTCCTGCTTGGATACCGGTTCATTATCTCTTACAAAATGATAGATCAGCTGTCTGTTCTGCGCTTTGATGTCGGCAGTGCTGCGGCTTTTCGACATTTTGAATTCCTCCTTGTTTTGATCTGGACAGACACCGGAAGATTTCCGCGGTCTGTATCTTGCTTCTGGTGCTGCCGGATCTCCGATACAGCCGGCAGTCAGAAGTTCTTTTGTAGTATTATACCACAGAAACCATTTTTGTAAAAGTATTTTATAAAAGTATTGACAAAAACTGAAAAGTAAATATAATAAGATTTATAAAAGATGTTTTAATAAGTGACAGGAAGGAGAAAGTATTATGGGCGAATTGCCGAAGACAATGAAAGCATTAGTGGCGTATGATAAAGGTGATTACCGGTATGAGCCGGAATATCCGGTTCCGGAATGCGGACCCGATGAGATTATCATCAAAACAGAAGGCTGCGGAGTCTGCGCCGGTGATCTGAAATGTTATCACGGAAATTCCACATGGGGAGATGAGACCCATGAGAAATGGGTGCGTCCGCCGTTTATTCCCGGACATGAGTTCCTGGGACATGTGGTGGAGAAAGGCGCCAACGTGACCGAATATAATATCGGCGACCGTATTATTGCGGATCAGATCGTTCCCTGCGGCCAGTGCAAATTCTGTAAGACCGGCAGATACTGGATGTGTCAGCCCCATGCCACATTTGGATTCCAGAAAGAGAATAACGGAGGTATGGCGGAGTATGTACGTTATCCCAAGACAGCGGTGCTGCACCGTGTGCCGGAAGATATGCCTCTGGAGAAAGCGCTTCTGATCGAACCGTATTCCTGTGCAAAGCATGCTGTAGACCGTGCGCAGATCACAGTGGAAGATGTGGTGGTGATCTCCGGAGCGGGAACTCTGGGACTGGGAATGATCACATATGCCAGAATGATGAATCCTGCAAAGCTGATCGTACTGGATATGAAGGATGAGCGTCTGGAAAAGGCAAAAGAATTCGGAGCAGATCTGGTAATGAATCCTGGCAAGATGGACGTGATCAAAGCCATTCAGGATCTGACGGATGGATACGGATGCGATATTTATATCGAAGCGACCGGACATCCCTCCAGCGTGGTACAGGGGCTTCAGGTGATCCGTAAGTTGGGACGCTTCGTGGAATTCAGCGTATTTGCAGAACCGACCACAGTGGACTGGACATTGATCGGAGATAACAAAGAACTGGATGTGCTGGGATCTCATCTGAGTCCGTACTGTTATCCGTTTGTAATTGAGAATATTGCCAATGGCAATCTGAAGACAGACGGTGTTGTAAGCCGGTATTTCACTGTGGATCAGTGGGAAGAAGCATTTGATTATGCAACTGGCAAATATGGTGATTTTAAGGTGGCAATCAAATTCTGAGATACCGGGGGTGAAAGCCCGGGGCGTCTGGATTTTGGAATATCGAAGAATTTCGAAAAGAATGATATAGGTGAATAAATTTTAAATAAAGAGGAGGATACAGGGAATGAAAAAAGACATTTTTTCATTGAAAGGAAAGGTAACGATCGTTACCGGCGGCAATCAGGGAATTGGAAAGGTGGTTGCCGGATATCTGGCAGATGCGGGATCTGATGTTGTGATCTTTGACCTGAATGATGCAACCAAGGTGGCAGAGGACATTGCGAAAGAATATGGTGTCCGCACAGCTGCTTATGTATGCGATGTGACAGATCCGAAGCAGGTGGAAGAGACCGTCGCTAAGGCTGCGGAGGATATGGGAACACTGGATCTTCTGTTCAACAATGCGGGGATCTGCATCCATAAAGATGCTGTGGACTGTGAACCCGAAGACTGGCTGAAAGTCATCAATGTGAACCTGAACGGTATTTTCTTCATGGCACAGGCTTTCGGAAAATATCTGATGGCAAACAACAAGACCGGAAATATTGTAAACACTGCTTCCATGTCCGGAACCATTGTAAATATTCCTCAGGGACAGGCTTCTTATAACTCTTCCAAAGCAGGTGTGGCTCATCTGACCAAATCCCTGGCTGTGGAATGGGCAACCAAGGGAATCCGTGTGAACTCCATCAGCCCGGGCTATATTAAAACAGAAATGACCGGAAATGTGAGACAGGATTGGCAGGATTTCTGGGTAAGCAGCATTCCGTTCAAGAGAATGGGAACACCGGAAGAACTGGCCGGAGCTGTGATTTATCTGCTTTCGGATGCTTCCACTTATACCTCCGGTCTAGATATGATCATTGACGGATGCTTCACCATTGTGTAAAACGAATTTGGAGAATTATAGTCAAAGAACACAGAAAAGCTTTTGGAATTTCGTGAAAATTACCAACGTGCCAAACAGTTTCGTGTTGTGCATAAATGCTAAATTATGCTAATACTCAGGGTAAATATGCACAATTAGAGTGATCGTGGTGAGCAAGTTTGAATTCGCTATAAAAGAATAATCCAGAATAGTTGTGAAAGATGCATAAATTGTCAAGAAATAAACGAAATATTTTTATGCAATTATATTGACTTGGGTGAGAAAGTATGCTATAGTATAAAACGTACTAAATGATAATAAATGAAAGTGGATGATAACATTTGGTACATGGAAAGAAGGAGAAAGAAAGGAGATAACTACATGAAGAAAAAAGTATTGGCAGTATTACTTGGAGCAGCTATGGTATCCACAATGCTGGCAGGATGCGGCGGCGGATCCAGCAGTGATTCTTCATCATCCGACACCACAGCAGAAGAAACCGAGGCAGCATCCGAAGACGATGCGGCAGCAACAGAGGACACAGCAACAGAGGACACAGCGACAGAGGATACTTCTTCCGATGAGACAGCAGCTTCCGGCGATGTGAACGTTGGCTTTGCCATCAAGACTCAGAACGGACCATACTTCGTAAAATTAGTAGAAGAAGTACAGCGTCTGTGTGAAGAAAAAGGCTGGAACTGCACGGTACTGACAGCTGATGAGGATATTACAAAAGAGGCTGAAAATATTGAAACCTTTATTACACAGGGAATGGATGTTATTTTCCTTGACAGTATCGATCCGGATGCATGTATCCCGAGCATCGATGCAGCTGCAGAAGCAGGCATTCCTTTGATCAACCTTGACTCCGGTGTAAACGGCGGCGATTATGTAACCACAGTTTACTCTGACAATAAAGAGAACGGAAGACTTTCCGGTCTGGCTTATGCAGAATGGCTGGAAGCAAACGGCAAGGGCGAGGAAGAGATCATCTCTATTCTGGTCAGCGGCGCAAAAGGTAACGTAGCAGGACAGGAAAGAAGAATGGGTCTGTTCGCAGGTATCGTTCAGGGAAGAACTGGATGTACGGAAGACGAAGCATGGACCGCTTCTCAGGAGATCGAAGATCAGATTACAGCTAATGGTTCCGCTGAATATGCAGATGCCAACTTCAGAATCGTTGGTCAGGGCTGGGGCAGCTGGCTGGAAGAAGAAGGCCTGACTGCAACAGAAGACTTCATTACTGCTAACCCGGATGTTAACTGTATCCTTGGTGAGAATGACCAGATGCTGTTCGGTGCTAAGACTGCTCTGGAAAATGCAGGCCTGACAGGTGTTGCTCTGGTAGCAGGCGCTGACGGCGCACAGGCAGCATTCGACCTGATCAAAGTAAATGATACAGAAGATAACCCATACATCGTATCTGGTCTGAACAGCCCGGTACTGGTTGCTGAAGGCGGCGTAGATATCGCAGAACAGCTGATCAATGGAGCTTCCTGGGATGATTTTGAACAGATTACTCTGACTGAGGCTGCTGGTGTTACAAAAGAAAACGTTGATGAATATTATGATTTAGGCTTCTAAATCGGCAGTTTAGTTGTATTGTGCTTGCCGCATCCGCTGCGGCAGTATAAGATGTGTGTCTGAGGATACATATTTAAATCAATGATTTAGGCATAAGAATAGGCAAGGTTCCTCAAAAAGGGCCTTGCCTATATAAAAGAAAGGCCGAAAATTCGCCGATTTAAGTATAGGACTGTTTGGAGGAGAAGGCATGCAAGAGACGAAGTACAGATTGGAAATGCGAAATATCACGAAACGTTTCGGTGGTGTACAGGCACTGTCGAATGTTTCCTTACAGGTGAAACCACAGGAGATACATGCCCTTATTGGAGAAAACGGCGCCGGAAAGTCCACACTGATGAAGATCCTGTCCGGTGCCTACAAGAAAGATGCCGGTGAGATCCTGATCGATGGAAAACCGGTTACGATCAATAATCCCAAGGATGCAAAGAATCTGGGAATCGCAATTATTTATCAGGAGTTCATGCTGGCACCGGATCTGACGGTGGCAGAAAATATTTATATTGACCAGCTGGCAGCAGGCAAGGCTGTCATTAACTGGAAAGAATTGCGGAGAAAAGCAAAAGAACAGCTGCAGAAGCTGGGATTTGATGATATTTCTCCCACAACTAAAGTCGGAAATTTAAGCGTAGCCTATCAGCAGGTAGTGGAGATCTGCAAGAACCTGACCAGAAACGCAAAAGTGCTGGTACTGGATGAGCCTACTGCAGTGCTGACATTCTCGGAGATCCAGAAACTGTTTGAGATCATTCGGAAACTGAGAGATGAAGGCGTTAGCATTATTTATATTTCCCATCGTCTGGAGGAACTCTTCGAACTGAGCGACCGCATCACGGTTCTGAAGGATGGTGGATATGTGGGAACTGTGGATACAGATTCCATTGACAAAAACAAACTGGTAACCATGATGGTTGGCCGTGAGATGAGCCAGATGTTCCCGGAGAGACATGCCAAGATCGGGGATGAGATCCTGCGGGTGGAACACCTCAATGCCGGACCAATGGTACAGGATGTGAGCTTTTCTGTAAAAGCCGGCGAAGTACTGGGCTTTTCCGGTCTGGTGGGAGCCGGACGTACAGAGACCATGCGGGCATTGTTCGGTGCGGATAAGAAGACCTCCGGCAAGATTATTTACTTCGGCAAGGAAGTGAATTTCCGGAATCCCAAAGAGTCCATATCGAATGGATTCGGTATGCTGCCGGAGAACAGAAAGGAACAGGGACTTCTGTTGAAGCAGAGTATCCGTATGAACACAACTTTGACCGTGCTGCATAAAAAGATCACAAAAATGGGCGTGATCAATCATCATAAAGAAAAAGAATATGTGAAAGAGCTGCTGGCCCGGATTGCCACCAAATATGGCAGCACTGAGGATAACGCAGACAGCTTATCCGGTGGTAACCAGCAGAAAGTTGCCCTGGCAAAATGGGTGGCTGCTGACTGTAAATGCATCGTGTTTGATGAACCTACCCGAGGCGTAGACGTAGGCGCCAAAGTGGAGATTTACAACATCATCAATAAGCTGGCGGAAAGCGGTGTAGGTATTATCATGATCTCATCGGAAATGACCGAGATTATCGGTATGTGTGACCGGGCCATTGTAATGCGCCAGGGACAGATCACCGGTGAGTTCAGCAAAAAAGAAATCAGTGAAAACAGCATGATTAAAGCGGCAATGGGGGTATAGGCAAATGAAGAAAAAAGTCAATATAAAAAATATTTTGATTCAAAATAATACATATCTGATCTTCCTGGCACTGTTTATTGTCTGTGCAGTAATTTCAGACAGTTTCTTAACCGTAATGAATATTCGAAACATCGCGCTGCAGCAGGCAGGTCCCATTTGTGTTGTTTTGGGTATGTTGTTTGTTATTCTGACAGGCGGTATTGATCTGTCCGTAGGCTCTCTGATGGCGCTGGGCGCATCTTCTACAGCATGGCTGATCGTAAACCAGAATATGCACTTTATATTGGCTATGATCATTGCCCTGATCATTGGCCTGCTCTGTGGTACCTTTACCGGAATCCTGGTTGCATACGCAAACTTCCAGGGATTCGTAGCATCCCTGTCCATGATGACGATTGCCAGAGGTTTGGCTTTGGTAATTACCAACGGCAGTCCTATTAAAATGGAACCAGGTACGCTGAATTCTCTGGTAAACAAAGATTATGGATATCCGATTCTTATCATTATCCTGGTTGTTATCATTGCATTGGTATTAGTGCAGAAATTCACCGCTTATGGCCGTATTGTTATCGCTCTTGGTAGTAATATCAAAGCCGTAGAACTGGCTGGTATCCGTGTGAAGAAATATCTGGTATCTGTATATACCTTGTCTGGTGTTCTTGCTGTATTGGGAGGTATCTTTATCGCAGCCCGTGCTTCAACAGGTAGTGGTACGATCAGCGAAGGTCAGGAACTGGATGCCATCGCAGGATGTGTTATCGGCGGCGCCAGTCTGGCAGGTGGTAAAGGTGAAGTATTCAAAGCTGTGATCGGTGCTCTGGTTCTGGCTTTGATCAGTAATATCATGAACCTGATGGCTGTGCCTGCATATCCGCAGGATATCATCAAAGGTTTCATCATTATCGTAGCTGTATTGCTGCAGATTGTTACGGATAAGGCAGACAGGACTGTATAATGCAGCGGAAGTTGTAATATTGCTGTTTGACAATGTGGAAAGGTGGGGGATTCCTGGAATGCTCCACCTTTTACATTCTATATGATATAATAGAATGGTATTGGGCGGGTTGAATTTGAAGTCCGTGAAACACGGCAGAACGGAGGAATTTGAAAATGGCTTATGTAACATCAGAAGAAATGCTGTTGGATGCGCAGAAAAGAGGATATGCGGTAGGCGCATTTAACTGCGAGAACATGGAAATGGTAAAGGCGATCATTGCTGCGGCAGAGGAGTTGAGAGCTCCTGTTATGCTGCAGACAACCCCTTCCACAGTAAAATATGGAACCCTTGCCACCTTCTCTGCTCTTGTGCAGGCGGAAGCGAAATCCGCCACCGTACCGGTATGCCTGCATCTGGATCATGGAAGCAGCTATGAACTGGCGGTGGAGGCTATGGAAGAGGGCTATTCTTCTGTAATGATTGACGGATCCGGTCTTCCCTTTGAAGAAAATATCGCTGTGACCCGGAAAGTGGTGGAGCAGGCCAGGGCCAAAGGTATTCCTGTAGAAGCGGAATTGGGGAAAGTCGGAGGAAAAGAAGATGATCTGGAAGTAGAAGAAGACACCAATACCGATCCGTCTATGGCAAAAGAATTTGCAGAACGCACTGGCGTTCAGTCGCTGGCAGTTGCCATCGGCACAGCTCATGGATTCTATGCGAAAACACCGGTTTTGGACAAAGAGCGTCTGTCTCAGATCCGCGAAGTGGTGGATGTACCCCTGGTGCTCCATGGTGCCTCCGGACTTACCGATGAGGACGTAATGGATTGCGTGAAACGGGGAATCTGCAAGGTGAATTTTGCCACGGAGCTTCGCAAAGCGTATACCGATGCCATCAAAGACCTGCTGAAGGAGAAACCGGAAACTTTTGATCCGAAGGCATTTGGCAAAGTGGGTATGGCAGCAGTAACAGAACTTGTGAAAAATCGCATGAAAGTCTGCGGCTGCGATGGAAAGGCAGACTGATAGAGGAGAAGGTTATGGGGCAATATTTACTGGGAATTGATATTGGGACCAGCGCCTGCAAGATTGCCATTTTTGACAAGGCGGGAAATGTGCTGGCCAGTACCAATGGAGATTATGAAGTACATTATCCGCATCCAGGGTGGTCGCAGCAGCGTCCGGATGACTGGTGGACAGCTGTGTGCGGTGCAATTAAAGAAGCTCTGGAAAAAGGCGGAATCCGAAAAGAAGAAATTGCTGGCGTAGGCATTGATGGTCAGGGATGGGCGGCAGTTATGGTGGATAAAGACGGAAATGTTCTGGCAGAATCCCCTCTGTGGACGGATACCCGTTCTGTGGATATCTGCAATAAGATTAAAGAACGGCTTCCGGAGGAAGAAATCGTACGGGTCTGCGGCAATCCGCTGCAGCCCATGTATACCACCGGAAAGGTACTCTGGTTTGAGCAGGAAATGCCGGAAGTATACCGGCATACCTACCAGGTACTCCAGTCCAACTGTTTTATTGCCTATCGGCTCACAGGCAATCTGGTACAGGATAAATGCCAGGCCTATGCATGGCACTGCTTCGATATGCGGAACGGAACCTGGGATGAAGAGCGGGCGAGAGAGCTGGGCATCCCCACAGGTTTCCTGCCGGAACTGGTGGACTGTCACCAGGTTATGGGAACCGTAACGGCTCAGGCGGCGGCGCAGTGCGGTCTGTGTGAAGGAACTCCTGTGGTGGCAGGCGGCCTGGATGCGGCCTGCGGTGCTCTGGGTGTAGGCGTGCTGGAAAATGGTGATACCCAGGAGCAGGGCGGACAGGCAGGCGGAATGAGTATCTGTACTAAAGAGTACAAGTCTGATGCCCGGCTGATCCTGAGCTTCCATGTGGTGCCGGACTGCTGGCTTCTTCAGGGAGGAAGCACCGGAGGCGGCGGTGTGATGCGCTGGCTGGAGCAGCAGTTTGGAGATTACGAAAGAGAAATGAAGAAAGTCACCGGAAAGAGTTCTCTGACGGTGTTTAATGAACTGGCGGAGGCAGTACCGCCCGGATGTGAGGGAATGGTAATGCTTCCCTATATGTCCGGAGAGAGAAGTCCAATCTGGAATCCCAATGCCAAAGGTGTATTTTACGGGGTGGATTTCAGCAAGACAAAAGGGCATTTTATCAGGGCCGGCATGGAGGGTGTGGCGTATTCACTTCGTCACAATCTGGAAGTGGCAGCCCAGGCAGGAGCGGAAGTGAAAGTGCTGCGCTCCATGGGAGGCAGTGCCAATTCGCTTCTTTGGACGCAGATCAAATCCGATGTAACCGGAAAGCCTATTGTGGTGCCGAATTCGGATACGGCAACGACACTGGGCGCGGCGATTCTGGCCGGAGTGGGAATCGGCATGTACGGAAGTTTCCGGGAAGCTGTAGATACAACTATTGCAGTGAAACGGGAGCATCAGCCAAATCCTGCGAACAAAGAGATATATGACCGCACTTATGAAATGTACCTGCGGCTTTACGAAGAACTGAAAGGCATGATGGTGTAAGTGTCAGGACAGATCAGATATCACGATAAAGGAGTGTGCGGCTATGAAAGAAATATGGACCATGGGGGAACCTATCTGCGAGATCATGCGTCCGGACAAAAAAATGGGGCTGAAGGAAGCAGGAACTTTCCTGGGACCCTATGCTTCCGGCGCACCGGCGATCTTTATTGATACAGCGGCAAAATTAAAGCATCCCTGTGGCTTTATCGGTACCATCGGGGAAGACGATTTTGGCCTCTGTGTGAAAGAAAAGCTGGAGAAAGACGGTGTGAACTGCACGTATCTGAGCGTGGACCGGGAAGTATCCACTGGAGTCGCTTTTGTTGCCTATGACAATGAGGACGAAAGGACGTTTATTTATCATGTGGGAAATGCGGCGGCCGGAAGGATCGTTTATCCGGAAAAGATGCCGGAGAATATCGGTATCTTCCATGTTATGGGATGTTCCATGATGCCTACGCCTTATATGGCGGAATGTGTGATAAAGGCGGTAAAGAGCAGCTATGAGCAGGGAGCCATGATTTCCTTTGATCCTAATATCCGAAAGGAAGCTCTGAAAGAGCAGGATCTGGGAGAACTGGTAGCGCCTATCATGGAGAGATGTTCCATTTTTCTTCCGGGTAAAGAAGAGCTGCTTCTGATCTCGCAGTGTGATTCTGTGGAAGAAGGAGCAAAGAAACTCTTCGACAATCCGGTGCTGAAAGTCATTGTGCTGAAGGATGGAAGCCGCGGATGCCGGGTGATGACCAGGGAAGAGGACTTCCAGGTGCCTGTCTGCAAAATTCAGGCGAAGGATTCCACTGGCGCGGGTGATTCCTTTGATGCTGGTTTCACATCGGCTTATCTGCAGGGAAAATCTTTGAAAGAATGTGCGCAGATCGCGTCTGCGGCCGCAGCGTTGAATACGGCGGCGTTTGGGCCTATGGAGGGCCAGGTGACGCCGGAAGCAGTGGCAGAGATGATGGAAAAAAACTATAAGTAGGCAAGATAGAGAGGCAGGGCTTTGGCAGATCCCGCCTGCCCTGCGCGGAATATAGGGAGGTATGAAGATGAAGGCAGCTGTTGTCGTAAGAAATGAAGTAGTAGAATATCAGGATATCGAAGAACCAAAAGTAGAACCAGGTTGGGTAAAAGTGAAAGTTAAAATGTCCGGTATCTGCGGTTCGGACATTCCCAGAGTGCTGCACAATGGTGTCCATTTTTATCCGATTGTACTGGGCCATGAATTTTCCGGTGATGTGGTAGAAGTCGGAGAAGGCGTGACAAAAGTAAAGGTTGGCGACCGTGTTTCCGGTGCTCCTCTGATTCCCTGTATGAAATGTGCGGACTGTCAGAGAGGAAATTATTCTCTGTGCAAACATTATGATTTTGTCGGTTCCAGAAGAAACGGAAGCAATGCAGAATATGTGGTGATTCCGGAGCAGAGTGCAGTGCCCTTTGACAAGAGTATTCCCTATGAGCAGGGAGCCATGTTTGAGCCGGCTACAGTTGCAATTCACGGAGTATTTCAGAACAATTACAAAGCCGGCGGAACCGTGGCAATCCTGGGCGGCGGAACCATCGGTATGTTTACCATGCAGTGGTGCAAGATTTTCGGCTCCAAGAAAGTGATTGTGTTTGATATCAGTAAGGAACGTCTGGACATGGCTCTCCGTCTTGGCGCAGACGGCGTGATCAATACTACTGACGCGGATTATATGGAAAAGGCTATGGCTCTTACAGAAGGAGCCGGCTATAATTATGTTTTTGAGACTGCCGGAGCAGCGCCTACCATGTATATGGCATTTGATCTGGCTGCTAATAAAGCAAATGTATGCTTTATCGGCACTCCTCATGTGGATCTGACGTTTACCCCTTCCATGTGGGAAAATATGAACCGTAAGGAATTCTATCTGACTGGTTCCTGGATGTCTTACAGCGCGCCGTTCCCGGGAAAAGAATGGGAACTGACTGCCCATTATTTTGCAACCGGACAGCTGAAATTTGATCCGAGCTTTGTATATAAAAAGATGCCTATGAGTCAGGCGCAGGAAGCGTTTGATATGTATAAGACCCCGGGACTTGTAAAAGGAAAGATTCTTTTGGTGAACGAATAGGAGACGAAAGTGTGGGAGTAAACTTTCACATCTACCATGATTGACGAAATAGATGCGCTGGGAGGAGAAAAAATGGCTGATGCACTGAGAAATATGATTGAAAAACGGAAAAAAGGTATTCATTGTGGGATTGCATCTTACTGCAGTGCCAATGAACTGGTCATTGAAGCTGCCATGGAGCAGGCGCTTCGTTTTGATGACGAAGTATTGATTGAGGCTACGGCAAATCAGGTGAATCAGTTTGGCGGATATACGGGTATGCTGCCGGCAGATTTTAAAGAGTTTGTATATAAGATCGCTGACAAAACAGGCTTTCCCAGAGAAAAGGTGATCCTGGGAGGCGATCACCTGGGACCGCTGACCTGGTCAGGAGAGCCGGAGGAGACAGCCATGGCCAAGGCGGTGGATCTGGTAAAACTCTTTGTAAAAGCCGGATATAAGAAAATCCATCTGGATACCAGTATGAAACTGGCCGATGATCCGGTGGATGCCGGACTGCCTGACGAAGTCATTGCCAGAAGAGGTGTGAGGCTCTATAAGGCCTGTGAGGAGGCGTATCAGGAACTGGCGGCAGAGAATCCGGACGAGCCCAGACCTGCCTTTATCATTGGCAGCGAAGTGCCCATTCCAGGCGGTGCCCAGGAGGCTGAAGATTCAGTGGCTGTGACGAAGCCGGAGGCTCTCCGGAAGACCATAGCAGCCTATGAGGCGGAATTTGAGAAGAATGGACTGAAAGACGCATTCCAGAACATCATTGGGATCGTAGTGCAGCCAGGAGTAGAATTTGGTGATGATGATATCATTCACTACAATCGGGAGAAGGCAGTGGCGCTCACCCAGGCGGCGAAGGAATATTCCAATATGGTCCTGGAAGGACATTCCACAGATTACCAGACTCCGAAGAACATGAAGATGATGGTGGAAGACGGCATTGCCATTCTTAAAGTGGGTCCTGCTCTGACTTTTGCTCTCCGGGAAGCGCTGTTTGCTCTGAGTATGATGGAGAAGGTTCTGGTGCCGGAGGAAAAACGGGCCAACTTCATTGAAGTGCTGGAAGAGACCATGCTGAAAAATCCGGGCAACTGGGCAAAGCATTATCATGGTACGGAAGAGCAGCTGTATATCAAGAGAAAATACAGCTTTTCAGACCGCTGCCGTTACTACTTTGCACAGCCGGAGATCGTAGAGTGCATGCATAAGCTGTTTGACAATATAGATGCCTGTGACATTCCCATGGGAATGCTGCATCAATATATGCCGTATCAGTACATCAAAGTCCGTGACGGCAGACTTTCTAAAAAAGCAGCCGAACTGGCGAAAGATAATGTGGTGCAGATTATTGAAGACTACAATTATGCAGTAAAATTCAATTACATGACGGGAAATGCATTTCTGGATTAATTTCCGCGGACAGCAAGTCGGGCGGACATGCAGACATGTCCATTCGGCAGCTGCTGCAGGGGTTAAGTTGGGTAAAGATTGGAATATGCCATGACCTGTCCTGTATGAAGATAGAAAACCGGAAGACTTTCTCTGAACAGAAGAGAAGCCTTCCGGTTTTCTTTTGGCATGAAGCGGACAGAGAAGAGGCTGTATGTCTGATGACCTGCTGCTATTCGTCTGTGGATACATCCAGGGGCAGAGGAGAACGCCTGGAAGGCGTGGATCCAAACAGCTTCTTATAGGCTCTGGAAAAGGTGGTGTAATCATGAAAACCGCACTGAGCAGCTGCTCTTGTGGCCGGCAGGCCCTGTTCCAGAAGGGCGCGGGCGTTTAGAAGCCGTTTGTTCAGCACATACTGATGAAGGGTGCAGCCGGTCTGCTCTCTGAATTTGCGCATCAGATGGTATTTGCTGAGAAAGCAGTGGCGGGCCAGAGCTTCGGATGACAGATCTTCTGTGAGATGCTCATGGATATAACGCATAAGTTCTTCGATAACAGGATCACAGGAAAAGGATTTCTGGTCCTGGATATATTGCTTTCCGAGAAAAATGCGGTTTAGCCGGATCAAAAGATGCAGAAACAGCACTTGAGAGAGCAGAGCGGAACCGAATTCCGCAGAGGAGAGGGCATCCTCCAGTTCTCTGACCTGCTCCAGGATTTCCGTCTGGAGCGGCGGGGCCAGCCGGATCAGATGGTACCCGCGTTTTCTGGCTTTCTGAAAGCAGGCAAACAGATCGCAGCCGTATTGAGAGGCAAAGGCAGAAGCGTCTTCGTTAATCCAGAAAATGAAGCGTTCATAGGGAACTGCGCTGCTGATCTCCGGACGGTGAATGTCGTAGCGGTTCACCAGAAGAATATCTCCCGGCTGCAGAAGATAGGTTTTTCCTTCGATATGATAAGTAACCTGTCCGGAAAGGAACAGGACAATCTTATAAAAATCATGGTAGTGATAGTCAAAGGTTCTCTGCAGCTGGTCTTTGAGGTGAAAAAGCCGGAAGGGCCGGTGTAGGTAACCGGTTTTGTCATGGTCTTGCAGGTTCATGAGAAATCTCCTGTTTTTTCTTTCTATGCTACCGCATTTTTTGCCATATAACAAGCATGTATTGCCATATACTTTGAAAAAAATATCGCATATACTAAAGTTAACGATGTTCGTATTATAAAAGGTGCAGAGAAAACAGGGGTGTAAGAGCTTCAGAAAACGGAGGATGGTTATGAATTATAATATTGTCATGGCGAAATATCAGGGGCTGGGAAATGATTATCTGGTATTGGATCCCAACAAAAACAAGCTGCAGCTGCAGGGAAAAAAAATAGAGCAGCTCTGTAAAAGAGGCTTCGGGATCGGTGCGGACGGTGTGTTGTACGGACCGCTGCTGCAAAATGGAAAGCTGGAAGTGCGTTTCTTTAATGCAGATGGTTCGGAAGCAGAGATCAGCGGCAATGGCGTACGTATATTTGCCAAATATCTGCTGGATCAGCAGTATGTGTCCGAATCCAGATTTGCCATAGAGACGGAGATTGGTCCGGTGGAAGTGGAATGCCTCAATGGAAGGGGGACGGAATTTAAGATCCGTATGGGCAAGGCCAGCTTTGACGCAGAGGCCATTCCGGTGACAGGTGAAAAGAGAGAGGTGATTGGAGAAACCTTTTGCTTTCACGGGAAGGAATACAAGGCCACCTGTGTATCCGTGGGAAATCCTCACTGTATTATCCTGATGGACCAGATCAGCAGGGAAAAGGTAAAGGAACTGGGACCGTATGTGGAGAATGCTCCGCAGTTTCCTCACCGTATGAATCTGCAGATCTGCCGGATCATTGACAAATACAATGTGGAGATTGAGATCTATGAAAGAGGATCCGGATATACCAGAGCCTCCGGAACCGGGAGCTGCGCAGTGGCGGCGGCTCTGTACCGGCAGGGACTCATTGAGCCGAGGGTGAATATCAGCCAGCCGGGCGGGATCATCGAAGTGGACATCGAAGATGACGGTTCAATCTATATGCTGGGAACCGTCGGTTTCATCGCAGATATTTCCATAGCAGAAAGCTTCTTTTTATCATAGAGCGAGGACAGAAAAAGCGTTCTCCGCGAATTGACAAAAGACGATTCCTATAATAAGATAAATAGGGAAGACCGCAGAGGTGTACATCGGTGGATGTACGCCTTTGTGGCATAAAAGCGTATATCATGTCTGGAAGGACAGGGACAGCGAGGAGGAAATACTATGCGCATTTATAAAGGTGTGGAAAATCTTATTGGGAATACTCCGCTGATGGAACTGGTGAGACTGGAGGAAGCGTATCATCTGGAAGGCAGAATTCTTGCCAAGCTGGAATATCTGAATCCGGCAGGGAGTATTAAAGACAGAACGGCATACAGTCTGCTGGACGGAGCGCAGAAGAAAGGGCTTCTGCAGAAAGGGGCTGTCATCATAGAACCCACATCCGGCAATACCGGGATCGGGCTTGCCATGCTGTGTACCGTTTATGGATATCGGCTGATCCTTACCATGCCGGAGACCATGAGTAAAGAGCGGATAAATCTTCTGAAGGCTTATGGTGCGGAGATTGTTCTGACAGACGGAGAAAAAGGAATGGCAGGAGCCATAGAAAAGGCCAGGGAGCTTGCAGAGGAGATACCGGGAAGTTATATCCCGGAGCAGTTTGAAAATCCCATGAATCCGGCGGCACACCGTTACAGTACCGGATCTGAGATCTGGGAGGACACAGATGGGCAGGTGGATGTTCTGGTGGCCGGTGTGGGTACCGGCGGCACCATTACGGGAGCCGGTGAATATCTTAAGAGCAAGAAGCCGGACATAAAGATCATTGCAGTGGAACCGGCAGAGTCGCCGGTAATTTCCGGAGGAGAACCTGGCCCCCACGGGATCCAGGGGATTGGCGGCGGATTTGTTCCGAAGATTTTCCGCCGGGATCTCTGCGATGCAGTTTATCCGGTATCAACGGAGAAGGCCATTGCCATGGCAAAGGAACTGGTAAAAAAAGAGGGGATCCTTACAGGCATTTCCTCCGGTGCAGCTCTGTATGCAGCCGTGCGTCTGGCCAGAGAAGAATATCAGGGCAAAAATATCGTCGTAATTTTGCCGGATTCCGGAGACCGCTACTATTCAACTCCGTTATTCGGATAAGACAGGAAGAGAAGGCAGGGAGTGATTATGAATAAAATGGAAGTAATTTCAGATGTATTAAAAGAAATGATGGAATTCTGCGCCAAGGATGAGATCTTTCAGACGAAAAACGGCCGTGGACTGCCCAGCCGGGAGATCATCATCGACATCCTTGGAGAACTTCGTCAGGCCATTTTTCCAGGCTATTTTGGCCGTGACAATGGCTATGGACTGCAGCAGGACTACTATGTGGCATATCGGCTGACCAGGGTTTACAAGCAGCTGAAGGAACAGATCAAGATCGCCTTTTTGTATCAGGAGGGGGAAACGGATCTGGAAGCAGAAGCCAGAATGGAACAGAAGGCAGCGGTGATCTGCCAGAATTTCATCCGTGCAGTACCGGAGATCCAGCGGCTGCTGCGAAAGGATGTGGAGGCAGGATTCAACGGAGACCCGGCGGCAAAGAACCGGGAAGAGATCGTTTTCTCCTATCCGGGCCTGATGGCCATCTTTGTTTACCGCATTGCCCATGAGCTGTATCTGGAACAGGTGCCGTTTATTCCCAGAATCATGACGGAATATGCCCATGGTCTGACGGGAATTGATATCAATCCCGGTGCCAAAATCGGAGAATATTTCTTTATTGACCACGGCACGGGCGTGGTGATCGGTGAGACTACGGAGATCGGCAATAATGTGAAACTGTATCAGGGTGTGACCCTGGGAGCGCTGTCTACCAGAAGCGGTCAGCAGCTGGCTGGAGTGAAGCGGCATCCCACCATTGGAGACAACGTGACGATCTATTCCAACTCCACAGTACTGGGCGGAGAGACTGTGATCGGAGACAATGCGATTATTGCCGGAAATACTTTTATTACCGAGTCCATTCCTGCCAATACAAAAGTCAGCAGCAAAAATCCGGAGCTTGTGATCAAAAAACCCAGAGGGGTGCAGGCATCCAGTATGTGGGACTGGGAGAATTAATAAGGACTTCAGGGATTCCATTTGCGGAGAATGGGATCCCTTTTTATGTGATGGGAAAGCAGAACGTTTTGTCCTGATGTTTTAAAGGATGCTTTATAGAAACTTAAGGATTGTAACAAGCGAAGAAATTGACAAAGATAGTTGGCAAATTATATAATAGGGGAGGATTCAGAAGAAGCATGAGACAGAAGTCTTGACCGTATCGGGAAAGTACGGGAGACAGCAGTTCTCATGGAAAACAGAGAGGGGATAGGAAAATGCAGAAAAAGATACCTGGAAGAATGTTGTTGAAAGTGGTTGGGATCATTTTGATCATTCTGGGGGTAATGGGAGTCCTGAGTGCGGTTTCTACGATCATGATGGCGGGAAGCATCAGCAGCGGACAGATGGCACAGGAAATGCTTGATATTCTGGAACAGACCGCAGGGCCGTTGGGGGTAGATCCTGGATATCTGATGTCCGCAGGAATTATATCCGCAGTGAACTCGGCTGTTTATATGATACTGGGTATTTTCGGGATTCTCTACAGCAAGCGTCCGGATAAGGGAAAACAGAGTTTTATTTTTGGGATTGTTCTGATTGTGCTGGCTTTGGCGGTGCAGGCACACAATGCCGTTTATGGTGTGATGACAGTTATGAACCTGATCATTGCTCTGGTATTTCCACTGCTCTATACCTGGGGCGGTTACCGCAATATGCAGGCTTATGAAGGGACAAAAACAGAGACAGACAGCAGCCAGGATACCCGGATGGAAAAATAAATGTCCGCAGGATGGAAAATGGGGCAAAATGGTACAGCGGCTCTGTTTTCCGATCCTGCATTTCTTTTGAAAGAATATTTGAAAGAATCTGAAGAAAAAGACGGCATAAGATCGTTATGGAATAACAAAGGAAAGTTTCCTGTCTTTCCTTTGAAAAAAGCCCCGCCGGGATGCATTGCCGCGGAGCCATATGCGTGAGAGAAAAGTGTGACAGAAAGGATGGGAAACTTCATGGAGCCATTGATCAGAGTGGAAGATATGTGTAAAGTCTATAATCCCGGGGAAAATGAGGTGCACGCCCTGGATCATGTGAATCTGCAGATCCAGCCGGGAGAATTTGTGGCGATCATCGGACAGTCCGGTTCCGGAAAGTCTACATTTATGAATATGCTTGGGTGCCTGGATGTACCCACTTCCGGGCGTTATTATCTGAATGGTACGGATGTATCCACAATGGGAGATAATGAATTATCTGTGATCCGCAACCGGGAGATCGGTTTTATTTTTCAGGGATTTAATCTGATTTCCAATCTGACGGCTGTGGAGAATGTGGAGCTGCCTCTGATCTACCGGGGAATCGATCGGAAGACGAGGCATAAGCTGGCTACAGATGCTTTGAAAATGGTAGGGCTGGAGAAGCGCATGAGTCACCGGCCCAATGAAATGTCAGGAGGACAGCAGCAGAGAGTGGCCATAGCCAGAGCCATTGCGGCAAAGCCGCCGGTGATACTGGCTGATGAACCTACCGGCAATCTGGATTCCGCTTCCAGCCGTGAGATTCTTGAAATCTTGAAAAATATGCACAGGGATGGGAGAACAGTAATTCTGATCACCCATGATAATGGGATTGCAGCTCAGGCCAAACGGGTTGTGAGGATTATGGATGGAAAAATAGAGTCAGATGTTATCAATGAGCATTACCAGGAGACAGGGGAGGACAACAGAAATGAAAAAGAAACAGAATAAGGTGATGATAGGGATAGCGGCAGGCGTTGTGGTAATCGCCGGAGCATTGCTGGTGATCAACCAGAATGCGGGGGCGGCAGAAACCGTACCGAGTGTGGAAGTGGTTGCGGTCAGCAGAGGAGATGTGTCCCAGGAGCTGGACGCCACGGGGACCGTGGAGAGTCAGAAGAAAAAGACCTTTTTTTCTCCGGTAAATGCCACCATTGAGAACATGAACGTAACAGCAGGGGACATGGTAAAAAAAGGAGAAAAGCTGATTACCTTCAATCTGGAAGATCTGGAAAAAGAGAACACCAGAGCAGAGCTGAATGCTCTTTCGGGTCAGTATGATACGCAGAATACCATTAAAAAGTCCAATGAGGCGGCGGCAAAACAGGCCAATGCCCAGGCTAATGTAGATACGCTGGAGGGCCAGGTTGCCTCCTGGAAGCAGTATGTATCAGATCTGCGGGATCGGATTGCCCAGGTGAACGCAGAGGCCCAGGCAGCAGCTCAGCAGCAGGCTGCAGATGCGCAGGCTGCAGTTGCGGAGCAGGAAAAACAATTGCAGGAACAGTATCAGGCAGATCTGAAAGTGTACCAGCAGGAAACACTGCCGCAGTATCAGTCGGAGTTGAAAGCTGCTTTGAAGACACAGAATGAGAAGCTTTCCGCCTATAACCAGGCAGATATGGAATACCAGCTTGCGTTTCAGACCTGGAGCAGCGCTCAGACCCCGGAGAACCAGGCAGCAGTAAACGAAAAGGAAGCAGTCAGGACACAGGCGCAGATCGATCTGCAGACGGCCCAGGAAGCCTATCAGGCGCTGGAGGCAAATCCGCCGGAACAGCCTCAGAAGCCCCAGTCTCTGGATGAAGGAGCTGTACAGTGGGGAGACGGCAGTTCCGCCGGTTCCGGTACAGTGGCGGCAGATACTTCCGCTCTTCAGGCGGAATTGGAAGATGCCAGCTCTACTCTGGCAGAGCTCCAGTCAGAATTGGCTTCTCAGGAAGCCGTGGCCGAGAGTGACGCAGGAACTCTGACTGCAGAGGAACGGGCCAAGCTGGACGTGACCAACAATCTTTCGGAATTGGAGACCAAGTCCACAGAGGAACTGATCGAAGAAGGACGCAAGGGCATCAAGGCAGAATTTGACGGCGTGATCTCCGAGGCTTCTGTGACAGAGGGATCTGCAGTGACCCAGGGAATGCAGATGTTTACCCTGCAAAGTACAGAGGACGTATGTGTCAGCATTAATATTTCCAAATATGATTTTGACAAACTGAAGGAAGGCCAGAAAGCGGATATTACACTGGGAAGTTTTTCTTATGAAGGTACTGTGGAGAAGATCAGCCGGATTGCTTCTGTCAATGAGAAAGGTGCTTCGATGATCAATGCCCAGGTGAAGATTGACAATCCGGATGAAAATATTTTCCTGGGTGTGGATGCAAAAGTAGTGGTTCATGCGGCAACAGCAGAGGATGCCCTGCTGGTACCGAACAGTGTCATTAATATTGGAAAAGACGGCTCCTTCTGTTATGTGGTAGAAGATGGTGTGATCGTAAGAAGGCCTGTGGAAACAGGAATTGCATCAGACTCTGAAACAGAGATCCTGAGCGGATTGGACGAGAATGATGCGGTGATCACTGATATTGGAAACTTTGAAGAAGGCGATGCAGTGGAAGCTGTGGCCCAGGAGACAGAACAGGCGGCAGAATAGGCCATGGGAAAGGAGCTTTTGCATGAGCAGCTTGATCGAATACATAAAAATGGCTATTCAGAATATTTTAGCCAATAAGGGCCGTTCTTTCCTGACTATGCTGGGTATTATCATTGGTATCGCTTCTGTAATTGCCATTATGGCCATTGGGGAGGGAACCAAGAATCAGATGAACGCTGAGGTGGATGATTTCGGCGGGGCCGGCCAGATATATATATACTGCAGTGATGATGCCATCAATGAAGAAGAATGGATGACTGCAGATGATGTGGAGGCACTGCGGGAGCTTTCCAGCGTGGAAGGCGTATCCATCGGAGACAGCTACAGTGGTGAAACTGTCACAGGAAAAGGAGATTTTAGTCTGACCATTACGGGAGATACCCAGGATTATCAGAGAATGAACAATACCCTGATGAAACGCGGCAGTTTTTTTACCCAGGGAGATGTGGAAGCCAGCAGAAATGTCTGCGTACTGTCGGATACGGACGCAAAACGTCTTTTCGGAAGTGACGATGTGGTAGGAATGGATTTGGAAGTTACCTGTTATGATATGACCAAAACCTTCCAGATCGTGGGTGTGACAACTCAGAAAGAAAATGGCACGTTTGTCAGTTATACTTATGAAGGAATGCCGGTTACAATTATGGTGCCCTACACTGCCATGGTGGATTTTGTAGGAGAAATGAATCAATTCTACAGTCTGACGGTACAGGGAAATAAAGATTTGGATTCTGCCCAGGTGACGGAGGAAGTAATCCATCTTTTGGAAAACCGGCACCAGAGTGCCGGGGAAGACTATTACCAGGTACAGAGTTTCCAGGATCAGTTAAAGGTACTGAATGAGATGCTCAGTGTAATTACCGGGTTCATATCCTTTGTGGCCGGAATTTCTCTTCTGGTAGGCGGTATTGGTGTTATGAACATTATGCTGGTGTCTGTAACAGAACGGACCAGAGAAATTGGAATCCGAAAATCTCTGGGAGCCAAGACGTCTTCCATTATGCTGCAGTTTTTGGCGGAATCGGCCATTTTGACCATCTTAGGCGGTATCATAGGAATTATTCTGGGTGTGTTGGCTGCATTTGGACTTTGTTCACTTCTGAGTGGCCAGGGGATGACAATTTCTCCGGGCCTGAGCCTGAGCACAGTTATGGGAGCAACTTTGTTTTCCAGTGCAGTGGGAATCTTCTTCGGAATCTATCCGGCCAGAAAAGCAGCCAAATTAAGTCCTATTGAAGCATTGCGCCGGAATTGACAGGTAGAGATGCAGGGGGATTGGCGTGCCGGCAGCAGAAGAATGCTGCCGGCACGCAGCCCGTTGCAGGCGAAGAAATTTGTATGGAGGGTTGTTTTTTCGTTACAGAGAGCCCGGATTCTTTTTTGTGTTAATAAAATGAAAAAAAGTATTGACAAAATGAAAGGATTCGTGTATGATATCTATTGTTGCGAAAGCAATTGTTAAATGTGCGTTTAGCTCAGCTGGATAGAGCGTTTGGCTACGGACCAAAAGGTCGGGGGTTCGAATCCTCTAACGCACGTAGAACAGGAAGCCCTGTTCCTTTGCAGAGATGTGAGGGAGCAGGGCTTTTTATATAACAGGAATGCAACTCGCCGCAGGCGGAGAATCCTGCGGTACAGAATTCTTTAATGTGGTGTTGGAAAAGAAAGTGGAGCAAAAGGAGAGCCGGATCCATGAACCCGGCAAAGTATGAAAAGGAATCTATATGAAAAGCATGTCGCTTATTTGCTTATTACTATAAAGTGGAATTGTGAGGAAAATGTGACGGGAAAATAAAAGTACTGTAAAAGAAAAGTTTAGGATTACTTTAGAAATAGCGGGGGAAAAAGAATTGCAAAATCCCGTGTTTGAAGTATAATAAGAAGTGACAGCGTGGAACTGACAGAACACTTCCTGCCGGAAGCGGATGCGTGCAGACGGCATTCTGGAGCGCTGCAGAAAGAAAAGATGAAAGATGGCAGGGAACCTTTCAATCGGTATCCTGCATTTTTTGTATTAACAGAAAAATGAAGCATTCCGTTCCAATTTTTCTGTTAAGATAAAACGCTCCCCGAAGGTGCAAAATATCCATTGTACGTCTGTGATAGGCTGATCGAAGTGGAGCGGAGACGGCACTGCAGTGTCTGTCAAAAACAAAAGAAAGGCGAGATAATAATGTTTGGTAAATGTCTGGAAAATGTGAGAAATACAGTGCCGCTGGTACACAATATCACGAACTATGTAACGGTAAACGATGTGGCCAATGTCCTTCTGGCCTGCGGCGGAAGTCCCATTATGTCGGATGACAGGGAAGATGTGGAAGATATTACTTCCATCTGCGGCGGTCTGAATATCAACATCGGCACGCTGAATCAGAATACGATCCCATCCATGTTCCTGGCGGGGAAGAAGGCCAATGAACTGGGACATCCGGTACTGCTGGATCCGGTGGGTGCAGGAGCCAGCCGTCTGCGTACAGAGACAGCCCTGCAGCTGCTGCAGGAGGTTCGGTTTACGGTGATCCGGGGAAATATTTCGGAGATCAAGACACTGGCTTTTGGAAGCGGAAGCACCAAGGGAGTCGATGCAGATCTGGCGGATGCAGTAACAGAAGAGAATCTGGATGAGGCAGTGGCATTTGTGAAAAAGATGGCCGGAACCCATCACTGTATTGTGGCTGTTACGGGAGCCATTGATTTGGTGGCAGATGAGGAGAGGTGTTATGTGATCCGCAATGGACGGGGAGAAATGGGCCGTATTACCGGGACAGGATGCCAGTTGTCCGGAATGATGACAGCCTATGTGACGGCCAATCCGGACCATCCGCTGGAGGCAGCAGCTGCTGCTGTGGCGCTGATGGGGCTGGCAGGAGAAATTGGCTGGAGCCGGATGCAGGAAGGGGACGGCAATTCCACCTACCGGAACCGGATCATTGATGCAATTTACAATATGGATGGAAAAACACTGGAGGAAGGGGCAAAATATGAACTGCGATAAAAAAGATCTGGTGCTTTATGCAGTAACGGACCGAAGCTGGCTGCGTGGTGAAACCCTGTACAGTCAGGTGGAAAAAGCGTTGAAAGGCGGAGCTACTTTTATGCAGCTGCGGGAGAAGGATTTGGATGAGAAGACATTTCTGGAAGAGGCGGTGGAGATTCAGAAGCTCTGTCGGAAATACCAGGTGCCCTTTGTGGTGAATGATAATGTGGAGATTGCTCTGCAGATGGATGCAGACGGTGTACACGTGGGACAGGAAGATATGGAAGCAGGTGCGGTGCGTGCCAAACTGGGACCCGGGAAGATCATCGGTGTGTCTGCGCAGACGGTGGAGCAGGCCATACAGGCAGAGAAGAACGGAGCAGATTATCTGGGCGTAGGCGCTGTATTTGCCACAGGCACAAAGCTGGATGCCACAGATGTCAGCTATGATACGCTGAAAGCGATCTGTTCCGCTGTTTCCATCCCGGTGGTGGCCATCGGAGGTATTACAAAGGATAATCTTATGGAACTGAAGGGAAGCGGAATTGACGGAATCGCAGTGGTCAGTGCGATTTTCGCGGCGGATGATATTGAGGATGCAGCCAGACAGCTGCGGACCCGTACGGAGGAAATGCTGGCATGAAGATAAAAGGAGCAATTTTCGATGCGGACGGAACCCTTCTGGATTCCATGCCCATATGGATGTGTATAGGAAGCCGCTGGCTGGAGAGCAAAGGTATTCGGCCGGAACCGGATCTGGGAGGAAAGCTTTTTGCCCTGACCATGAAAGAAGCCGGTGTTTATCTGAAAGAAAATTACGGAATTCCCATGGAGGTTCCGGAGATTGTGGCAGAGATTAATGATATGATAGAAGAAATCTATCTGAATGAGACTCCGCTGAAGCCGGGGGTGCTGGAGATGCTGGACTGGCTTAAGAGCCAGGGGATAGGGGTGGCTGTTGCCACAGCTACAGATCTGGAGCTGATCGAAGGTGCGCTGCGGCGGTTGGGAGTTCTTCCTTATTTTCAGGAGATTTTCACCTGCAGTCAGATTGGAGCCGGGAAAGACAAGCCGGATATCTATCTGAAGGCGGCAGAACGGCTGGGAACGGCTCCGGAAGATACCTGGGTATTTGAGGATGCACTCCATGGTCTGCTGACCGCCAGAAGAGCAGGTTTCCGTACGGTGGGAGTTTACGATGCAGCCAGCGAGGAATGGCAGGAGAGACTGAGAAAACATGCCGATTTTTATGGAGAAGATATGTGGCAGATCCTGGAACGGTTCCGGGAAAAGCAGCGCAGGGCAGTGCTGACGATCGCCGGCAGCGACAGCAGCGGAGGTGCCGGCATCCAGGCGGATCTGAAGACCATGCTGGCCAACGGTGTGTATGGAATGAGCGCCATTACCGCACTGACTGCGCAGAATACCACCGGTGTGACAGGGATCCAGGAAGTGACACCGGAATTTCTGGGACAGCAGCTGGATTGTGTATTTACGGATATCCGGCCGGATGCGGTGAAAATCGGCATGGTATCGTCCAGCGCGCTGATTGAGAAAATCGCGGAGAAACTGGAACAGTATCAGGCGGAAAATATCGTAGTAGATCCTGTGATGGTGTCTACCAGCGGCTCCAGGCTGATCAGCGAGGAGGCGGTATCCACCTTGAAGGAGAAGCTGCTGCCTCTGGCAACCGTCCTGACGCCCAACATTCCGGAAGCGGAAGTGCTCTGCGGGTGGAAGATTGAGACTCCGGAACAGATGGAAGCGGCGGCCAGAGAGATTGGAAGTCATTATCACTGTGCGGTCCTCTGCAAAGGGGGACATCAGCTCAATGACGCCAATGATCTGCTGTATCGGGATGGCAGAAGCCAGTGGTTCTACGGAAAACGAATCGACAATCCCAATACCCATGGAACCGGATGTACACTTTCCAGTGCCATTGCGTCTAATCTGGCAAAGGGTTATGAACTGGAAGAGGCAGTGGAACGGTCGAAGGAGTATTTATCCGGAGCGCTGCAGGCCATGTTGGATCTGGGGAGGGGAAGCGGTCCCATGGATCACGGATTTGCCATAGAAGGCAGATATGGACAGGCAGGGAAGCCTGTAGAAGAAGAGAATAAATGATGCAAAGCAGGAGGCAGGGACATTCAGCGCTGGAAGAAAAAGAAGCTGGACGGAATCTGCAGAAGATCCTGACAGCAGGAAATGGCCGGAATGGAAGGTTCTGTCCTGTTTCCATATAAAAAACAGGCATGAAGTGCAGGGTATGCCCGTACAAATAGAATGACAGGAGAGGAGAGAGAAACATGGAATTAGAAGCACTGAGAAAAGATATGGTTGCGGCTATGAAAGCCAGGGATAAGGATGCGAAGGAAGCCATTTCTTCGGTAATTGCTGCTGTCAAGAAAACAGCGATTGACGAAGGATGCCGCGATGATATTTCTTCGGAACTGGTGGACCGGGTAATTCTGAAAGAGTTAAAAACAGTAAAAGAGCAGATCGATACCTGTCCGGAGAGCCGCGAGGATCTGAAAGCGGAATACCAGACCAGATATGATGTGATCTCCAGATATGCTCCCAAACAGATGGATGCGGAGGAAATCCGGGCATATCTGGAAGAAAAATTTGCGGACGTGCTGGCAACCGGAAACAAAGGTCAGATCATGAAAGCGGTCATGGGTGACCTGAAAGGAAAGGCGGACGGCAAGCTGATCAATCAGGTGGTCGCTCAGCTGTGCCAGTAGAAGCCGCAGGACATGATTCCGGGTGGTGTTTTTCGGCAGGCATATGAAATCTGATGTAGAAAATGGAATGGAGGATAAAAGCATGAGTGATGATTATATTACATTTACCATTGAAGAAAAAAAAGATATTGCATTAATTGCCCACGATAACGAAAAACCAAAACTGATCGAATGGTGCAAGGAAAATTATAACATCTTAAAACACCATAATCTTTATGGAACCGGGACCACATCCAGAATGATCGCAGATCAGACAGGTCTTCGAATCAAAGCTTATAACAGCGGCCCTCTGGGCGGCGACCAGCAGATTGGGGCGAAGATTGTAGAAGGAGTGATTGACTTTGTTATTTTCTTTTCCGATCCCCTGACGGCACAGCCCCATGATCCGGATGTGAAGGCTTTGATGAGAATCGCTCAGGTATATGATATTCCCATGGCAATCAATAAGGCTACAGCAGACTTCATGCTGCAGTCACGTCTGATGGATGAGAAATACGACCATGAAGTGATCAATTTCCGTAAAAGTATCCAGGATCGGGCAAAAACGCTGTAGAGAGCAGAAGGTCCAATTGGGAATTGTAAATTCTGAAATTACAAAACAGGCTGTTTCACAAATGAATGGAAACAGCCTGTTTTGCGTTTTATATAAAAAGGTGGTCTAACTAAGAAATAGTTACGGTATTAGAACAGTCCGCTGATCTTTCCGTTCTCATCCACATCGATCTTCTCAGCAGCCGGAACCTTCGGAAGACCTGGCATGGTCATGATCTCTCCGGTCAGGGCTACGATGAAGCCTGCTCCTGCGGAGATCTTCAGGTTACGTACGGTTACTTCGAAGTCTGTGGGAGCTCCCAGTTTCTTCTCATCATCGGTGAGGCTGTACTGGGTCTTTGCCACACAGATCGGGCAGTTGCCGAATCCAAGGGCTTCCAGTTCTTTTGCCTGCTTCTGGGCATTGGCTGTCAGCACCACTCTCTTGCCGCCGTAGATCTTCTGTACGATCTGGTTCAGCTTATCCTCGATGCTTCCTTCCAGTTCATAAGAATAGGTGAAGTCATTGGGCTCTTCTACTAACTTGATTACTTCTTCTGCCAGCTTCACGCCGCCTTCGCCGCCTTTTGCCCATACTTCGGACAGGGCTACATTTACGCCCAGCTCTTTACATTTCTGCTCTACCAGGTCAAGCTCTGCCTTGGTATCGGTCGGGAATGCGTTGATGGCAACTACACATGGAAGTTTGTATACATTCTTAATGTTGCTTACATGTTTTAACAGGTTCGGAAGACCTTTTTCCAGTGCTTCCAGATTCTCGTTGTTCAGGTCTGCTTTTGGAACGCCTCCGTTGTATTTCAGGGCACGTACAGTAGCCACGATCACAACTGCATTGGGCTTCAGGCCTGCCATACGGCATTTGATATCCAGGAATTTCTCTGCACCCAGGTCTGCACCGAAGCCTGCTTCTGTAACTGCGTAGTCGCCCAGCTTCAGAGCCATCTTGGTGGCAATTACAGAGTTACATCCATGAGCGATGTTTGCGAATGGTCCGCCGTGTACGATGGCAGGTACATGCTCCAGAGTCTGTACCAGATTCGGTTTCAGAGCGTCCTTTAACAGTGCGCACATAGCGCCCTGTGCATTCAGATCGCCTGCTGTCACCGGTTTTTGCTCGGAAGCTTTTCCATAGGTATATCCGATAATGATTCTTGCCAGTCTTTCTTTCAGGTCTTTGATATCGCTGGCCAGACACAGCACTGCCATGATCTCGGAAGCAACGGTGATGTCATAGCCGTCTTCACGGGGCATGCCGTTGGTTCTTCCGCCAAGGCCGTCCACCACGTTACGGAGCTGACGGTCATTCATATCCACACATCTTCTCCAGGTGATCTTTCTCGGGTCGATATTCAGCTCGTTGCCCTGGAAGATATGGTTATCGATCATTGCTGCCAGCAGGTTGTTGGCTGCGCCGATGGCGTGAAAGTCACCTGTGAAATGCAGGTTGATATCTTCCATAGGAACAACCTGAGCGTAGCCGCCGCCTGCAGCGCCGCCTTTTACACCAAATACCGGTCCCAGGGATGGCTCACGAAGAGCAACCATGACTTTTTTGCCCAGCTTCTGCATGCCGTCTGCCAGACCAACTGTTGTGGTGGTCTTGCCTTCGCCGGCAGGTGTCGGATTGATGGCGGTAACCAGGATCAGTTTTCCATCGGGAGCATCTGATTCTTTCAGCAGATTGTAGTCGATTTTAGCTTTGTACTTTCCGTACTGCTCAAGATACTTGTCATCAATGCCTGCCTTTGCTGCAATTTCTGTGATTGGTGACATGGTACACTCCTGTGCGATTTCGATGTCAGATTTGAATCCCATAATGATTTCTCCTTTCATTTCACAGCCGCATGACTGCGGCAATGTGTTCCCCATTGTTTTTATACCCCAAAGAAACCGTTCGCAGCATGGGAAGACTAGAACAGAATATTCTGCCTTCCAATGAAGCTCCATGTATCAAAAGATACCGGAAAGCTTGTATACTTCGTGATATTTTTTGATACAAAAAAGGGCAACATTTGAACATTTCAAATGCTGCCCAGACGGTCGGCTCTTAGCAGAATCCTGATTCCCCTGTGGTACTCCACATTATCCGTCAGTAATCAGAATTCTTTCGGTTGATGACTGTATCATAACACAAAAAAACAGGACTGTCAATAATTTATCAAACTTTTTACAAACATTTCTCTTAAATTTTTAAAAAGCGCTTTATGAAAATTTCAGGATTGTGAATCTTGATATACAGAAGGAATATGATAAAATGAACGAAGAGTTGAGGCAAAAACAGAAAGGGAATAGTGGACGCGGTAATGCATTGGTTTCCAAGAAAAAGAACGGTTTCAGAGCGGATTACAAGTGTCCTTTTACCGCAGAAGAAAAAGGCAGAAAGGGTATGATTTATGAGTAGAGAGGAATTTCTACAGATATTGGGAAATAAATTGAGCGGATTTCTGAGCGAAGCGCAGATACAGTCACATCTGCAGTATTACAGCCAGTATATCACCGATGAAGTGAGAAAAGGAAGAAGCGAAGAGGAAGTCATTGCTTCTCTTGGAGATCCCCGGCTGATCGCCCGGACGCTGATCGATGCCAGTGAAGCCTCCGGCAGCCAGGGATATGGGACTTATCAGGAGTACCAGGAGCGGGAAGAACCCCGGCAGCAGACGACTCCCCAGAGGAACAGACACATACTGGATCTGAGTACCTGGTACGGCAAGCTTCTGCTGATCCTGGGGGCGGTGCTGCTGATTGCTCTGGTGGTAACAATCCTGAGTGTATTGCTTCCTGTAATTTTGATCATTGTCCTGGTGAGTGTGGCGGCAAGGTATTTTCGGAGACGGTGAGTATGTCAGGAACCGCTCTCTTTTGTGACGATCTCTTCTTCAAATCCATCAGTATAATGCAGCTGGTAGTCTTCGGTAATGAAGATGCCGTGTACATCGGGCGTGGAGTTTAACAGCTCCAGGCCCTTTTCCAGTCCCAGGGCAAAACAGGTGGTGCTCAGTGCGTCTCCGTCCACCGAGGCATCGCTGATGATAGTGACGGCCACCAGATCATTGTCGTATGGATAGCCGGTTTTGGGATTTAAAATGTGGTGGTAGATCTGTCCGTCTTTTTCAAAGTACCGCTCGTAAATACCGGAAGATACCACGGACTGATCTGTGATCTCCATAGCTGCTATGGTCTCCTGCCGGTCGGCAAAGGGCTGCTGGATCCCCACGGAAAAGGGGGTATCTGCAGAGCGCTGGCCAATGCAGAGCACGTTGCCGCCCAGATTGATGATGGCGCTGGCAACACCCTGGGATTCCAGATATTCCTTCAGACGGTCGGCAATGTAGCCTTTGGCGATGGCTCCCAGATCCAGAGTGGTGTGATCATCGGCAAAGATTACTGTATTGCCGTTTACCTGCACTTTCTCATATCCCACATGGGACAGGGCGGCGGAAATCTCTTCTTCGGAGGGGATGATGTCCTCTCCGGAAGTAAAATCCCAGAGGGATGATACCGGCTCCACAGTGATATCAAAGGCGCCTTCGGAGAGACGGCTGTATTCCAGACCGATGGAGATCAGTTCAGCCAGCTCATCGGAGACGGCATAGCCGCCTTCTTCGGTCTGAGGAAGAGTACGGTGGTTCAGCTGATACAGTTCGCTGTTTTCGTCGGTACGGCTGAAAATCCTCTCATAATCGGCACACAGTTCCAGGGCCTGGGAGAGGAGAGATTCATCCTGGGAATCATAGATGGTGATGGTAATTACGGTATTCAGCTGGAATCCGGTGATGGAGATTGGTTCGGTATCGGTGTCATCGGTTGGGAGGTTCCTGTACCATAGGACGGCGAGAAAGAGTAGAAGGATTGCGATAAGCACACCGCCGGTTATTTGTATTCTTTTCTTTGTCATAATAATCCTTTCCTGTTGTGTCGTGGAAGAACGGAGACAGTTGTCCTGATCTTCTCATAAAAGAAACACCTGACAGGGGAGCTGCCAGGTGTTTCGAGGGGAGTATAAATAATTAAATAAGGGGTTATAAATGTAAAAAAAATTTTTGAAGGGTAAATTCTTTTTACAAACTGATTATAATATAAAAACTGGAAAAAATCAACAGAAATTCTTGAATATTATCCAAAGTTTTTGGGACAATAAGAACGTAATCCAAAATCAACAAAAAACAGGAGGAATGTTCCAATGGCAAAGAACATGAATAATGAACACAAAAATAGCAGCAATAAGATGAGCAATAACAGCAAGAACTGCTATGGAAATGAGAATTCCAAAAATAAAACCAGCAATTCCAACAGCGGAGACAACAAGACCTCTAACGAAGGAAATACGAGCTACGGCTCCAGATATTAGTTCTGATTGTTAAAGGCAGAATAAGAAAAAACGGATATATCGTTAAAAAAACGGTATATCCGTTTTTTATATGTCGCAAAAGAAAATCTTTTGCTATAATAGGAAGGAAAATGCGATACATAAGGACCGCAGGCCCTGTCAGATGCTTAAATGACAGAGAACTCACAGAAGGAGGAAGAATATGATCACATCTGATTGTCACATGCATACAAAATTTTCTCATGACAGTGAAGCTCCGGTGCGGGAGATGATAGAGGGAGCTTTGAAAAGAGGATTGACAGAAATCTGTTTTACGGATCACTATGATAAGGATTATCCGCCCATGGAAGATATGGGTGAGACCACATTCTGTTTTGAGCCGGAAGCGTATTTCCGGGAACTTCAGATGCTGAAGCAGGAGTACGCAGACCATATAGCAGTGCGGATTGGTGTGGAAATCGGGCTGCAGCCCCATCTGAAAGAGTTTTACCGAAATTTAATGGCGCAGTATCCTTTTGATTTTGTCATAGGCTCTCTTCACCTTATTCATGGAAAAGATCCCTATTATATAGAATTGTTTGAAGGACAGACGGACCAGGAAATCTACCGGGAAGCTTTCCGGGAGACGCTGCATAATCTGCAGATCATCGACAGCTTTGATGTACTGGGACATGTTGATTATGCTGTGCGTTATGGAAGAAAACAGGCAGAAGGCTATTCTTACAGAACTTATGCAGATGAGATTGATGCGATCCTGGAAAAAGTCATAGATATGGGAAAAGGGATCGAACTGAATACGGCCGGTTTTAAATATGGACTGGGGTTCTGCAACCCTCACCCGGATATTATCAGAAGATACCGGGAGCTGGGAGGAGAGATCATTACAATAGGAGCAGATGCTCATAAGCCGGAGCACATTGCCTATGATTTTGAAAAGGTCAGAGATATCCTTCTGACATGCGGATTTCAGTACTATACAGTATTTGAAGGGAGAAAGCCGCTGTTTCGGAAACTCACTTCCTGAATAGCCCGGGAATATACTATAGAAAAAAGGAGTTATTCATGTTTCAGATTGAAACCATTTCTGCAAAGATGCTGGACTACTACGTGGGCCGCAGGGATGCGTTGATTATAGATTTGCGTGAACGGGCGCAGTATGAGGAAGGCCATGTGGCCACAGCGGTGAACATTCCCTATGGGGAATGGGAAAACATGCAGGGGCCATCGCTTCCTGCAAATAAAACACTGGTACTGTACTGTGACAGAGGCGGTGCCAGTCTGGATACAGCAAGAAAGCTGGCCAGGAAAGGATACCAGACCCGATCCGTTATCGGTGGATTTGAAGCGTACCGGGGAAGAAATCTGGTCCGTTAGAGCAGAAAAACAGAGGCATCGGCAGTTTATCCCTGGAGAATGGAATCGCCGCCTTGTATTTTTTGTTGTCTCATAGTATAGTAGATATATTATCCGGCTGCGGCGAATGATGCAGCCCAGTGCTTTTTGCAGTCTCGAAGACAGACTGCAAAGAGCCGGAACTTTTGTTGGACAGGTATTTGTGAGGTGAGATATGAAATATATGTTTGCGTCAGACATCCATGGATCTGCATATTACTGCAGGAAAATGCTGGATGCTTTTGAAAAAGAAGAAGCGGATCGTCTGTTATTGTTAGGAGATCTGCTGTATCATGGTCCCAGAAATGATTTGCCGAAGGATTATGCCCCCAAGGAAGTGATACCCATGCTGAACGCGTATAAAAATGTGATTTATAATGTACGGGGCAACTGTGACGCAGAAGTGGATCAGATGGTGCTGGAATTTCCCATTATGGCAGACTATGCCTTGCTGGAACTGGAAGGCAGAACTTTCTATTTGAGTCATGGACATATATATAATGAAGAAAATCTTCCTCCGCTGATGACGGGAGATGTTTTTGTTCATGGGCATACCCATATTCTCCGGGCAGAGAAGAAGGAAACCTATACGATCCTGAATCCTGGTTCCGTATCGATTCCCAAGGGAGGAAATATACCAACTTATGCGTTGCTGGAGAACGGAGTGTTCCGGATTCTGGGATTTGACGGAACAGTTGTAAAAGAACTGGAATTATAAGGCGCCAGGGGCCCCATGAATTCCAAATATTTTGCGGGACTGTGGAAATGCACAGCACGGAACAATCCGCAGGCAGTTTCGTTTGGTTTATTGCCCCCAACATAATCACTATAGATAATAAGAACGGAAAGAGGTATACATGGAGCAGTGGGAACTGATTGCCCCCTGTCATTTTGGACTGGAGGCAGTACTGAAAAGAGAAATTCTGGATCTGGGATATGAGATCAGCAAAGTAGAGGATGGAAAAGTGACTTTCTGGGGAGATGCACAGGCCATTGCCTATGCCAATATTTTCCTGCGTTCTGCGGAAAGAATCCTTCTGAAAGCGGGAGAAGTCAGAGCGGTTACCTTTGAGGAATTGTTTGAGGCCACGAAGGCATTGCCATGGGAGCAGTATATCCCCAGGGATGGAAAATTCTGGGTGGCCAAAGCGAATTCTGTGAAGAGCAAGCTGTTCAGTCCTTCAGATATTCAGTCCATTATGAAAAAAGCCATAGTGGAGCGCCTGAAGAGTGTGTATGGGATTTCCTGGTTTCCGGAGGATGGGGCCAGTTTTCCCATACGGGTGGCTTTTATGAAGGATGTAGCAACTATCGGTATTGACACTTCCGGAGTGTCTCTGCATAAGCGGGGATACCGCCAGATGACGGCGAAAGCTCCGATCTCGGAAACCCTGGCGTCTGCGCTGATCCTTCTTACTCCCTGGAATAAGGACAGGATTCTGGTGGATCCTTTTTGCGGAAGCGGCACCTTTCCCATTGAGGCGGCCATGATGGCGGCGAATATGGCGCCTGGCCGGAACCGGGAATTCCTGGCAGAGAGCTGGAAACATCTGGTGCCGCGGAGACACTGGTACGATGCAGTGGAGGAAGCGGAGGACATGGTGGACAGGCAGGCTGAGGCGGACATTCAGGGGTATGATATTGACGGCGAGGTGCTGAAGGCAGCCAGAGCCAATGCGAAAATGGCCGGTGTGGATCATATGATCCATTTTCAGCAGAGGGCAGTGAAAGATCTGCATCATCCGAAAAAATATGGCTTTATCATCACCAATCCTCCTTATGGAGAACGGCTGGAGGAGAGAGAAGCGCTGGCAGGGCTTTACCGGGAAATCGGTGAGAGTTTTGCGCGGCTGGACGACTGGTCCATGTATCTGATCACTTCGTATGATAAGGCGGAACGAGATATTGGAAGAAAGGCAGACAAGAACCGGAAAATCTACAATGGAATGATCAAGACCTATTTCTATCAGTTTATGGGAGCAAGGCCTCCCAGGAGGAAAGCATGAGTGGTATTGTAATTCTGGCAGTTTCTGCAGCGATCCTGTTTCTGGCTTACCTGGTGCCGGGAACCCGGCTGGCAAAACGGTGGGGGATCTATAAGGAAACACCGGGCATGGGCTTTCGGAGAAGGGATGATATGGATTTTATTCCGGTCCGGACCCCGGTGCTGCTGGGACACCATTTTGCTTCAGTGGCCGGCGTGGGATTTCTGGCGGGGACGATACAGGCGGCATCCTTTGGCTGGCTTCCGGCATTGCTGTGGATCCTGATCGGCGGCATTTTCATCGGCGCGCTGCTGGATTTTTCCGCTCTGTTTCTTTCTGTGAGGAACCAGGGAAAATCCGTGGGAACGGTGATGAAACAAGTAGTCAGCGGGCCGTCTGGAGTATTGGTTCTGGTGTTTTCCTGGCTGTGTCTGGTGGTCTTTTCGGCGTATCTGCTGGATATGACCGGAGAGATATTTGCCGGGGTATCTGTGACCGAAAACGGTGAACTGGTACGGAATGCAGCCAATGGCTCGGTGGCCATGGCTGCCATGCTTTTTCTGGCATTGGCGGTTATGTTCGGATTTATCAATAAGGCCAGAATGAATCTGGCGTTTACTACTGGTATGGGAGCCATTCTTCTGGCGGCGGCCATCGGTATCGGTGTGGTATTCCCCATTTTCATTGAAAAACGGGTCTGGATCCTGCTGCTGCTCCTGTATGTGTTCATTGCCGCTGTGGTGCCAATCTGGGCTTTGCTGCAGCCGAAGAATTATTTGTGCAGCCTGTTGCTGTTTGCCCTGATGGCGTTGGCAGTGGTGGGCATCTGTCTGGGAAGGCCTCAGATGGAGATTCCGGCTTTTACCAACTGGATGACAGAAGAGCAGGATACGATTTTTCCGGCGCTTTTTGTATTCCTGGCCGGAGCATCGGTTTCCGGAGTGCATGGCCTGGTGGCTTCCGGCACCACCTCAAAACAGATCCGCAAAGAAACCCAGATCAAGAAAGTAGGGTATGGGTCCATGCTCCTGGTCTGTTTTATGTGCGTGATCGCTCTGGTAGTGGTGGGATCTGCGGATTTATCCGGAGCAAGCCTGGAATCCCTGACTGGAGAAGACTCTGCAGTCTTCCGGGTGTTTGCCAGAGGGGTCAGTCATTTCTTTGCTACCGTTGGACTGCAGCGGCCGGCGGTATCTGTGGTTCGGATAGCGGTTCTTCTGGTGGTAGGGACTCTCTGTATGACATCTCTGGATACAGTGGTGCGTGTGGCCCGTTATCTGTTCCAGGAGCTGTTTACCGGAAAACAGGAGAAGAAACATGTTCTAAATCAGGTCTATACGGCGGCAGCAATTACAGTGGCTGCCATCGGCGTGCTGAGTTTTGGAGCCTATCAGGTGGTCTGGCCGTTATTTGACGGGGCTAATCTTCTGCTGGCGGCCATGCTGCTGGTGGGAATTTCCTGCTGGATGAAATCCATAGGGAAAAAACATAAGCTTTACTATCTGCCCATTGCTTTTCTGGTGGGAGTGGCCTGGAGCAATCTGGGAATCCTTTTTATGGAAAATGCCCGGATGATCCTGGGAGATGGCGGACAGCGGACAGTGACGCCGGTGGTGCAGAACCTGTGCATCCTGTTTATGATGCTCCTGTCGGTGGCTGTGCTCACGGACGGGATCAAGGTGATCTTCTTTGGGCATGAAGAGGCAAAGGTCCAGGGAGCAGAAGCGGATGAGCAGGAACAGGAGGAGCACGGGGAAAAGGAAGATATGCATGAGCATGGAGCATCCGGAGAACGGGAAGACGTTTCGGATGAGACAGCTTCCGGAGAGGATACAGAGCAGCAGGAACGGGAGACATCTGTGAATGCAGCAGAGAATAAAGGCCGGGAGGCATCCGGGAAGGATACAGACCGGCTGGATCGGGAAGAAGAGTTTCGCTGGGAGATGGAAGAGTGGGAAATTGAGTTCCGGCAGAAACAGAAAGAACGGAAAGAGCGGTTCCTGAAGGAGCAGCAGGAAAAATTCCTGCAAAGTGAAAAAGAGGAAAAAGGAGACAGAGAATGAAGCGCTTGATATTTGCTACGGGAAATCAGGATAAAATGCGGGAGATCCGTGAAATCCTGGCAGGAGATGATGTGGAAGTACTGTCATTGAAGGATCTGGATCTGGATGTGGATATCGTAGAGGATGGTTCCACTTTTGAAGAAAATGCCGCGATCAAGGCAAAAACTATTTGCAAAATGACAGGCGAAATCGTTTTGGCCGATGATTCCGGGCTGGAGATTGATTATCTCAACAAAGAACCGGGAATATATTCGGCCCGGTATATGGGGGAGCATACTTCCTACGTGGAAAAGAATGCCAATCTCATCGGCCGTCTGGAAGGCGTGCCGGATGAAAAGAGGACTGCCCGGTTTGTCTGTGCCATTGCGGCGGCTTTTCCCGATGGAAGCGTGCGTATTGTCCGGGGAACCATGGAAGGCCGTATTGGTTATGAAGCAAAAGGAGAAAATGGATTTGGCTATGATCCCATTTTCTATCTGCCGGAATATGGCTGTACTTCCGCTGAGCTTTCCCGGGAAGAAAAGAATAGAATCAGTCACAGAGGCAAGGCGCTTCGGGCAATGAAAGAGGAACTTCTATGAAAATATTGGTAGTAAGTGACACACATGGAAAAGATGAGAATCTGGAGAAAGTTCTGGAGATGGAAAAACCCCTGGATGCCCTGGTGCACTGCGGAGATATTGAAGGCCGGGAGGATTACATAGCTGCTGTGGCCGAATGCCCGGTCTACCTGGTGGCAGGGAACAATGACTTTTTTTCGGATTTGGACCGGGAAATGGTAACAGAGCTGGGCGGCCGAAAAGTGCTGATTACCCATGGACATTTTTACCGGGTTTCTCTGGATTTTGGGCTGCTGGTAGATGAAGCCCTGGACAGGGCTGTGGATGTGGTGTTGTTTGGGCATATCCACAAACCGGTGTGCCAGACGGAGCGGGGAGTATTGCTGATTAATCCGGGCAGTTTGTCCTACCCGAGACAGGAAGGACGTAAGCCCAGCTACGCAGTGATCCAGGCAGAAAGCGGCGGCAGGTTTGCGTGTGAGATCCGCTATCTGAAACGAAGGAAAAATTAAAAAAATGGAAAAAAAGTGTTGACTTTCGTTTTAAGCTATGGTATATTCTATTTTGCGTTCGACAGGGATAAACGCGAATCATGTAGATCGGGGTGTGGCTCAGCTTGGCTAGAGCGCCTGGTTTGGGACCAGGAGGCCGCAGG
>UQMI01000037.1 GCA_900542045.1 uncultured Blautia sp.
TATAGAGAATACCTCTGAAAAAAAGTCTTGTAAAGAGATAGAGAGATAGTTTGCGTTTTTTTACGTGATCAGCTTTCCAGAAACGATATGGGGATGTAATAATAAGATTATAAAAGGTAGTGCTGCTCATGAATAGTTCATGAAACAACCCTGGTTTTATAGGCGGAACAGTTGACTTTACCCGGACATACTGCTAAACTGTGGGATAGAAGAATGGCAGCCTGGCCGGCAAAATACCTGCGGGCTGTTCAGAAACATCTGGAGGAGAACGTTATGATAGACGGAAAGAAAGTGTTATTCAGCGGAATGCAGGCAACAGGTAATCTGACTTTGGGGAATTATCTGGGTGCTCTGAAAAACTGGGTAACATTAAGCGATGAATATGAGTGCTTTTACAGTGTGGTGGACATGCATTCCATTACCGTGCGCCAGGATCCGACGGTGCTGAGAAAAAGAGCCAGAGCGCTGCTGACACTTTATATTGCAGCCGGACTGGATCCGAAGAAGAACTGCATTTACTATCAGTCTCATGTATCCGGCCATGCAGAACTGGCATGGATCCTAAACTGTTTTACTTACATGGGCGAATTGAACCGTATGACTCAGTTCAAGGATAAGGCGGCCAAACATGCGGACAACATCAATGCCGGTCTGTTTACTTATCCGGTGCTGATGGCAGCAGATATCCTGCTGTACCAGGCAGATGTGGTACCGGTTGGTGTGGATCAGATGCAGCATCTGGAAATTACACGGAATATAGCAGAGCGTTTTAATAATATTTACGGTGATGTGTTTACAATCCCTGATATTTATCTTGGAAAAGTGGGAACCAAGATCATGAGTCTTCAGGATCCCTCCCATAAGATGTCCAAATCCGATGAAAATCCCAACGGCAGCATTTATCTGATGGATGATCCGGATACGATCATGCGGAAATGCAAGAGAGCGGTGACTGATTCCCTGGCCTGCATCAGCTATCGGGATGAGCAGCCGGGTGTGAAGAATCTGATCGACATCTACAGTGCATGCACCGGAAAATCTCCGGCGGATGTGGTAACGGAATTTGAAGGAAAAGGCTATGGTGAATTCAAGATGGCTGTGGGTGAAGCAGTGGTCAGTGTATTGAAGCCATTGCAGGAAGAAGTGGCCCGTCTGGAAAAGGACAAGGCTTACATCGACAGCTGTATCAAAGAAAATGCGGAGAAGGCACAGTATTATGCCAATAAGACCCTCCGGAAAGTTCAGAGAAAAGTAGGCTTTCCGGATCGGATTCGCTGATAATCAAAACCTCCCTGTTTCAGACAGAAAATCATGTAGATTGTCTGTCTGAAACAGGGAGGTTTTTTACGCAGGCCAGAGGGCCGGGATCCTGCCTGGATTTTTTACGAAGGTCAGCGGTGCCCGGCAGGATTTTCCATGAGGAAGGCCTGTACGAAATCTTCCGGTGCAGGCGCAGTGAAGCACAGAGGCTCTCCGGTAATGGGATGGGTAAAAGAAAGCTGATAGGAGTGAAGCGCCTGCCGTTTGATCCGGGAGTAATCCGGGTTGTAGAGATAATCTCCGATCAGAGGATACCCTAAGGCTTTCATGTGGACCCGGATCTGATGGGTGCGCCCGGTGTCCAGATGAAGTTCCAGCAGAGAATAGCCGTCATGGGTGTCCAGCCGTTCAAAATGGGTGCAGGCGTATTCGCCGTACTCTTCATTTACTTCCCGCAGGATTGTAGAGCCTTCGGCCCGGGCAATGGGCAGGGAGATTGTGCCTGCATCCGGCGGAATGCCGTCCACAATGGCCAGATAGGTACGGTGGATATTCTGTTCCTGAAGCTGCCGGGACAGTAATGCTGCGCTTAAAGCATTTTTTGCCAGAATCAGGGCGCCTGTGGTATCCCGGTCCAGACGGTTAATGCAGCGAAAGACGAACGGTTCTCCCTTTTCCTGGTAATACCAGGCAGCAGCATTGGCTAATGTATTGGTGTAGTTCCCCTGGGAGGGATGGATCGGCGTATCCGCATCTTTATTGACCACCAGCAGATCCTCATCTTCATACAGGATGTGCAGGGGCAGCTGTACCGGAAGGATGGACGGGGAAGAACTGTCTTCCAGCAGCCGCACCATGAGATGATCTCCGTCCTGCAGAATGGTCCGGCCAAAGGGCTTTGTTCCGTTCAGCAGAAGCCCCTGGGGCGTCTGGCGAAGCTGTGTCAGAATCCGGTGAGAGTACCCGTGGGACCTTAAAAAATCCAGAACGGTCTGTCCGGCAGTTTCGTTTGTGACAGTGTATGCAAATAGTCGGTTCATCTAAATATCCTTTTTCTCGTTGGAATTTTTCTCAAGTGTTTTTTCCTGTTCCAATGCCTGTTGAATAGCGATTTCCTGAGCCAGTTCCTTTGTCTTGTTTTCCAGTTCGGAAAGCTTGACCGTCATGGAAAACAGCTTGAGGATCAGGATGAAGATAATGGCCATGAAGACAAGATTCACAGGGGCCTGGATGCCGGCCAGCCAGGTAAAGAAGCTGACGACTCCCGGAAAAAGGCTCATAAAGATCAGGATAAATGAAAATACGATCCAGAAAATGGCGTATTCTATCTGCAGTTTGGACTGACGGATCTTCCGCACCATATACAGGAACGTCAGCAGGGAAAACGCGATCAGTAAAACTCGTAATACCAGTGTCATTGGTCATTCCTCCGTTTCTGAAATCAGACTGGCCGTTTTCGGAAATTCTGGATCAGCAGGATCGATGCCAGCATCCGTGCCATATAGGAAATGGAAGTGCCGAATTTCAGATAACTTTCTCCGGCCATGCGCTCTTTCATGGTTACCTGCACTTCCGATACAGTGGCGCCGTTCTTGATCAGGTAAGACAGGGTATCCGGCTCCGGACCGTAGTTCAGGCTTCTGGTGAATTCACCGATCATTTTCCGGTTAAACATGCGCATTCCCGAGGTGGGATCCTGGATCTTCTGACCAGTGGTCAGATACATGGCAAATGAGATCAGAGCGCTGCCCAGCATCCGCATGTTGAAGGGCTTTTTTTCCGTGACAAAACGGGATCCGATGACGATATCGTATCCCTTTTTGATCTCTGTGTAAATAGCAGTTATATAATCTGCCTGGTGCTGTCCGTCGGCATCGTACTGGATGGCATAAGAATATCCTTTTCGGTAAGCATATTTCAGACCGGTCTGGAAAGCTCCTGCCAGGCCCAGGTTCACCGGCAGGCTGACCAGATGGTAGCCATTTGCCAGGCAGATTTCTTCAGTACGGTCTGTGGAGCCATCGTTTATAACGATATAATCATAGTCAGGGCAGCAGGAAATGACCGTTTCTACCACCCGCTGAATGTTGGCCTCTTCATTGTAGGCCGGGATAATAATCAGTACTTCTTTCATGACTTTTTCTTTTTCAGTCCATGAGGACAGTTTCTCCTTATGATAATGTGCCGTGGCTGTTCCGTTTTGTATGCATGTCCGAGCGGCCTGGGGCAGGATGCTCCAGACAGGCAAGAAAACGTTCCAGTGTCTTTTCCCAGGTGAAATTGTTTTCCAGCCGCTTTCTTGTTTTTTCTGCAGCATGTGCTCTTCGCAGAGGTTCCTCCAGAGCGGCAGACAGGGCCTTGTAAATTGTATTTGGCCTGGTATCCGGCAGGACAGAGGCGTAAGAGCTGTCTTTGATCAGCTCTCCGGGACATGCGCTGTCGGTAATGACCAGATAATTTCCGCAGGCCGCAGCCTCCAGGACGGATGTGGAGAATCCCTCCGATACAGAAGGCAGACAGAACATATCACTGCAGCCCAGCAGATCGATGACCTCGTCCTGTGATAAGCGTCCGGTGAGGAACATATGCGGGGGCGCGGTATGTTTCAGTTCTTCTTCCAGAGGACCGTCTCCGGCCAGAAGAAGGTAGGTCTCCGGATGCTGACGGACAAGTGACGCAAAAGCATCCCGCAGAGGCAGAAGACCTTTTTCCGGAATCAGGCGGCCAGTATAAACCAGCACCACTGCATCCGGCGGAATTTGATACATTTGCCGGAAATCTGTTCTGGGACGGGCCAGGCGCTGGTCTATGAAATCCAGGTCAATGGCGTTGGGCAGGATACCGCATGCTTTTATATGAAAATGACGCAGCCACTTCACGCTGGCCAGAGATACACCGTAATATTCCCTGCAGAACCGTTTTTCAAGAGCAGTGATGCCATGCTCGAACCACTGGCCCAGAAGATTCAGTCCGGGATTGGGCAAATACAGGTGTCCGGATCCATGATCCAGAAGCAGGGTCCTTGCCCCCTTTTTCCAACCCCAGAGGACTCCGTAAAGAGAGTGAAAATAAAAACGGGTGTTGACCAGCACCACATCCGGTTGGATCCTGTCGAGCTTTCTGTGTAGCTGAAGGAATTTTTTACCAGGAAGGGGAACGGGAAAACGTCCGTCTATAAAAGGGTACGCCGGCAGACGTAATACAGGCACTCCATCTAAAATCTGTTCATCCGGAAGAGTTCCCGGGTTTGTAGTGATGACCAGAACCTGCCAGTTTTTCGCCAGCAGTCCTTTTGCAAGATAACTGGTATAGCGCTCCACACCGCCCATGTGAGGCAGGTACTGTGCGGAAAAAATACAGCAGATTTTGCGGGCAGTGTTTTTATTCCGTGTCTTTGTTCTCATAAAAGTTAAATTCAATGATCTCATTTGGTGTACAGGTTAGTATTTTGCATAATTTTTCTAATGTATACATGGTAATGGATTTATTGTGCTTCAGGCTGTGAATGGTGCGCGGATTGATATTGTATTTGGCGATCAGTGTATAAGTTGTGATATTTTTCCGTTTCATTGTTTCCCAAAGCGGTCGATAACTTAACAAAATCCATGCCCTCTTTTCTTGAATGTCTGTATTCATTATCATTTGATTAATCTGTGTTTGCTATACTGAAAAATATATCTATATAGAAACGAAAGAAAAAAATGAAAAATCAGACAATTTTGCTTGTGCAACGGGAAAATTCCTAGTATTATAAGAGTATAAACTATGTTCTGCAAAAGTTCTGCTGGAAGAGCACAGACAATGTCCTGTAACAATTTTAATACAGGACAATGTGCTGAGAAGTCCGGAACAGATTTGCAGACATATCCGCGAGGCCTGGTACCCGCGAAATTTATTCTATCGTCAGGGAGGTGTTTCTATGGATAAGGAATATGTAAAAATCTATTCCCCCGGCTGCGGTGCGCCGTTAAAGATCATGAACGGTCACTTTGCCACCAATCATGCTCACATCAATTACTATATTGACATGAGCACAATGAAAACCAGACTCAGTGAAGCTCAGGAGGCTGCCAAAGGTCTGGCCGGTATTTCACTCTATGACACCCCGGTAGACACCATTGTATGCCTGGAAGGAACAGAGGTGATCGGGGCTTTTCTGGCCGAAGAGCTGACCCGGGCGGGGGTACTTTCGGTAAATGCCCATAAGACCATGTATATTGTGACGCCGGAATATAACAGCAACAGCCAGATGATGTTCAAAGAGAATGTTCTGCCTATGATCCAGGGAAAGAATATCGTGCTGCTCATGGCGTCTGTAACCACCGGCCTGACGGTGAATAAAGGCATTGAGGCGCTGCAGTATTACGGCGGCATTTTAAGAGGCATCACATCAATCTTCAGTGCCATTGAGAAGATTGACAATTACCGGATCATTTCCCTTTTTGGCAAAGACAGCATAAAAGATTATGGATATTATGATTATCATCGCTGCCCGATGTGCGCAGCTGGTCAGAAGCTGGACGCTCTGGTAAATGCATACGGATATACATCCTTATAGGAATTCTATGTAAGACCATGGCAGTATCGGGAGCGGCAGTCGGGAACCGGGCTTCCCGGGGAAGGAAATGCGATCGGGGCCGGCAGCTTTGATGATGAAGCCGGCGGATTGTTCCGGGCTATGTACTTCATGGGGGAATACATGAAAGAAAAATGAGCTGATGCAGGAAAAACTGTGTCAGCTTTTTTCAGGTTATGGGGGAAGGCATAGTTGGTGCGGGACCAGGAAATGGATGAATTGGGGGCTGGCCGGCGGGGAGGCGGCGGTATCTGGTACCGGCAGGGGAGCAGGCTCGGCGAAGAAGCGGGAAAGATCGGCATATATCTGATACGCTGATAAGATAGCACCTCTGCCCGGCGCTTGGGATGTTGGGGGTGGAAGTTCGGCACGGGAGGTATTTTCCGGATGGACCCCTGTACCTGTGGGGGCTTGGGCTCGGCACAGGAGGCAATTCTTGGATAGACACCTGTACTTGGAGAGTATTTGGTTCGGCACAGGATAGGAATTTGAGATGGACACCCGTACCTGTAGGCTCTTAGGATAGGCACGGAAGACGATTCCAGGCTAGACACCCGTACCTGAGAGGTTTTAGGTTCGGCACAGGATAGGAATTTGAGATGGACACCCGTACCTGGAGGTTCTTAGGCTAGGCACAGGAGGCAATTCCAGGCTAGACACCCGTACCTGTGGGGTCTTGGGTTCGGCACAGGAGGCAATTCTTGGATAGACACCTGTACTTGGAGGGTATTTGGTTCGGCACAGGATAGGAATTTGAGATGGACACCTGTACCTGTAGGTTCTTAGGATAGGCACGGAAGACGATTCATGGCTAGACACCCGTACCTGGAGGTTCTTAGGCTAGGCACAGGAGGCAATTCCTGGATAAGCACCTGTACCTGTATGCTCATTGGTTCGGTACAGGAGCAGGAAAGTGGAAAAAGACCCGTACCGGCGGAGAAAAGCACAACACAGGAAGTGAAAAGTAGATTTGCTCTGTACAAGAAGTACAGATTGATTGACTTTTCCGGCAGAAAACTATATAATAAATGAGACAATTTTGAGAGAAAGTCCCATTCCAGGAAACAGGTGCAAGTCCTGTGCAAGTCCGTTACTGTACAGCCAGATACTGGAGGGTCTTTCGGAAGCGGAATGCTCTGCGGCAACCGGAGGATTTCGCAGATAAGCTTCAGGAGGAGCATGTTGCCGGTCCTGAGGCTCTTTTTATCTTACAGAAAAGCAGGGCATGGTAATCCTGCTTCTTATCAAGACAGATACAGGTGGTACAATGAACGGATTGGAAGAATACTACATTATAAAAAATAATAAAAAAATGCGGTTTGGCTATACCACAGGCTCCTGTGCGGCTGCGGCGGCAAAAGGAGCTGCTTTCATGCTCCTTCAGGGAAAGCCGCAGTCCCATGTGGATCTCATGACGCCGAAAGGAATCATGCTCCATCTGGAACTGCAGGACATTTCCCTGGGGGAAGAGCAAGTCTCCTGCTGTGTGGTAAAGGACGGCGGGGATGATCCGGATACCACCAATGGGATCCGGATTTATGCGCAGGTAAGCCGGTGTCCGGAGAGAGAGTTCCTCATCGACGGAGGTACAGGCGTGGGCCGGGTAACAAAGCCGGGACTGGAGCAGCCTGTGGGAAATCCGGCCATCAACCGGGTTCCCCGTGCCATGATCCGGGCAGCACTGGAAGAGGCCTGTGATGCCTGTGGGTATGAGGGAGGCCTGAAAGCTGTGATTTCTGTACCCGGAGGCGAGGAAGTTGCCAAGAAGACATTCAATCCGCGGTTGGGGATCCAGGGCGGCATTTCCATTCTGGGAACGACAGGGATCGTAGAGCCCATGAGTGAAGCTGCTCTGATCAAGAGCATTGAAGTTGAAATGAAGCAGCGGTTTGCTCAGGGGGAAGAATACCTGCTAGTGACACCGGGAAATTACGGCGCCGATTATCTTCGGAATCATATGGATCTGCCCTTTGAGAAAAATATCAAGTGCAGCAATTATGTGGGTGAGACCATAGATATGGCCGTATCCATGGGAGTGAAGGGAATCCTGTTTGTGGCACATATTGGAAAGTTCGTGAAAGTAGCGGCAGGCATCATGAACACTCATTCCCACAGTGCAGACGGAAGGATGGAAATCCTGGCTTCCAATGCCATCCGGGCCGGAGCTGATCTGGAAACTGCCAGGGAAATTCTTGGGATGAGCACCACTGATGAAACGCTGGCCTGTCTGAAGGAGCGGCATTTGCTGGAGCAGACCATGGAAGAGATCACCGAAAGGATTCAGTTCTATCTGGATCACCGCTCTTATGAGCAGATCCTGCTAGGGGCAGTGCTCTTTTCCAATGAACAGGGATATCTGGGCCAGACCCGAGACGCGGCGAAGCTGATGGAATATTTCCGATGAACAGGGCTATCCGTGACAGCTTCAGAACGCGGCAGAATTGATGGAATGGATGAATAAGCAGATCAGTGTGCGGATATGGCCGTGATCAGGAGAAATGGCCTGCCGGCACACGAAAAATACATAACAGGAGAGAAAAAGATGAATGGAAAATTATATGGTGTAGGGATTGGCCCCGGAGATCCGGAGCTTTTGACCGTAAAAGCCCTTCGGATCATCCGGGAAAGTGATGTGATCGCTGTTCCTGGAACGGTGGCGGAAGAAACAGTGGCTTACCAGATTGTAAAAGGAGCATATCCGGAACTGGATCAGAAGACCCTTCTGGCGGTACCCATGCCCATGACAAAAGATGCGGCGGTACTGGAAGAGGCGCATCAGAAAGGAACAGACATGATCTGCAATGAGCTGGATCAGGGCAAGACGGTTGCTTTTCTGACTCTGGGAGATCCCACAGTATATTCCACGTATATTTATGTACACAAGAAGATCCAGGAACTGGGTTATGAGGTGGAGATCATAAGCGGCATCACTTCTTTCTGTGCGGTGGCGGCACGCCTGAACATGAGTCTGGTGGAGAAAGCGGAGGAGCTTCATGTAATCCCTTCGTCTTATCAGATTGATGAGGCAATGAAAATGCCCGGTACAAAAGTGCTGATGAAGGCAGGAAAGAAAATGGCTTCCGTAAAGGAGACATTGAAAAAAGCCGGAAAAACCGGTGTGATGATCGAAAACTGCGGAATGGAAAATGAAAAGATTTACCGGACAGTGGAAGAAATTCCGGATTCTGCAGGTTATTATTCACTGATTATTGTAAAAGACTGAAAAAGGAGAAAATAATATGGTACATTTTGTTGGAGCCGGCCCGGGAGCGCCGGATTTGATTACAGTTCGGGGAAAAGCATATCTGGAGGAAGCAGATGTGATCATTTACGCAGGTTCACTTGTGAATCCGCAGCTTCTGGAGTATGCAAAAGAAGGATGCGAAATTTATAACAGCGCAAAAATGACGCTGGAAGAAGTGCTGGACGTGATGTTCCGGGCAGAAGAAGAAGGCAAGACAACCGTGCGTCTTCACACTGGCGATCCCTGTCTCTACGGAGCCATCCGGGAGCAGATGGATGTGCTGGATGAAAAGAAAATCGCTTTTGATTCCTGTCCCGGTGTCAGCTCCTTCTGCGGAGCGGCAGCGGCGCTGGATCTGGAATATACACTGCCGGATATTTCCCAGAGCGTGGTGATTACCCGTATGGAAGGACGCACGCCGGTGCCGTCAAAAGAGAGTATCCAGTCCTTTGCAGCTCATCAGGCAACTATGGTTATTTTCCTGAGCACGGGAATGCTGGAGGAACTGAGCCGCAGACTGATCGAAGGCGGATATAAGGCAGACACTCCGGCGGCGATCGTTTACAAAGCAACCTGGGAAGATGAAAAGAAATTTGTGTGTACAGTGGGAACCCTGGCAGAGACAGCCAGAGAGAACCAGATTACGAAAACAGCTCTGATGATCATCGGCGATATTGTGGCAGGAAGTCACTATGCCCGTTCCAAGCTGTATGATCCTTCTTTTACCACGGAGTTCCGTCAGGCCACTGAACCGGCCAGGTAGAAGGAGGCTGTTATGAAGATCAGCCTGATTTGCTTCAGTCTGTCAGGAAGAACGGTCATGGACAGACTGAAGGAAGCTCTGGAAAAGGAAGGAAATCAGGTGGAGGCGGCTTCTAAGAGCAAGTATCTGCCGGACTCTCTGGAAATTCCGTTAAAAGACTGGTGCAGAGCCCAGTTTGAAACTGCCCATGGAGTGGTCTTCATCGGGGCGGCAGGCATTGCAGTGCGGACCATTGCGTCCTTTGTTGCAAGCAAGAAGACCGACCCGGCTGTGGTGGTGGTGGATGAGCTTGGCACTTATGCTATTTCTCTATTGTCCGGACATCTGGGCGGCGCCAACGAACTGGCCCAGACATGCGCCCGGATCCTGGGCGCTCAGCCGGTGATCACCACGGCCACCGATTTGAACGGGCGTTTTGCAGTGGATGTATTTGCAAAAAAGAACAGTCTGGCAATCCATAATATGACGGCGGCCAAGGAAGTCTCCGCTGCCCTTCTGAAGGGAGAGCCTGTTGGACTCTTCAGTGATTTCCCTGTGGAGGGAGAACTGCCGGAGGGCCTGGTGCTCTGCGGCGCAGACGGGATACCCGTAAAAGCGGACTGGACAGGAGAAGAACAGACAGACGGGCGTATCCCCGGAGCACTGGCTGTGGGGATCGCTGTTACAACGGCCAGAGAGTGCCGGCCTTTTTCCAGTACTGTGACGCTGGTGCCCCGGGTGATGATCCTGGGGATGGGATGCCGGAAGGGAAAAGAAGAGTCTGCCATTGAACAGGCGGTGGAGGAACTGCTTGTGCGGCACCATCTTCACCGGGACTGTCTGAAATGTGTGGCCAGTGTGGATCTTAAGGCAGAGGAAAAAGGAATCCTAGAGTTCTGTGAATCCCGGAAACTTCCGTTTCTGACGTTTACGGCGGAAGAACTGGAAGCAGTTCCGGGGACATTTACGCCTTCCGGATTTGTCAGAAAGACTGTGGGCGTGGACAATGTGTGTGAACGCAGTGCAAAAAAAGCCGGAGGAGAGACTTGGATTGAGAAAAAAAGAGGAGCAGACGGGATCACCACTGCTCTGATGCAGGAAGATTGGAGGATAAAATTTTGAATAAACTGTATGTGGTGGGAATTGGCCCCGGTGAATATGAGCAGATGACTGTGCGGGCCATTGAGGCATTAAAGCAAAGCGATGCGATTATCGGATATACGGTCTATGTGGACCTGGTAAAAGAACATTTTCCGGAGAAGGAATTCATGACGACTCCCATGACAAAGGAAGTGGACCGCTGTGTTCTGGCTTTTGAGGAGGCAAAAAAAGGAAAGACTGTTTCCATGATCTGCAGCGGAGACGCCGGCGTGTACGGTATGTCCGGACTGATGTATGAGATCGGCGTCCGCTATCCGGAGGTTGATCTGGAAGTAATTCCCGGAGTTACGGCAGCCACCGGAGGAGCAGCCGTACTGGGTGCGCCTCTGATCCATGATTTCTGTCTGATCAGTCTCAGCGATCTGCTGACACCCTGGGAAAAAATTGAAAAGCGGCTGCTGGCAGCGGCAGCGGCGGACTTTGTCATCTGTCTGTACAATCCTTCCAGCAGAAAGCGTCACGACTATCTGCAGAAAGCCTGTGATCTGGTCCTGCAGCATCAGTCGCCGGAAACCGTATGCGGCATCGTCAGCTACATCGGAAGAGAAGGAGAAGCTGCCCGGGTGATGTCCCTGAAGGAACTGAGGGATACCCAGGTGGATATGTTTACGACCGTATGGATCGGAAATTCCCAGACCATGGAAATTGACGGAAAGATGGTGACACCCAGAGGATACCGGGGTGTGGATGGAGAAAAGAAATGAAACAGGTAATGGTATTTGCCGGTACAACAGAAGGCTATGAGATATCCCGGTACCTGCAGAGACATGCAGTGGAGGTGCAGGCCTATGTGGCTACGGAATACGGCAGCCGGTCTCTGGAAGAAGACCGGTATCTGTCTGTGAAAGCCGGAAGACTGGACGAAATGGCCATGGAAGAGGAAATGCGTACGCAGAATCCATCCCTGGTCATTGATGCCACCCACCCCTATGCAGTGGAAGTAACGGAGAATATCCGGACTGCCTGTGAAAAGGCCGGTTATCCCTATATGCGTCTTCTGCGGAGAAGAACGCAGATACAGGAGCAGAGAGCATCTGTGGGAGACGCTGATGATTCCCGGGAGACTGCCCAGAAGACCGGCGGGCAGGAAAATGCTGTCTGCAGGCCAAAGGAGCAGGCGGAATGCGTGTATGTGGACAGTGTAGAAGCGGCTGCTTCCTGGCTGGAGCATACCGAAGGAAATATCCTTCTCACCACAGGGAGCAAGGAGCTGAAAGCATTTACGGCGCTGCCCGGCTATCAGGAGCGGATCTATGCCCGGGTGCTTTCTCTTCCGTCGGTGATTACGGCCTGTGCCGCGCTGGGAATAGAGGGCAAGCATCTGATCGGCATGCAGGGGCCGTTTTCCATGGAATTGAACCAGGCCATGCTCCGGCAGTACGGCTGCCGGTATTTGGTGACGAAAGATACGGGAAAGCAGGGCGGCTTTCTGGAAAAATATGAGGCTGCCGTATCCTGCGGCTGTACGCTGGTAGTCATTGGCCGGCCCAGAGATGAAGAGGGTTGTTCCATGGAGGAGATGAAGGCATACCTGCAGAGACAGTTTGGCTTTGAGGCAAAACCGGAAATTACCCTGGTGGGTATCGGAATGGGCAGCGAGAAGACCTTTACCGTGGAAGGTCTGCAGGCCTGCCGCAATGCAGATGTGATCATCGGAGCCAGGAGACTGGCAGATGCAGCGGCAGCTCCGGGACAGAAGGTGCATTACGAATACCGGAGCGAAGCGATTGGAGCATACATCCGGGAACATCCGGAATACGAAAATATTGTCATCGCCCTGTCTGGAGACGTGGGCTTTTACAGCGGTGCACGGAAGCTGGTGGAGACCCTGGGGAATGTGAAGATCCTCTGCGGAATTTCCTCTCTGGTGTATTTTATGGCAAAGATCGGCCTGCCATGGGAGGATGCCAGGATCACCAGCGCCCATGGACGCGCCTGTAATCTGGTGTGGGAGATCCGCCATCATCGGAAAGTGTTTTCCATCCTGGGCACGGCGGACGGCGTTGCCGGACTGGCCAGAAAGCTGGTGGAATACGAAATGGGCCATGTGCTTTTGTACGTGGGAGAATCCCTTTCTTATCCCGAGGAAAAGATTTTCTGCAGACCGGCCCGGGAACTGACAGAATATGCCGGTACGGCGCTGTCCGTGGTCTGCGCAGCCCATGCAGATGCTCGTCCCCTTCCTGCTACCCATGGCCTGCCGGATGACGTATTTGTCCGGGGAAAAGCGCCCATGACCAAAGAAGAGGTGCGGGCAGTTTCTCTGGCAAAACTGCGGCTGCAGGAAGATTCCATCTGTTATGATGTGGGCGCGGGAACCGGATCGGTATCCATAGAAATGGCTTTGCGTGCAGGAAAAGGCCGTGTGTACGCCATTGAGAAGAAACCGGAGACTGTGGCCCTTTTGCGGGAAAATAAAAAGAAATTCGCAGCGGATCACCTGGAAATCGTGGAAGGGCTGGCGCCGGAGGCACTGGAACCTCTGGAAGCGCCGACCCATGCGTTTATCGGCGGTTCCTCCGGAAATCTGCTGGAGATCATGGAACTGCTTCTGGAAAAGAATCCGAAGGTGCGGATGGTGATCAACTGCATTACTCTGGAAACGGTTTCCGAGGCTCTGGAAGCTATCCGGAAACTGGAATTATCCCAGACAGATCTGGTGCAGGTAGGCGTGGCCAGAGCGAAGGCCATCAGCCGATACCATATGATGATGGGCGAAAATCCCATTTATATCATCACCTGTGAGAAATGAGAGGACAAGTTATGGAGATACCGAGAATCATGCTGGCGGCAGGAGCCAGCGGCAGCGGAAAGACACTGATCACCTGCGGTCTGCTGCAGGCTCTGGTGAACCGGGGTATGAAGGTGGCTTCTTTTAAGTGCGGGCCGGATTACATCGACCCCATGTTCCACAGCCGGGTGATCGGGACCAAATCCCGGAATCTGGACACCTTTTTTACCAGCCCAAAAGTGACCCGCTTTCTGTTGGAAAAAAATGCCGCAGGCATGGATATTGCGGTGATGGAAGGAGTCATGGGGTATTACGACGGCGTGGGCGGCACCACCTTTCGGGCCAGTGCCTATGATCTGGCCCGGGAGACCAGGACTCCTGTGCTCCTGGTGGTAAACTCCAAAGGCATGAGCCTGTCGCTGGCCGCATATATCAAAGGATTTCTGGAATTTCAGAAAGACAGCCGGATCGTTGGTGTAATCTTAAATCAGATGTCCCCCATGCTGTATCCGCGGATGAAAGAAGCCATAGAGAAAACGCTGCCGGTGAAGGTCTGCGGATATGTGCCGAAGGTGGAGGACTGTGTTATTGAGAGTCGTCACCTGGGACTGGTGCTTCCCCATGAGGTGGAAGATCTGAAGGGACGTCTGCAGAAACTGGCAGAGGTACTGGAAAAGACCCTGGATCTGGAAGAAATCCTCAGACTGGCCCGGGAGGCAGAGCCGCTGCCCCGGGAGGATCTTACAGGAGAGCACCCGGCCTTTGCCCCTGTAGGGGAACAGACGCCGGTGCGCATTGGCCTTGCCAGAGATGAAGCTTTTTGCTTCTTCTACGAAGACAACCTGCAGCTGCTGCGGGAAATGGGAGCAGAGCTGGTGGAATTTTCCCCGGTCCATGACCGGCATCTGCCGGAGCATCTGAACGGACTGCTGCTCTATGGCGGATATCCGGAGCTGTTCGGAGAAGAGCTGGAAGCGGGAGAATCCATGCGCCAGGAGATTTACCGGGCTCTTGCGGGAGGAATGCCTGTGATGGCAGAGTGCGGGGGATTTATGTATCTCCATGAAGAGATGGAGGACATGAATGGCCGGTTCTGCAAAGGAGTGGGCTTTCTGAAAGGAAAAGCCTTCCGGACGCCCAGGCTGACCCGGTTCGGTTATATCACCCTGACGGGAAAACATCCGGTATTGGGGCAGGAGCTGGGAGAGATACCGGCCCATGAATTCCATTATTTTGATTCGGAAAACTGCGGCGATACCTTCACGGCGCGAAAACCCGTGGGAAACCGGGGCTGGGAGTGCATGCACGGCAGCGATACCGGCATGGTCGGGTTCCCCCATTTATATTATTACGGCAATCCGGCAGTTCCCCGGGCATTTCTGGAGCAGTGCCGGAATTATCAGAGAAAGCAGGAGTCTCTGCAGCATGATGCAGGGAGGACATGCAGACAAGAAGAAACAGGAAAGGCATAAGACGCTGCCTCTGAAAAGACAGAAGTGTGAAAGGAAATGTTCACATCTGCCATGTACAGTAAATATGCCGGAAAGAGGAAAAAATGATTTATGGAATTGCGGCAGTCTGGGCAGGATTTCTGCTGGATCTGCTCATAGGAGATCCCCGGTGGCTGTATCATCCCATCTGTGCCATCGGGAATCTGATCGCATTTTTGGAAAAGAAGATTCGGAAAAGGATGCCGAAAACGCCTGGAGGAGAGCGGGCAGGCGGCGCCCTGGAGGTGCTGCTGGTCTGCATCTGCAGCTTTGGACTGCCTTTTGTGATTTTGTTTGCGGCGTACCGGCTGCATTTCTGGGCGGGACTGATCCTGGAGTGCTTCTGGTGTTACCAGCTGCTGGCCACGAAATCTCTGAAAACAGAGAGCATGAAAGTGTATGCTCCCTTGCAGGCAGGGGACCTGGACAAGGCCCGTTATGCGGTCTCCATGATCGTGGGCAGGGATACCCAGGCGCTGAGCGGGGAAGGCGTGACCAAGGCTACGGTGGAAACCATAGCGGAAAATACGTCAGACGGTGTGATCGCGCCGCTGTTTTATATGGCTCTTGGCGGAGCGCCGCTGATGTTCCTCTATAAAGGAATCAACACCATGGATTCCATGCTGGGGTACAAAAATGACAAGTACCTTCATTTCGGCCGTTATGCGGCGAAGCTGGACGACGTGGCAAATTATATTCCGTCCCGGATTTCTGCCTGGCTGATGATTGGCGCCAGCTATCTTCTGGGAATGGACGGACGGCAGGCCAGGAAAATTTACCTGCGGGACCGCAGGAACCATGCCAGTCCCAATTCGGCTCAGACAGAGTCAGTCATGGCCGGAGCCCTTGGTGTACAGCTGGCCGGAAATGCGTATTATTTTGGAAAATTATACGAAAAGCCCACTATTGGGGATAAAAACCGTCCGGTGGAACCGGAAGATATCCCAAGGGCCAATCGTTTGTTATATGGAACGGCAGTGCTGGGAGCACTTGTATTCGGGCTGATCCACGGGCTTTTGTGGATGCTGCTCTGATGGGAAAATGGCCCGGGCTGCCGGAGAAGAACGGGAATCAGGCAAGAGAACTTCTGATAAAACAGAAATGGAAGGAGACGGTACATGGGAACGCATGTGCACGGCGGTGATATTTACCGCCATAGAAATGTAATGGATTTTTCAGCCAACTGCAATCCTCTGGGAACACCTGAGGGAGTTAAGAAGGCTGTGCGGGAAAGCGCAGAGAAGCTGGCCAACTATCCCCAGGTGGGATACGAACCGCTGCGGAAAGCCATCGGAGATTATGAAGGTGTCCGCCCTTCTCAGGTGATCTGCGGAAACGGAGCGGCGGAGCTGATCTTTTCTCTGTGCCGGGCCCTGAAGCCCGGAAAAGCGCTGCTGCCGGCGCCTACTTTTGCAGAATATCAGCAGGCACTGGAAAGTGTGGGCTGCCAGGTGGAGCATTATTTCCTGAAAGAAGAGAAGGGATTTGTTCTGGAAGAAGACTTTTTGACACGGATGACGGGGGAAACAGATATTCTGTTCCTGTGCAATCCCAATAATCCCACAGGCGTGCTCACAGAGCGGGAGTTTCTGCTCCGAGTTCTGGAGATCTGCAGAAAAAAAAATATTTTTCTGGCAGTGGACGAGTGTTTTCTGGATTTTATAGAGGAGCCGGAGAAGTATACGCTGAAAGAATTCCTGGATGCGAACCAGAATCTGTTTCTGCTGAAAGCATTTACCAAGCGGTACGCCATGGCAGGCGTCAGACTGGGCTACGGCCTGTGCGCCAACGAATCGCTTCTGGAAAATATGGGAGCAGTAAACCAGCCCTGGAACCTGTCGGTGATCGCCCAGGAGGCAGGTGTGGCAGCTCTGGGGGAAACGGAATACGTGGAGGCGGGACGCTGGCTGATCTTTCAGGAACGGGCCTATCTGAAGCAGGCACTGAAGGAGCTGGGCCTTCGGGTATATGCGTCTCTGGCCAATTATATTTTTTTCCGTGGACCGAAGAACCTGTGGGAAACCTGTCTGGAAGGCGGGATCCTGATCCGGGACTGTAGCAATTATCCGGGACTGCAGAAAGGCTACTTCCGGGTGGCTGTACGCACCCATGAAGAAAATGAAAAACTGGTGCAGGTACTGAAAAACGTTCTGGAAAAGACAGAAGAGCAGGAACCGGGAAATACACACCCGGCAGAAGATACGCAGACACCGGAATAGAGAAAGAAAGGCAGGGAAGAAAAATGGCAAAAGCGATCATGATACAGGGAACCATGTCCAACGCAGGCAAGAGTCTGCTTGCTGCCGGACTTTGCAGGATATTCCGGCAGGATGGTTACCGTGTGGCTCCTTTTAAATCGCAGAATATGGCACTGAATTCTTTTATCACAAAAGAAGGTCTGGAAATGGGACGGGCTCAGGTCATGCAGGCGGAAGCTGCAGGTATTGCACCATCGGTCCGTATGAATCCCATTTTACTGAAACCCACCAACGATGTGGGTTCCCAGGTGATCGTCAACGGGGAAGTCATCGGCACCATGAGTGCCAGAGATTATTTTCAGTATAAGAAGCAGCTGCGGCCGGAGGTAATGAAGGCGTACAATTCTCTGGCAGAAGAATATGATATCATTGTCATCGAAGGAGCCGGAAGTCCGGCGGAGATCAATCTGAAACAGGAAGACATCGTGAATATGGGAATGGCCAAAGCGGCAAAGGCACCGGTGCTCCTGGTGGGAGACATTGACCGGGGCGGAGTGTTTGCCCAGCTCATCGGCACAGTGATCCTGCTGGAGGAAGAAGAACGGCAGATGGTAAAGGGGCTGATCATCAACAAATTCCGGGGAGATAAGACCATTCTGGATCCCGGCGTGGAGATGCTGGAAGAAAAATCCGGAATCCCGGTGGTGGGAGTGGCTCCCTACATGGATATCCAGGTGGAAGACGAAGACAGTCTGACGGAGCGGTTCGAGGGACACCAGGAGGCGGGCCTCATTGATTTTGCAGTGGTGCGTCTGCCCCGGATTTCCAACTTTACAGATTTCAATCCCCTGGAAAGCATTCCGGGTGTATCTCTCCGTTACGTGAAGCATCCTGGAGAACTGGGGAATCCGGACATGATTTTCCTGCCGGGAACCAAAAACACCATGGAGGATCTTCTGTGGATGCGCCAGAGCGGCATGGAAGCAGCCATCCTGAAAGCAGCTTCCCACGGAACTCCGATCTTCGGCATCTGCGGCGGCTACCAGATGCTGGGAAATACGCTGTCGGATCCCCACCATGTAGAAGCCGGCGGTGAGATCAAAGGCATGGGACTGCTGCCCATGGATACGGTATTCAGTCCCCAGAAGACCAGAACCCGGGTTACCGGCAGGATCCAGAAACTTCCGGGACTGCTTTCCAATCTGGAAGGGACCGAAGTGGAAGGCTATGAGATCCATATGGGAGAGAGCGTACCTTCCGGAGAAGTACAGGCCACCACGGAGATCACAGATGGAGTATCTGGTGTGACTAAGATGGATGGACTGAGCGTGGAAAATGTCTACGGCACCTATGTCCACGGATTTCTGGACCGGGAAGAAGTCTCCAAAGGAATCGTGGAAGCCATCGGACGGAAAAAAGGCATCGATGTAACTGAAATGACCAGTGTGGATTTTGCGGCGTTTAAAGAGACCCAGTATGATATTCTGGCTGCAGAGCTGCGGAAACACCTGGATATGAAAAAGATTTACGAAATTCTGGAAGCGGGAATTTAGAAAGGAGAAGCAGGTGAAAGTAGAACTGGAGAACGTAAAGCCAAGGGAAATAGAGACCAGAAGTTTTGAGATCATCACAGAAGAACTGAGGGACACTCCTCTGGTGCCGGGCACAGAGCTGATTGTAAAGCGCTGTATCCATACCAGCGCGGATTTTGATTATGCCAAAAATCTCTGCTTTTCTCCGGATGCGGTGGACAAGGCCATTGCTGCCATCAAGGCAGGCGCCTGTATTGTCACAGACACCCAGATGGCAAAGGCGGGAATCAATAAACGGGCGCTTTCCCGGTACGGCGGAGAGGTGTACTGCTTTATGTCAGATGAAGATGTGGCAAAAATAGCTGCAGAGCAGGGCACCACCAGGGCCACAGCCAGCATGGACAAGGCGGCCTCTCTGGATCAGAAGCTGATCTTTGCCATCGGCAATGCCCCCACCGCTCTGGTGCGTCTGTATGAACTGATCAAAGACGGAAAGCTGAATCCGGAACTGATCATCGGTGTTCCGGTGGGATTTGTCAATGTGGTTCAGTCCAAGGAGCTGATCATGGAGACAGATGTGCCGTACATAGTGGCCAGAGGCCGCAAGGGAGGCAGCAATATAGCTGCCTGCATCTGCAATGCGCTGCTGTATATGATCGATAATAAGAGAGACTGAAATCCGGGAAAGATACCGGAGATTTAGAGAACCAGGAGGAGAGGCAAATGAGTTTTCATGAAGTTGATATTGCTGCTTTGGAATTTAATCCTTTTGAGCAGATCGGCAGGCAGTGGATGCTGATCACTGCCGGTGACGGGGAAAAATCCAATACCATGACTGCCAGCTGGGGCGGCGTGGGCATTATGTGGGGCAAACCGGTGGCAACTGTATATATTCGCCCCCAGAGATACACGAAAGAATTTGTGGACCAAAATGAATATTTTACCATTTCTTTCCTGCCAGAGGAGTACCGCAAGGCGTTAAGCGTATGCGGCTCGGTTTCCGGTAAAAATGTTCCGGATAAATGGCAGGAAGCGGGCCTTCACCCGTTTCCGGTAGACGGGACCACGGCAGTGGAAGAGGCGGAAGAAATCTATGTCTGCAGAAAGCTGTATGCCCAGGAGATGGAACCTTCCTGTTTTCTGGACAGAGAATGTGATACCAAATGGTATCCGGAGAAAGATTATCATACCATGTATATGGCAGAAATCGTGAAAGTACTGAAAAAATAAGGCTGACGGAGCTGTTTCTACACAAATGCGCGTTCATCTGTGGGGGAACGGCTTTGTCAAATATGAATGTATTCCCAGAGACAGAAGGGAGAATCCTATGAAACGAAAGATCCGGCCTGCGGAAGAAGAGATTGGAAATGTTAGCTTCCTTTTCCTGTTTGTTATTTTATGGTATTCGGGATTGGCAGCATCTATTATGGCTTCTGGTTTCTATATTACCCAGCTTTTATTCCTAGCCGCCGGTCTGCTTCCGATCCATACAGCGGTCACGATGATTCGGCGGGCGTTCTTTTACCGGAAACAGCGGGAAGATGCCATTGCCTACGGGCATTCCCAGCTGGGACGGATACAGAGTGTGCTGCGCCAGGATGTTCCGTATTATTCGGGAAAACACCATACGCTGCGCTATCACAGATACTATTATCTGGATGTGGAGCTCGTAGATCCGGCAACAGGGGTGACAAATATTATCCGCAGTCAGGGATACCGCAAACCGATCCACCGGTATCTGGCTGCGGATACTGTGCGTGTTTACACAGACAGGAGCGGCTGGAAACATTATCTGGAAGAGTTTCAGTTTAAGGCCCACAGAAACGATCCCGGTGCCTTTGATGACAGACCCATGGAGTTTGATGAGACAGCTGCGGGAAACGGGCGCTTTGTACAGATTATTTTTGCTGTCATTGTGATACTGATGATCCTGAATATGTTCAGCGGATGGGGAAACTGAGAAGTGATAACCGGGAAAGGAGTATGTAAACTGTGAAAGCTGCCGGCTGGGAATTTTTATAAACTGCTCTGGGTATGGAAGAGGAAGCGGAGAGAGGGAGCGGAAATGAGAGAAATGCGGCTGCACAAAAGAGAGATCCGGGATCTCTCTGTGATAAAGGAAATTCTGGAAGAATGCCAGGTGTTAAGGCTTGGGCTTACAGACGAGGAAGGGATGTTCATCGTACCTGTGAATTATGGGTATGATCTGAATATACTGGAGACAGGTGCAAAACTGACCCTGTATATCCATGGATCCGGGGAAGGAAGAAAAGCGGATGCCCTTGCCGTCAGTTCCCGGGTGGCCATTGAGATGGACTGCCGCCATGAGATTATTACCGGTGACTATACGTGCAGTTATTCCTATGGATATCGCAGCATTATGGGAAGCGGGACAGCTGCACGGCTGGAATCAGAGAACGAGAAGCGTTATGCCCTTGAAAGGCTGGTGGCACACATGTCTCTGGAAGCAGAGCTGGAATTTCGCCAGGAAATGCTGGAGCGGACAGCAGTGTACCGGATTGACGTGGAGTATTTTACGGGAAAAGAGCGAATGAAGAAGCAGTAACCAGGAAATCAACAGTACTGTAAATTTGGATATGAAATAGGCTGTCTGGCAAAGGAAAGAAAGGTCTGGTGGCGCCATGAAAAAGAAGGGACAAAGTGTTTCAGGAAAGTGGATCATGGCCATTGTCTGTATAATATTACTTCTTGCAGTGTTCTTCCGGATGCGGGATGTTGAGAATCGCCGGTACTCTGACCCGGTCCTGGATCTTGGGCAGGATTTCAGTCAGCGGACACTTTACAAATCTCCCGGCACAACAGATGCGATCACAGTAACCTGCACTCCTTCTGTGATCGAAAAGACACCGGAGACTCTTACAGTAGCAATAGAAAATCAGGGCGAGACGATTTCCTGGAGCAGTGTTCAGAAGATGCGGCTGGAAAAATGGATCGACGGAGACTGGTATGGCCCACAGCCGGATGATTCGGCTGATGCGGCTGAAATAGCCAATGTGCTGGATGAGGGAGCTTCGGAAACATATACCTACAAAATAAACCGGTTTTCTCCTTCGGGCAGATATCGGCTGCTGTATCTGTTTTCTACAGAATGGTGTTCGGTGGAGTTTACCGTAAAATAGCCGGAGAAAGTTGTGGGGACGATCAGCCACAGGCAAAGATCCTGCAAGCCGGGGCTAATTCGGAAAGACTGGAAGATTGGAGTTTAATACGGGTGATAATCCAGGAATTGGGTACAGTGCCGAACGAACCGGGTGCCAGAGGCATGTGAAAATGCGAAAACTGGCCACAGTGCCGAACCGGCAAGAGTCAGAAGACATGTGGAAATGTGAAAAATGGGCACAGTGCCGAACCGGCAGGGGACAGAAGGCATGTGAAAATGCAGGAAAAGGCCACAGTGCCGAATTGACTGGGGTCAAAAGGCATGTGAGAATGCGAAAAATGGCCACAGTGCCGAACATTCCGGAAGATAAAAGCATGTGAAAAAACAAGAATGGGGCACAGTGCCGAACTGACTGGGAGATAAAGGCATGTGAAAATGCAGGAAAAGGCCACAGTGTCGAACTGACTGGGGTCAGAAGGCATGTGATGGGTTGTCTGCAAACATCATCCCAGGAGAGCAGGCTATACACTTAAGTGGATTAGAAAGAAAGCTTAAAACCAGATGTCATTAAGTGTAAGAAATGTAATAAGGCTTCAATACCAGGAAATGGTATTGGGGTCTTTTTTACTGATGCCTGATCATGTGCATATGCTGGCAAGTATAGCGCCGAAGAACAGTGTATCATCATTTATGGGGTATTTGAAAGGGAAAAGTGCCCTGATGATGTTTGACAGGCACGCAAATTTAAAGTATACGTTTGGGAACCGTCATTTCTGGTCAGAAGGATATTATGTGAGTACAGTGGGATTAAATGAAGCCACGATAAAGAAGTATATACAAGATCAGGAAAAAGCAGATATCATGCAGGATGAACTCAGTGTGAAGAAATATGAGGCCCCTTTTAAGGCTCAAGGCTGAGTAGTACAAACGCCCCTTTAGAGCCTGCGTCCCGAGCCGCTCGTTTTACGGGTGGCGGCGACTTTTCAGGAGCCCAATATTATGAATTTTTTCCATTTTTCACAGAATCATCACAATCTGTTTCTGTTGGCGTTATATAATCTTCTTAAAACAGAAAGCGCAGAGCGTCAGAAAAAGCCGGTGCTTGGAACTGGCTTGCCGATGAAGGCCTGGTATAGAAGGGGCTGCGCTGCTGGTGGTTACTTGTATATAAGCAGAGAATGGAGAGAAAATGTTCTGGAAAAAACACAAAAAGAAAGTGATTCTTGGCGCTTTGGTTCTTGTGGTGCTGGCGGCGGCAGTCCCCGTGATTATAGTGCAGGTGGGAAAACTGTTCACTGCTCAGGAGACGGTGGTGCGCACGGACTGGACCATGGATGTGGGCAAAGTTGTGGATCAGGATGAAGAGCTTCAGGTGGAGTATGCCCAGGCGGAACTGGGAGATGGCATTGATGCGCTGCAGCTGGTTCCCATGGATATCGAAGAGGAAGGTTTTACCTATTATGATGTTGAAGTGCAGGAGCGGCTGGATGCTGCACTGGAAAATCTGAAAAATGGTTCCATGAACTGGACAGCCACAACGCCGCTGATGGTGCTGAATCCCTATGGAACAGGGAGCAATGGTCTGTATGTGTATTTTGAGACAGATGCCAATACCCAGGTGACGTATACGGTCCATGTGGAGGATGAGACGATTCCAGATTTTACGGATACTGCAGCAGACAGCAGCGGCGAGGAATATTCAAAAGTTCATGAATTTCAGATCATCGGACTGGTGCCGGGAATGACCAATCAGGTCACCATGGAAATTTCCGGTTCCTGGGGGAATGTTCGGCAGTCAGTGTCTTTTACTGTGGATATGCCGGAAACCCAGTCTGGCTATGAGACACAACTGGAGATCGAAGAAGGGGATTCTCAGGAAGAACTGTCCGAAGGCCTTTACGCGCTGATGCGTGTAAATGGCTATCTGGGTTATGGTTATTTCTTTGATAATAGCGGTGTCTTACGTTATGAGATGATGCTGGAAGGATTCGGTATGGATCGGATTCTGGATTATGAAAATGATATTATCACCTGCGTTTCCGCCGGGAAGCTGGCACGGATTGATGGTCTGGGTCAGGTGAAACAGGTATATGATCTGGGAAATTATGAACTGCACCATGATATCGGGTTCGGCCAGAATGGAGAGCTGCTGGCACTGGCAGAGGATCCGGAGGGGGAGACAGTGGAGGATCTGGTACTCTCCATTGATCTGGAAACCGGAGAAGTGACGGAACTTCTGGATTTTACCCAGGTGCTGCCGGATTATTTTGCTGACACCCGGCCGATTGCGCCCACAGATCCCATGTTCTGGCAGGCCGGCGAGTGGGACTGGATCCACCTGAACAGTCTTCAATATATGGCAGAGGATGACAGCCTTATCGTATCCTCCCGGGAGACTTCCACTATCATCAAAGTCAGGGACATTCATGGGGAAGTCCAGGTAGACTGGCTGGCAGGAGATGAACGTTTCTGGGAAGACACCGCCTATGAGGAGTATTGCCTTGAACAGGAGGGGGATTTTGTACCCCAGTATGGGCAGCATTGTGTGGAATATCTGGAGGCCGGCGATGAGGAAGGCGTATATTCTCTGGCAGTTTTTAACAATAATTACTGGGCGCTCAGCAGCCGGGATGATTTTACCCTGGATGTGGAGGACAGCGTGGGAACGGATCTGTACCAGAGCGGGGATGAGACAAGCCAGGTATATGTGTATCGCATCGATGAGAATCAGCGCACCTATGCGTTGGAATCTTCTTTTGATGTGCCTTATTCCAGCATTGTTTCCAATGGCTCCCGCTATGGAGAGGAGGAACACTGGATTGTCAACAGCGGCGTAGCGCAGGTGTTTGGGGAGTATGATGCACAGGGAAATCTGATCCGGGAATTTTCTTACGACTGTACCATGCAGAATTACCGGACATTTAAGTATGATTTTTCAGGTTTTTGGTTTGCCTGAACAGATTTCGGAACAGAGTTATGAGCCAGGTCTTTGTGGGGCCTGGCTCATATTATGGTGCGCCTGGCGGTGCACGTTTTTTTAAGGGTGCAAGTCCCAGATCCGCCCGGTAGCGGGAAGGATATAGCCGAAGGCAAGGGTGTCCATCGTGAGGTGGAATCTGAAGGAAGCCGGATGTGGGGAACCTATTAACCCACGGGTAAACCTCTGGTCTGACGGACAGAAATCGTATAGAAGGCTGTGCATGAGGGTAAGTCTGCCATACAAGATGAAGCCCGATAGCTACACGGAATCATGTGCAGTAAATGCGGCAGATGGGTACAGAAAACAGAGAAAGCTGCTCACAAAGAGATAGCGCGGAACGCAAAGGGTATGTGAGAGCGCACCGCTCATTTAACCGGATATGGAAGGAAAGGGGCAGTGCGGAGCCTGCCATCTTAGGTAAGATACTGGATAAAGATAACCGGAAAAGGGCTTACAAAAGAGTAAAGGCAAACAAGGGAGCGCCGGGAGTCGATCGCATCATCCAGCAGGCGATACTCCAACAGCTCATACCAATCTATGAGCCGCTGTTCTCGGACGACAGCTTTGGATATCGACCGGGGAGAGGGGCAAAAGACGCCATATTCAGGATAAAAGAGTATACCGGGACCAGTACGAAGTATCTGGAGGAAACGTTGAAGCTGAAAGTGAACCGGGAAAAGAGCCGGACGGTCAGTGTATTCGCAATCCGAAATTTTAAGTACCTTGGCTTTTGCTTTGGGAAGAACGGAAAAGGAATTTATATCCGAGTCCATGGGAAGTCATGGAAGAAAGCCAAGGAGAAACGTACCTGGAAGCAGTGGAAACTGCCGAAGACACGCGAACGGAAGCGGATGGGCCAGGGAATGCCGGAATGGGTCGCCTGTGAAGGCGCATACAGCCGGAAAGCCTATTGGCGGATGGCGGGAAGTGGAGCCGTACAAAGAGCGTTAACGAAAGAAAGACTGATAAACAGGGGCTTTTATGATCTAGCCACGGCCTATCAGTCTGTGCACGTCAACTATTGAAAACGCCGGATACGTGAACCGTATGTCCGGCGTTGTGAGAGGACGGCGGCTAGTCACCGCCTCCTACTCGATTGAAAGTTAATAACAGTGATTTTCCATAAATTTTTTCATATCTGCATCGATTTCTGGAGAAAGGGTAGAAGGACCGAATTCTTCCAGGATCTTTTTCCATTTCCGGTTGGCAACCTGTTCGATTGACAGTTCTCCGCCTTCCTTCCACTGCACATAGCTTTTCCGGTCGCTCAGAGTTGGCATGTAGAATTCTTCCCGGAACCAGTCAAGGGTGTGATCATGAACCAGATATGTGCCTCCGGGTCCGATTTCTTTGATAACATCAAATGCCAAGGTCTCTTCATTTACTGTTACGCCCTGATTGATCCTTTTGAGATAGCCGATGATTTCATTGTCGATAATTAATTTCTCGTAGGAAGTACAGTTATAGGTTTCAATGATGCCTGCTGCATGGAGAATGAAGTTTCCACCGGCCATCTGGGCCATCATCAGGGTGATGGCAGATTCGTATGCTGCCTGGGAATCCATCAGTTTGGAGTCGGAGAGAGCACCGCTGATCCGGCAGGGGATCTGGTAGTATTTTGCCAGTTGTCCGTTAATGAGAGAGACTACGGCGTCCTCTGGCGAACCGATGGATAACAGGCCATAAGCCATTTCAGCATTGGAACCAGATGCAGAATACACGATGGGGCATCCGGGATTTACACACTGGGCGTATACAATACCTGCCAGAACTTCTGCGTTCTGAACGGAAACCAGGCCGGCTAAAGTGGCGGGAGTGGTGATTCCTGCAATAGACAGGGAATTAACAAGCTGTGGCTGTCCTGTCTCTGCGTAGGCACGGATGGCTTCCAGCTGTCTCTGATCGTAGGTCAGCGGAGTCAGGGTACAGGGAATAGAGGAAATAACCGGTTTCTCTTTGATCGCTTCCAGACCGCCAAAGGGAATTGCTGCCAGCTCAATGCAGCGCATGGCGTTTTCGTAGCCATATACACTTCCCATAAGCGGCTTTTCGCTGTATTTCATAGTGTTGTACACCATGGTGGTGGGGCGGGATTTCACATCTACATCCTGAGGTTCACAGGAAATATGACTCTGAATATCGATATTGGGAAGTTTGTCACAGATTTTTACGATGTTGATAAAATCTTCCAGGGAACCTTCTCTGCGGCCGCGATCCAGGTCGGTGACAAAGGGAGAGCCGTAAGGCCCTGCATAAGCCGTTTTTTCGCAGTCGATTTCTACATTTTTGGAGGCGTCACGCCCGTAGAGAGTATAGGAAGAGGGGGACAGGCGGATCGCTTCTTCCACCAATGCCCGTGGAAAGAATACGGTTGTTCCGTCTACTTTGCAGCCGTGTTTTTTCAGGAGTTCCCGGGCGTGGTCATAAGGCATGATAACGCCGACTTCTTCCATGATCTTTAATGAGTTCTCGTGAATTTTTTCTAATTCTTCCTGTGAGATAAGCTGATATCTTTGCATGGCAAATCCTCCTTGCGTAAAAATAGTTTTGATGGTCAGAAAAGAATTTGAGATATATTTGCATTTTCTGTTATAGAAATCATACATCAAAAAGGTTATCAATGTCAACCCTATTTTGAAGATGGAAGTAGACAAAAGAAAGGATTGAATATTATACAAGATAAACAAAATAGACCGGGAAATTAAGAGAAATAATTGACAAAACAGAAAAATAAGTATATGTTTAGATTATGATAATGAGATATATTTGTAATCGATGTAAACCATGAAATAGACTATAAAAGTTTTCATAGAAAACTGATTGGAGAATGCCTATGATGAACAAAGGAAAGCGGATGCTTGTATTGGTAATCCTGAGTCTGATTGCCGGTCTGGTGTATCTGACGCCGTTTCTGCGGTTTTCATTTTATGATCAGATGAAGGAGGCCCTGCATTTTACAGATATGCAGATTGGTACTATTGGAGCCGTCTATGGTGTATTTAATGTGGCAAGTTATGCGCCCAGTGGATTTCTGGCTGAAAGATTTGATACAAAGAAGCTTTTGCTGATCTCCTGTTTGGGGATGTGTATCTGTACGATCTGGTATTCATTCTATCCCGGTTATCCGGCTATGCTGGTGATTCATGCGCTGTACGGGATATTCAGTGTGGGAACATTCTGGTCTCCATACCTGAAAGCTGTTCGCAGTCTGGGGTCAGAGCAGGAGCAGGGGACTATATTCGGCATCAGTGAAGGATTGCGGGGACTGGGACAGACTGCAGTTGCTTTTCTGTGCCTGGGAGTTCTGGGGATGTTTGCTTCCAGTGCCCTTGGCTTCCGGATGCTTCTCTGGGTGAATGTGGCAGCATTTGCGCTGTTGTTCCTGGCAGTATTATTTCTGGTTCCTGGTTTTGGAAATCCGGGTGAAGCAGAAGCGGAGGCCGGCGCAGGACAGAAGCAGGGAAAAGGAATCCTGTATTTTCTGAAAAATCCGTCTGTCTGGATCTGCATTTTCGTGATCATGTGCGGCTATACATTATGGAATACGGTGAACGGGTATATCGGAACGTACTGTACCAGGATCCTGCAGATTCCCATGGAGCTTTCCAGTGTCCTGTCCATTGTGCGAAGCTATGTGATCGTATTTATAGCCGGTGTGACAGGCGGGATCCTTATGGACCGTTTTCCTTCCAAAGGATACGGAATGATGACGGCTTTTGCTCTGACCTGCATTTCCGGATTGGGTGTGATCGTTACGAGAAATGCGATTATGCTGTGCGTATTTATAACGATCATACTGTCTTATATGGTGAATGTGATCAAGTCCACTTACTGGTCTATCCTGGGCGATGGAGGAATCCCGCCAGAAGAAACCGGCATGGCTACCGGAATTATTTCTCTGATCGGCCTGACACCGGATATTTTCGTTTCACCGGTGATCAGCGGTTTTATTACCTGGGGAGAGAGCAGGGGAAATGTGGAAGCCGGATTTAATCTGATGCTGGCCTGGCTGGTGATCTGGTCCGTTCTGGGAGTTCTGGCTTCCTGGTTCCTGAAGAGAAAGAAAGCAAAAACAATGGCAGTATAGGTACAATGAGAGGAGGAGAGCCATATGAAGGATATAAAACAAAAACAGCAGAAAAAGAGAAATTGGGTTTTTCTTCTGTCTGCTGCAGTGGCGGGAATCATTGCTTTGTGGGGGATTCTTTTCAGTAATTCCTTTCAGCGGACAGCGGATCTTCTGATGCAGGGTCTGAAAACAAATTTTGCCTGGCTGTATCTGGGAGTGATGCTGGGATTTGTGCTGTTTGCTGTTGTTTTGGCTTTTTCTCCTTTTGGAAAGATCCATTTGGGTGAGGACGGAGAAAAACCGGAATACAGTACACTTTCCTGGTTTGCCATGCTCTTCGGGGCTGGTATGGGAATCGGACTGGTATTTTGGGGAGTTGCAGAGCCTCTGTCTCATTACGTGGAGCCTATGGCCGGCATAACGCCAATGACCAAGGAAGCAGCCCGGTTTTCCATACGATCCAGTTTTATGCACTGGGGACTGCAGCCCTGGGGATGTTATGCGGTGATGGGGCTGGGACTGGCTTATTTTCAGTTCCGCAAAAAGAAATCAGCCATGGTCAGCAATCTGTTTCAGCCGATGTTTGGTGAGAAAAGAGCCGGCGGACCGGTGGGCAAACTGATAGACATTTACACAACGGTGCTGACAGTTACAGGAGTTGCCACTTCTTTTGGAATGGGGTGCCTGCAGATCAGCAGCGGTCTGAATTATCTGTTTGGGATTCCGGAAACTGTTGTGACATGGACGATCATCATTGTTTTGATCGCGGTGATTTATCTGTGGTCTGCCATCAGCGGTGTGGGAAAGGGAATCAAGAAACTTTCCGATATCAATCTGATCCTTTTTGTGGCCCTGCTGATCGCAGCGTTCTTTATCGGGCCGGGCGCTTCCTATTTTGGCACGCTTTTTCAGGGATTGAAGGATTATGTGCTGAATTATTTTCAGGATAGTCTGCGGATGTCTTCCCAGGGAGACAGTACCTGGATCTATAATTGGAGAGTGTTTTACTGGGCATGGTGGCTTTCCTGGGCGCCTTTCGTGGGTGTGTTTATTGCCCGTATTTCACGGGGAAGGACGATCCGTCAGTTTTTGCTGGGAGTAATGGTGATCCCCACCACAGTTTCCTGTGTGTGGTTTGCGGCATTTGGGACCATGGGATTCCATGTGGCTGGAAATTTTACGGCGGAAGAACTCAGCGAAATGGTGGCCGCGCCTCAGACAGCACTGTTTCGGATCTTTGATCAGTATTCTCTGGGAATTATTTTATCTCTGATCGCCATTTGCCTTCTAATCACATTTTTTGTCACTTCGGCGAATTCGGCCACGTTTGTGCTTGCCATGCTGACTTCCGATGGAGAACTGGAGCCTCCCAATCATCGCAAGGTGTTCTGGGGCGTTCTGATGGCAGTCATTGCCTTTGCTTTGATCCTGTCCGGCGGAATTGATGTGATCGAAACCGTATCTGTGGTGATCGCCTTTCCCTATCTGATTATTCTGGTGCTGATCTGTGTGAATCTTGTGATGGCGTTGAAGAACGCTGTCAGAAAATAGAACTGTTATTGGGGTGTTTTCCGGAAGGAAGGCGCCTGTCAGGAAATGGATGACTGCAAAACAGGGGAGGTGAGACTCATATGAATCTCGCCTGCCCCTTGCGGCTTTATTTTTTTTGGTATTTTCGGATCAGAGAAGAGAGCATTTCCATAAATTTTTCTTCGCCTTCTTTGGCTTTTTCCGGGTCCCGGTAGGAACCCCGGTATTCCATCAGCAGTCCGTGAAAGAGATTGCAGGAGATATCACTGAACAGCCGGGAATCTTCGTAAGCAAAGTGTCCGGTAACAGCGGCGCGGTGTACGATCATGTAGTTGCGTTCCTGCAGATCACTGTTGAAAAAGACGCTGGTGAACAATCCGTCCATATTCTGCCACTGATCCGGGAAAAGCTGATAGTATTCAAAAATAGTATCTCCCAGCCGTTCTTTATATTTTCCCCAGAACAGAAGTTCAAATACTTCCACATTTTCAAATGCATAGTGGGCGAAAGAATTCCACATGGAAACCAGCATATCCAGAGGATCCGAATGTTCGTTTACGCTTTTCTGCAGGTCGATGATATAGTTTTCCAGGAAGCGAACGGATGCAAAACGGATCAGATGATCCAGATCATCGAAATATTTGTAGATGACCGGGGTAGTGCAGCCGCAGGCCTCGGCAATGGCACGGATTTTGATGTCGGAAGGACTGGTGGTTTTCAGCATTTCGTAGGTTTTCTGGATGAGTTCTGTTTTTCTGTTTGTTGCCATAATGCGATTGTCCTCCGGTTGTTTATTTTAGCGGTCCGGCATGCTGATGGCTTCGATGCCCACGCTTCCGCCGCGAACGACTTCAATGATCTTGAACTGTGATTTCAGCAGCTTGATCACGGCGTCGTTTCGGGATGAGGTCTGCAGGAAGGACAGGATCAGGCTGTCGCGTCCGTAATCCACCACCTGTGCCCGGAATACCTGGGCGATGCGGAACAGTTCTTCTTTATCCTGCTGGTCGATCTGCTTTACTTTTACATACAGGATTTCCTGCATATACACAGACATATCTGTAAAATCAATGACTTTGATTACTTCCACCATCCGGTTGAGCTGCTTTTTGATCTGTTCGAAGGTTTCCTCATCGCAGCAGCTGGCGATCGTCATCCGGGAGATGGTAGGATCTTCCGTGGTTCCTACTGTGAGGCTTTCCAGATTATAGGACTTTCCGGAAAAAAGACCGGATATCTTGGCAAGGACACCCACCTGATTTTCCACATACAGGGAAATCCAGCGGTTTCTCATCTCATTCTTCATATTTTCCTCCAATCTGCCGCAGGTCGCTGCGGCAATCCAGGTATGCCTTGGTATTTCCTGTCATCTGCCGCATTATGTTGCGGCAGATCAGGCGTTCTGTCGGCAGTGTCAGGGTCAGCCCATGATCATTTCTTCCAGGGTTCCGCCGGGTTTGATCATCGGGTATACAAGCTCTTCCTCATCAATAATAAATTCAATGATGGTGGGGGCGTCGGTATGGGTTCTGGCTTCTGCGAACGCACTGGCGATATCTTCCTGTCTGTCCACCCGAATGCCATATGCGCCGTAGCTCTCTGCCAGCTTCACAAAATCCGGCCGGTATTTGGGCGGTTCCGTATCTCCCTCCCGCATGGGATTGAGTTCGGTCATGGAATAACGTTTTCCGTAAAACAGCCTCTGCCACTGGCGAACCATGCCCAGATAGCTGTTGTTGAATACACAGAGGATCACAGGCAGCTTTTCGATCACTGCAGTGGCGAATTCCTGAATGTTCATCTGGATACCGCCGTCGCCATTGATGGAAATGACTGTGGAATCCGGATTGCCGATCTTAGCGCCCAGGGCTCCGGGGAAGCCATAACCCATGGTTCCCAGACCGCCGGAAGTCAGAAGTTTCTTTTTGCTGTTCAGCTCCAGGAACTGCGTGGTCCACATCTGGTGCTGTCCCACATCGGTAACGACGATGGCTTCATCAAAATCACGGTTGATCACATCGATGATATTCTTCGGCGTTACGCCGGGTTTGTTTTTCATTTCCAGAGGATGCTCCTGGTCCCAGAGTGCGATCTGTTCCTGCCATTTACCGGTATCACAGGTCTCCACATATTCCAGCATTTTATCGATGGCTTCTCTGGCATCGGCAACGATGGGAACGTCCACCTGAATGTTTCTGGAAATGGAAGCAGTGTCAATGTCGATATGGATGATTTTGGCCTTTTTGGCAAATTCATGGATTTTTCCGGTGATTCTGTCATTGAAGCGGGTACCAATGGAAAACAGCACATCGCATTCACTGACTGCCATATTCGAAGCATAGGAGCCGTGCATTCCGATATTTCCCACGTACAGAGGATGGTTGGTGGGAATGGCGCCCCGGCCCATGATCGTGGTGATCACAGGAACCTGGGTAATGTCAACCAGCTTTTCAAACAGATCGTTGGCATGGGCGATATTTACGCCGCCTCCTGCCAGGAAAAGGGGGCGTTCGGCTTTGTGCAGCATTTTGATGGCGCGCTTCAGCTGTCCGATGTGTACGCCGCTGCTGGGTTTGTATCCCCTTATATTGACGGTATCAGGATAATCGGCACTTCCAAGTTCACCCATAACATCCTTGGGCAGGTCAATGACTACAGGGCCTGGACGGCCGGTACGGGCAATGTAGAAGGCATCTTTGATGATCCGGCCCAGATCTTCCCGGTTCTGGACGGTAACGCCGTATTTGCAGATGGGACGGGTGATCCCGATGATATCTACCTCCTGAAAGGCATCGTTCCCGATGAGATTTCTTGCCACCTGTCCGGTAAAACATACCAGAGGAACACTGTCCATGTTGGCGGTGGCGATGCCGGTAACCAGGTTGGTAGCGCCAGGACCGCTGGTCACCAGACAGACACCTACCTTTCCGGTAGAGCGGGCATAGGCATCGGCTTCGTGGACCAGAGCCTGTTCGTGTCTGGGAAGGATGACTCTTGTGTAATCCTGTTTGTAAAGTTCATCGCTGATATCAATGGTGCAGGCACCGGGATATCCGAAGAGAACTTCCACACCTTCTTCTTTTAAGGCTTTTACCAGTAATTTGTTCCCTGTTATTTTTCTCATTGCTCAAAAATCCTCCTTTCGTGTATAGGCAGTGAAGTCCGATTCATGTATGAAAAAGAAGTCTGCTTTTCTTTACGAGATAAATTGAATTCTGCTGCGCAGGATTCTCCGCCTGCGGCGGGCGGCCTTCTGTTTTCCGTTAATAAGATGATAAAAAAACGCCCCAAGCAATCTGCTTAGGGCGAATAAATCCGTGGTACCACCTAAATTCAGGGAAAGATCCCTGCACTCTTCGATACGGAAGCGGGAATTCCTCTGCTTCGATATCTTTCTCCTGTAACGTGGAGAAAACGTCGGACTCTACTAAGAAAACGACGGCTGCACTTTATTGTGCGGCCTGTATGAAACTCTGTTCTATCCGCTGCTCGGGGACTACCTTCCATAAAACCTTCCTGAAGATTCGCACCGGCCATCTTCTCTCTGTGCATCCGGAATTATGTACTCCTTCCCGTCTGTGCATGTATCTGTTCATCGGTTAGATTGTGAATATTCTACACGAAATCCGCAGAAATGTCAATCTTTTTTGTGAAAAATCAGTCATTCCGAAAAAGCGTTCGGTATCACACTGGAATTGCAGGTTAATGTGGATTTGCAGAATCTTTCTTTCTGTTCTTGTGGCAGATGGTTATTGGGAAGGTCTGGTGTCTGCGTATCGGGCTGTCATTTTAGACAGGAGCCTGCCCATTTTAAGCGGAAACAGGTAACAGGCAAGAGTCTGTATTTTCTGTCCGAAGCTGTGGCAGATAAGGAATCGCCTGGATGAAAGATGCTTTGCCAGGTCATAGCCGACTTTCTTTGGATCTGCCATAAATTCTCCGGGGATCGGGAGAGGGGCAGAGGATCTGGTTCGTGTCAGCGGCGGGTGAAAGATATGAAACGAGATGCCGTCCGACGCATATTCCAGATTCAGGCATTTTGCCAGGGCCTCCAGAGCTCCTTTGGAAGAAACGTAGGGAGCTAATCCGGGAAAACCGGTAATACCTACGCCTGAACTGGTGAAAATAACCTTTCCTTTCCGCTGTGCCTGCAGGTAAGGCAAAATGCTTTTTACCAGCCGCAGCGCACCGTAATAGTTCACATCAAATACCTGCTTGAATGCGTCCAGGTCAGTTTCTTTTTCTCTACCAAATGTACACAGACAGGCGTTATGTATTACAACATCGATTTTCCGGAAATTTGCGGCCACATCAGCAACAGCCCTTTGGATCGCTTTTTCATCACATACATCGGCCTGATAGAAAACAAGCTGATCGGGGAACGAGTTTTGCAGATCCTGCAGGCGGTCCGTTTCTCTGTCCAGCACAAAAACACGATGGTTATCCATCAGTGCCTGTTCAACAAAATAGTATCCGATTCCCTGATTTGCTCCTGTGATCAGTATGTTTGTCATTCTGCCTTACCTCCGATCCCGGAAAAAAATTTTTGAATGTGATCATAAGCATCTGCGCGGAATGCATTTTTTTGTTTTTCCGACAAAGCCCCGCAAAACAGCCATCTTTGTGCAAAAAAGTAAATAGGGGCGTAGTATTTTACAGCCAGATCCCTGCAATCAGCGGCGGGGATGACACCTGCATGGATCAGCATGGAGAAAATCCGGCTCTGAAATTGAAGGGGGCGTTCAAACATCCAGCTGTCATAAATTTCCCGGACAGTTTCGCTGTGAAACTGTTCCATGGAGAGAAGTCGCATGACTTTATTGCAGAAATCATCCATCAGGTAATTTTCAAAAAAGATTCCGCACACATGCTGATAGAAATTGGAATCTTCTGAAACGGATTCCTTTTGCATCGCCTGCTCCAACCGGGACATCATTTCTGTAGCTGTCTGCTGAAAACGGTCCAGCAGTTCGTCAAAAATTGCCTGTTTGCTTGTGAAATAATAGTAAATGGAGCTTTCTTTAATTTGCACCTGTCTGCAGATATCTCTGACAGATACAGCGGTAAATCCATTCCGGGAAAAAAGTTCCAGAGAAACTTCCAGTATTTTTTCTTTTGTATTTTTCATGGGGATTCCTCTCTAACAGTTGTTAGGTAAAGTATACCTAACAATCGTTAGAATTTCAATATGAAATTTTACGGAGAAAAAGTATAGATGAAAGGATTTCGCAATAGGGCAGCGGATCGGCAGGCTTTGGATGCTGCAATACCGGCAGAATGTGAGAGGAGCAGAATCGGGGCCGAGATTTGTATTTCAAGTTGTTAAATTTTGTAAACTGATTTATAATTAAAGTGTTTGTTATTGTGCAAAATACTTTTTATTTTATTAACTAAAACTTCCCACACCAATACGGTGTATTGAACCTTGAAAATTCAATATTTCA
>UQMI01000038.1 GCA_900542045.1 uncultured Blautia sp.
CTTTATAACAGATATGCCTATATTTACTGTGAAAAATACTTACCTTTCAGAGCTGATTATTTTCGCCTGTAGGATAAAATGGACACTTTTCTCTCAGACATTCTGTATTTTTATCGTGGTATCTGCATTTTAGCTTTTGGGGGGCCGACAGATGCAGCTCACATTTTTCATTGATGAAATCAATCGAATGAAGCACAGCAAGAAATGAAGTTCGCTTACAGCATCTTGGCCCGCCATAAGAAGCAATATGCAGTAAAGCATTCCCTGTTGCCTGATTGGCCCATTTCCAAGTTTCCCCACTTTTAGGCGTAGTTCCATTTATCACGGAGAAAAAGATACCGATTCCGATCCCGGCACCGCAGGCCCCACATTCCCCGCAAATTCCGCCGGGTATACTTTTGCCTCGTCTCTCCGCTTTACTTAACCACCCCTGAAATTCTTTTTCTGAAATTTCTCTTTCAATGGCCGCCTGAGTCAAAAGCGCGGCAGGTACTATAAAATGATGATGAGGACAATGTATGGGCAAACCTTCTACATCCATAAGTCGCATCATTGTATCTGTTACTGACATTTTTTCTTTTTTTTCTCTCATCTCCATGCATAAGGACCGCAATGTACTATATATATCCTGTTTGATTGCAATTGCCATTTTTTCCTCCCCAACACGTTTCCATATAAGAAACAAATATTTTCAAACTATGTTAAAATTCAAAAAACTCCACAGGATTTCCCTGGGCTCTAAGGAATTCTACCAGTCGATCTGCTGATAAATAAATTGTGCCTTCATTACTGTTCGGATGTATAGAAATCTCTCCGCCCCGAAATTCTTCATCTATGTATACTTTAACATCATGGTCAGCATTATTAATAATTCCAAGAGGTGTTACCGATCCCCTGGTAAGTCCTAATTTTGCACTTAAGTCCTCTTCCGATGCGAAACTAAGGGGACGTGTCCCTAGTTTTTTTCGTACCTCCTTCAAATTAACCGGACGATTTTCTTTTACTGTCAGCAGATAGTAATTTCTTTTTTTATCATCTCTCAAAAAAAGGTTTTTCGCACCCGCCTCCGGACGGGGCAGCTCCAGCCTGTCCATTTCTTCTACTGTAAATACCGCCTTGTGGCGATACAGCTCATATTCAACACCATATTCTTTCAGCGCCTTAAGCGTTACTTCTATTTTCTCTGAATTTTCCATCGTTATTTTCCTCTCTTTTCCGTTTCCGATCATCCCCTTAGACTTAGTCTAATATAATCTCCATTTTTAGCAAGGCAGCTTAAAACCGCTGCCTTGCCAAGATAGGGATGAAATAAACGTATCTTTTTTTGATACATCTTTATTTTTTCATTCGTTCTTTCACAGCTTCTATTAATTCATCCCTTGACGGAATGATGGAAATAAACACAGGCTCCCCATTAATACACATGGTGGGAAGATTGGTCAGCCCCATCTTTCTGGTTCTCGCTATATCTTCTTTAATAAAATACTTATATACTCTGTACTCCGCTATATCCTTCAAATAGTCCCAATTATCCACAACGGAAGCTAACATATAAGTACAAGCCGCACACTGCTCTGGATCGATCAAAAAGAGTTCAATCAACACTTTATCCAGATTCGCATAATCAGGAATGACCACATCAGAGTCATCTATCACAATTTCATAGTTTTTGATTAATTCCCTTGTAGCCTCCGGGTTCTTCACCGCCTGTGAACAGGCCACCGTATTCTCAATTGGCGTCTGATAAGGCATATCACAGCCTGGACTGATAATCAAATTATGATGATCCACAGAATCAATCAAATCAATGACACATTTCATATTATCTTGCTGATTTCCATGAAGCATGATAGTTGTCAATGGAATGTTTCCGCCAATTGTCACATTATAACTGTCCGTAATTTTCTTAGCAGATGGCAAATCTACATTCTCATCAATGGATATAGAATCCGGTCCCGTCTGGCACATCAACTCAATTTGTTTGGTTGCATTTCCGCATACAAAAAAAGAAGAAAAAACATTCTTTGCTCTGATATAATCAAAAACACCCTTAAAGCTGTCAAATAAAATAGATTTGATATGTCTGGGAGATACCTGTGAGATCAGCGGGTCAACCACTGCTATTACATCCATGCCTGCATCTATATACATATCTGCCATTGCCATTGAAACCTGTGCACAAAAGTCCATAAGCGCTCTTGCGTATTCAGGATCTTTTCCCATATCCATAAATAATCCTGTTCCACGCAGATGAGAAGCAAGGGTAAAGGGACCGCAGATCAATCCATAGAGCGCCGTCTGATCCCCGATTTCTGCTTTGATTCTTTTCATTGCAGAAAGTATCATAGGAAGCCTGCCTGATTCTGGTGTTGGTATTTTACAGATACACGGAACTGTCTTTTCTGTTTCCAGTGGATGCGTTGAAACTGATGGCGGATTTCTCTTTGACCAGAGAAGTTCACAACCAAGGATTTCTGCTTCCACCTGTAAATCGAAAATAATGGGAAGACCATCTGGTGCATACAGTTTATTAACCTCCAAAACACTCTCTACCAGTTTGTCCTCCTCTGTCAGTACTTCTTCCGCGTTATACCCTTTCAGTTTTCCTGCATGAACACCGCTGAACGGTACCCAAGGAATGGAATCTGTTTGTTCATGTCTTAAAGTTTTAAAAATCAATTCTTTTCCCATAGTGTTCTCCCTTTCCGCTTGATATAGTTCGCTTAAAATTTCATAGAGGACATATATTGCTTCTGAAATTCCGGACGATTTGCGAGTTCAATATGTTCGATCATCTCCGACACCCTATCCGCTTCCGAACGAACATCTGTGGATAATAAGAGCATCGCTGCACCGATTCCCGCTGAATTTCCAATGGAAATCATCCGACTTTCATCAATCTTCGGAAGTAGACCTGCATAGATAGCGCTTCTTTTCCTGATATAACTTCCAAATGCACCTGCAATACTGATTTGTTCAAGCTCGTCAATGGAGATTCCAATTTCTTTCATCATAATGGTAATACCTGCATAAATTGCCCCTTTTGCAAGCTGGACCTCACGAATATCTTTTTGCGTAATTGACACATCTTCTTCTCCATCTTCGTCAAAGTACAGTACAAAGTATTTTTGTCCGTCCGGATCCTGCTTTATTCTGTCCGCAATTCTGACGCTTACACCGCATCTTTTTAATTCTTCAGAAGTTCGGAATTTTCCGTTTTCATTGATAATCTTGTTTCTTACCAGTTCCCCCACTGCATCGATAATGCCAGAACCACAAATACCTACCGGTCTGCAATCACCAATCACGGAAATTTCCACATCTTCTTCGGTAATATCAACCCGTTCAATGGCCCCCCTGGCCGCACGCATCCCCTGTCGGATTGAACTGCCCTCAAAAGCCGGTCCTGCAGCCGTTGAACAGGTTAGGATTCTTCCATTTCCACTAATCACAAGTTCTCCATTTGTCCCAATATCCAAGAACAGGTGTCTTTTCCCACTTACTGCAATATCTGTTGTAATAATTCCCGCTGTAATATCAGAGCCCACATGACCGGCAATATTTGCTGCTCTGTAAAGCAGAGCATTTTCGTGACAAAGAAGTCCGAGCTCGGCGGCTTCAACAGTGCCACTTTTCACAAAAACCGGTGCAAATGGAATTTGCGCTAATTGAGAAGGATCTACTCCCATAAAAATATGACTCATAGTCGTATTCCCCACAACTGCAAAATCATAAATGTTTCTATGGGAAATTTTCCTTTCTTTTTCAAACTCCCGAATACAGTCGTTGATTGCATCTTTCACTGTACTTCTCAGTAATTCCAGCTTCTCTGCGTCACCGTTGATATAGGAAATCCTTGATATCACATCAGCACCATAAGAGCCTTGGGGATTCGTAATCCCTTTGATATCGATCATTTGACCGGAAGACAGGTTCCACAACATAACCAATATTGTTGTTGTTCCAATATCTACAGCGATTCCATAATTCTCATTGGTCCTGTCTCCACATTCCACATCTATGATTTTGTTTTCCAGAATCGACAGGGTAATCTTTTCCTGCTTTTTCAAAAAAGAGGGAAGCTTCTGAAGTACATTTCGGCAAAAATCAAGTTTATCAATAGAAAGAATTCTCAGGATACTGTGGTCCATACTCTCCTGCTTTTCCAGGTTTGTCTGTGGTACTTCAATGCATATTTTTTGCACCGCTGTTTTTTTCTGGAACCCCTCCGGCAGCCGGATCAGCTTCTTTTTTCTGGCAGCAGTCGTTTCTGCCTCCGAAATTTCCACCACCATACCATCTGATACAAAATGCGAACATGCCAGCCGATATCCCGCTGTTTTTTCCGCCTCTGAAAGTTTTCTGTTTGGATCTGTACAGTATGACAGATCTCCCGCCATTATTCTTACCTTGCATTTTCCACAGGTGCCTTTTCCAGCGCAATTTCCATCTATACTAACACCTGCCACAGCCGCCGCTTTCAACACAGTCATGCCTTCTTCGACAAGAACTTCTACGTTTTGCGGTAAAAAGGTTATGTTCAACATTTCATACACCCTCTATGTATTTTTCCATGAAACTTAATGTCATTACACATACCCCCACTGGCCTTTCGATTATAGGCGGAAGGGCAATTTTCCCGTAAGCTACAATAGTCGCAAGCAATCCACTCTCTGAAGTCTTCCTGCTCATTGATGCCAAATGTCCCAGATACCGATTTAGCAGGAATCATCAGCATAGTCGAGGTAAGTTTCAGATCAATCTCTTCCGGCCGTAAAATAGAAAACGCCTCTTTCTGTGTTTCAATCGCAAGTCCATGCTGCCCTGGATTCCACACCGATGTGGAATACAGCCCATTCTCACGAATGATGTTTTTTACATAATCTGTCATGTAAACTCCCCATCTGGAAATAAACGCGCTGCCCCACGCATCCACAAAAAACTGTTTCATCATGTGAGAAGACATTTCTTCCAAAAGTTCATCAAAACCCTGGAGAGTAGCAGCAAACCATACTGCCTCAAAACTATCACAGAAAAGTTTCGCCATCAATGCACTATCAATCTTCACATGCTCCTCCCCATCTGAAAGTTCCACAACCGTGCCATGAATCCCATCCACCTTTACAGAGCGAATCACGCCCACTGGTCTGACTCTTTCCATACACGCTTTCTTCGTTTCATCAACCAAAAGGGAAAAACGCTGGGGAACATGATCCATATCTATCTGTGCATGCCGTCCAAACTGATAATCAACATCTGCAATCTGTTCCATAGATATTTCAATCACTTGTCTCTTAATACTTCCCATGGCCTGTCTCCTTTATATACCGTGTTTTTTTATTCTGTAATACAGCTTCTGTCTGGACATTCCCAATTCTCTCGCTGCCTTCGCCACATTCCCATTATTTCGTTTGATCGCCTCTATAATTTCTAACTTTTCATTTTCTCTCAGTTGCTCTATCAGTCGACTCCCAGTCACACTCTTTTCTTTTTCCATCGGAACATTTTTTTCTATATTTTCATCTTCGTCCCCATAAACAAATCCGGAACCCAAATCAGGCAGAAAATCGCTGGATCTGAAGTCCTGCACAGGCACCCGTTTTTCTTGACTCTGCTGTTTTGCTTCATTCAGCAAATACTTAGGTAAATGACGTACAGTCAGATATTCCTCATTCCTATCTGCCAGACTGACACCTGCTTCCAGCATATGACGCAGTTGACGTACATTTCCTGGCCAGTCGTAAGTCATCACCAGCTCCTGCACTTCCGAATCCAAACCCTTTATATTCTTACCGAACCTGGTGTTAAACTCTCCAATAAAATGCCGACAGAGGATGTCTATATCATCTCTTCTCTTTCGAAGGGATGGAATGACCACACAGTGCACCGCAAGACGATAGAAAAGATCCGCACGAATACGATTTTCCCGGATCGCCTCTCCCGGATTCTCATTAAAAGAAGAAATCAGCCTGAAATCCACTTGAATCGCCCGGTTTGAACCAATTCGCATAATCTGCCGTTCTTCCAAAACTCGCAAAAGCTTAGCCTGAAGGAAAAACGGCATAGAGTTTACCTCATCGAGAAACACCGTTCCCCCATCCACTTCTTCGAAGAGCCCCTTTTTATTAACGGCACCGGTAAATGCCCCCTTTGTCGTTCCGAACAAAAGGCTCTCCAGCAAATTTTCCGGAATTGCCGCACAGTTAATTGCTACGAAACGCTTTCCTTTCCGCTTGCTACTATTATGTATACTCTGCGCAAACATTTCTTTTCCCGTCCCGGTTTCTCCAATGATCAAAACACTGGAATCATTTGCAGCTACCCGCTTTGCTGATTGAATACACCTTCGCATTTCCGTGTTCTGGGAAATAATATCATCAAACTGGTACCTTGTTTCTTCTTCCTTTTCGCCATTTTCCAAAGATTTTAACGTGTTTCCTTTTTCTCTGCTGCTATGTTCCATCAATCCAAGAACTGTACTGTAATCTCGAACAATGGCTGCGACTCCAAACATTTTGCCATGATTGAAAAGAGGGGCGATGGAACTGATGGCATTTACCAAATTTCCTGTTTTGGTATAATAAGTCTGCCGAACATTTTCCATAGGGCACATGGTATGAAGAACCCGAAGCAATAAACTGCTCTCATTGTTAAGCTCATAAATATCTCTGACATGCTTTCCGATTACATCTTCTGGTTTGTATTTATCAATCCGCCCCTGTGCCTCATTGTATATAATCATTCTGCCTGTAAGGTCTATCACTTCTATTCCATCGTGGGAATACTGAACAGTACTCTCTAACAATCTTCTTCGTATTACATCTTCTTCAACGGTTTCAAACAGCCAACATTTTATCCGAAAATCCGTTCCTAAAGTAAAATCACTGAAAGCAACATTTACCTGCCGATGCTGTGCATCATAGAAAAATCCGTCTTCCTTGATGTCATATTTCTCCAGCAATTTCAAAAGGGATCCCCCTTTATTTTCTGCTTCATCAAAAATTCTGTAAAACTGTTCATTCGCTACCAGAAGATTATTCTCATCATCCAGAATCAGGATTCCTCTATGATGCAGATCAATAAATCGAATAAAATCTCTCAAAAATCCTTGTAATATCTTTCTATATTCTGACTTAATATTAAACACTCCTTTATTTACTTTAAACGGTAGGTTCTGTAATTATATTATACCCCACACCCGCTTAACAAAAAACCATTTACATAAGCATACTGTTACCTGCTGTATCGAATACCTTGAAAGATATTACAAGAGGAACGATTTATTCTGCCTGATTTGTTGCTTCTACCGGTTTTTCAGTTTCCATTTTTGGTTCTTCCTCATAAACAGATAAGTCTCCCTTGCTGTATACATCGTATTGATCCAGATGTTTCATAGCTTTAAAATATGCCGCCATCTGGAAAACAGAAATAATACAAATAGGAAGACCACACACAATGCACGATGTCTGTAATGCTGCGGTAGCATCCTCTCCACCTGTAATCAGCATGATATAAGCAGCAAGGCCCATAATCGCACCCCAGAAAATACTAACAGATTTTGGTGGTTGAGCCTCACCGGTCTCATCTTCAAACTCTTTTAAAGTCATTCCCGCAATTGCCATTGTCATAGATTCAGCCAATGTCACAAAGGAGAGAATCACAACAACGAGAGCGAGAACATTCATAATCCCGGAAAATGGAAGTTCATTAAAGAAAGAATACAGCGCCATATCAGATCCGACTTTCACAATATCCTCATAAATCATGGAATCTCCACCCAGTTCCAAGAGAAGACTTCCACTTCCGAAAATACCGAACCACGCAAAGATAAAAACACACGGCGCAATCAGATTTACCATAACAAACTCTCGGATAGTACGACCATATGCCAATTTCACAAAGAACAGACCACACAATGGTGCAAATACAAAGAACCAAGTATTGAAGAAAACATTATTGTCTCCCACCCAGCCTGTTCTCGCCACGGGATCCAGGAAAAGGGACATCTCCAGAAAATCTTGCAGATACATACCCACTGTTGTTATGATCATTTCACATACTCCAAAAGGATCTACTACAAGAAAAGCAAAAAGTAATAGTACAAAATACAAAATAGTATTTGCATTACTAACATACTTGATGCCTTTATGAATTCCAGTAACACTTGATGCAATATAAAATACTCCAACAAATACAATAATTATAAACCAATTCAATGCATTGCTTTCAAACCCTACAATAATATCCAATCCCCTGGAAATCTGAAGGGTGGCGAATCCCATAGATGTGGCAATACCGCCAATAATTGCGAAAATAGATAATGCATTAATCACATCCCCCCATCTTCCATACGCTTTCTCGCCAATCAGGGGATACAACGAACTGGATACACAGAATTTTTGCTTGCCATTGTAAATTAAGAACACAAGACATACACCGATTGCCGTATAAATAGCATAAGGGTGCAGCGCCCAGTGGAGGAATGTATATTTCATGGATGTATACACTGCATCCGCCGACATTGGATCAATGTCCATAAACGGCGGCGGATTCTGCGCCATCCATACTGGTTCGTAAACACAATAATAGTTGATTCCTACTGCAATACCAGAAGTAAGAGTAATCGCAAACCACACCGGTTTGCTCATCGTAGGCTTTGCATCTGGTCCGCCAAGACGAATCTTTCCATATTTACTGAATGCAGCCCAAAGGCAAAAGATAACTGTGAAAAACGCAACTGGCGTAATGAACCAGCTAAAATATTTTGTTACAAATCCAAGAGCGGCATTTGCGCCTTTTGCGAACTGTTCTGTCGCAATTGCTCCGAATGCAACAAAGAATATCAGCGCACCTCCAGACATAAACAAAACCCATTTATTCACGATATCAAAAAAACCTTTTTTTGATTGATGATTACCCTCTTTCACCATATGTCCCTCCTTTCATAGATGAACAAGTCTGATAATTTTTACTTCGGTACGAATAAACAGCCAGGAGTTCTGCGCCTGATACAACTACTTCCCGATTCTCGATTCCTGGTAATCATTTATTCGTACCGTTTTCCAACTATTTATAAATATCAACCTATCTCATCATTATTTACATTTTGCCACCAAATTACTTAAAATCTCATCACATGCCTTTATTACTTCTTCCGCCAAAGGTTTCGGCTGATGTGTTTCCAAAATCTTCCTGACTTTTACATTTGCAAGGTCTTTCAGTTCTGGTTTTCCATCGGCTTCCCATTTCGCATATACTTTACGGTTAAACAGTTTTGGCAACCACCATTCTGTCTTGAACTTATTGAATGTTTCTCGTTCTGCCAGGAAGTTTCCTCCAGGGCCAACCTTCTTGATCGTATCAAGAGACAGAGATTCTTCTGATACTTCAATACCTTTGATAATTCTCTTTGTCTGTCCAATTACTTCATCTGCAATAACCAATGCCTCCAGAGAAGTGAGCAAACCAGATTCCATATAACCTACATCATGAATCAAGTTTCCACCATAAAGGGCTGACATCAATACACTTGTGGCAATATCAATACCACTCTGCTGATCCAGACACTTAGAATCCGAACAGCCTGCCGTTGTGAAAACAGGAAGATTATAGTACTGAGACATACTGCTCAACCCACCCTGAAGCAAATTAAATTCAGGAGAACCATAAGTAATCTGCATAGAAGCCATGTCTACACAAGTACATACACCGCCCATTACATATGGAGCGCCTTCCTTGATCAACTGATTGACTACCAAACCGGATAATGACTCTGCCAGTTCAATAACCATTGTACCTGCCAGGGTTACAGGAGCTGTCATTCCCGCTTGTGCCGCTGATGTATATACGGCAGGCAGCCCATGTTCCGCCATGGTCATCATAACGTCCAGACCTTCATTCTCATGCACCAATGGCGTAATAGGTTCTGAATAAAGAGCAAAAAATGGATATTTTTCAAGTTCTTCCAGACTTCCCCGAACTTTTGTACCCATTTCAATCATTGACAATGTATTGTCCCTGTTATAAGCCCAATGAAGAATCGGCTTCGGAGAGTTTTCAAACATGGCTTTAAAACAATAAACATCCAAAATTGGCGTCTCCACACCACTGATGGTGCCAAAATCCATCAAGTAATCAATATTGGGAAGAGCGTCCATTACCTTTACAGCCCGGCATGTATCTTCATATTGCGGAATTTTTCTTTCTCCTGTAAAGGGATCTAGAGTATTAATAACTGTAGGTCCTGCTCCATAATAAAACCGTTTACCTCCCAGAATCATCTTACTTTCCATATCACGTCCATAGATGGTTACCTGAGAGGGAGCCGATTTTAATGCTTTTTCTACCATAGAAGCCGGAAAGCGAACTCTACATCCGTCTACAAAAGCACCTCCCTTCTTTAAAATATCAAGCGCCTTCTCATTATGTACATCTACGCCAACTTCTTTGAGTACTTCCAAAACTGCCTGATGAATCATAGCGCACTGATCCGGTGTAAACACATCAATTCCTAATTGCTTTCTTGAAGCATAATAGCTGATATTATCCATAATTTTCTCCTTTTCTTTAAACTTTTCATAGACATTTTTCCTGGAAGCCACGCATCCAGATTATACACGCACAAGTACAAATCCATCTGTCTATTTATATATGCAAGTTCTGTGCCATTTTATATAAAATTCAAAGATTTTAATCAGATTTTCGTTTTTTTGTTCAATATCGACTGATATTATACCTGTTTTCTCTTATAAAAAATATAATTTATTTTTATTTCCATTTATTTTTCATACTTTATTTTACAATATTTTATTTTGTCTAAAAATATATTTTTTGTCTTTTTGTACACTTTTTTTCTTTTTATACACACAGGAGCGAAGATACTTTTCCTACATTTTTTACTTCTGGTTATTCTTTTATGATTTCCCTTTTAATATGAAGTATTTTGGCTTTTTTCATTTTTTCTCATATTTTTTTGCAGAGAAATCATTTTTGGCACGCCTCTTGCATTTAAATTAAGTCAAAGTACAAATCCCATCCATATTGTTTTATTTTTACGCAGTCGCAGTAAGCGCAAATAAATAGGAGGTTGCCGCAATGAAAAATTATGAACAGCATGTTTTTTTTGAAAAAGATCGTGAAAATTATGGAAAAAGTATTGATCTGGGTAAACAAATTCTATATCTTACCAAAGACGAATGCGAAAACATTGGGCTTACTCAGGATGATATCCTGGATATCGTAAATAAAACTTTAATTGCACATGGCAAAAAAGATTATGAAATGCCTGCTAAAATTGGCATTCATCCATGGACTGAAGTATTTTTTCATGCAATGCCTGCTTATGTGCCTGAACTTCGCGCCCTTGGTTGCAAATGGATCGAATGTTTCCCACAGAATCCCAAGAAATATAATCTTCCCCAGACAACGGGACTCCTTGTCTTAAACGATGTTCTCTCTGGTGTCCCAATCGCCGTTATGGACTGTACATGGTTAACTGCAATGCGTACTCCCGCAGTTACCGTTCTTGCTGCAGCAGCTCTTCATCCCAATGCAGAATATTTCGGAATGTATGGATGCGGCGTTCAGGGACGTAACCACGTTCGGTTTGTTACAAAGACCTTGAAAAATCTAAAGAAAATCTATATCTACGATGTGATCGAAGATATGTCTGATAAACTGATTGCAGATATCCAACCGGAAATTGATGTTGAAATTGTGAAAACCACAGATCCAAAAGAAATCGCAGAAAAATGCGAAGTTATGAGTTCTGCAACGATTATATTAAGAGATCCTCTCTGCGTGGTAAAAGATGAGTGGATTTCTCCAGGCCAGACAATCGTTCCCTGCGATATGAACACCTTCTTTGATTTAAAAACGCAGTACAGAGCGGATAAATATATCGTAGACAGTATAGATGAGCACGAACTTTTTGCGCAAATGGGATATTTCCCTGCAGACAAGGGATTACCAAAAGTTTATGCACAAACAGGTGAGATCCTGGGAGGATTAAAAGAAGGGCGCACATCTAAGAATGAACTCATTGTATGCAGTAATATTGGTATGTCTGTATGCGATGTTACCGTAGCTCGCGCAATTTTCGACTTAGCCATTGAAAAAGGAATCGGAACAAAGCTTGCCCTTTAATGCAGCCTGAATTACGTAACTCTTAATCCGTGAAACAGATGAAATAAGTCTGAAAGAATAGAAAGGGAAAAAAATATGATTAATTATTCTATTATGAGCGAACATGTTGTAAACGGAAACGACACTGGTGTTGTCAATGAAGTGAATGCCGCACTGAGAGAAAACGCTGCACCAATTGATATTATTAATAATGGACTGGTTGCAGGTATGGATATTGTAAGTAAACTGTTTTCAGAAGGAGAAATGTTTGTCCCTGAAGTTTTAATGGCGGCAGAAGCCATGAATGCAGGTATGGATATTGTAAAACCGCTTTTGACAGGCGATGACTTCACCCCTCGCGGAACAGTAGTAATCGGAACCGTAAAGGGCGATCTTCACGATATCGGAAAAAATCTTGTAGTTATGATGCTGGAAAGCGCCGGATACAAAGTAGTCAATTTAGGGATTGATGTTGGAAAAGAAGAATTTGTCAAAGCCGCCAAAGAACATAACGCCGACATTGTTGGTATGTCTGCTATGCTGACAACAACCATGGAATATATGGAAGAGATTATTGCTGCATGTAAAGAAGCTGGAATTGACGCTGTCTATATGGTAGGCGGAGCGCCAGTAACAAATGCCTTCGGTGAAAAAGTAAATGCTGTATATACTTCTGATGCTGCATCCGCAGTTGATTATGTAAAGAGCCTGTAAGCAACATAGCATTCCATTTACCAGTTTCCAAAGAGATGCCGGGTTGAATAAACCCGGCACCCCTTACTTTCCTTTAAAAAAACAGGATGAAAGAACATACAAAAAATAAAAATAATCATCAGTCATTAGGAATCCTCCTGGTATTGCTGGCCGGAGTTTTATGGGGTATTTCCGGAAACTGCGGCCAGTTCTTATTCCAGTATAAAAACGCAACCCCTGACTGGTTGGTTACTGTTCGGTTAACCGGTTCCGGCATTCTCATTCTCTTTGGAATGGCTATCCGATACAAAGAACATGTACTGGATATATGGAAACATCCCCGTAGCAGAAGAGATATTCTGATCTTCGGCACCATCGGGATGATGCTCAGTCAGTATTCTTATTTTGCAACTGTGCAGTATTCGAATGCAGGAATCGCAACGATCCTGCAATATACCGGCCCGGCTATGATCCTTGCTTATACATGTATACGCATGCATTGCCCTCCTAAGCCCTACGAATTAATGGCTCTATTTTGCTGCATGGTGGGTACTTTTATTCTGGCAACCCATGGGAACATCCACGATCTTGTTCTTCCGACCAAGGCACTGCTATGGGGAATAATTTCTGCAATCACACTTGTTGTCTACACGCTTCAACCTGCCTGGTTGTTGAAAAAATATTCTACACTGCTGACGCTCGGATGGGGAATGCTCATTGGAGGCATAATCATGCTGGTATTCAAACGTCCATGGAAGGTTTCACTCATTTTAGACGAACAGACCTTTTTTGCAACTGCTTTCGTACTGTTCCTGGGAACAATCTCTGGATTTTATTGTTATCTTACCGGCGTAAAACGAATAGGTAATATACACGCTTCTATGATTGCATGTATTGAACCTGTAATAGCTACCATTGTAACAACTGTATGGTTAAAAACAAAATTTCAGATGACAGATCTTTTGGGTTTTATATTTGTGATGTCATCTGTGTTTCTTATTTCTCTAAACCAAAAAGAAACGCAATCCTAATCACGTATTAACCCAAAGTTATTTCCGACAACTCACTATTTTTGATCCTGAAATTCCCAAACTACACCTGATTTCCGGCCAGAAGAAGAAAATCAGGAATGTTTTATACGGTCACTCCCCCACAGACAACGAACAATATTCTGCCGGCAGATTTATCTGGTAACAGTTTTTCTAACATTTTACCGCCAGTCTCACTATGAAAAACGGTTCCGCCCTTACTGGACAGAACCGTTTTTTGTTTTTTGGCTCGATGCCGCAAAATTATTTTTATTTTTTCTTTGCTCGATTCCACAGCCATAATATCTGATTTCTGAGACGTTTCCGATTCCTGTATAAAGATCGGAACCGTCTGTGCCAGCGCACAATTTTCTTCCACCTAGCGGGCACAGCCGAATCGAATCGTTTCCATAGAGAGGATTTCATAAAAACTCCTATTGAATTACTCTGACTTTAGCCACACCTTCCACAGCCTTCAACTCATCCAGAGCCTCTTTGGATGCAGCGCTCTCCAAATCAATCAGCGTGTAAGCATATTCCCCTTTACTCTTGTTGGTCATATCAGCAATATTCAATCCCTCTGAACCAAGGATCTTGGTAAACTGACTGATCATATTGGGAACATTTTTATGGGTAATGGCAATGCGTCCCACGGAAACACAGGTACCCATATCACAGTTAGGAAAGTTTACGGAATTCTTAATATTTCCATTTTCCAGAAAATCCCGCAGTTCTTTCACTGCCATAACCGCACAGTTTTCTTCTGCCTCTTCTGTGGAAGCGCCCAGATGAGGCGTCACCAGCGTATTGGCTGCCCCGGCCACCAGGGGATTGGCAAAGTCTGTTACATATTTCTTGATCTTTCCTGCATTTAATGCTTCGATCAATGCCTCTTCATCCACCAGAAGATCTCTGGCAAAATTCAGAAGTACCACACCTTCCTTCATCATCGCAATGGCTTCCCGGCTGATCATCTTTCTGGTAGACTCCAGAAGCGGCACATGAATTGTGATGTAATCGCATTCTCTGTAAATTTCTTCCACACTTTTAATGTGCTTAATGGAACGGGACAGATTCCAAGCCGCATCGATAGAGATGTAGGGATCGTATCCATACACTTCCATTCCCAGATGTACTGCTGCATTGGCCACCATGGCTCCAATAGCCCCAAGTCCAATGATTCCCAGTTTCTTTCCGGAAATCTCACAGCCGGCAAACTGTTTTTTCTGCTTCTCTGCCAGTTTTCCGATGTCTTTTTCATCTTTTTCCCGTTCTACCCATTCGATGCCGCCTACAATGTCTCTGGATGCAAGCAGCATTCCGGCAATTACCAGTTCCTTCACACCATTGGCATTGGCTCCTGGCGTATTAAATACTACGATTCCCTTTTCCGAGCAATCTGATACCGGAATATTATTCACTCCGGCCCCGGCCCGGCCAATTGCTACCACCGAATCCGGAATATCCATTTCTGTCATTTTTGCACTTCTGACCAGAACTGCGTCTGCCCCTTCCATAGAATCTATCTCGCGGTACTGATCCGGAAAATTGTCCAGGCCTTTCTGAGAAATGGGATTTAAGCAATGATACTGAAACATACTACCGATTCTCCTCCTCGAATTTTTTCATAAAGGCCACCAGCTTCTCTACACCTTCCACCGGCATAGCGTTATAAATGCTGGCGCGCATTCCGCCCACTGTTCTGTGTCCTTTGAGATTCACAAAGCCTGCCTCAGTGGCTGCCTGCACAAATTTAGCATCCATATCTGCATCTCCGGTTACAAAAGGTACATTCATCAGAGAGCGGTCTTCCTTTACCACAGTTCCATGGAACAGACTGCTGCTGTCCAGAAAATCATAAAGGATCGCAGCCTTCTTCTCATTGCGCTCTTTCATCGCTGCCAGACCGCCCATCTTTTTTAGCCATTTGAAAACTTTACCGCACATATAAATACAATAACAGTTCGGCGTATTATACAGGGATCCTGCATCCGCCTGGGTCTTATATTTCATCATGGTAGGTGTTCCCGGAAGCACATCGTCAGTAATCAGATCGTCCCGTACAATGGCAATAACCATGCCGGCAGGTCCAATATTCTTTTGTACGCCGCCATAGATAATTCCATATTGACTCACATCTACCGGCTCAGACAGAAAACAGGAGGATACATCTGACACCAGAAGTTTTCCTTTGGTGTTCGGCAGTTTTTTATATTTTGTTCCATAAATGGTATTATTTTCACAAATATAAACATAATCCGCATCCGGGCTGATGGGCAAATCGGAACAATCCGGAATATAAGAAAATGTCTTATCTTCTGAAGAAGCAATCTTATTGGCCTTACCGTATTTGGACGCCTCCTGCCATGCTTTTTTGGCCCATTGACCTGTGACGATATAATCTGCCACCCGGTTCTTCATCAGATTCATGGGAATCATGGCGAACTGCAGAGATGCCCCTCCCTGCAGAAACAGTACTTTATAATTTTCCGGAATCTGCATCAAATCTCTTAAATCTGCTTCTGCCTCATCTAATATCTGCTGAAAAACCTTGGAACGATGACTCATTTCCATTACAGACATTCCACATCCCCGGTAATCCATCATTTCATCTGCAGCTTCCTGTAATACCTCTTCCGGCAACACTGCCGGTCCGGCAGAAAAATTATACACCCTGCTCATGTTTCAAATCCTCCTCATCAAACACTTCTTCAATACTGGCTCCTGCAGGCACCATGGGGAATACGCTCAGATCCTGATCAATCCAACAATCCAGCAGGATCGGTGTTTCGGAAGCCAATGCCTCCTTCAATGCCGGTTCTACTTCGTCCATTCTGGTGATTCGTTTTCCTTTGACACCCAAAGCTTCTGCCACTTTTACAAAATCTACCTGGTCATTAAGCACTGTACTGGAATATCGTTTCTCATAAAACAGTGTCTGCCATTGACGTACCATACCCAATACATGATTATTCAAAACAATCTGTACCAATGGCCGACCGCAGCGGGCAGCAGTTGCCAGCTCATTCATATTCATACGAAAACAACCATCGCCAGCAATGTTCACCACGGTTTTCTCCGGACATCCCATTTTCGCTCCAATAGCCGCTCCCAGTCCATAACCCATAGTTCCCAGTCCGCCGGAAGTCAGGAACGTCCTTGGTTTCTTAAATTTGTAATACTGCGCTGTCCACATCTGATGCTGTCCCACATCGGTAGTAATGATTGTATCCTGATCCTTCGTCAGCTCATACAGTTTCTCAATAATATATGGTCCAGTCAGTTGAGTGTGATCATATTGCAGAGGATATTTGTTTTTCAATTCATTGATGTAGGCCAGCCATTCCTCATTTTGCTTTGGTTCCACATATTCCAGGAGTCTGCGTACAACTTCTTTTACATCTCCCTCAATGGAAGCGTCCACAATGATATTTTTGTTGATTTCCGCTGCATCAATATCCACCTGTAATATCTTTGCATCTTTTGCAAATTTGGAAGCATTTCCGGTCACACGTTCACTGAACCGTGCTCCCAGTACAATGAGCAAATCGCATTTGGAGACACCCAGATTTGATGTTTTTGTCCCATGCATACCGATCATACCGGTATACAATTCTTCCTCTCCGCTGAATGCGCCTTTTCCCATCAGGCTATCGCAAACCGGCGCCTGGATCCGATAAGCCAGCTCCCGGATCTCCTTTGAAGCGCCCGATATCACAGAACCGCCTCCTACAAAAATATAAGGGCGTTTGGACTGTGCGATCATATCTGCAGCCTTTTTCAGATCTGTTGTGCGGATCTCCTCCGTCACACGATTTACTGTGGCCGGACGTTTGGGCTCATATTCATATTTGGCAGCTGTGACATCTTTTGGCACATCCACCAGCACAGGCCCTGGTCTTCCGCTCCTGGCAATATAAAAAGCTTTTCGGATAGTGGTAGCAAGCTGCTTCACATCTTTTACGATGTAGCTGTGCTTTGTCACAGGCATTACAATTCCCGCAATATCTACCTCCTGAAAAGAATCTTTACCCAGCAGATTATTTGCCACATTTGCCGTAATGGCCACCATGGGAACAGAATCCATAGCTGCTGTGGCAATACCGGTTACCAGATTGGTAGCCCCGGGTCCGGAGGTAGCGAAACATACCCCCACTTTACCGGTGGCTCTGGCATAACCGTCAGCTGCATGTGCCGCCCCCTGCTCATGAGAAGTCAGCACGTGATTGATCTGGTCTTTATATTTATACAGGGCATCATATACGTTCAGGATTGCTCCACCGGGATATCCAAAAACCGTATCCACCCCCTGCTCTTTTAAGCATTCAATAATTATTTCTGCTCCTGTTAACAGCATCCGTCTTTCGTCCTTTCTTATTTAGTTTCCGGTACCTGAAGAATTGCACCTCTGTTGCCGGAAGTAACCATAGCCGCATACCTGGCCAGATATCCGGTGGTCACTTTTGGCTGTCTCGGCTGCCATTTAGCTCTGCGCGCTTCCAGCTCTTCATCAGATACTTTCAGTTCTATGGATAAGTCAGGAATATTAATGGCGATCCGGTCACCTTCTTCCACCAGAGCAATCGGACCGCCTACTGCAGCCTCTGGAGAAATGTGACCAATAGATGCTCCCCGGGATGCACCGGAAAAACGTCCGTCTGTAATCAAAGCCACACTGGATCCCAGACCCATTCCGGCAATGGCAGATGTGGGATTGAGCATCTCACGCATACCTGGACCTCCCTTGGGGCCCTCATAGCGAATTACAACCACATCTCCTGCCACAATTTTGCCGCCTTTGATAGCTGCAATGGCATCCTCTTCACAGTCAAATACCCGGGCCGGTCCCTCATGAACCATCATTTCCGGAACCACTGCGGAACGTTTTACAACACCGCCATCCGGAGCCAGATTCCCCTTGAGCACGGCCAGACCGCCGGTCTCGCTATAAGGATGATCAATGGGACGGATCACTTCCGGATTCTTATTGACACATCCTTTAATATTCTCTCCCACTGTTTTTCCAGTCACTGTCATACAATCTGTATAGAGCAGACCCTTTTTGTTCAGCTCATTCATCACTGCGTATACGCCGCCAGCTTCATTGAGATCTTCAATATAAGTCGGTCCAGCCGGAGCCAGATGACAGAGATTCGGAGTTTTCTCACTGATCTCATTGGCAAAGCTGATATCAAAGTCCATCCCCACTTCATGGGCAATAGCCGGAAGATGAAGCATACTATTCGTTGAACATCCAAGAGCCATGTCAACAGTCAATGCATTCAGAATGGCCTTCTCTGTCATAATATCTCTGGGACGGATATTTTTTTCGTACATTTCCATTACCTTCATACCCGCATGCTTAGCCAGACGAATTCGCTCAGAATAAACTGCCGGAATGGTTCCATTTCCCTGCAGACCCATGCCCAGCACTTCCGTCAGGCAGTTCATGCTGTTGGCTGTATACATACCAGAACAGGAACCACAGGTAGGACAGGTCTTCATTTCATATTCTGTCACATCTTCTTCTGTCATAGTTCCCGCTGCGTAAGCTCCCACCGCTTCAAACATGCTGGAGAGGCTGGTTTTGTGTCCCTTTACATGTCCGGCTAACATAGGTCCTCCACTGACGAACACTGTGGGTACATTAATGCGCGCTGCAGCCATCAATAATCCCGGAACATTCTTGTCACAGTTTGGTACCATAACCAATGCATCAAACTGATGTGCCAATGCCATAGCCTCTGTGGAATCCGCGATCAGATCTCGGGTAACCAGGGAATATTTCATGCCAATATGTCCCATGGCAATTCCATCACAGACTGCAATAGCAGGAAATACAATAGGGGTTCCACCGGCCATTGCAACGCCCTGCTTTACTGCATTTACAATTTTGTCCAAATTCATGTGTCCCGGTACAATTTCGTTGTAAGAACTTACAATCCCCACCAGTGGACGGTCCATTTCTTCTTTTGTCAGGCCCAATGCATTAAACAATGAACGGTGCGGTGCCTGCTGCATTCCTTTTGTTACTGCATCACTTCTCATTTCTTTCACTCCTCCGAATCTCTGTTTATTTCAATGCTTTCGCGATCATATCTCCCATTTCACTGGTTCCCACATACTGACAGCCTTCCGACATAATATCACCGGTACGATAGCCGGCAGTCAACACTTCCTGTACCGCCGCTTCCACTGCATCTGCTTCCTGATCCAAATCCAGGGAATAGCGCAGCATCATAGCCGCTGACAGAATCGTTGCAATGGGATTTGCTTTGTTCTGTCCGGCAATATCCGGTGCAGAACCATGGCTTGGCTCGTAAAGGCCAAATTTCGTTTCATTTAAGCTAGCAGAAGACAGCATTCCTATCGAACCGGTAACCATGCTGGCCTCGTCAGACAGAATATCACCAAACATATTCTCCGTAAGGATCACGTCAAACTGACCGGGATTACGTACCAGCTGCATGGCACAGTTATCAACCAGCATATGCTCCAGCGTAACCTCCGGATAGTCTTTTGCCACTTCTTCCACAACTTTTCTCCACAGCCGGGAAGAATCCAGCACATTAGCCTTATCTACGCTGGTTACTTTCTTTCTGCGCTTCATGGCAATGTCAAAGGCCTTAATGGCGATCCTGCGGATCTCATTCTCATCATAGACCAGAGTATCTGTGGCCCTTCGCACACCTCCCAAATCTTCCGTCCAGCGTTTTCCGAAATACAGTCCGCCAGTGAGTTCCCGCATGATCATGATATCGAAACCATCTCCGATAATGTCATCCCGCAACGGGCAGGCATCTTTTAATTCCTGATACAGATATGCCGGCCGCAGATTGGCAAACAGATTCAATTCCTTTCGAATCCGCAACAGCCCTGCCTCCGGACGCTTGGAAGGCTCCAGCTGATACCAGGGCGATGTCGCAGCATCGCCTCCTATGGAGCCCATCAGCACTGCATCCTGTGCTTTTGCATTTGCAACTGCTTCATCTGTCAATGGTACTCCATGTACATCTATGGACGCGCCGCCCAATAATATTTCCGAATATATAAAGGTATGGTGATAAATCTCACATACCCTGTCCAAAACTTTTTTCGCTTCTCTCACAATTTCAGGACCGATTCCGTCACCGGGAATCAATGCAATTTTGTGCTCCATATCCTCATTCCTTTCCCATCTATACTCTGATATTTTTATATCATACTCTAAAACTTTATATTTTTCAACACAGTACTACAAAAAAGTGCCGGACTTTTGTATGAAAAGAAGCAGAAAAACCGTTCCGGCTATTCTGCTTCCCTTGGTATTATTTTTCTTTTTTCTCTTTTTCTTTCTTTTCTTCGGTCTTGGCAGGTGCTGCAGACGCAACCTCAGCTTTCTCCACTTCGGCAATGGCTGCCTTTCTCATAGGAATACGACAGTTTCTGTTATTCCCGAACTCCACGATCACATCCTCTTCCGTCAGATCAATGATCACACCATAAAAGCCGCTGGTAGTCACGATACTGTCGCCTACTTCCATATTTGCCAGCATGGCATTCACACGCTTCTGCTCCTTCTTCTGGGGACGGATCATCAGGAAATATAAAATACCAAATAATACCACCAGCCAGAGAACTGTTCCCATCATTGCTGCTCCACCGCCACTTGCTGTGGCAAAAATCATCTGCATGAATTCTCTCCTCCTACTTACTTATAGCGTTATAGTCTATCATACACAAAATTTCCGATTTCTTCAAGTCCTTTCCCATCTCTTTCGCGGATTTTCGTAATTATCTGTGATCCGCAGGCCGGGAGACGATCTACACTGCATCCTGCCTGCATGTGCGCAGAATAGATGATTTGATTCTGCCCGCTGACTGAAATCGAACCTTTCCCTGCAGTCTCACGCGCCGCCGGAGCGCATCTGCTCCAGTTTGTGCGCCTTGTACTGCTCGTAATTTCCCGCATCCAGGGCATCCCGTATTTCTTCCATCATATGGTTATAGAAATACAGATTGTGCAACACACACAGACGCATGCCCAGCATCTCCTTGGCTTTCAGAAGATGACGGATATACGCCCGGCTGTAATGACGGCAGGCCGGACACTGACAGCCTTCTTCAATGGGACGGGGATCCCGCTCGTATTTGGCATTGAACAGATTCCGTTTTCCCTGATTCGTATACACATGTCCATGCCTTCCATTTCTTGACGGATAAACGCAGTCGAAGAAATCCACTCCCCTGCTCACTGCCTCCAGAATATTGGCTGGTGTACCAACCCCCATTAGATAAGTAGGTTTTTCTTTGGGCAGATACGGCACCACCTGATCCAGGATCCAGTACATCTGCTCATGGCTCTCTCCCACCGCCAGTCCTCCCACTGCGTAACCATCCAAATCCATATCTGCAATGGTCTTTGCATGACTGATGCGAATATCGTCATAGATTGCTCCCTGATTGATCCCAAACAAAAGCTGATGGGGATTGATGGTATCTTCCAATCCGTTCAGCCGCTGCATCTCTATCTTGCAGCGCTGCAGCCATCGACTGGTCCGGTCCACTGAATGTTGGACATACGCCCGATCTGCCACACTGGAAGGGCATTCATCAAAAGCCATGGCAATGGTGGATGCCAGATTCGACTGAATCTGCATACTTTCTTCGGGACCCATAAAAATTTTCCGTCCGTCCACATGAGAATGAAAATAAACTCCTTCTTCTTTTATTTTCCGCAATCCGGCCAGAGAAAACACCTGGAATCCGCCGGAATCGGTAAGGATCGGCCGCTCCCAGTTCATAAACTTATGCAGTCCTCCCATATCTTTCACCACCTGATCCCCAGGACGCACATGAAGATGATACGTATTGGACAGTTCCACCTGGGTGCCGATCTCATAGAGATCCATGGTGGATACAGCGCCTTTAATGGCTGCCGCAGTCCCCACATTCATAAATACCGGCGTCTCAATCACTCCATGAACGGTTTCCATCCGGGCTCGCTTGGCCCGCCCTTCTGTCTTTAATATATGATACATAAATTCCTCCATCTTTGATCTTGTTTGCAGTCTTATTCTTTATGAAAAGTCTCTATCCCCAGACATCCTGTACAGTATAGCCTGAAAGATTGGGAAATTCAAGTGGCACTTGCCTTCTTCCCGTTGATTTAAGCAAACCTTCGATTCTTCCTTGATTTTTCACGGGTTTTATAATTTATACTTTTTTTATCCATTTTCATAAAAATGCCGGTTGTCATTTCAAAATTGTTGTCGTATAATGTTACATAATTAGCAATAAGCTGTTGACATAATACTATATATACTAAATAAAAAGGATGTAATAATTTTATGAATCACTATACGTTAGGAATTGATATTGGTTCTACCACTGTCAAAATAGCTGTCCTTTCCCCTCAAGGGGAGCTTCTTTTTGCGGATTATGAGCGGCATTTTGCCAATATCCAGGAAACCCTGGCAGCTCTACTGGGAAAAGCGATCGACAAGCTGGGAGAACAGACTGTCAGCCCGGTCATCACCGGTTCCGGCGGTCTTACACTGGCCAACCATCTGGAAGTACCGTTTGTACAGGAAGTGATCGCCGTATCCACCTCCCTGCAGACACTGGCACCCAAAACAGATGTGGCCATTGAGTTAGGCGGTGAAGACGCCAAGATCATTTATTTTGAGGGGGGCAACATTGAACAGCGTATGAATGGCATCTGTGCCGGCGGTACCGGATCCTTCATTGATCAGATGGCATCCCTGCTCCAGTGTGATGCTTCCGGGCTGAACGAATACGCCAAAAATTACAAAGCCCTTTACCCCATTGCCGCGCGCTGCGGCGTATTTGCAAAAAGTGATATCCAACCTTTGATCAATGATGGCGCCACCAAGGAAGACCTGGCAGCGTCTATTTTTCAGGCCGTTGTCAATCAGACCATCAGCGGTCTGGCCTGTGGCAAGCCGATTCGCGGACATGTGGCGTTCCTGGGAGGACCCCTGCACTTTTTATCTGAACTAAAAAATGCATTCATCCGCACTCTGAAATTAGATGAAGAACACACCATTGTTCCCGAAAATTCTCACTTATTTGCAGCCATTGGTTCCGCATTAAATGCAAAAGAAGACGTCTGCGTGTCTCTCTCAGAACTGCAGAAACGTCTGGCTTCCAATATCAAGCTGGAATTTGAAGTGGAACGTATGGAGCCCCTGTTTGCTTCGGAAGAAGAATACCGGGCTTTTGATGAACGCCAGAGCCAATATAACGTGGCCACCGGTTCATTGGAACAATACGAAGGCAACTGCTATCTGGGTATTGACGCAGGTTCCACCACTACCAAGGCTGCCCTGGTGGGTGAAGACGGAACTCTGCTTTATTCTTTCTACAGCAATAATGATGGAAGCCCGTTAAAGACCACGATTCGCGCTGTTCAGGAAATTTATGACAAACTTCCTTCCAGTGCCAGGATTGCCTATTCCTGTTCCACCGGATATGGAGAAGCGCTGATCAAGGCTGCTCTTATGCTGGATGAAGGGGAAGTGGAAACCGTATCTCATTACTATGCCGCTGCGTTTTTTGACCCGGAAGTAGACTGCATTCTGGATATTGGCGGTCAGGACATGAAGTGTATCAAGATTAAGAATCAGACCGTAGACAGCGTACTGCTCAATGAGGCATGTTCATCCGGCTGCGGATCTTTCATCGAGACCTTTGCGAAATCCCTGAATTATACCGTACAGGATTTTGCCAAAGCGGCTCTGTACGCCAAGCATCCCATTGACCTGGGTACCCGGTGTACCGTATTTATGAACTCCAAAGTAAAACAGGCACAGAAAGAAGGGGCAGAAGTTTCTGACATTTCCGCCGGCCTGGCCTATTCCGTGATCAAAAACGCTCTTTATAAGGTAATCAAAGTATCCGATGCCTCTGAGCTGGGAAAACATATCGTGGTACAGGGCGGTACTTTCTATAACGATGCCGTTCTCAGAAGTTTTGAAAAAATTGCCAATTGTGAGGCCATCCGTCCCGATATTGCCGGTATCATGGGCGCTTTTGGCGCAGCCCTGATCGCCAGGGAGCGGTATACTCCAGAAAAGGAAACTACCATGCTTTCCATTGATAAAATCAATTCACTGCAGTTTACCACTACCATGGCCAACTGCAAGGGTTGTACCAATAACTGCCGTCTTACCATTAACAAATTCAGCGGCGGACGCCAGTACATCAGTGGAAATCGCTGTGAACGCGGTATTGGAAAGGAAAAGAACAAAGAGAAGATCCCCAATCTGTTTGATTACAAATACAAACGGATCTTTTCTTATTCCCCACTGTCACCGGTGGAAGCAACCCGAGGAAAAGTTGGTATCCCCAGGGTATTGAATATGTTTGAGAACTATCCGTTCTGGTTTACCTTTTTCACGGAACTGAAATATCAGGTGGTGCTTTCTCCCACCTCCAACCGTAAGATATACGAGCTGGGAATCGAATCCATTCCCAGTGAATCAGAATGTTATCCCGCCAAACTGGCCCATGGCCATGTAACCTGGCTGTTAAAGCATGATGTGAAGTTTATTTTTTATCCCTGTATTCCTTACGAGCGACAGGAATTTCCCGATGCGGTTAACCACTATAACTGCCCCATTGTTACTTCCTATGCGGAAAATATCAAAAATAATGTGGATGAACTGAATGATCCTTCCATTGATTTCCGCAATCCATTCCTGGCATTTACTTCCGAAGAGATTCTCACCAAACGTCTGGTGGAAGAATTCTCTGATATTCCCAAAGAAGAAGTGAAGGCCGCAGCTCATAAGGCATGGCTGGAACTGGAAAAAGCCAGGGATGATGTCCGTAAGAAAGGCGAAGAAACCCTGCGTTACATAGAGGAAACCGGGCGCCGCGCCATTGTACTGGCCGGTCGTCCTTACCATATCGATCCGGAAATCCATCATGGTATTCCGGAACTGATTAACAGCTATGGTGTTGCAGTCCTTACAGAAGACTCCGTTTCCCACCTGGTTCCCGTGGAGCGTCCGTTACGTGTCAATGACCAGTGGATGTATCATTCCCGGCTTTATGCAGCCGCCAATTTCGTCAAGACCAGAGAGGATGTGGATCTGATCCAGCTGAATTCCTTCGGCTGCGGACTGGACGCCGTAACCACTGATGAAGTATACGAAATTCTGGATCGCAGCGGCAAGATCTACACCTGCCTGAAGATTGATGAGGTAAACAATCTGGGCGCAGCCAGAATCCGTATTCGTTCCCTGCTGGCAGCTCTCCGGGTAAAAGAAATGCAGAAGAAACCAAGGACTATCGTTCCTTCCTCAATTGAAAAGGTTTCTTTCACGAAAGAGATGCGCAAGGATTATACCATCCTCTGTCCGCAGATGTCTCCTTTCCACTTTTCCATACTGGAGAGAGCCTTTAACGCTTGTGGCTATCATCTGGAAGTTCTGCCCAATGATAATAAATCTGCTGTGGATGTAGGATTAAAATATGTAAATAATGATGCATGTTATCCCTCGCTTATGGTAGTAGGCCAGATTATGCAGGCTCTGCTTTCCGGAAAATACGATCTGAATAAAGTAGCCGTTGTTATGTCCCAGACCGGAGGCGGCTGCCGTGCATCCAACTATATTGCATTTATCCGCCGTGCTCTGGAAAAGGCTGATATGGCCCAAATTCCGGTTATCTCTGTAAATTTAAGCGGACTGGAGAGCAATCCCGGATTCAAAATCACCCTGCCTCTTGTGAAGCGGGCTGTTTATGGAGCTGTATTCGGAGATATTCTGATGAAATGTGTTTATCGCATGCGTCCTTATGAAGTTACAAAGGGATCCGTGAATGAGATGCACCGCAAATGGGAAAAGAAATGTCAGGACTTTGTCTCCGGCACTCGCTGCAGTCATGGCACTTTCAAGAAAATGTGCCAGGAAATGATCCAGGAGTTTGATAACATTCCCATCACCGATGAAGTAAAACCAAGAGTAGGGATTGTTGGTGAAATCCTGGTGAAATTTCTGCCCGCTGCCAACAATCATCTTGCAGAATTGCTGGAGTCAGAAGGAGCGGAGGCCGTGGTGCCGGATCTGTTGGATTTCATGAACTACTGTTTCTATAATCAGAACTTCAAAGCCAAATACCTGGGAAGCAAAAAATCCACTGCTACTATGGCCAACTGGGGAATCAAAGCTATTGAATGGGTACGCAAGACGGCCAACGAGGCTTTTGCCGCCAGCAAACACTTCACCCCGTCCGCGGACATCCGAGATCTGTCCCGTATGGCCAGCTCCATTGTTTCCGGCGGCAACCAGACCGGTGAAGGCTGGTTCCTGACAGGGGAAATGCTAGAGCTAATCCACAGCGGCGCTCCCAATATTGTCTGCACCCAGCCATTTGGCTGTCTTCCCAACCATATTGTAGGAAAAGGCGTAATCAAGGAACTGCGCAGACAGTATCCTCAGTCCAATATCGTAGCCATTGATTACGATCCGGGTGCCAGTGAAGTAAACCAGCTGAACCGTATCAAATTGATGCTGTCCACTGCCCAGAAGAATCTCCGGCAGGCCTGAATATAGAGAACCCAAACAGGGGGAATCGGATAACGACATTTGGGAACTCCGATTCCCCCATAAAACTATCTCCCGCAGAATTAATAAAACAGGAGCCAATGCGATTCAAACAAATCACATTGACTCCTGTTTTGAACTGTCTGCTTACTGAAATCCTTTTATTTGCAGTCTTTTATTTCCTGTCGTTTTGTTCCATTAGCCTTCGGCCCTGTATTTGCTGCAATAGCGGATTACAAACAGGGTGCCCAGCATCAGCAGGATTCCCACCGGAAGAGCGATCCATGCTTTCTGCACGAATCCGGCCACAATGTAGGTAACAAAGGAAACGGCGGCTGCCACTACCGCATAGGGCAGCTGGGTGGACACGTGGTTCACGTGCTCACACTGGGCTCCCGCAGAGGACATAATCGTGGTATCGGAAATGGGGGAACAGTGATCCCCGCACACTGCGCCTGCCATACAAGCAGAAATAGAAATAATCATCAGTGTATGGTTGGAATTTTCAAATACAGCCACCACAATGGGAATCAGAATTCCGAAGGTTCCCCAGGAAGTTCCTGTGGCAAATGACAAAAAACAGCCCACCAGGAAAATAATTGCAGGAAGGAGATTCATCAGTCCGCCTGCCGCTGACTGCACCATTCCTGCCACATATTCTGCCGCGCCCAAACTGTCTGTCATGGCCTTCAGAGACCAGGCAAAGGTCAGGATCAAAATGGCAGGCACCATGGCTTTAAAACCTTCCGGGATACATTCCATACATTCTTTGAATTTCAGAACTTTCCGGACCATATACAGTGCAACAGTAATAATCAGGCCAAAGAAACTGCCAAAGGTCAGCCCCAGAGAAGCATCACTGTTGGAAAATGCTTCCACAAAGCCCACACCGCTGAAAAATCCGCCTGTATAAAGCATGCCAATGACACAGCAGACGATCAGAGACAGAATGGGGATCAGCAGATCAATCACTTTTCCCTGACTGTTCACTTTACCCTCCTCTGCATCGGCATAGGGACGCTCCGGTGTGGTATACAGATCTCCTTTCTGTGCATTCATTTCATGAACTGCCATAGATCCGAATTCTGCACGCATCAGCACCATGGCAATCATCATGAAAATGGTGAGCAGCGCATAATAATTATAGGGAATAGCCTGAATAAACAGGGAAAACCCATCCTCCCCTTCCACAAAACCGGTCACGGCCGCCGCCCAGGAAGAGATCGGCGCAATAATGCAGACCGGCGCTGCCGTTGCATCAATCAGATACGCCAACTTGGCACGGGATACGTTGAACTTATCTGTTACAGGCCGCATCACACTGCCCACAGTCAGGCAGTTGAAATAGTCGTCAATAAAGATCAGAACACCCAGCAGGATCGTAGCCAGCTGCGCTCCCACGCGGCTCCTGATGTGTTCAGATGCCCACCTTCCGAACGCAGCCGAGCCTCCGGCCCGGTTCATCATGCACACCATGGCTCCCAGAATTACCAGAAATACCAGGATTCCCACATTGTAGCTGTCCGATAGAACGCTGATAATCCCGCCCTGGAAAATATGCACCACGGTTCCCTCAAAACTGAATCCGGAGTAAAACAGGGCTCCCACCAAAATCCCCACAAACAGGGAACTGTAAACCTCTTTTGTGATCAGAGCCAGCGCGATTGCCACAATCGGCGGCACCAGTGACCAGAATGTCGCATACATTTCCGGCTGTGCAGCTTCCGCTTCTGCAGCAAATACAGGAACTGTATATACCAGCAGCAATGCTGCCATCGTCAGAAGCCCTGCCAGAACTTTTCTCTTTGAAGTACTCATGTCTTCCCCCTCTTTCTTATTCATTTCCCGCAGTCATATGTGATTTTTCCCCGGCACTCCGTCCAGTGAAAAACAAGTGTTTTCCGGACATGCTGCCGCGCGGGCAATATCCAGGTATAACTGAAAAATCAAAATGGAGCCTTCCGATTCCTCACTATACAAAAAGACCATGAGCAGCTGCCTCAGTCTGGTAACGCTCATGGTCATACATATGTCCCCGGTAAAATAATGCCTGTTGATAGCGCTCCACATATCAGTGACAGTACAGGACATATTCTGTCATGTACCAGAATCCTTCTCCCCTGAACTGAAAGGAAAGATTCTTCGGCGGTATTTCCTTTCCCATATATGCCTTCGTTCAGTTCTTACATACATGGTACTGATAAAGACCGCGCCTCTATCATTTTCTTCTTTTCGATGAAATTCGACTCATCAATTGGTGTCATTATAACATCATTCAATTGGATTGTTAAGCATTATTTTATATTTTTTCAGTTTTCCGGTTCTTTACAGTCTGGTAATCACAAAAATATCGTAGATCGCGCGAATCGCCCGTTCAAAGTCACGGTCCGCCACACCAATGATGATATTCAGCTCACTGGATCCCTGATCGATCATCTTTACATTAACATCCGCATGCGCCAGAGCCGAGAAAATACGGCCGGCTGTTCCTCTGGTAGATTTCATACCCCGGCCCACTACAGCGATCAGCGCCAGATCTGACTCCATTTCTACAAAATCCGGCTGTACAGCGCGATGAATACCGGCGATCACCTGCTGCTCTTTCTCAATGAATTCTTCCTGATGCACATATACCGTCATAGTGTCAATACCGGATGGCATATGTTCAAAAGAAATGTTCTGATCTTCAAATACCTGCAGCACCTTGCGCCCGAAACCGATCTCTCCGTTCATCATGGATTTCTCAATGTTGATGGAACAGAAGCCCCTCTTTCCGGCAATACCGGTAATCGTATATTTGGGCTTGCGGCAGGTACTTTCTACGATAAATGTGCCCGGATCTTCCGGATGATTCGTATTCAGGATATGAATCGGGATTCCTTCCTTTCTCACCGGAAAGATAGCCTCCTCATGGAGTACGGTAGCACCCATATAGGAAAGCTCCCGCAGTTCTCTGTATGTAATGGTCTCGATCACTTCCGGATTCTCCACAATCCTCGGATCGGTCACCAGGAAACCGGACACATCGGTCCAGTTCTCATATATATCTGCATGACAGGCTTTTGCCACAATGGAACCGGTCACATCCGAACCGCCCCGGGAAAAAGTTTTTACTTTTCCGTCTTCCATGGCCCCGTAAAATCCGGGAATAACTGCCTTATCGCATTTTGCCAGACGTCTGCTCAGAAGCTTATCCGTTTTATAGCTGTCGAAATTGCCATTCTTATCAAAACGAATCACATCAGCCGGATCAATAAAGTCATACCCCAGATAAGCCGCCATAATCTTTCCATTCAGGAATTCTCCTCTGGATGCCGCATAATCTGCTCCGGCTCCGTTTCTGAAATTCTCATCGATCCCTTTAAATTCTTCATCCAGAGAAAGGTCCATCTTCAGGCCATGGATGATCTCCTCGTAACGCTCCCGGATCGCCTGCAGCTTCCCTGTAAAATCCTCGCCGGCTTCTGCCGTATGGTAACAGTCATACAGCATGTCCGTTACTTTCACATCATCGGAAAAACGCTTGCCCGGCGCAGACGGAACCACATAACACCGGTCTTCATCTGCCCGGATGATATTGCCCACTTTCTGAAACTGCTCTGCATTGGCCAGAGAGCTCCCGCCAAATTTCACTACCTTTTTCATCTTCCTGTTACTCCTCTTCTCATCCTATTTTGCACGATATTCGCACACGTTCACATCTGTTTACAACTATTTTTTTATTTTACTTTACCGTGCTAAAATAGTCTAATAGAAATTTCTCAGTGTTTCCAGCAGTTTTTTGTGAAATCTGAACAGGATTCTCTCATTTCGTCTCAAAATCCGCAGGATCCAGCCATTCCTGGGGATTATATCCCGGACTGGATCCGTCTTCCGCCCTGCCGCCTCCGGTGGACTCCAGGAAGCGCTGGTACGCCTTCTCATAAGGAGCTTCGTCCTGGATTCTGAACAGATAGGTGGTGCTGCCTTTTCCATCCTCACCCAGGTCCCAGCGGGCTGTGATCTTATAGATATCTCCATTTTCCAAGCCGGTCAGATGGAACTGCTCCCCTTCCAGCTGCGCCGGCAGTTCCTTTGCCGCCTCTTCCTGTCCGCCCGGATACCGGGTCACCGTCACCTCCAGGGGCGCCTCTCCCGCACCATCAAAGAAAAAGCAGTAGCCCGGTGCATCCACCTCCAGAGGCAGGATCAGAGTACTGGCATCCTCTTCCAGAGAAAGCTTTGACTCTGCCTGTTCCTCATGGACGGTCTCTCCCTTATGATCCTCATAAGTCCAGTCCCAGGCCGATGGAGACGCCGCTGCCTGCTTCTCGGCAATCTGTCCATAGCTGTAGCTGAGGGACAGGGTGGGCATAGTGCCGGAACCTTCTCCGGAATAATACATCTCGTAAACGATCTCCAGCTTCTGCTCTATTTCCTCCTCCGCAGCCCTTCCCGTCACCTGCATGGCAGTCACTCCCGCTATTCCTGCGGGAGAGGTCTCCTGTATCATGATCTCATCTCCGTATACGGCCACATAATCCCCGGACTCCAGTTCATTCCCGGAAAGCGGCCGGCCCTCTTCATCGTACAGGCTTCCATCCGGAATCCCTGCGTGATAAAAGCCTCCGTCACTGTCAGCAAAAATATCCAGTTCCTGCTCCTTCCCATACCGGAGGTACAGCAGCTCCATTGCAGGCTCTTCTGTACTCTCCCACACAGCTGGCAGCTCTTCCCCGTCCTGCACTTCTGTTACATGGACACTGTCAGCAGTCCCGTTCTCCCCGGAACAGCCGGCAAGAAACACCGCCGCAGTTATCCCGATCACTGCTATCCATCTCTTCTTCATCTGTCTGCCCTCCACTCCTCCAACATTTCCTGTGTATTCCGTTTCCTGCAGCATTCATCACCTGCCACAGGAACAGACAGGCTGCAGCAGTCTCGTCTGTCTTTCACAGCCCCTTTCTATTTAAGTGTCTTTTTTGCCGAAGAGTGTTGCAGATATTTCTTTAAAAACTCATAAATCTGCGTTTCCGTTGGCGGACAGCCTTCCAGAGAATACAGAAATCCTCTGGTACAGTTTCCGACACCCAGACAGCCCTCCTTTCCCCGGTATCCCTGTCCAATACAGATTTTCTCATGGAGCTGATCCAGAAGACCTTCTTCCTTGAGCATGGCAAGTGCCGGGATCAGATATCCATAGCAGGCGCTGCAGGATTCTACTTCTTCTACTTTATCTTGTACTTCCACCACCTTTTCCCGGCGTCTGACGGCAATTTCCTGTTCCGGTTCATTGCAGGAGCGGATCCTGGCTGTCCGGATATCCCCGCAGCCCACACCCAGCTGTTCTGCCATGACCAGATACGGCACATCTTCTTTTTTATAATGAAGAAGATCGCAAACATAGGCATCGATCAGGACCGGATCCACGCCCGCCAGGATACGGTTCATCACCACAGGATTTCCCCCGTCTTCGAAATCCAGATCGCCGCAGATATTATCCACCACGACAAATCCCTGGGGAATCGCCGCAGCCAGATGAGCAATTGGTCTGTGCAGGCCCAGGGAATGGAAACGCCGCTTTTCTTTATTGGGGATCAGGCCTTTCAGGTTCTTCAGGGCACAGGTGATCCTGGTCTGACAGTGTCCTTTCAGAACCGGCACATTGATCAGAAAATCAATTTTTTTCGCACTGTCGCAGATATTCAGCTTCATTCCCTGACAGTCATAACTCTGATACCCGTCTTTCTGAGTATCGATAAATTTCACCTGATAGCGTTCTGACAATTCCCGGTAGCCGCAGACCGCAAGAGCTTCCTCTGTCCGGTCTCCCACCCAGGATCCTTCCAGCATCACCAGATTTCTCATTCCCCGTTCCTGAAGATACTCAAGGATGCCGACCACAATTTCCGGATGAGTAGTAGCACCCCAGGAGGCTTCCGTGGGTGCCAGCAGATTGGGCTTAATGCCAATCCGGCAGTTTCTGTCCGGTATATGTCCTTCCAAGTCTGCCGTCTCCAGCAGATTCTTGGTCATTTCTTTATAATTCGTTCCATGAATCATCAGAATCTCATTTCTCTTCATAATTTTCTCCTTTTATCTGAAGTATCTGGCTCTGTACCTTCTCAGAGGCCGGATGCCGGCCTTGCCTTTTTACCTTCTGGCGCAGACAGGCATCCTTTTCCTGCTGGCAGCTGCCTCTGTTATTCTTTTGTCTCTGACAGAATCTGGCGTTTTTCTCATTTTCTTTCGTGCCAAACATCCATCCACAATATGCGCCCGGCAATTTTCTGGGCACTCTGATACCTTACAAAATAAAACAGATTTCCATTCCTACGAACAGTTTAAGCGTATCATATTTTATCCAAAACCACCAGGCATTTCTAACCGATGCTTTCAGACAGCAATACTGGCATATGGTATTTTTAAAGCGGATGATAGCAGAATTTTACAATGTATGTACAGCACCGCCACAGATGTCAGAATTCCATGACTGTTCCCGGGTTTGGCGAAACCGGATTTTTTTCACGCTGTCCAAGATATAGATATGCAGCCAGATACAGAGTTGCTAAAAAAGAACTGAATTCAGAAATGACTGTCAGATTTAGCATTAATAAAAATAGAGATGCGGATTATTACATAGAGACCAGCCGAAAATCAAATCGTGTCTGTTTGTTTATTCGTATTATAACAGACCCTATTTGGTTTGTCACGATAATATTTTAGACATTTTATCGTTTTGCATCATAATTTTCTGTCGATTTCAGTCGATTTTTTTCACTTCTGCGCCCTTTTTCGAATATCAGAACAATTTGTGCTATGTGCTGCCAGAGCCCGTCGGGATTTTCCTCCCTGCGTCGGACTTTCACCGACAGCATCTCTCCGTCTGCATGGCTGGCCGTTCCTGCAGCCGGAGCAGCTGTCCGGGAAATAAAACCCTCATCGGCGGGCAATCCGTGTCTTCAAACCGCAAATCTCACCGGAGCTGTTCTGTGTCTTTGAACCATAAATCTCACTGACGGATATAATTCATGACTTCATTCAGCCGGTTTACCGTAAAATCCGCCGCTTTCATATTCTGCAGATTCTTTCCCTCATTCAGATATCCGATGCAGGGAATGCCTGCTCTTCTTGCCGCCAGACAGCCAGAGGCCGAATCCTCCACCACAATGGCGTCTTCCGCTTCCACATGCATCCGGTCCAGCATGGAAAGAAAAATATCCGGCGCCGGTTTCAGCTGCCATACCTCATCTCCGCTGATGATCTCATCAAAATACGATCGGATGCCCAGCTGTTCCAGGATATACAAAATGAAGCTTCTGCCGGACCCGGAACAGATCCCGGCCTTTTTACCCGCTCTCTTCAGGGACTCCAGCAGTTCTGTCAGTCCTTCCGATTCCGGCTGCTTCCGTTTCGCCAGGATCTGCAGCGTAATATCATACTGCAGTTCCATCAGTTTCCGGGGATTTTCCCCGGAATGATTGGCCTCCAGCACCAAATCCCAGAATTCCAGGTTCGAGCGTCCCACAAACTGTTCCAGATCTTCCGGGAGACTGTAATTCTGTGCTCTGCAGATCCGTCTCTTGGCCTCTGCATGAGCCCATTCTGTATCCATAATCACTCCGTCAAAATCGAAGATCACCAATTCCGTTTTTCCCAGTTCCATTCTACGCCCCCTGCAAATGTAAAAGCTGCTCTGCATGCAGCAGTGTTTCATTTTCCTGTTTCTGATACTTTTCCGGATAGCCGATATTCTTTTCCGTTTCCACATCAAAAAAACTCAGTTTGGATGGCTTTAAACTCCAGAATACCTGAGAGCTGCTGCCCAGTCCCTGGCCGATTTCCACTGATGCGACGCATTCTGCCTCTTCAATGTCAAAATAGATTCCCAGACGGTTTCCATAATTTTCCGCATATTTTACGGCTATCTGCACACAGTTTCCATCGTCC
>UQMI01000039.1 GCA_900542045.1 uncultured Blautia sp.
TATCAGGTATGAGGCTCAAAATCCATACTTTATACCAAAATATGCGGAAGAACCCTATTTTTTTGCGCAGATAGCGGATGTATACGTCAATGATGTTGGAACCGCCTTCAAAAGATTCGTTCCAGGCACGCTGCTCCAGCTGGGTCCTGGTCAGGGTATGCTCGGGATTGCGCATCATATATTCCAGGAGCATGTATTCTTTGTTGGTGAGCAAAATAGTCTTTCCGCTGCGTTTGACAGTTTTGGACGCCGTATCCATCACCAGGTCTCCCACTGTGAGGATATTGGAGAGTGTGGTGCTGTTCCGGCGGAAAATGACCCGGAGCCTGGCTGTCAGCTCTTCATAGGCGAAAGGTTTGATCAGATAATCATCTGCGCCTGCGTCCAGCCCGGTGACCCGGTCAGAAATATCTCCTTTGGCAGTGAGGATAATGACAGGAACGGTGAGCCCTCTGCTGCGGATGCGCTTCAGCACGGTCAGTCCGTCCAGCCCGGGGAGCATGAGGTCCAGCAGGATGACATCGTAGGAAAATGTGTCGATATATTCCAGCGCATCCAGCCCATTGCTGCAGGAATCAACACTGTAGTCTTTTGATAAGCGTTTTTGTAACAGGTCCCGCAGGTCCTGTTCGTCTTCCACAACTAAAATTCTCATAAATTTTCCTTTTTCACTCTGATTTTAATGATTTTCTAATCTGTATTCGATATGATTATAACAGAAGATGAAAAGGAAAAGGAGTGAAGTTTATGAAAAACTGGAAAAAATTTGTAACAGCTGTGATGGCAGTGGCAATGCTCACAGGTTCGGCCGCTTCCGTAAACGTATATGCAGATGATCCCAAGCCAAGTAAGGTGACGATGGCAGCCAAAACAAGACATGTGGTTGCCGGACAGGAGTTCAAAGTATATGCCAATACAACTCCCAGGGATGCAGATGATGATTATCTGGTATGGAAAATTGAAAGCGGTTCCAGCTACATTCGTTTCGATGACGATGACAGAGATGACGATGAGGCGGAATTCAAAGCCTTAAGATCCGGCACGGCCAAGGTTTCCTGCCGTATCAAGGGGTCCAGCAAAAAGACCTATACTACGGTGAAAGTTTCCGCTTCCAGCAATTCCATTCTGGTGAAAGGAAGCAAGTCCGTGACTGTTGAAGCAGGCGATGATTTTGAGCTGGAAGTAAAGAAAGGTTCTAAAGTAAGAGAGCGGGATCTGAAATGGACCATTGCCAATACGAGCATTGTAAGGTTTGACGACAGGGATATTACCGATGATGAAGTGGAACTGGATGCAAGAAAGGCGGGAACCACAAAAGTAACCTGCAAGCATATTCCATCCGGCGTATCCATAGTCTATACAGTGAAGGTAACGGAAAAACAGCCGGACTGGGATGATGACGATGATTGGGATGACGACTGGGATGATGACGATGACCGGGATGACGACTGGGATGATGACGATGACCGGGATGACGACTGGGATGACGACGATGACCGGGATGATGACAGAGACGACGATGATGACGACTGGGATGACTGAGTGAATGAAAAGGGTCTTCCGGCAGAGCACAGGATCTGCCGGAGGGCCTTTTTATAAGGCAGCGTACGCTGCGGCACAGGCGGGAAAGTTCCGGTTCCGGGAAAAAGCGGGAAAACCTACAGCAGTTCCCGAAAAGTCTGCAGAAGAAGCTCGTTTTGCTTTGGGGCCATAATGCAGAAACGCACGTATCGGGAATCCAGGAACGGAAAGGTGGAGCAGTTGCGGATCATCAGACCTTTTCGGATACAGTGTTCAAACAGGAGTTCCGCATCCACATCTTCCTTCAGGATCTTCATCAGTATAAAATTGGCGGATGGCTCGTATACCTGTACGGAATCCCAGGAAGACAGTTCCTGATAGATTCGGGAGCGTTCCCCTGAGATCAGTTCCTTGGTGGCACGGATATAATCCTGGTCCTGAAACATAATCTGTCCGGCAATCTCGGCCAGGCTGTTGATGGTCCAGGGATCTTTTCGGGTATTGATCTCACGGATCAGATCCTGGTTTCCGGTGATGGCGTATCCCAGGCGAAGGCCAGGAGCCGCGAAGAACTTGGAAGTTCCCCGGAGGATGATCAGATTGGTATAATAATTGGTCAGGCTTACGGAAGTGACTTTCTTTTCGCTGGGGGCAAATTCCACATACGTTTCGTCTACCATGACAAATATGCCGTACTGCAGGCATGTATCACAGATGGTCCGCATTTCTTTTGTGGAAATGGCGGAAGAAGTGGGATTATTGGGATTACACAGCACCAGAAGATCCAGACCTTCGTGAAGCTGTCGGCACAGATCCTGTACATCTATGCGAAACTGATTCTCTTCCCGGAGGGGATAGTACATGCTGGTGCCGCCGCCCAGTGCGATATCCCGTTCGTATTCCGAATAAGTAGGGCCCAGGATCAGGGCCTTTTTGGGGTGGTTGGTCTGAATGAACAGGGAAATGAGCTCTGTGGAGCCGTTCCCTACCACAATATTTTCCAGAAGAGCGCCGGTGTAATTAGCAATGCACTGGCGCAGTTTTGTGTATTCCCGGTCCGGATAGCGGGTAATGGCATCCAGATGGTCACTGAGAGCAGTGCGAAGTTTTGTGGAAATCCCCAGAGGATTTACGTTGGCGCTGAAGCTTATGATCTCCTCTTTGGGAATTCCAAATACCTGTTCTATTTTTTCTAAATCACTTCCGTGAAAATGGTCTTTATGCTGCAACATCGATGGTACCTCCTTCTTTGCCGGTTGCGATGCATCTTTTTGTAGTGTATAATCAGTATACAGGAGTCTTTGGACAAGGACAAGAGTTTTGCACAGATCTTTTGATGCCAGGGGCAAAGGGTCAGGATCCGTCTGGCTTGTTTGCCCTGGCATCGTTAGTTTAATAAAGCACGAAAGGAAAGCAGAGCAAAGGTGACGGCTTTGAGAAAAAAAATAGAGCAAGTGATAAATGGAAATTTTGAATATCGGATGCCGGGACTGATCCTCTCCTGCACAGAGATCCGGCGGACCGTAAAGCCCGGAGAAAATGAACAGGGAGAAATTTATCTGGGTACGGAAGACAACCGAAAACTGACAGGATATGCCAGTTCCACACACCGCAGATGTGTGCTGGACAGTGAGCGGTTTGCGGGAAGCACCGTGCATCTGCTTTATGGGATAGATACGGCCGGCCTGCAGCCGGGCGAGAAGTTTGAGGGAAGCATTGTTCTGACCACAAATGTGGGAGAATATCAGATTCCTTTTTCAGTGGAAGTGGAAAAAGAGCAGCTGAAAGGGCATACAGGAGAATTAAGAACTCTGGAGGATTTTACAAAGCTGGCCCGGGAAGATTTTCGGGAAGCTTTTCGGTTGTTTACCAGTGAAAGTTTCCGGAAACATCTGGCCGGGAACCTGCCGAAAGAACAGGCTCTTTATCTTGGAATGACCAGGAACCCGGTGACATATCAGCATCTGGAGGAATTTCTGATTGCAGCAGGGCAAAAGGAGCCGGTGCATATTTCTCTGAAAGAAACGAGTGTTTCGTTTTATCAGGTAAAAGAAAGCATGCAGGAGGTGATCTGGCTGCAGAGGAGCGGATGGGGAAACCTCCGTCTTCTGGTGGAAACCGAAGGAGATTTTCTGGAAGAGACCAAGAAGATCATTACGGAAGAGGATTTTATTGGCAGTACTTACGGAGTGGAATACCTGATCCGTCCGGAAAAACTGGGTCATGGGCGCCATTATGGCAGGATTCTGATTAAAAGTCCTTATGAGATCCTGGTGTACGAGGTGCTGGCGTCCAGGGAGAGCGAAGCGCAGGTGAACATCCGGATCCAGGAAAAGAAGCAAAAGTTTTTGCTGATGAAGAATTATATGCGGTTCCAGCTGGGGCAGATCACAGAAGAGACGTATCTGGAAGAAAGCTTTCATACCATTGCCCGGTTAAAAGAGGTGGGCTGTGCTTACCCGGAATATCAGCTGTATGAAGCATATTTGCATCAGTGCAGGAAGGAAGACGAGAAAGCCAGAGAGATCCTGAATCAGTATCAGGACAAATCCTTTGGGCGGGACGATCTGGAGCTTGGGGGCGCCTATCTGTATTTATGCTACCGGACCGGTCTGACGAAACGAAAGGATGAAACATGCCGGAAGATCCGGAGTTTTTATCAGCAGAAGAGGGATAGTTTTTTTCTGTTCCGGCTTTTGCTGCAGATTGATGAAGAATATGAAGTAACGCCTTCCAATGCGGTATTTGAAATGGAAGAGCTGTACGCGCTTGGCTGCCGCAGTCCGTTTCTGTATCTGGAAGCCTGGAGAATCATAGAAAAAGAAATGACGCTGCTGCACCGGATCGGCGGGCTGTGGACCCAGGTGTTCCTGTTTGCCGGAAAGGCAGGACTGCTGACGGAGGAACTGAGTATGCGTCTGGCGTATCTGTCCGGTTATGAAAAAAGATTTTCCAGAAGCCTGTACCGGGCCCTGAGTCTTTCATACGAAGCGTTTCCCACGGATGATACGCTGGATGCCATCTGCAAGCAAATCATGAAGGGCGAGCCCAGAAGAAAAGAATATTTTCCGTGGTATGCCCGGGCAGTGGAGCGGGGGCTGCGTCTGACCCGTCTGTATGAATATTATGTGGAAACCATGAATCCCGGGTCACAGGAGGCACTGCCCCAGACGCTGCGGATGTATTTCAGCTACAACAATGCGCTGAGCGATAAGAAGAAGGCATTTGTATACGCAAATATCGTTCGCCATAAGGAGACAGATCTGTCCACCTATGAGAGCTACCGACAGATCATAAAGGAATTTGCCGCGGAAAAGCTGGCAGAGGGCAGGATCAATGAGGATTATGCGGTGCTCTATCAGGAATTTATGAAAGAGCCGGAAGATCAGGAGCAGGCGGAAGCCCTGGGAAAGGTTCTGTTTACCTGCCGCCTGTACTGCGAAGATTCCAAAGTGCGCAGTGTGGCAGTGCGGCACAGCCAGATGAAAGAAGAAGAGTGCTATCCTTGTGTGGAAGGCGTGGCATATCCCAGGATCTATACGAAGGATGCGGTGGTGCTGTTCGTGGATGAGCGTCAGAGAAGATATGTGTCCACCGTGGATTACAATCTGCATAAGCTGATGGATGAAACGGAGCTGCTTCCCGCATGCATGGAAATGGAAGTGACGGAACCGGGATTTCTGCTTTCCATGTGTCAGGATGGCACGATCACCGAGGAAAATCTGGAACTCTATCAGTGTCTGGAAAAGCAGGAAGCTTTTTCAGAAGACTACCGGAGAGAAATACGGGAAAAGCTGCTGGATTATTATGAAGGAAAGCTGGAAGACGACAGTATAGACAGTCATCTTCGCCGGCTGGACAGCGAGGCTTATGCCCGTGTCAATAAAAAAATACTTCTGGAGATCCTGATCGCCAGGGGAATGTATGAGCAGGCTTATGCCGTTTACTGCGAATACGGCGGCGAAGGTGTGGCAAGTGAAAGTCTGCTGAAAATGGCCAGCCGTATGATCCTGCAGGAGGAAATGGAAGAGGAAGAAGAGCTGTTGTCCCTGGCTGATGCGGTATACCGGCAGGGCAAATACGATGAAGTGATCCTGGAGTATCTGCTGAAGTATTACCAGGGACCCCAGGAGCAGATGTTCCGGCTCTGGGACAGCGCCAGAGGATTTCAGCTGGATACGTACGCCTATGAGGAAAAACTTCTGCAGTTATGTGTGTTTGTGGAGGACTACCGGCCCCAGGGGGCAGATGTTTTGAAGGCATATGTGGAAAAACTGGGGAAAGAAAAGATCATCCGGGCATATCTGACCTTTGCTTCTTATGGAAACTTTATGAAGTCCCAGAAGCTGCAGCCCTTTGTGCGGCAATGCCTGCAGGCGGCGGTTTTACGGGAATGGGAGATGGCTTCGGTGTGTCATATGGCACTGCTGCAGTCTTATATTGAACAGAAGGACTGGATGGAGAATTCCTGGGAGCCGCAGCTGCACAGCTTGCTGGAAGAAGCGCTTTCCAGAGGAATCCTGCTTTCCTGTTACCGAAAACTGCCCCGTCAGCTCCTTGCACCGTGGCAGCTGGATGACAAGGTGTTCGTGGAATACCGGGGAGATCCGGAAGCAGAGGTGACTCTGCATTACCGTCTGGATACGGGGCTTGGGCAGGAGGCGGCATATAAGAGCGAACCCTTGAAGACCTGTTATCCGGGTGTGTTTTCCAGAACTTTCACGTTGTTTTACGGAGAAACTCTGCATTATTATTTCAGTGAGAGCGGGGAAAACAGCAGCCATAAGCCGGCAGAGAAGGTGATCGCAATGAACCGTGTGGATGAGGAATGCGGCAATAAGTATCAGCTTTTGAATCAGATGCTGGCGGCGAGACGGCTGGGAAAAGAAAAAGAAGTGATCAAACGGCTGAAGGAGTTTCTGCGCCAGGAGAATTATGTGAAAGAAATGTACAGGATAGAGAAGGAATAGGGTATGAATGAAATCAGAGATATACTCGTAGGAATCGACTTCGGACCAGAGAAGTCACAGATTTGTTATTATGACAGAAAAGAAAATACTCCGGTGTCCATGCCCATGAGAGCCGGCACCAGCCAGTATGAGGCATCCACCTGCCTTTGCAGGAAGACCCATCAGAAGGGCTGGAGCTTTGGAATCGAAGCGGAATATTTTGCGAAAGAGCATGGCGGAATCCTGGTGGAGGATCTTTATGGTATCTCAGACCGGGATACTTCTATCCAGGTACAGGAGGAAGAAAAAGAACCCTGGGAGCTGCTGAGCCTGTTTTTTGGTGAAATGTTGAAAATGCTGGGCATCATGGAACCGGTAAAGCATATCAAGTGCCTGGTCATCACCACCCCTGCGCTGACGCAGAAACGGGTGGAGAATCTCCGGAAGGCCTGTGATCAGCTGGGGTTTGCCAAAGGGCAGTTTCTGCTGGTGGATTACTCCGAAAGCTTTTTCTATTACGCATTGAGCCAGCGTCCGGATACCTGGAACCGGAATGTGGCCTGGTATGCGTTCCGTCCGGAAAGTGTGGGATTCCGTAAATTATCCATGAATATTTCCACAAAGCCGGTGCTGGTACGGCTGGAGGAAGAGGTTCGCACCCCGCTCAGTGAAGAAGCGGTGGACCGGGATATTGATTTTTATCAGTTTATCCAGCATACCATGGGAACCGATCTGTATTCCAGTGTGCTGATCACCGGAGAGGGGTTTGATACGGAATGGGCGGAAAAATCCGTTCCTGCTTTATGCAGGCAGCAGAGAAAAGTTTTTTATGGAAATAATCTGTTTGCCAAGGGAGCCTGCTATGCGGCTAAGGAAAAACTGGAGGACAAGAGGCTGAAAGGCTATCTCTATGCCGGAGATGCCCTGGTAAAGACCAACGTGGGTATGGAACTGATGATCATGGGCTCTAAGGCTTATTATCCTCTGATTGAGGCGGGGAACAACTGGTATGACTGCAGTGCTTCCTGTGAAGTCCTGCTGGATAACCGAAAAGAACTGACATTTCTTGTGAACCATATGGGAAATACGGAAAAGGACAAGATCAGTATGGCATTGCCGGGGCTTCCCATCCGGCCGCCGAAAGCCACGCGGCTGCATATCGAACTGAATTATACATCGGTGAAGGACTGTGTGATCACCGTGCGGGATATGGGATTCGGAGAGCTGTATCCCAGCAGTCAGAAAACCTGGAAAGAAACGGTGCAATGGTAAGGAGGAGACATTCATGAGCGGATATGTGTTATGCCAGACAAAAATGGCGAATACGCCCTACTATATAGAGAATATCTGTACCAATATCTATTCGGTGGAGGAACTGTGCTTTTATTTATTTCATAATGTTTATCTGATTGATGAATCGCTGATGAATGACAGACTCTTTGACTGGATCGGTACAGAACTGGAGCTGACCGGGCTGGCGCAGAAGCTGAAGACGCTGAAAGGAAAATATGTAAAACCCCATGAATATGTATTTCCGATCTTCAAAGAGATCAATTACCTTTCTTATGAAGAACTGCGAACACTGAGCACGCAGCTGGCGCGGGTTTCCAGTGAACCGGCCATGATCCAGAAAAAACTGAAAGGCGACAGTCTGGTGGAGAATGGAATGTATGCCGGAGCCCTGCGCAGCTACCAGGAGCTTCTGGAGGAACTTCACAAAGGAGCAGAGGAGCCCAGAAAAGGGTTTATGGGAAGTGTATATTATAATATGGGATGTACGTACAGCTATCTGTTTCAGAAAGAAGAGGCTCTTTCCTGCTTCGAAAAAGCCTACCGTCACCTTCATACCATGAATGCTCTGAAAAGTTATCTGTTTTCTTTCCATGAGACCAGGACTCCCATAGAATATACAAGCAAACTGGCAGAACTTGGCGTGGATAAAAAGACTGCCGGAGAAATTGAAGAACAAATGCGAAAGAGCTGGGAGAAAAGTGAAGTGCCGGTATATGAACATAACGTGGATGTGATGCTGGAACGTCTGACACGGGAATATCACAGGAGTACCGGTTCCTGAATGATCTGCGGGATGCGCGCTTTGCAGAGCCTAATTCCTTGACAGCAGCCGGGAAACATGATACTATGGCTATGTGCTTTAATATGGTAGAGTGATTGCGTGGCAGATTGATAATGGAACGCAGTTTCTTGCCGAAGAGAAGAGGAGAATGAGAATGAAGAAAAGAGTATTGTGCACCTTACTGGCAGTGGCAATGGGAAGTACTCTGCTGACAGGCTGTGGTGCAGGAACGGATGAAGGAGAGACTGCTGCGGAGGAGACCACTCCAACAGAAGAAGCAGATTTTGAGGCGGAAGAGACAGATACGGATACGGCTGCAGATGAAGGAGAAGCTGCAGAGGAGGCTTCCAGTGAAGAAGGAAGAACCTTTGTTGTGGGCTTCGATGCAGAGTACCCGCCCTTTGGATATATGGATGATTCCGGTGAGTATGTGGGGTTTGACCTGGATCTGGCCCAGAAGGTATGCGACAATCTGGGATGGACTCTGGAGAAGAAGCCCATCAACTGGGATTCCAAGGACATGGAGCTGAATTCCGGGACCATAGACTGTATCTGGAACGGATTCACCATCAATGGCCGGGAGGATGATTATACCTGGTCAGATCCCTATCTGGACAATGAGCAGGTGATTGTGGTGGCAGCGGATTCCGGTATTGAGACACTGGAAGATCTGGCCGGCAGGAATGTGGTGGTTCAGACTGCGTCAGCGGCACTGGATGCGCTGAACAGCGATGCCAATGCAGAACTGACGGCAAGCTTCGCTTCTCTGACAGAGAACGCTGACTATAATACGGCCTTTATGAATATTGATTCCGGCGCGGCAGACGCGGTGGCTGTTGACATTGGTGTGGCCAATTATCAGCTGGCGCAGAGAGAGGAAGGAAAATATGTGATTCTGGATGAGCCCATCCAGAGTGAACAGTATGGAATTGGATTTAAGAAGGGAAATGAAGAACTGAGAGATCAGGTATGGGCGGAAGTTCTGAAACTGTACGAAGACGGAACAGTGGACGAACTGGCCGAACAGTATGGCGTGGATACTTCCATGATCTGTATTGGCCAATAGAATTGGCATACAGCGGGTAATAGCGCAAAAAGCCATCTATATTTCGCGGGGGGTAAAACGATAGAAAGTTCGCGGCGCGGACTTTCTATCGTTTGCGTTCGGAGAAAAACAAATTTGATCTTGTACCGTCAGTGTGTACAAAAGGAGGCCATATGAAATTTTCAGTTATGCTGCAGCAGCTGGCAGGAGGAATGCTGGTATCCATAGAGATTTTTGTGGTTACGCTTCTGGTATCGCTGCCCCTGGGACTTCTTGTCTGTTTTGGGCGCATGTCCAAAAATCCGCTGCTGCGGGGGATCGTTAAAATCTACATATCCGTCATGAGAGGAACGCCGCTGATGCTGCAGCTGATGGTGGTGTACTTCGGCCCTTATTTTCTGTTCGGCATCCGGATCACCCAGTCCTACAGCCTGATCGCTACATTTATCGGTTTCGGCCTGAATTATGCGGCCTATTTTGCGGAAATCTACAGAGGCGGCATTGAGTCCATGCCTGTGGGCCAGTACGAAGCGGCCAAAATTCTGGGTTACGGAAAGGCGCAGACATTTTTCCATATCATACTGCCCCAGGTCATCAAGAGGATTCTTCCGTCTGTGACCAACGAGGTGATCACGCTGGTGAAGGATACTTCTCTGGCATTTGTGCTTTCCGTAATGGAAATGTTTACCATTGCCAAGCAGATCGCCAGCTCCCAGACAACAATGATGCCTTTCGTGGTGGCAGCTGTCTTTTATTATGTTTTTAACCTGCTTGTGGCAGTGGTCATGGAAAAGATCGAGAAGAAACTGGATTATTATCGCTAGGAGGTGACGGAAAATGAGCTTGCTGGAAATCAAAGATGTGAAAAAAAGTTTTGACGGCCTGGAAGTACTCAAGGGGATTTCCCTTTCTGTGGAAGAGGGGGAAGTGGTGAGTATCATTGGTCCCTCCGGTTCAGGAAAATCCACGCTCCTTCGGTGCGCCACCCGTCTGGAGACCCAGGATGAAGGAGAGATCCGTTACCAGGGTGAATTTGGGCTGGTATTTCAGAATTTTAATCTGTTTCCCCATTTTAATGTAATGAAAAATATTACGGATGCACCCATTCGCGTGCAGAAGCGCAGAAAAGATGAGGTATACAAAGAAGCGCGGGAGCTTTTGAAGAAGGTGGGGCTTTCAGATAAGGAAAAGGCCTATCCCTATCAGCTCTCCGGCGGGCAGCAGCAGCGGGTTTCCATTGCCAGAGCACTTGCCATGAATCCCAATATCCTGTTTTTTGATGAGCCTACTTCCGCGCTGGATCCGGAACTGACGGGAGAAATCCTGAAGGTGATCAAAAATCTGGCCCGGGAAAAGATCACCATGGTGATCGTGACCCATGAAATGTCTTTTGCCCGGGAGATTTCCGACCGGATCATTTTCATGGACCGGGGCGTGGTTGCGGTGGAGGGAACGCCAGAGCAGGTGTTTTCTTCAGATAATGAACGAATGAAAGAGTTTTTAGGAAAATTTCATCAGGGGACGCAAGGTTTTTCTTGAGTTTCAAAAGGTGATGGTATATAATTTCGTTGTGTAGTTAAGCGCCCGGCAGAAAGCTGACGGGATATCCATGCAACAAAAGCTGCAGAGGGGTGGAATCGCCTTTGCGGGAATTAATACGGCAATAGAGTCATAACAGATGAGCGGTGTGTCTTCTGCGCGGACAGCAGGATGCCGGTTCGGCACGGTTTATGGCTCTATTGCAGCTTAAAGGAGAATTTTATGAGTACAGACAGATACCAAAGCCCATTATCAGAACGTTATGCCAGCAGGGAGATGCAGTATATCTTTTCTCCGGACATGAAATTCCGTACCTGGAGAAAGTTATGGATTGCTCTGGCAGAGACAGAGAAAGAGCTGGGACTTCCCATCACCCAGGAGCAGATTGATGAACTGAAGGCCCATGCCGATGATATCAATTATGATGTGGCAAAAGAAAGAGAAAAACAGGTACGCCATGATGTAATGTCTCATGTATACGCTTACGGGGTACAGTGTCCGAAAGCCAAGGGCATTATCCATCTGGGTGCTACTTCCTGTTATGTGGGAGATAATACAGATATTATTGTGATGACAGAAGCTCTGAAGCTGGTGAGAAAAAAACTGGTGAATGTGATCGCGGAACTGGCCAAATTCGCAGAGGAATACAAGGCCCTGCCGACGTTGGCCTTTACCCATTTCCAGCCGGCACAGCCCACCACTGTAGGCAAGCGCGCTACACTCTGGATGCAGGAGTTTCTTATGGATCTGGAAGATCTGGAATATGTGCTGGGAACTATGAAGCTTCTGGGGTCTAAGGGAACCACCGGTACCCAGGCCAGTTTTCTGGAGCTGTTCAACGGAGATCAGGAAACCATTGACAAGATCGATCCCATGATTGCGGAGAAGATGGGCTTCCGGGAGTGTTATCCGGTGTCCGGTCAGACCTATTCCCGCAAGGTGGATACCAGAGTGCTGAACATTCTGGCGGGGATTGCCGCCAGCGCCCACAAGTTTTCCAATGATATCCGGCTGCTGCAGCACCTGAAGGAAGTGGAAGAGCCTTTCGAAAAAAGCCAGATTGGTTCTTCTGCCATGGCCTATAAGAGAAATCCCATGCGCAGCGAGCGGATTGCTTCCCTGTCCCGGTTTGTAATGGTGGATGCGCTGAATCCGGCTATTACCTCGGCAACACAGTGGTTTGAGAGAACTCTGGATGATTCGGCCAACAAGCGCCTTAGTATACCCGAAGGATTTCTGGCTGTGGACGGAATTCTGGATCTGTGTCTGAATGTGGTGGATGGACTGGTGGTATATCCCAAGGTGATCTATAAACGTCTGATGTCTGAGCTGCCGTTTATGGCAACAGAAAATATTATGATGGATGCAGTGAAAGCCGGCGGAGACCGCCAGGAGCTCCATGAGAGGATCCGGGAGCTGTCCATGGAGGCCGGACGGAACGTAAAGGCAGAGGGAAAAGAGAATAATCTGCTGGAACTGATCGCGGCGGATCCGGCCTTTAATCTGACTCTGGAAGAACTGGAGAAGACCATGGATCCGGCACGTTATACAGGAAGAGCAAAAGAGCAGGTGGATGCATTCCTGACAAAAGTAATCAGGCCGGTTCTGGATTCCCACAAAGAGCTTCTGGGAATGAAGGCAGAGATCAATGTGTGACGATAACGAATAACTGTGTCGTCAGACAGGAGCGTCTGTGCCGGGAGCTGGTATTTGCGAACAGCGCCGGGACAGGCTGTGCAGATCCGGAAAGGAGAAATGCTTATGGTTATGACAGTCTTGCTGCTTCTTCTGATTGCGCTTGCTGTGATACTGATACTGGTGATCTGGCTGGTGGCATCTTACAACAAGTTCATAAAACTGCGGAATAAAACAGAGGAGGCTTATTCTGCCATGGATGTGTCTCTGAAGAAACGATACGATTTGATCCCTGGTTATGTGGAAACGGTAAAGGCATATGCCAGACATGAAAGAGAGACTCTGGAGGCGGTGCTGAAAGCCAGAAACAGTGCAGTACATGCAGGGGATCCCAAGCAGCGTATTGCCAGTGAAAATGCGCTGAGCGGAGCTCTGAAGGATCTGTTTGCCGTGGCGGAAGCCTACCCGGATCTGAAAGCAGATGCCAATTTCAGAGAGCTGCAGCAGCAGCTGAGTCGTCTGGAGGAAGAGATCGCCGGTTCCAGACGGTATTATAATGGTGTTGTGAATAAATACAATACGCAGACAGAGATGTTTCCGGGAAGCCTTCTGGCAAAACTGTTCGGTTTCGAGAGAAAACCTTTGTACGAAGTAACCAATGCGGAAGAGAGAGAAAAGCAAACGCTCTCTTTTTAGCAGAAAGGAACTGGAATGAAGAAAAATCATCTGATGCCGGTCGTCATCTTTTTGATCTGTATACTTGTGTCGGGTTCCGGTTTCCTGGAGACTTTTTTCGATGGGAAGAGCAGCGTTGCCTACGACAGCAATATGGAGACACAGGACTATCAAGTGGATATCACAGTGGAAGAAGACAACAGTTATCTGGTCGAGGAAGAGATCACGGTGGACTTCCAGCTTCCCCGTCATGGAATTTACCGCTATATTCCCGCGAAGGGCGTGAGTACTTCCGTAAATAAAGACGGAGAATTCGAGAAGGAACCTTATTATGCGTCTATTGATGTGCTGGAGACCAGTGAGCAGGCAGATATTTCATCGGAATCCGGCAACACGGTGATACGGCTGGGCAGTGAGGACAGTACAGTGTATGGAGAAGAGACCTATCGTCTTGTTTACCGGGTTACGCCGTATCTGCAGAATGAAGAATATTCCAATGTTTACTACAATATCTTTCCGATATTGTGGCAGAATGATATACCAGCGGGCAGCAGCTTTGCCATTACGTTTCCAAAAGAATTCAATACGGAACAGCTGGCCATGTATTATGGGGAATACGGCAGTTCGGCAGATGCGTCCTCTATCCTGTCCCTGGAATGGAATGGTCTGACTCTGGAGGGAACCCTGCGGGAGACACTTTCTCTGGGAGAAGGGCTGACCTGTTATGTGGCGATGGAGCCGGGGTATTTTACAGAAATCCATACGGTGGATGCTGTGGAGATTGGACTGCTGGTTTTCACCCTCATCACGTTGGCTGCTGTGGTTATTCTGTTTGCCATATTCGGAAGAGACCATGAAATGTATCCATCCATTCAGTTTCAGCCGCCGGAAGATCTGGACAGCGCCGCCGTGGGTTATATCATTGACGGAGCAGTGGAGAACCGGGATGTTTTGTCTCTCATCATCTATTGGGCAGACAAGGGGTATCTGACTATCCGGGAAGAGGAACACGGCAATATGGTCTTCTGCAGAAAGCAGGAGCTTCCTGAGAAGACACCGAAATATGAACGCACTATGTTTAACCGGCTGTTTCGGAATGGGACCGAAGTATCGGTGGATGATCTGCGGTATAAGTTTGCGGATACACTGGGGTCTGTAAAAAAACAGATCAGGAAATATTATTCCGGAAAAAAGAGGGGGATTTATACAGAATCTTCCAGGACAGCCCGGGTTGTATCCACTGTTCTGTGTGTACTGCCCTTCGGCGGGTTTGTGGCAGTCATCAGTATCCTGTGCCCTCTGTCGGTTCTGCGGGGAATCCTGCATGTACTGTCAGTGGCAGGACTTCTGGCGGGCGTAGGTATCTTCAATTATACTGTGGATAACTGGTATTCCAAAAAAAGGAGCAACCGCAGATCCATGATCGCGGCAGGTGTGTGTGTCTGTCTGGCTTCTCTGGCTGTGTTCTCCGGAAGCTATCTGGTACGTGCCCTGGAGGGGGAAGCTTTTGCGTTTCTTCCGGTTTTTGCGGTTGTGATCGGAGCCACAGTGGTGATGATCTTCCTTACTGGATTTATGAAAAAGAGGACCAGGCAGTGCATGGAATGGATGGGCAGGCTGGTAGGTCTTCGGGATTTTATCGAAACGGCAGAGTTGGAGAGGCTGCAGGTGCTGTCAGAGGAAAATCCTCAGTGGTTTTATCATGTGCTGCCCTATGCGTATGTATTCGGCCTGTCTGATGTATTCGCCAGGAAGCTGGAGGGGCTGGCAATCCCCGGACCTGACTGGTATGAGCCCATGGACCAGGGAGATGTATTCTGGGATTACTATTTGTTCCATCATATGTTCATGAGAAATATGAGCTATGCGTCCAGGACCATGACGCAGATAGAACCGCCGAAAGTGGAGAATATCGATGATTACACTGGCGGTTTTGGAGGCGGCAGTTTCGGCGGGAGCAGCGGAGGCGGCTTCTCCGGAGGCGGTTTTGGGGGCGGAGGCGGCGGAAGCTGGTAACGTCCGGATGATTAACAGAAAAAGCGGGCTGCCGTATCCGGAAGCCCGGATAATAGAATTCCCTAACAGCAGTGACGGAAATAGATAGATGCAGCAGGGCTGCAGGCAGGGGAGAGGAATCCAGCGGGGATGGCTCAGTGGGCGTGCGATACGCCAGACAGACGCATGATCCGCAGGAACAAGATCATAAAAATAAGTGGAATGTTGGATTACACAAGGAGGAACAAGCAATATGATTAAAGCAGTAGTTGGCGCCAACTGGGGCGATGAAGGCAAAGGCAAAATTACGGATATGCTGGGGCAGGCAGCGGATATTATCGTGAGATTTCAGGGCGGCGCCAACGCAGGCCATACGATTGTCAATGATTACGGAAAATTCGCGCTGCATACTCTGCCATCAGGCGTTTTCTATGACCATACGACCAGTGTGATCGGAAACGGTGTGGCACTGGATATTCCCAAGCTGTTCAATGAGATTCAGCAGATTGTGGATAAAGGAGTACCCATGCCGAAGATCAAAGTGTCTGACCGGGCACAGATTGTTATGTCCTATCACGTATTGTTCGATACTTACGAGGAGGCTCGGCTGGCAGGAAAATCTTTCGGTTCTACCAAGTCCGGAATCGCACCTTTCTATTCAGACAAATATGCCAAGATCGGATTCCAGGTCAGCGAGCTTTTCCAGGACGAGGCCAGTCTTCGTGAGAAGGTGGAGCGTGTCTGCGAGATTAAAAATGTAATGCTGGAGCATATGTATCATCAGCCTGCTCTGGAACCGGAAAAAATCTATCAGGAACTGATGGAATATAAAAGGATGGTGGAGCCTTATGTGTGTGATGTTTCGCTGTTCCTCTGGAATGCGCTGAAAGAAGGCAAGGAGATCCTTCTGGAAGGGCAGCTGGGTTCTCTGAAGGATCCGGATCACGGAATTTACCCCATGGTGACTTCCTCATCCACACTGGCGGCTTACGGTGCCATTGGAGCAGGAGTTCCGCCTTATGAGATCAAGAAAGTCATCACGGTATGCAAGGCTTATTCCAGCGCTGTGGGAGCCGGTGCGTTTGTATCAGAGATTTTTGGCGAAGAAGCAGATGAACTCAGAAGAAGAGGCGGCGACGGCGGAGAATACGGTGCCACCACAGGACGTCCCAGACGTATGGGCTGGTTTGACGCAGTTGCATCCAAATATGGATGCCGGATGCAGGGAACCACAGATGTGGCCTTTACAGTATTGGATGTACTGGGCTATCTGGATGAGATCCCGGTATGTGTGGGCTATGAGATTGATGGAGAAGTGACAACAGACTTCCCGGTTACCTGGAAGCTGGAAAAAGCAAAACCGGTCTATGAAGTGCTTCCAGGCTGGAAGACAGATATCCGCGGTATCCGGAAATACGAGGATCTGCCGGAGAATTGCCGGAAATATATTGAGTTTGTGGAAGAGAAGATCGGATTCCCCATTACCATGATCTCCAATGGACCGGGCAGAAACGATATTATTTACAGAAACTATCAGAAATAAATATTGATAACTGTCAGGAATAAACCAGATATGCAGGCTGCCGGTTGGAGCAGCAAAAAGTACAGAAAGTCAGAAAAAATGACCGTCCGTGCTGAAGTAATTCAGCCGGGCGGCCTTTTTTCTCACAAGGTATTATCAGGTATCTTTTATCACCTGGATCCATACAGAAAAGCAGAATATTTTATCAGGAATTTTTATAGGCTGAAAATGTTCCGCCGGAATCTCCTGTATGGTATGGATCAACCGATCTCCCGGCTATAGCTCATCCAATTCCGTATTCTTCCAGTTTTCTGGCGGCAGATTTGAAGTCGGTGAAGACGATGCCTTCCATGCCGGCTTTTCTGGCTGCTTCCACATTCTGGACTCTGTCATCCAGGAAGATACATTCTTCCGGTTTCAGGCGGTAGGTATCAAAGAGGACCTGATAGATCTCAGGTTCCGGTTTCAGGGAATGGACTTCGCAGGAGAAAACAGCGCCGTCCATCTGGGACAGAAAATCCATCTTTTCCCGAAAGCCCTCCAGCATATGTGTGGAGACATTGGAGAGAAGATAAGTCCGGTAGCCTTTGGACTGCAGATACTGGATCCATGTTCTGGAATAGTCAAAAAGGTGCAGAGAATCATTTTCCTTTTCCATGATCCTGCGGACCTCTTCTTCATATCCCGGAGCCAGTTTCTGAAATACCCGGATCTCTTCTTCCTGGGTGCGCAGGCCCCGGTCCCGTTCCTCCCATTGCGGCGTGGGCCATGTGGCCTGTTTGACAGCTGCGCGTACGTCCGGTGCAAGATTCATGGAATCCAGGTATGCATCCCATTGAAAATCCACCAGAACATTTCCCACATCGAACACGATATTCTTAATCCTGGAAGCAGGTTCCGGCTTCCGGTTCCGGTTCTCCAGATGCTTTGCCACCAGCAGAAAAGCGTACAGCACAACGGGAACCAGGATGGTCATGCCGATGGAAAGCAGGAACAGATTCCTTGAATTTGGACTGTCCATCAGGGCAAATACCATGGTGGAGCCATAGAGGAGCAGAAGCAGTACGATTCCGGCTATGGCAAGAATTTGTCTGAATTTTTTCATAGGTGAGAACTCCTGTATTTGTATTTTTGCATAGCAGATGAGAGACAGTCTTCGCCTCTGCAGGTGCTGAACCCAAAGACAGCAGCGGAAGGATCAATCTCTATCTGATAGTATATCGTATCAGCAGTTCCGGAAATTGTAAAGAGTCAGATTGGCTGTCTTTTGGCAAAGAGTCTGCTCTTTTGTTTTGAAGCAAAGAGTTCGCCCCTCTGTCTCTTGGCAAAGAGTCCGTCTCTCTGTCTCAGGACAGAAGGGATATTACTTGAGGGGAAAGGACTTTTTCTCTTCGCTGAGGCAGCAGATGTATCCATATTTACGTCATAGAGTTCGGCAAGACGGATCATATATTCCAGAGGAATCCGGACATTGCCCAATTCATAATCTGCATAGGTCCGCTGGCTGACATGGAGAATCCGGGCAACATATAGATCAAGGCGGAGGAGACGGTTAATAGCAGAGTATGGCTGAAGACGGAGAGAGGTCTGTATGGGGGATTATCAGTCGTGCTTGTTCTTATGTTCATCTGCTGTCTACAAGGTCAGAACAATACGGCACAGATGTCAATTTCCGGAAATGTACCTGTACCCAAGGCCGATTTAGTTCGGCACAGATGCCGATTTCTGGATTTACACCTGTCCGCAGGCCAATTTTATACGGTACGAAAAGTAACTTTTGGAATGGCTACCGTACTGATGGTGTGATTTGTTCGGCACAAATCATGGTTTGTGAGATTCCCACTGTATAGAGAAGCATGTCTGAAAAATCCGTAGCAGAGACGGGAAAATCTGGCGCAGAAAGGCAAAATCCCCGAAAACCGCAGCATCTGTGTCAGCCTTCGGGGATTAAAGGGGAGGATAAAGTATTACTATTTTTCTTTTGTTGCGATTCATTGAAGGGGGTTCAATGAACAGTTATAGTATGTCCGCAATTTTTTCCTTTATACAACTTAGCATTGAAAAATGAGAAAATATATTTTATAATAGCTGATATCGAAATACGAGACAAAGGATGGTATAGACATGAGTACATTATTGGAACAATGGAGAGCTATGGCCTATGACCAGAAAGCAGATAAAGGAAAGCTGCAGAGATTCTGGGCAGCCTATTTCAACACAGAGAAGGGAATTTATGAACAGCTTCTGGAGAATCCGGATGAGGTCGTAACCGGCACAGTGAAAGAGCTGGCTGAAAAATATAATATTGATGTTATGACAATGGTTGGTTTCCTGGATGGCATCAACGAAAGCCTGAAAGAAGCAAATCCCATCGAAGAGATGGATGAGAACACTGTAGTGAATCTGGGCTTTGACAAGGAGCTGCTGTATAAGAATATGGTGGATGCCCGGGCAGACTGGCTTTATGAACTTCCACAGTGGGAGAAGATCTTTGACGCAGATAAGAGAAAAGCTCTGTATCTGGAACAGAAGAAGTCCGGAACCATCGTTAAGGGACACAAAGTGGGAAGAAATGATCCATGTCCCTGCGGCAGCGGAAAGAAATATAAATTCTGCTGCGGAAGGAACTGATGTCTGCAGAAAGGGAATATCTGATTGTACTGGGTGCCCATGTGCGGGGACGGGAACTGTCCCTGGCTCTGTATGAGCGGGTGCACAGGGCTCTGGAATATCTGAGAGAACATCCCCATACGAAGGCAGTGCTTTCGGGAGGCCGGGGAACCGGAGAAGAGATTACTGAGGCGCAGGCCATGGCAGATTATCTGACGGCCAACGGCATTGCCCCCGGACGGCTGCTTTTGGAGGATCGTTCCACCAATACCAGGGAGAATATTGCATACAGTCTGAAGCTGATCGGAGATGTTCACTGCCCCATTGGAGTGGTGACCAATCATTTCCATATTTTCCGGGGCTGTGCCATAGCCAGGAAGGCGGGCTGCACCGATGTAGAGGGAATTTCTGCTCCCTATCGGACCGTACGGCTGCTGTGGTATATTCCCAGAGAAGTGCTGGCCTGTATCAAGGATAAGCTCTGCGGGAACCTTTGAGAGGATGACGTTGACAAAATCAGTTCCTGTGTTATAATAAGCACAGTTATCCGGTGGCAGTACGCCGGAACGGCGGGTACGAAGAAGGCCCGATTCAGACATAAGAGACAGCGAACACGATGATGAGAAGAGTAGGATGTGAAACATTTCAGAGAGAGACGTAAAATGCTGGAAGCGTCTTATTGGGAAGCATCTGAAAACTACCTCGGAGTGGCCCCAATCCGGCCCGGTGATACCGTTATCATCCAATGAAGTGGTTGACCGACACTTTTCGCAGGAAAAGTGTGTGCGACAAATAGGGTGGAACCGCGAGACAAGGAAGAATGGCTCGCCCCTGTGATTTGAGAGAATTGCAGGGACGGGCTTTTTTGTGTGATAGGAAGGCAGAATGTTTTGTTCCAACCTTCCTGTCACACAAAAACGCTCCGCGTGGATCGCACTGCGGCGGAGAGGAAGCGTGTTGCCAAGAGCAACCCGCCGCAGGCGGAGAAGCCTGCACTGCGGCGGTGCAGAAGCATGCTGCCGGAGACAGTCTGCTGCAGGCGGAGAATCCTGCAGAGCAGGATTCCATGCCATACACGAAAAACAGAAAATTTTGTTCTGGGTTTTCTGTGATTTACCCTGACATTATAAATAAAAAAAGGAGAGAAAAGACATGATCATCACATTAAAAGACGGCTCAGTAAAAGAGTATGCCGAAGCAAAATCCGTTTATGAGATTGCCAGTGACATCAGCGAAGGCCTGGCACGGGTGGCCTGTGCCGGGGAAGTGGACGGAGAGACTGTGGACCTTCGTACAGTCATCGACAAAGACTGCGTCCTGAATATTCTGACATTTAATGACGAAGGAGGACGCGGTGCCTTCCATCACACCACCTCCCATATCATGGCCCAGGCCATCAAGCGTCTGTATCCGGATGTGAAGCTGGCCATCGGCCCGTCCATTGCCGATGGATTCTACTATGACGTGGATCCCGAGACTCCGATTACTGCAGATGATCTGGAGAAGATTGAAGCAGAGATGAAGAAGATCGTAAAAGAGGGCCTGAAGATCGAACGGTTTGAGAAACCGAGAGAAGAAGCCATTGCTTTTATGAAAGAAAAGAATGAACCATACAAAGTGGAACTGATCGAAGATCTGCCGGAGGATTCGGTGATCAGCTTTTATCAGCAGGGAGAATTTGTGGACCTGTGTGCCGGCCCCCATCTGATGACCACCAAACCGGTAAAAGCCTTCAAGCTTACCAGCCTGGCCGGCGCTTACTGGAGAGGCAGCGAGAAGAACAAGATGCTCACCAGAATCTATGGTACTTCTTTCACCAAGAAAGCAGAGCTGGAAGAATACCTGACCAGAATGGAAGAAGCCAAAAAGAGAGATCACAGAAAGCTGGGCAAAGAACTGGGCCTGTTCATGATGCGGGAAGAAGGACCTGGTTTTCCGTTCTTCCTGCCAAAGGGAATGGTGCTGAAGAATACACTGCTGGATTACTGGAGAGAGATCCACCGCAAGAACGGCTATGTGGAAATTTCCACGCCTATTATGCTGAGCCGTCATCTGTGGGAGACTTCCGGTCACTGGGATCACTATAAAGATAATATGTACACCACAGTCATTGATGAGCAGGATTTTGCCATTAAGCCCATGAACTGTCCGGGCGGTATCCTGGTATACCAGGCAGAGCCCCGTTCTTACCGGGATCTGCCGCTGCGTATGGGAGAGCTGGGACTGGTGCACCGTCATGAAAAATCCGGCCAGCTCCACGGTCTGATGCGTGTGCGCTGCTTTACCCAGGACGATGCCCATATCTTTATGACACCAGAACAGATCCGGGGAGAGATCAAAGGAGTGGCCCGTCTGATCGACGAAGTGTACAGCCTCTTCGGATTTAAATACCATGTGGAACTGTCCACACGTCCGGAGGACAGCATGGGAAGCGATGAAGACTGGGAGATGGCAACAGATGCTCTGCGCGGAGCTCTGGACGACCTGGGACTTCCCTATGTGGTAAATGAAGGGGACGGCGCATTCTACGGCCCGAAGATCGACTTCCATCTGGAAGATTCCATCGGAAGAACCTGGCAGTGCGGTACCATTCAGCTGGATTTCCAGCTTCCGCTGCGCTTTGATCTGGAGTATATCGGAAAGGATGGAGAGAAGCACAGACCCATCATGATCCATCGTGTGGCTTTTGGCTCTATTGAGCGTTTCATCGGCATCCTGATCGAGCACTTTGCCGGAGCATTCCCCACCTGGCTGGCTCCGGTGCAGGTGAAAGTACTTCCGATTTCCGATAAGTATGCGGAATACGGAGAAAAAGTATTAGATGCGTTAAATGAGGCGGGAATCCGTGCCGAGATCGACACCAAGGCTGAAAAGATCGGTTATAAGATCCGTGAAGCCCGCCTGCAGAAGATTCCGTATATGCTGATCGTAGGAGCCAAGGAAGAGGAAGAAGGCAAGGTATCTGTCAGAAGCCGCTTCCTGGGTGATGAAGGCTCTAAGGCTTTGGAAGAATTTATCGCGGATATCCAGAAGGAAATTGCAGAGAGGACTGTCAGAGAGGTAGAGACACAGGAATAACTGGCAGAAAAAGGTGACAAGGAATGACACAGACGCTGAGACTGAAAAATGTGACCATAGGAGAGGGAGTTCCCAAAATCTGTGTGCCGATGGTGGGACAGACAAAGGCGGAACTGGAGCAGGAGGCCATGGCGCTGGTGCAGGCCGGCGCGGATATGGCAGAATGGAGAGCAGACTTTTTTGAGGGTATTTTTGCTCCGGGAGAAGTACGGGAAACTCTGGAAGCCCTCATCGACAAATTGGGCCAGATTCCGATGATCTTCACCATCCGGACCAGCGAAGAGGGCGGCAATCTGCAGATTTCGACAAAAGATTATGTAAACATCAATCAGAATGTGTCGCAGCTGGGTCTTGCAGATCTGATCGATGTGGAAGCTGCAAGACATACAGGGGAAATGCGCCGGCTGATCGCCCGGATCCATCAGGACGGAGGAAAGGTTATTGCCTCCAGCCATAATTTCTCCTGTACGCCGGAGCGGAAAGAGCTGCTGAAGATTCTGAAGACGCTGGACGGGGCAGGCGGAGATATTCTGAAGATCGCCGTGACGCCCAGTACCTTGTTTGATGTATGGGAACTGCTGGAATGTACCAATGAGATGACGGTAGAGTATACGGATAAGCCGGTGGTTACCATGTCCATGGGAGAAAAAGGCAGTCTGAGCCGGTTTTCCGGTGAGATCTTCGGTTCGGCCATTACCTTCGGAGTGGTGGGAAAAGCTTCTGCTCCCGGTCAGATCCCCATTGAGGAACTCCGGGAACTGATGTCCATGTTCCACCATGAGGCGGAGCAGAAGAGGTAGACATAAAATCGCAGATTTTGTCGTCTGCTGCCGAAAACTTATTGGAACCGACACACTGGTTTTGACAAAAAGAACACCCCCTTATGACCTATAATAGTTTCACTTACCAAAGTGAAGGAACGATAGGTCATAGGGGGGTTTTTGTGTATTACGAGATCTACGTGGATGTTGTCTTTCTGACGAATCTGGTAATGGACTATGTGCTGCTCCGTCTGGTGGGAAGGATTCTGGATTGCAGGACCAGCCCCCTGCGGTCTGCAGGAGGGGCAGCCATCGGTGCCCTTATGGCCTGTCTGTTTCTGTATTTACCCGCAGATGGATTTGGTCCCTTCACCTTTTTGCTGGAATTACTCACAGCAGGGATCATGGTGAAGACAGGATGCAGTGTAACATCCGGCCGCATGCTGGCAGAAGCCGCAGCGGCACTTTATCTGGCAGCATTTTTATGCGGAGGTTTTTGGGAAGCTCTGTGGGACAGAGGTGTATGGACCCTGAAAACTTTTTTTATTTTAAGCGGATGCAGTTATTTGCTGTTTACCTGTATTTCTGTCGGATATCATTACGTACAAATGAAGTGGAAGAATATTTATCCGGTGCGTCTGGGTTTTCAGGGCCGGGTGGTTTCCCTGAATGGTTATTATGACACGGGAAACCGTCTGACGGATGCAGCCACAGGACGTCCTGTTTCCATTGTAGACAAAGAGGTAATAAAGGAACTTTTATCAGAAAGATCGTGGGAATGCTTAAGGCACTTTCAGGAAGAATCAGGGGAGTTTGAAAACACTGTTCTGTCAGAACTGAAGCCGCACTTTCTTACATGCAGCACGGTGGGAGGAAATGCAGTTCTTCTGGCAGTTACGTTAGAGGATCTGTGCATTCATACAACCCGGGAAGTGGTTCACATTCCAGCGCCCATACTCGCGATTTCATTGAATCCTTCCGCTTTGGGAACCGAATATCAGATGATAATCAATGAACGGTTATTATCCTGAACGGCAATGCACCCCGCAGAGCCGGGAACGCCGGTGAAAGTACGGCGGATCCTCTGCTCTGATGCAGGAACTGCAGTCGGGGAAAAAGAAACAGTGATCAGATTGAAAACGTTAGGAGGGGTTTCATTATGAGTTTAAAAGCAGCAGTTCATTATCATCCGATGCAGATGATTTCAAGACTTCCCGGTATGGTATGGGGCCGGCCCCGGGAGGTATATTACATAGGAGGGACGGATGTCCTTCCGGCACCGCTGGCTCCGGAAAAAGAGGCGGTTATGATCGAGCGCCTGGGGAGCAGCCAGCCTCAGGAAGCCAGGACGCTGCTCATAGAGCATAATCTCAGACTGGTGGTCTATATCGCCAGGAAATTTGACAATACAGGAGTCGGAGTGGAAGATCTGATATCCATTGGTACGATTGGACTGATCAAGGCCATCAATACGTTCAATCCGGTGAAAAAGATCAAACTTGCCACCTATGCTTCCCGGTGTATCGAAAATGAGATCCTGATGTATCTGCGGCGGAACAATAAGACAAAAATGGAGGTATCTATTGATGAGCCTTTAAATGTGGACTGGGATGGAAATGAGCTGCTTCTTTCCGATATCCTGGGGACCGATGAGGATGTGATCTACCGGGGGATCGAACATGAAGTGGAGCGCAGTCTGCTGGTGAAAGCCATCAGCAAACTGTCTGCCAGAGAGCAGACCATTATTCAGCTTCGTTTTGGCCTGAGTACTCCGGATGGGAAAGAAAAAACCCAGAAGGAAGTGGCGGATCTTCTTGGCATATCCCAGTCGTATATTTCCCGCCTGGAAAAGCGCATTATGAAAAGATTGAAAAAAGAGATGGTAAAGTATGAATAATACTTGAAATAATAAAAATGAAGATATAAATTCGGAAAATAGATTTATATATAATGAAAATTATGATATAATAACTTTTATAAAAAACCATTCTACAGGAAGATGAGACGGTTTTATTGGGGGAAGGAGGAACATATGATAAAGAAATTCAAAGCCCAGGAGATACCGCCCAAAGATGAGGTGGAGCGGCGTCTGGAGGCGGCCAGAGCGCGTATCTTCGCGCAGCAGATGCAGCTGAAGGAGCATAAGCTGCCGGTTCTGGTGCTCTTTGAAGGGTGGGGTGCGTCCGGAAAAGGAAGCACTATTGGAAAGGTGATCCGAAATATTGATCCGCGTTTTTTTAAAGTGGCTACCCTGTCAGAACCTACCGAAGAGGAAAAGCGGAGACCCTTTCTCTATCGATACTTTATTCAGATTCCGGAAGCGGGTAAATTTACCTTCCTGGATTCTGGATGGATGGAACAGGTGACCAGAGAAGTACTTCGGGGGGACATCGACGAGAATGGTTATGCACAGCGTATTGACAGTGTCCGCCGATTTGAACGGCAGCTTACGGATAACGGCTATCTGGTCCTGAAATTCTTTTTTCAGATTGGGCAGAAGGAGCAGAAAAAGCGTCTGCAAAAGCTGATAGAAGAGGAAGATACGGCCTGGAGAGTCAATAAAGAAGATCTGTGGCAGAATGAGCACTACAAAAAATGTGAGATGGTATATGACCGTTATCTGCGGGATACCCATACGGCCAATGCTCCATGGTATGTTATCGATGCGAGAGAAAAAAAGTGGGTACAGGTACAGGTATTGGAGGCTATGGTCCAGGGAATTGAAGTGGCTCTGCAGAACAGCAGTCATTCGTCTCCTATTCTGCAGAACCTGTTTCCGCTGAAGAAAATGCCGAAGCTCTCAGAAGTAGAGCTGGACGGAAAGGTGATCGAAGAAGAAACATATAAAAAAGAACTGGATCATCTGCAAAAAAAGCTGGGTGAACTGCATAACCGGGTGTATCGGAAAAAAGTGCCAGTAGTAATCCTGTATGAAGGCTGGGATGCAGCAGGGAAAGGCGGCAATATCAAACGCATCACAGGGGCTCTGGATCCAAGGGGATTTGAAGTGCAGCCCATTGCCAGTCCGGAACCTCATGAAAAGGCCAGACATTATCTGTGGCGGTTCTGGACACGGCTGCCAAAGACCGGGCATATTACCATATTTGACCGGACCTGGTACGGCCGGGTGATGGTAGAAAGACTGGAAGGCTTCTGCAGTGAAAATGACTGGCAGAGAGCCTACAATGAAATGAATGAATTTGAGAAAGAACTGGATGACTGGGGAGCAGTGATCATTAAATTCTGGGTGCATATTGATAAGGATACACAGCTGGCCAGGTTCCAGGAAAGAGAGCGGACGCCGGAGAAACGGTGGAAAATCACAGAAGAAGACTGGAGGAACAGAGACAAATGGGACGCCTATGAAATGGCAGTGGATGAAATGCTCCAGAAGACCAGCACCACCTATGCACCCTGGCACATCCTGGAGTCGGTGGACAAAAAATATGCCAGGATCAAGGCACTGAAAATTGTGATCGAAGCACTGGAAAAAGCATTAGAATAAATCAGCGTGGCAGGCCTCATGAACAGGGGCCTGCTTTTTCAGGAGCGGAGATAGACGCGCATGGCGGTCAGAGCATTTTTCTCCAGACGGCTGACCTGTGCCTGTGAGATGCCAATTTCCCGTGCGACTTCCATCTGGGTTTTACCCTCGTAGAAACGAAGCTCAATGATATGTTTTTCCCGCTCGTTCAGACGGTTCATAGCCTGCCGCAGAGACAGGTCCTCGATCCAGCGGTCTTCTTTGTTCTTTTTATCGCTGATCTGATCCATGACATACAGAGTGTCTCCGCCTTCGGTGTAAACCGGTTCATAAAGACTGACCGGACTCTGGATGGCATCCAGGGCATAAACGATCATTTCTTTTTCGATGCCGATCTCTTTGGAAATTTCCATTACGGTGGGTTCCTTGGAATGCTCACGGATATACTGTTCTTTGGCATAGATTGCCTTGTAGGCTATATCCCGGAGAGAACGGCTGACCCGGATGGAATTATTGTCCCGCAGGTAACGGCGTATCTCACCGATGATCATGGGAACGGCATAAGTAGAAAATTTTACGTCCAGGGTAGTATCAAAATTGTCAATGGCTTTGATCAGGCCGATGCAGCCGATCTGAAACAGATCATCCGGATTTTCGTTGCTTCCGGAGAAACGTTTGATCACGCTGAGTACCAGCCTTAAATTGCCTTTGATGTACAGCTCTCTGGCATCCGGATCTCCTTCTTTGATCCTTCGGAACAGCTCCGTCTTTTCTTCATTGCTGAGTATGGGAAGTTTTGCCGTGTTTACTCCGCATATTTCAACCTTGTTCAGTGCCATCCTTCTAATCCTCCTGTAAACGTACTTGCAGCCTGGAGTAAAATTTCCCTGCTGCAGTGAAGAACCATATTCAAATGATTCTCACTTCCAAATGGAAATATACGATTTCAGGAAAAATATAAAAAATATCAGCCCTTGACAAAAAAGAAACTGCATATCCGGGGGAATATCCCGAACAGCAGTTTTTTTGTTTGCGAAAAAGCAGAAGTTCTGTTTACCGGATGGCTATGTTTTTTTGGGACGTTCTGTTTCCTCATGAGATTTCAGAATCCGCCACAGAGTGCTGCGGCTGATTCCCAGACGCTTGGCTGTCCGCTCCCGGTTCATGTTCTCTTCCTGAAGAACAATGCGGATAATGTCATAGTTGATGTCGTCCAGAGTGCGGTTTAAGTCAAACATGAGGGCTGCTGTATTCTCCCAGGTTTCCGGAAAACTCAGGGATTCGTCCTTCAGGAGATGCAAGGTTGTATTTTTGGTGATATAGGAGTCACGGGTGACAACCATGAGCTCTTTGAGTACGCGCTGGAGCTGATTCAGATTCTGAGGCCAGGCAAAGTTCTTCATCAGTTCCAGGGCATCCGGTTCAAAGCCAATGATCTGTTTTCCCATTTCCAGGTTCATCTGATTCAGATAAAGGGTCAGTATACTGGGGATATCCTTTTGCCGTTCCCGCAGCGGCGGAAGGTGGAGCATCAGGCACTGCATCTGATTCAGCAGGTAGCTGCACAGGATGGACTGGCTGGAAGGCGATTCCTTTTTCTCAATATAAGAAAACAGAAGATGGTTAGATTTGGAAAGTTCGCTCTGTTCCAGATAGGAGATCAGCTTTTCCACCTGAGACATGTTCAGGTAATTGATATTTTTAAAATAAATCGTGGCATTTACGGAGTGAAAGGGGGAATTGGGGCTGGTAAACAGCAGTGACCAGCGGCGGTCACCCAGCAGTTCGCAGTTTATCGTATAAAAAGGATGATTCTGGAGAGAACTGTTTTTGTAGATCAGGGCGGCGGCCTTGTCTTTGCCGGTGCCAATTTCTCCCAGGATCAGAGTGGGAAACAGGGAGTGGCTGTATGCGTCAATGGTATCCCGGATACTTCCGATATAATTGGCGCTGTTGTAGCTGAAGCTGAAGTCATCAAAGTTTTCCTCCTGCTTGTTGTAAATCGAAATGCTCTTATCCTGATCTGGATACGGAAAATCCTTCTGATTGATGGAAATAACCGTATACTGCTGATCTTCCATGAAAATGTGGCGGTTCTGAATGGAAAATGCCATGGATCCGGTGCGTTTTTCGATGATCTGTCCCGGCTCTTTTAAAAAGGAAGGCAAGTAAGGCTCCACCATATGATAAAGGCGGTTTTGTGTTTCCGGTCTGGCGATACTGGAAAAGCATAAATTTCCTTCGGGGTCGTAAATCAGGAGATTATCTTCCAGATCAGCAAGAATCGAGCGGAAAATCTCTTTTTGCCTGAAATAGTAAATAGAAGAGGAAATCAGTGTCCTGGCATTTTCAATGGCAAGTTCCACGCTTTCTGTCCAGGAGGAAATGAGAATGGAATTCATTCCCAGCTGGCTGGCAGTGGTGGTGCCGATGGTGTCGCAGATAACCAGTTCATAGCCTTTCTGCCGCAGAGCGGCAATCTGGCCGGGGATATCTTCCATTTCGTGAAATGTGACGATTTCTGTATCCAGCTGCAGAAGATCGCAGAGGATTCTGGCACAGTTGGTAATACTTGGGTAGCCGGCGATGGCAAAATCCTCGGAATAATTTTCGGCCATTTTGATGGAACGGATGATATCGTATACAGATACGGGAATATCAATAACGGGCAGATCCACCGCCTTTCGAATGAGTTCGGCGGTACCGCCCCGGGAAATGATCACATCAAAATGATGCGCCATCATGGACTTGGCGATGAGCGCGCCGTCTTTCATGTCACCGATTTTCACAGTGGCATCAATATCTTTAGTTTGCTGCACTACCTGGTTGATGGGTTCCACCAGTCCGGGATAGGGCGCTATGAATAAAATTTTCAGCTTTTTCAAACAGGTAAGCCTCCCTTTGGCATAAATTAAAATGGTCCTGTGATCCTTGCGCGAATGGATTCTGACCTGGCAGACCTTATACAACTATTATAAGGAAGAAACAGAGAAATTTCAATAATAAAACGTCACAAATTGTTTCAAATTTATACAAAAAGATGATTAAACCTAGTTGATTAATGGAAAAAGAAAGGATATAATAAAAAACTGTAAAGAAAATGCGAAAAAGATGTTTAAAATTGAAACATTCGGGAGGTAAAAAAATGAACAGACCAATCTTAGGAATCACAATGGGAGATCCGGCAAGTATTGGACCGGAGATTTCGGTAAAGGCACTGGCAAATGCGGAGCTTTATGAAAAATGCCGGCCCATTGTCATCGGGGATGCCAAAGTGATGGAAAATGCCGTGAAAATTGTGGGCATGGAAGGAAAAGTAAAAATCCACAGTGTGAAAAATGTGGAGGATGCTTTGTACGAAGCGGGTACCATTGATGTCTATGATCTGGATCTGGTGGACATGGATCAGCTGGAGTTTGGAAAAGTTTCCAAAATGGGCGGCGAGACAGCTTTTCAGTGTGTAAAAACAGTGATCGAGCTGGCAATGGCAGGAAAAGTAGATGCGACTGTGACCAATGCTCTGAACAAGGAAGCCATCAATCTGGCCGGTCATCATTACTCCGGGCATACGGAGATTTATGCGGATTTCACGGGAACAGATAAGTATACAATGCTTCTGGCTCATGAAAATCTGCGGGTTGTTCATGTTTCTACCCATGTATCTCTGCGGGAGGCCTGCGACCGGGTAAAGAAGCAGAGAGTATTGGATGTGATCCGTATCGCAAACGATGCCTGCAAGGCTCTGGGCATTAAGGAGCCGAAAGTAGGTGTAGCCGGGCTGAATCCTCACTGTGGTGAGAACGGACTGTTCGGAAGAGAGGAGATCGAAGAAATCACACCGGCTGTGGAAGCTGCCAAAGCAGAAGGAATCAATGTGACGGGACCTGTAGCTCCGGATACGATCTTCTCCAAAGCAAGAGGCGGATGGTTTGATATTGTTGTGGCCATGTACCATGATCAGGGCCATATCCCGCTGAAAGTGGTTGGATTTGTATACAATGACGAGTTGAAAGAATGGAATGCCGTAGCCGGAGTCAACATTACTCTGGGTCTGCCGATTATCCGCACATCTGTAGATCACGGAACTGCTTTTGGTCATGCAGGAAAGGGCAATGCCAATGAGCTGAGTCTGATCAATGCCATTGATTATGCCATTACGCTGGCAAACAACAGATAAACAGAAGACCGGATCATTCTGCATAGTATGAGCCGCGGAATTCTCAGGCATCTGCGGCTTTCTATGAAATAAAAACGAGGGGCGAGACGCTTCACGAAAGGAGAGGGAAACATGAAAATTTTAAAAAACGTACAGAAAGTACCGGGAGGCTTGATGGTTGTGCCTTTGCTGATCGGTGCCACACTGAACACATTATGCCCGAGCGCGCTGGAGATCGGAGGGTTTACCACAGCACTGTTTAAAGACAGCTCCACAGCGCTGATCGCATTGTTCTGTCTGTGTAACGCGGCACAGATCAATGTAAAACAGGCTGGTTCCACACTGGGAAAAGGTGTTGCGCTGACTGCTGTTAAATTTGCGATCGGTGCCATCATCGGAATTGTTGTAGGCAAGGTGTTTGGTACGGCAGGTATTCTGGGACTGACTCCTCTGGCAATCGTTGCATCACTGACCAACTCCAACGGCGGTCTGTATGCAGCTCTGGCCGGCCAGTACGGTGATGCTTCTGACGTAGGCGCGATTTCCATTCTGTCTTTAAATGACGGACCGTTCTTTACCATGGTGGCTCTGGGCGCTGCCGGAATCGCAAACATTCCGTTTATGTCTCTGGTAGCTTGTATTGTACCTATCGCTCTGGGCTTCATTTTAGGAAACCTGGATGAAGATCTGAGAGAACTGCTTGGCAAGGGTACTGTTCTTCCGATTCCGTTTTTTGCATTTTCACTGGGAACTGGCCTGAACTGGACACAGATCGTAGAAGCCGGCCTTCCGGGAATCGTATTAGGCGTTGCATGTACACTGCTGACAGGTATCGGCGGATATATTACATTTAAGATCATGCGTACGAAAAATCCGGCTGTTGGTGCAGCTGTTGGTACGACTGCCGGCAACGCGGTAGGTACACCGGAGGCACTGGCACTGGCAGATCCCAGCCTGTCTGGAGTTGTGGCTGTTTCTACAGTTCAGATCGCTGCTGCGATTATCGTAACAGCAATCTGTTGTCCGCTTTTGGTAAGCTTTTTGGATAAAAAAGAAAAAGCAAAAGCAGCGTAAAAGAAAATACATATTTGAAGGTGATGCTCATGAACAGAAATTTAATTGTTGCGGATGATTTTACAGGCGCCAACGATACTGGCGTGCAGTTGAAAAGACGAGGATTTCCCACCCGCGTGGTATTCCAGTACGGAGAGCAGTCTCCGGACGATTCCTGTGTGATCGACACAGAGAGCCGTGGACTGGAAGAACAGGAAGCCTATAAGAAAGTGTCAGAAGATGTTTCAAAAGTAAATTTTGCGGATTACAAATATGTGATCAAAAAAGTAGATTCCACGCTGAGGGGAAATGTGGCGGCGGAGATCAAGGCCCTGGATGAGGCATATCAAAGCGAGCTGGTTCTGTTCATGCCGGCATTGCCGGATCTGGCCAGGACCACGGTGGACGGAGTGCACCGCTTAAACGGAACACCAATTACGGAGACAGAATTGGCCAGAGACCCGAAAAAACCGGTAAAAGAAGATCATATCGGAAAAATTCTGGAAAGCGTATATCAGGAACCGGTAACTCTGGTGACGCTGGAAACGATCCGGACCGGAACGGTAGATCTGACCGGCGGAAGATTATTTGCCTGCGATGCGGAGACCAACAAAGATATGCAGACAGTACTGCAGGCAGCAAAAGCATTGAATAAGAAGATCCTTTATGTGGGAACGGCTGCTATGGCAGACAATCTGTTTGAGATCGATATGCCGGTGAAACCGTCCATGGCTCTGGTAGCCAGCTTAAGCTCTGTGACTGCCGGACAGGTGAAGTATGCGGAAAACGCAGGAGCCAGACTGGTGCAGGTACCTGTCTATGAGATCCTGGAGGGCAAAGATCCGAAGGAATATGTGGATGAGGCCGTAAAACTTCTCAGAGAAGGAAACGATACCATTGTATTGTCTTCGGCTTCTTATGACAGAGCGGAATACGACAAGACACTGGAACACAGCGAAAAATTAGGCATGACAGGCCCGGAAGTGAGCCTGAGAACACAGAATATCATGGGTGAGATTGCCAGAAGTATTTTGCAGCAGGTGTCAGTATCTGGGGTATTTCTCACAGGCGGCGATACTGCCATTGGACTGTTTGACAAAGTGAAAGCCCAGGGATCCCGGATCATGGGAGAAGTAGCCATTGGAATTCCCATTATGAGCCTGGTAGGCGGCGAACAGGAAGGACTTCCTGTTATCACAAAGGCCGGCGCTTTTGGTAAAGAAGACGCCATCAGCTATGGCCTTCGGAAATTGAAAGAAGCATTATAAGATAGAATTGTGTAATGTAAGGAGGAGAAAAAATGGCAGAAGTGAAATTCCCTTATGGAAAAGAAATGCTCTCTCTGGATATTGCAGATGACAGACTGAAAGCAGTTCTGGTTTCCAATCTGCATC
>UQMI01000040.1 GCA_900542045.1 uncultured Blautia sp.
CCCGGATCCGATCCATAAACATTGATCGTATTCCCCGCATAAGCACCTTCCAGAAAGATCTGGTCTGCCACTCTTCTGGACACAAACGGAGAGAAAGAATGCAGAAACGGAATAAAGCCTCTCATGGACAGCCCGGCAGCCACACCCACCATATTCGCCTCCGAAATGCCCATTTCCAGAAATCGTTCCGGATGCCTGTCCTTTATTTTGGCAAATCCCGATGCTGTTCCCAGATCCGCCTCCAGCACCATGATCCTGGGATCCGTGTCCATGAATTCTTCCAGCGTCTCCCGGAAAACTCTGCGCATTTCCATTGTCTCATCTGTACTTTCAGCAAGACTCCACATATTCCGCGCCTCCCTTCTCCAAACATACTTCTTTCACTTCTCCGGAAATAAACTTTTCCAGCGCTTCTATGGCTTCCTCCGCTGCCCTATTATCTGCTTCCTTAAATTTCACCGAATGATTATCCTCCATTTGTTCAAAATAGGGTACCCCCTGCCCTTTGATCGTATCCAGCACAATGCAGACAGCCTGATCCCGCACATTCTTCGCACGGTCAATGGCTTCCGAAATGGCTTCCTCATCGTCCCCTTTTACTTTCTGGGTATAAAATCCGAAAGCGCGCATTTTTTCCTGAATATCAAAAGGATCCATTACTGCCTTTGTATATCCGTCCAGCTGCCGCTTGTTCTCATCAATACACACAATCACATGATTCAGCCGGTAATGAGCCAGGAATTGAAATGCCTCCCAGCACTGTCCTTCATTCAGTTCTCCATCTCCTACAATCAAATAGACATATTGATCCGACCCTTCCTGGCGCAGCGCGTACCCCAGTCCGGCCGCCACGGAAGTTCCCTGTCCCAGAGATCCGGTTGTGGCATCCACGCCGGGCGTGCGCAGCCGGTCCGGATGAGACGGCAGCAGAGTGCCTCCCTCATTTAACGTATACAGCAGCTCTTCCGGGAAATATCCCTGCCTGGCCAGAACCGAATACAGAGCCGGACCTGCATGTCCTTTGGAAAGCACCAGATAATCCCGTTCCGGCCACTGAGGATTCTTCGGATCATGTCTCATCTGTTTTCCATACAGCACAGAGAGCAGTTCTACAATAGACATGGCTCCTCCCAGATGTCCATAAGTTCTCCATTTCAGCATCTTCAGAATATTCAGCCGTATCCCCGCCGAAAGCTTTTTCAGTTCCATGATTTCCTGCTTATCCATAGTCTCCTCCTATTCTGCCTGCTGCAATTTTCCAAGTGCCGCAAACATCTCTTTGTTCCTGCTGTACAATTCCCGGAAAATCTCATAATACTCCCGGTAACGCTTCACATTTTCCGGGATCGGCTCATAAACCGTATCATCCAGCTTCACCATTCGTCCGCAGGCCTCTGAAAAACTGCTGTAAACACCAGTCCCCACACCAGCTGTCAGAGCCGCCCCCACACAGGCCTGCTCCGCCGTCATGCTCCGGTATATGGGCTGCTCCAGGATATCTGCCTGCATCTGCAGCCACACCGGACTGTTGGCGCCTCCGCCGGAAGCAATGACCTTTCTGCATTCCACTCCATTTTCCAACAGAACATTCATACAGTCACGCAGCGAATAAGTCACGCCTTCCATTACCGACCGGCACATATGGTATTTCCCATGCTTCAGCGTCAGACCACAGAACATCCCCCTTGCCAGCGCATCCTGGTGAGGTGTCCGCTCTCCCACCAGATAGGGAAGAAAGATCAGCCCTTCGCTTCCCGGGGAAATGGCAGCTGTTTCCCGGTTCAGCTCCCCATAATCCTCTGTTCCGATGATCTGCTGCATGAACCATTTCAGGGAAGAACCGCTGCTCAGTGCCGCCCCCATCAGATTCCATTTCCCGTTCAGCACATGGGCAAAGGTATTGGTCCGGAGTTTCCGGTCGTATAAAGGCCGGGAAATACTGGTGGAAATCTGTCCTCCGGTCCCGATGTTGCAGGCCAGAATTCCATCTTCAATGATCCCGTTTCCAATCCCCTGCATACACTGGTCTGCACCGCCGTTTACCACTTTTACACTTGTCGGCAGTCCGGTATCTTTTGCAGCCTCTTCTGTCAGACCGCCCACCACATAAGTGGATGCTTCGCACCGTGGAAATTTTGTTTCGTCCAGTCCCAGCTTCCGAATCAGCGGAACTGCCCACTGCATCTTCACATTGTCAAAGGCTGTACTCCCCGCCGCATCGGAATAATCGGTCAGAATTTCTCCGGTCAGCCGCATCTTCACATAATCCTTCGGCAGCATCACTTTGTAAATCCTGTCATACAACTCCCTGTTATTTTCATACATCCAGTACAGGGTTCCCAGAAGAAATCCGGCCGAAATCCGGTTCTGCACATTCTCCGTAACAAAATCTGTTCCCATTCGTTCATAAATATGAGCAATGGCTTCCACAGCACGCTGATCCTGCCAGATGATCGCCGGACACAGCTCTTTCCCGTCACGATCTACACATACCATCCCGTGCATCTGACCGGAAAAGCTGACAGCTGTCACCTCTCCCGGCGATATCCCCGCCTGGCTGACAGCCCCTTTCATAGTATCCGTCATTCTTTCATACCACATCTGGGGCGACTGCTGCGCGTAGCCCGCCTGGGGAATGTCCACATCATAATTTGCCTGGCAGGAACCCAGCACCCTGCCGTCTTCTCTTAACACCATCGTCCGGACACTGGAAGTGCCCAGATCCACGCTCATCAAAACACTCACTTTTGCTCCTCCATTTGATTGTTTTTGATTGTTTATTTATTTTACTTGATAGTACCATCATTTTATCTCAGCGTCAATAAAATATCATCCACAATTTTTGATTGTTTTTGATTGTTTTTGATTGTTTCTTGATTTTTTCATTGACATTTAAGAAGGATATGGTTATGATGAAGAAAGGAATCTATCAAACAAAGGAGGCACTCATGTTACCAAGCGAACGCGAACAGGTCATCCTGGATTATCTGGCGAAACACCAGACGGTTTCCACCGCCAGACTGTGTGAAGTCACCGGTGTTTCCATCGCCACAGTCCGCCGCGACCTGAATTCTCTGCACCGGCGCGGGCTTCTGGAAAAGACCCATGGCGGAGCCAGATATCTTCCTCCCCCCACCGCCGCAGTCCCTCCCGCATTGCCGCATCAGAACGATCCTGCTTTTGCAGACAAGGATGCCATTGCCAGAACAGCCGCCGGCTTCATCTATCCCGGCGACATTGTATTCCTCGGAGCAGGCAAGACCTGCACCCTGATCGCACACCATATCCGCGAGAAAAAAAATATCACCATCGTAACCACCAATCTGAATGTTGTGTTTGAACTGGCATCCTCCGGCAATTCCATGCTGCTGCTGGGCGGCGACATCCATGTGGGAAGCAACTATGTGGAGACACTGGGAGAATATACTCTGGAAGAAATGCATGGTCTTTATTTTGACAAGGTTTTCTTTACAGTAAATGGAGTAGACATGGTCAACGGTTATTCCATTGTCAGCCGTTCCCAGCTTCCCCTCTACCATTATCTGCTGAAGAACTGCAAATCCCCTTACGTGGTTGTAAATTCTGCCAAATTTCACCACCGGGCCTTTACCCAGCTCTGCAGCCTTCAGGAGATCCCCCATGTGATCCTGAATCCCCAGACCCCGTCTGTCTACCTGGATTATTACCAGGAACACCACATCACGGTTCATTATTCTACGGAGGCAAAAGGCTGAACCCCTGATCCGGATCCGCACAGGACAGACACAGGGATGTTTTCAAACGAAAGGAGTCAAATATTATGGAAACCAGTTATATTTTAAATCATATCGACCACACCTTATTAAAGGCAGACGCCGCCTGGGACCAGATTCAGACCCTCTGCCAGGAAGCTGTGACCTTTCACACCGCTTCTGTATGCGTACCGGCTTCTTATATCAGCCGTATCCACCAGAAATGGCCCAAATTGAACATCTGTACCGTCATTGGATTCCCTCTGGGCTACAATCCCACTTCCGCAAAGGTGCTGGAAGCACAGGAAGCCATCAAAGACGGCGCTTCCGAAATCGATATGGTCATCAATATCGGGGATATGAAGAACGGGGACTATGACAAAGTCCTGGAAGAAGTCAGAGCGCTCCGCCAGGCAACCCAGGGATCCATCCTGAAGGTCATCATCGAAACCTGTTATCTCACCGAAGAAGAGAAAATCAAAATGTGTGAGATCGTCACAGAAGCCCAGGCTGACTACATCAAAACTTCCACCGGCTTCGGCACAGGCGGCGCCACCATGGAGGATGTGCTTCTCTTCAAAAAACACATCGGTCCCCAGGTGAAGATCAAAGCTGCCGGCGGCGTGAAAACCAGAGAAGACCTGGAAAATTTTTTAAACGCAGGATGCGACCGCATCGGCACCAGTTCTGCCGTAAAGCTCCTGACAAAATAATCTTACCCCGCTGCAGCTCCCGGGCTGCAGCGTTTCTGTTTCCGCAGGATGGCTCCGGCTTGCGGCATTCTGTGAATTACGATATAATCGAAACTGTAACTGTCCTGCATAAATTTCTCTGCAGGCAATATCACAGAATGGAGGATACCCATGATCAAAAAAGAAGTGCTTGAGATCCGAAAGCTTTTTACACCTTCCAAATGCAATCTGACCCGCATCTGCGGCTGCTACGTGGATGCAGAAAAAAATAAACGAACCCATTTAAAAGAAGCCTTTCTTTCGATTCCCGAAGAAGAGGCTTTCAAATATTTTGATATTTTCCGGAAAGCCCTTTCCGGCACCATCGGAAAAAATCTGCTGAATATGGAATTCCCGCTGGAACAGGAAGCCCCGGGCGGCACCCAGGAATTTCTCATGCGCCTCAGAGCCAGCCAGCTCCAGGACGAAGAACTGATCGAAGAATTCTACGACAGGATCATAGAAAATTACATATACGGAGAAAATTATTATATCATCCTGGTCCACGGAGCCTATGACCTTCCCAAACGCGCTTCCGACGGCACGGATATGTGGGATGCCGCTGACGATGTCTATCACTATCTGTTCTGCTGCATCTGCCCGGTCAATCTGTCAAAAGCCGGTCTCTGCTATAATGCCGAGGCCAATGTCATCGAGGACCGGGTACGCGACTGGGTGGTGGACGCGCCGGATCTGGGCTTTTTATTTCCGGCTTTCAATGACAGGAACACGGATATCCACAACCTCCTGTACTATTCCAAAAATCCGGAACAGCTGCAGGCCGAACTCATCGATCAGGTTCTGGGCTGCACCCAGCCCATGTCTGCCAAGGGCCAGAAGGAAACGTTCAACGTAATTGTAGAGGAAACACTGGGAGAACACTGCGATTATGAATCTGTCCGGGGCATTCACGAACAACTGACGGAACTGATGACCGACAATCAGGATGCCGCCGTTCCCCTGGAACTGGACAAAACAGAAGTCAAAAAGCTTCTGGCCAACCACGGTGCCACAACGGAAAACCTGGAATCTTTCGAACAGTATTACGATAATTCCGTAGGGGAAAAAGCTTCTCTCCTGGCTTCCAATGTGGCAAGCACACGAAAATTCCAGATCAAGACCCCGGATGTTCTGGTGCAGGTTAACCCCGAACGCACAGATCTGGTGGAAACCAAAGTCATTAACGGAAAAAGCTATCTGCTCATCGAAGTAAATGACCGGGTAGAAGTGAACGGGATCAGTGTGCGGACCGCTCCTGTTCCCAAAACAGACGAAGAAGATGCGCTTTAACCATATCCATATCGGGATCCTTATGCGCGAAGTGCCGCAGCCCCTGTACTGTCAGGGATTGCGGCACTTATTATTTTCTTTGCTGCCAGGATCAAAAGGATCCAAATCTGCCTGTATTCGCACAAAGGCAGGACTGCGGCATATATCTCACGTTATTGTTACTGTCCCTCGTAATCGTTGGTCAGACGTGCTTTGTCCAGCACATAGAACACCAGGCTCATGGCCATTCCCACTACGCAGGCCAGCACCATACCCGTCAGGCTTACATTGCCAATCTGCAGGGAAATTCCGGAAAGACCCGTGATAAAGATCACAGAAGTCAGGGTCAGATTTCTGGATTTGCTGTAATCCACCTGGGAATCCACCAGGATCCGAAGTCCGGACGTTCCGATCATACCATAAAGCAGGAAGGAGATTCCTCCGATCACCGGCCCCGGTATCGTGCTGATCAGAGCCGATAATTTGCCCAGAAGCGAGCACAGGATGGACAGCACGGCTGCTCCTCCGATCACCTGCACGCTGTAGACGCGGGTAATAGCCATCACACCGATATTCTCTCCATATGTGGTGGTGGGCACGGAACCCAGACATCCGGACAGAGCAGTGGAGAAAAAGTCTCCAAACAGAGTTCTGTGAAGTCCCGGTTCTTTCAGAAGATCCTTGCCTACGATCTTGCTGGTCACCACCTGATGACCGATGTGCTCCGATGTCACCAGCAGCAGAGCCGGCAAAATAGTAAAGATGGCCTCCACATTAAAGCTGGGAAACGTAAAATTCGGCAGAGCAAAGAAGGAAGCTTCCTGCACGGCACTGAAATCCAGGATTCCGCAGACACCGGCGGCCACATATCCCGCAATGATCGCGATCAGAATGGGAATAACGGATAAAAATCCGCGGAACAGGATCTGTCCCAGCACAGCCACACCCAAAGTTACCAGAAATACGATCACATTCTTCACATCCACCTGCTCGTCCAGAAGACCTGCATTGCTGGCCGCCGTCCCGGCCAGTTCCAGGCCGATCAGCGCCACGACCGGTCCCATGGCTGCCGGCGGAAGCACCACATCGATCCATCCGGTACCGCATTTGTAAATGATTCCGGCCACAATGATACCGCAGATGCCCAGTACCACAAATCCGCCCAGCGCATATTCATAGCCAAATTTCTGGATTACCAGTGTGGCCGGCGCGATAAAGGCAAAACTGGATCCCAGATATGCAGGAGCCTTTCCCTTCGTCACCAGTATGAACAGCAGAGTTCCCACACCGTTCATCAGCAGTACAATGGCCGGATTGATGCCAAACAAAAACGGCACCAGCACCGACGCCCCAAACATGGCAAACATATGCTGAATACTCAGAGGCACCAGCAGCTTCAACGGAACTTTTTCTTCTACCTGAATTGTATGTCTTTCCACTTCTATTCCTCCCGTTTTTCCTGTTTTTTATATTCTTTCCCTCAAAGCCTCCCTGTATCAGGGACTTTTCCAAAGTTTCTCCGTCAGCCGTTGAAACACTTCCAGATATTCCCGCTCCACCTCCTTAAATGCTCTGGTCTCAAATACCGGACGGCTGACAATTTCCGGTTTCTCCGGAAGAAGCGCTTCTCCCATATAATGAAGAAATTCATAATACAGAAGGGTATCATCAATCCTTCTGACCTCTGCAGCTTCTTCCTTCGTCAGCTCTGTTCCCAGAAATCTTATGTAAATCGACTGCAGCAGCCGGCTTTCTATTTCCCTGTAGCTGGGAAGATTTTTCTTCACCGGCCTGGTTATATCCGCCACATACGCCTCTCCTGCATCGTGCAGCAGACACGCCAGCTTCACCCGCGGCGGCAGTCCTTCTGCCTCTGCTTCCGCCGCACAGTGCAGGCAATGCTGTCCCACCGAATAAAATTCCGGAAAATGTCCGTTGGCCCGGGTCATCAAAGACAGGGCATGAGCAATATCCGCAATGGAAATCTCCTCCATCTTCGGCTCCAGAGGCGTAAAGTGAATTTTGCTGTACGTAGTAATATAGTCACTCATTTTCTTATCCCTCCAGGTCAATGCGCTCCACGTAATAACGTCCATTTTCCACATACATCACCGCCATGGTCAGCTCCGTCCAAAACCGCCGTCTCCCGCAGCTTCCCGGATTCAGCCAGAGCCTTCCGTCTATCTCTTCCTGAAAATACTGGTGACTGTGGCCAAAGATCACCACATCCGCATCTGCCAGATCCGTCGGCACGTCCCACTTCTCATGGGCCATGACAAACCGCAGGCCTTCAATCTCAAACCGCAGGACCTTCTGCAGCGGACTTCGCATCATCCAGTCATTATTACCTTTCACTACGTATACATTTCCCAACAGCCGCAGCTGATCCAGGATCTCCTCCTGTGTGAAATCTCCGGCATGTACCGTGGCGTCACAGGTCCGCAGGATTTCCATCACCTGGGGCCGCAGCACATCATGGGTATCTGAAATAATTCCAATCTTTGCCATATGCGTTTCCTCTCTTTATTCCTGTATTTCCCAACAGAAGCGTCCCCGGAGAAAATGATCTCCTTTCTGCCGCCGCCCGGCGGTCAGATGTCTCTGTAACAGTGCGGGGTGATAATATCCTTTTCCTTACAGGTGCATCCGTTCCTTCCGCCTTCACAGCACGCACTGTCGGAACAGTACATGGTAGCTCCCGGTATGTAAAACAGTCCGCTGTAAGAGGCAGAAACCCGGCACGCCTTTTCCTTTTTCCTGCTGTTGGAATAATAAACACCATTGGAAATCAGCAGATTCTCCGGTGAATAACTGCTGAAATCGTAATAATGCGAGTGGGTGCCGTGATGGGGCACTTTGATGCACCAGTAATGCTGATACAGCGGAAACTTTCCATCGTAATTGCCGGCGATCCGCTTCATGCAGGAAGCAGATGCGTCGCCGGTGAAGAGCAGATTCCATTCTCCGTCCTCCGCATTCTGAAATACAACACTGATCTCATTTTTCAATTCCCGCAGAGGAAATTTCTGTTCTTCCACAAAATGCAGCATCTGCTCAAATCCAATGCTCTGCCGCAGCTCCAGAAATTCCCGTTCCAGCTGCGTCGTCCTGGAAGGCCCCCATTCTTCTGCCTCCCCTCTGCCCTCTTCCGTCATGCTGTAGACCACTCTGCGCAGATTTTCCGCGTAATCCGTAAGCCGGTACCAGCTTTCCGCATAACGCTTCTGAATTTCCCGTACCATTCCTCTGATTCTGCCGCTGATCTGCTCCACATCGGGCCAGAGCGCCTGGTATTTTCCTTCAAACACTGTTCCTCTGCGCAGCAGCCCCACTTTCTGGGGCCGTCTGCACAAAGCCTCCACCAGCGCATACAGGCTGACCTGTTTGCTGGGCAGATAAAAATCCTTCAGCAGATCTGTCAAAAGCAGCAGGGACAGTGTATCTGCCATTTCATTCTGCGAAAACAGGTCCGGAAGATAGATACACCCAAACTCCTGCGGATTCTTACTTCGCATCATATACAACAGACCAGAGAGATGATCCAGATGAAAATGCGTCAGCAGAAGGTCTTTATCTTCTATGGTAGACAGATCCGAAATAATCTCATCAAACACTTCCCTCCTGGGCCTTCCTCCGATCAGTCTGTTGCTGGTCCCGAAATCCACCAGCAGATTACTCTTTCTGTCCCGCAGGCAGAAACAGTCCCCATATCCAACATTGTACATTCGTATTTTCATCCTTCGCTACCTTTCTGTCTCTGACTTTCCGCAGTAAATACCGCCACAGATCTTTCCCGCATAAAAAAACGATCTTCCTTCAGCGAATATCCTTCCGCTTCCGTTACTCCGGTATTGACCCGCAGCTTCCAGCACATTCCTTCCGGAAGTCCCGGCAGCTCCACACTCCTGGCCTCCCAGTGCACATTCAGCGCCAGATAGACCACATCCTCCGTTCCGTCTTCCTTCTGCCCGGCAAATAGGGCGCCCAGGTACCTGGACTGCGCTCCCAGACTGCTGTCCCAGGCTTTTTCCGTGTGTACGCTGGTATCCGGAAAACCAGTGGCCGAGGGAGCCAGTTTTTTCCGGATCACCGGATGCTCCTTTCGGAACCGGATCATGAACTGGAAAAACGAAAAGATATCCCTGTTCTTCTCCAACAGGTTCCAGTTCAGCCAGGAAATGGGATTATCCTGGCAGTAGGGGTTATTGTTCCCAAACCGGGTATTGCAGAATTCATCCCCGGATAAAAACATCGGTGTGCCTCTGCTGCACAGCAGCACCGCACAGGCATTTCGGATCAGCTTCTTGCGGAGAGCCAGAACCTCTCTGTCGTCAGTCTCTCCCTCCGCTCCGCAGTTCCAGCTCCGGTTATCGTTTGCCCCATCCGTATTGTTCCAGCCATTTTCCTCATTGTGCTTCTCATTATAAGAATACAGATCATATAAGGTAAATCCATCATGGCAGGTTATAAAATTAACGGAAGAATCATATCCCTGATATTGGCCCGAATACAGATCCAGGGACCCGCAGATCCGCTTCGCCGCCTCCGGCGCCACCCAGTAATCTCCTTTCAGGAAGCTCCGCAGATCATCCCGGTATTTTCCATTCCATTCTGCCCAGCGCTTCCAGGCCGGAAAATTTCCTACCTGATAAAGACCTCCCGCATCCCAGGCCTCCGCGATCAGTTTCACATCGCCCAGAATCGGATCTGAGGCAATGCTCTTCAGCAAAGGCGGATGCTCCATGGGTGAGCCGTCTTCGCTTCTTCCCAGGATACTGGCCAGATCAAACCGGAATCCATCCACCCGGTAGGTAATGGTCCAGTATCTGAGGCATTCCAGGATCATGGTCTGCACCACCGGATGATTGCAGTTGATGGTATTGCCGCAGCCGCTGAAATTGTAATACTTTCCATCCGGCGTCAGCATATAGTAAATATTATTATCAAATCCTTTAAACGAAAAGAACGGACCTTCTTCATTTCCTTCCGCCGTGTGGTTAAACACCACATCCAGTATGACTTCGATCTGATTCTCATGGAGCATGCGGACCAGTGATTTCAGTTCGTCCCCTTCCCGGTTGTACTCTGTCCGGGCCGCATAGCTGGTATTGGGCGCAAAAAAGCTGACTGTATTATAGCCCCAGTAATCCAGAAGTGTCTTGCCATTGTACTCTCTCCGGCCCATAGTCTCATCAAATTCAAAGATGGGCATCAGCTCCACTGCCGTTATTCCCAGAGATTTCAGATAAGGGATCTTCTCCTTGAGCCCTTCAAAGGTCCCCGGATGAATCACGCCGGAGGACGGATCCCTTGTAAATCCCCGGACATGCAGTTCGTATATGATCAGCTCATTCATGGGAAGTCTTGGCTGTCTGCTGTCTCTCCAGTCGAAATCATCGATGACCACCCTGGCACGGTATCCATTTTTCTGATTGGGTCTCATTCCCCATTCGCTCTGCCCGGTCACCGCTCTGGCATAAGGATCCAGAAGCGGCCGGGTCCGGTCAAAAAGCAGCCCCTTCTCCGGCTGATAAGGGCCATCCAGGCGATAGGCATACTCAAACTCCGTGATCTTCAGCCCAAAGACGATCATGGAAAATACCCTGCCGATCCGATAGCGGTCCGGAAAAGGGATCACGCCGTAAGGCTCCTCTTCGCCCCGCCGGTATAAGAGCAGTTCGCAGGATGTGGCATTTTGTGAATGCACGGTGAAATTCACACCATTGGTCAATGCCGTTGCCCCGTTGATTTCGTAGAGCCCCGGGCGCACGCAGAATCCATTGATACACTCGATCGGAAGCAGGTATTTATTTTCCAGAGACAAAGCTCCGTACTCCTTATTCTCCATAAACATCTCCTCTCATTTGCTCCTTGTTACATTATAATCAGCCGCCATCAAAATATCTACTTTTCTTCTGTGGTATTTTCATCTTTTCTTGTAAGCTTTTTGATCCATTTATAACTCCGCATCCGGAAAAATACCGGAATACATTTAAAGAGCTGATCCGACTGCAATGCCAGCACCACCAGGATCACCGGCCATTTCCACAAAAACGCGCTGAGAAAAGACAGGGGCATCACAATTCCCCAGGTGCTCACAATGTTCAGGATCATGGGAAAACGAGTATCTCCGCCGCCACGGATGATCCCCATGCTGACCGGCATCTGATACGCCATTCCCACCATGACAACACTGAGCAGCGCCAGCATCTGCAGTGCCAGGCGCGATGCCTCCGGACTGATATTATAAAATCCAAGCAGAGGCCTGCGCAGGATAAACAGCATTACACCTAACAGGAGCCCAATCAGCAGATCCAGCACTTCTATGGTCCGTGCATCGGATTTGATCCGCTTTCTATCGCCTTTTCCCACAGCACTCCCGATCATCACTGCCGTAGCTGAGCTCATGGCCACGGCCACCACCTTCAGATACTGATAAAACGTGGTCGCTACAGAATTGGCCGCAATGGCATCCGAAGACATATGGCCCATGATCGCAGTCTGCACCGGCACCGCTATGGCCCAGATCAGCTGCGCCAGCAGGACCGGCGCCCCTACTTTGACAAAATCCCGGCCCAGCTTCCGGTCTCTCTTCAGAAATGAATTGGTAAAAAGTCTCAGCTTCCGGTCCCGGCAGGCAGTATACCATAAAACAATGGCAAGTTCCAGGATCCGGGCTGCCAGGGTTCCAATGGCCGCTCCCCGGATTCCCATTTCCGGAAAACCAAATTTTCCATAGATCAGACAATAATTGATTCCCACATTCACCAGCAGTGAGAGCAGCGAAATGGCAAAGGAAATATTGACTGTCTCCACGCAGCGCAGAGCCGCCATCATCACATTGGTAACGATAAACAGCAGGAACGTATATTTTATAATTTCCAGATACTTCATACCCTCTGCCACAATGGCCGGATCACTGGTAAAGATCCCTAATATGGCCGCCGGCGCTATGCTGACCGCCGCCACAATCAGGATACCAAGCACCAGCCCGGCTTTCAGCGCAGTTCCGGTCAGTCTGCAGATAGGCTCCACCCGCTTCTGTCCCCAGTACTGTGCGCCCAGGATCACCACCGTATCTCCAATGGCAGATGTGACCTGCTGCACCAGGAAAAAAATCTGATTTACCACCGTAGCCCCGGAGAGCGCCGTCTGTCCATAATTTCCCAGCATCAGATTATCCGCCATATTCACACTGTAGGCCACCAGGTTCTGCAGTGTGATCACAAGCATCAGACGAAACAGCTGACGGTAAAATCCACGGTCTCTGGTAAAAAAGTATTCCTTCTGCATCTTCTGTCTTCCCCCCTGTTGAAACTCTTTTTTATTCTGCTTCCCCTTCATGCAAAGAATCCTGCCGCGCAGGATTCTCCGCCTGCGGCGGGTTGCTTTTGGCAACATGCTTCTTTTCCGCCGCAGTGCGATCCACGCGGAGCGTTTTTGTGTGATAGGAAATCTAGAATAGAATGTTCTACTTGCCTATCACACAAAAAAAGAGCTTATGCTGTTTCCTAGTATAGCATAAACTCCTGTTTCAGTTAACAGATTTTATTTCCATTGGCGGTCATCTTGAATTTCATTCCCAGATGCTCTGCCGCCCTTTTGCACATCAGCATCCGCTGCAGAAAAATCTCAAAATAGTCCATCATGGAACACATGTCTTCATCCAGTTCGATTTCCAGGGTCACGGTTTTTTTATCCATATCGATCTTCAGATTCGAAGACACTGCTGCGTAATTGACCTGGTCATGTTTATCAAAGGTAGCTTTGTTGCGGTTGCGCACCCGGTTTCTGCGCACATCCGTCTTATCTGCCAGTATCAGCGCCGCCGACACTGCATCCACCGCTGAACCGCTCTGTTCATCATGCTGACCGATTGCGCTGCAGATCACCGCCACATCCTCGGCCTCCATTCCCATTTCCCGGAGAATGGTAAATGCCATCATGGCTCCTGTATGAGCATGATCCACCCGGTTGATACTGTTTCCCATATCATGCATATATCCTGCGATCTTCGCCAGCTCCACCGTATGTTTGTCATATCCCAGCTTATCCAGTATCTTTCCGGCCATCTCCGCCGTTTTTGCCGCATGTTTTCTGGAATGTTCCGTATAACCCAGCACTCCCAGCACATGATTTCCCCGTTCAATATATGTGTTGATCTCGGGAGACTGTTTGATCTTTTTATATGTGAATTTCTCCATTTATCTCTTCTCTCACCTGTCTTTCTCTGATCAATCCTGCCGGTCTGTGTCCGGCAGCTGATCTTTTGACCCTGGTACCATCGTAAAATGTGGGAATCAAAAGATACCAGACCGATCCGTTCTGGTATCCTGTTCATTTTAAGCTGCCTTTCTATTATATCTTCCCGGAGAGTTCTCCATCCATCTCATTTGCGCTAAAAGCATGTGAAATTCTCGTAAATACTGACTTCTTCCGGCAATCGCACTTCAGCTTCGGCAAAATCCGTGCAGTCCGGACACACCGGCAAAACCTTTCCTGTCTTTACAACCGTCCGATGGCATCCAGGGCCAGTTCCGAACGCTCGCATTCTTCCGCAGTCATGGTGATCTGATAACACAGCGGGCTCCCTTTCATTTTTTCCGATGCATAGCTCAGCCCGTTGGTCCGCTCATTGAGAAACGGCCGGTCAATCTGATTGGGATCTCCCAGAAGGATAATCTTTGTCCCTTTGCCCGCCCGCGTAATAATCCCCTTGATCTGATTGGGCGTCATATTCTGCGCTTCATCGATGATCAGATAGGTCTTCACGAAAGAACGTCCCCGGATAAAATTCATGGCTTCTGTCTGGATCAGTCCTCTGGCAAATATCTCTTCGATTTTTCCCTGCAGCTCCTGCTCGTCTTTATATCTTTCTTCTTCATTGGAGTCGATCAGCTGCTCCAGATTGTCTATGATGGGACGCATCAACGGTGATATTTTTTCCTGCTCATCCCCGGGCAGAAAACCGATCTCCTCATCGAACTGGGCATTTGGCCGGCAGATCAGAATCCTGCGGTATTCACCGGAGGGATTGTTCAGAAGTTTTTCCAGCCCCACGGCCAGAGAATAAAACGTCTTGGCCGTACCCGCCATTCCCTTTACGATCACCAGCGGCGCTTCCTGTGCGGATTTCATCAATGCTTCCTGCAGAAAATACTGCCCTGCATTTCTGGGCTTGATCCCGTAGGGACTTGCCTTTTTAAATTCCAACGGCACTACTTTCTGCCCGGAAACCCTTCCCAGGTGGGTCTTCCGGACCGACTGATCCGCTTTCAGGATCACGAACTGATTTTCCACCAGCTGGAACGGGATCGGATTTCCTTCGTCATCTGACTGGTACAGCTCTCCAAGGCTGATGCCTTTTTTCTTAAATTCCTTGAACCGCTCTTCCGGCACATAGCACTGAATCCGTCCGCTGTACTGTTCTTCTCCGGCGATCACCTGCTCCGTACTGAAGTCCTGGGCTTCGATCCCCAGGATCTGGGCTTTCATCCGCAGCACCAGATCCTTTGTCACCAGTACGATCGGGGATTCTTTCTCCATTAATCCCCGGCATACCTTCAGGATCCGGTTATCGGCTTTGTCTTCGGGAAGACAGTCCGGCAAGACCACATTGACATAGTTCGTCTCCACTCTGAGACTGCCTCCCTCTTCCAGCAAAACTCCCTGGAGCAGATCCCCGCGCTCCCGTAATTTTTCCAAAAAGCGGATGGCACGCCGGGCATTCGCACCGCGCTCTCCATCCGCTTTCTTTAATCCGTCCAGTTCTTCCAGAACCACCAGCGGCAGCACCACCTGGTTCTCCTCAAAACACTGCAGGGCATAAGGGGCCTGTATCAGCACGTTTGTATCAATCACATAAGTCTTCACCATATATACATCTCTCCTCTGCTACTTCCTTCTGGAACAGTCTCCTGCCCGGATACGCCGGCTGCAGCATATCCCCGCGGGCGGATCACCGATACCTTTCTTTAAAAATAGCAGATGAATGTGCATTTTCTTTAATAAACTGGTTAATTTCAGGCAAAATTCCCTGTTCCGGTCAGTTCTTTTTCTCCAGTTCTTCCCGATAAGCCCGTTCTGCTTCGTCGTTAAAGAGCACCCACAAAACAAGGTCCAGCTTCCCGGGATTTTTCTCCAGGAACTGTCTCACCGTTTCCACGGCTACTTTTGCCGCCTTCCCCACCGGATACCCATATACCCCTGTGGAAATTGAAGGAAAAGCCACCTTCCGGATGCCGTGCTCCACTGCCACTTTCAGAGAATTTCGGTAACAGTCTGCCAGAAGCCCCGGTTCCCCGTGACTGCCTCCATGCCAGATGGGACCCACCGTATGGATCACATAATCGCAGGGCAGCTGATAGGCTTTGGTCAGCTTCGCCTGCCCTGTTTCACAGCCATGCAGCGTTCGGCACTCCTCCAAAAGCTCTGGCCCCGCCGCCCGGTGGATGGCCCCATCCACTCCTCCGCCTCCCAGGAGACTGTTATTGGCCGCATTAACGATTGCATCTACAGTAGTAATCTTGGTAATATCTCCTCGTATGGCCTGTATCATCTGCCCCACTCCTTTCCTCTTTACTGCCGCATATGCTGCGGCAATGCAGGTATCCCCATGGATTTCTTCTGTTTGCCGTATTTACTGCGGCAATATTGGTATCCCCATGGATTTCCTCTTTACTGCCGCATATACTGCGGCAATGCAGGTATCCCCATGGATTTCTTCTGTTTGCCGCATTTACTGCGGCAATGCAAGTTCCCTCAAGGGGTTCATCTGTCCGCCCCATCGGCTTACTTCTTACTCTGCTCCGCCCGTATCTCATCCACTACGGTATCTTCGGTCAGCTGAGACAGCAGCGCAATCTTTTTATTGATCGCAGCCCTCATACAGACCGGCACATGCTCCTGATGGGCCCTGTGAATCGCCACGCACTCCTTGCAGTTCCCATGATACCGGCAGGCCTTCGTGCAGGGACAGTGATCCTTCTCTTTATATTCTTCCCGGAACAGGGATGCAAATTCTTCCTGGATACGATACCCTTCTTTCCGGTTTCCCTTTCGGAATTCTTCCATGGCACGTTTCTCAATTTCATTTCCATCAATAATCATTGACTTTTCCTCCTTCGCCTCTGTTTTCAATTTCCACTGACAAATAGAAGTATATATCCAGAAATCATTGAAAAATAGCTGTTTTTCACCTATAATTTATCAAATAAGAGCCAATCTCTGTACAGAAAGGAGCCTCTGCCATGCATACAGAATCCCCCATCTACTCTCACAACCCTTATCACCACACACGCTTTCCCCTCCTGGTGCTGAACACAGAGCAGGGCCATTGCTCTCCGCCCAATGAAGGCTTCCGGGTTCTTCACTGGCATGAAGAAATCCAGTTTATTTTTGTCCTGAAAGGAAAAATCCAGGTAAAGGTATACGAAGAAGCCTTCGAATTAGGGGAGGGCGACTGCATTTATATCAATCACACCGCACTCCATATCACCACGGAGCTGACCAGCGACCACCATTACCACAGCTATATCATTCCTCCTCAGATGGTCTCCTTTTTTCCAGGCAGCGCCATGGAGCAGGAAAATGTCAACCCAATCATCTACAATCCGGCTTTTACCTGCTATCCCATCCGCCGCTCCCGGCCCGAGCACGCTGGGCTGCTCCGCCAACTGCGGATCCTGGATGCTCTCTATTTCCAGAAAGAGGCTTCTGCTCTTCGGGAATATCAGATTTCTGTACAGCTGTCACGGGTATGGCTGGCCTTCCTCTCCCTGCATCCGCTTTCCAGGTCCACCGCACCCAGCCGGAATTATGAGCGGATCCGCACCCTGCTCTCTGTGATCCACACGGATTACAGCCGCCCTCTCACCATCGAAGAACTGGCAGATGCGGCTCATATCAGCAAAACAGAATGTCTGCGCTGTTTTCGCCGATATACCGGCGACTCCCCTTATCAGTATCTGATGAAATACCGTCTCCATGTGAGCTGCTCCCTGCTGCGGACCACAGAAAAGACCGTTACAGACATTGCTCTGTCCACAGGATTTCGTTCTGCCAGCTCCTATATCCAGTATTTCAAAAAATATTATGGCGTTACACCCTATCAATACCGGAAACAGGAAGAGATCATCCCTGCACCATGACCATGCTATCCTTACAGCCCTATCTCCCGGAACCGGACCGCTGCCTTCTCGTATCCCGGCACCGCCACCTGATACCGCTGGCCCAGCCGCACCACTTCATAAATCAGACCATCAATTTCTGAGGGTTTGCCGCCTGCAATGTCCCGCTGCATGGAAGTGGATGCCGTAGGGGCCAGATCATCCAGAATAGCCAGATTGATCCGGGAAAGCCGGGTCTCATACTGAATTCCCATGGCCTGGGCCAGAGCCTGGATCTCATCGATCAGCTGTACAAAAAAGGCACGCTGCGGTCCTTCTTTCTGCATTTCCCCGGCTTCCGCATCATAATAAAGCCCGCAGGCCGCCATGGGTGAAACATAGGAGAATTTCTGCAGAGCGTCTTTTTCAATCTGGGGAGAATACACCGCGTCAATCCCCGCCGCCTGCATCTCCTCCCGGACCTGCTTCAGCACCGGATGATCCACCGTATGATCCGGCAGTCCGTAGACCACCCTCAGGATTTCTCCATGCATGAAGATCACTCCCGGCGCTTTGATATTGGAAGATACATAAATACATCCGTCCGTCACCAGAAGCTCCGGCAGTTTTTCCTGAAGCCGCCTTCCCGTGCCGTACAGATTCAGGATAGGGATCACCACCGTATCCCTGTGGGCCACTCTTTGTATAAACGGTACTGTATCCTCCAGAGAATATCCCTTCACACAGACAAAGATCACATCCGGCTGGTCCTGATAATGCTCCATATCTGCCGCTTTCACCGGAATTGTATCCTTTCCCGCCCATGCCGTCTCCACCTGGAGGCCATTTTGCTGCATGGCTTCCAGATGTCTTCCTCTGGCAATCAATGTCACATCCTGACCAGCTCTGGTCAGATAAGCCCCCAATACACCTCCGGTACCTCCGGCTCCAATCACCATATATTTCTTATCTTTTTTCATAAGCAGCTGTCTCCTCACATTCCTGTATTTTCGCCCGTATTGCCTGAAAATCCCGTATAGTCTCCTCCATCTTCGATTCGTCCCGCAGGATCGCCGATGGATGGTAGACTGCTGTCAGCCAGACATTCTTTCGGAAAAGAAATGTTCCATGCTCTCTGGTAATCCGGTAATCCTGCCGGATGATCCGCTGGGCCGCGATCCTTCCCAGACAGACGATGATCCTGGGCCGCAGCAGCAGTGTTTCATATTTCAGATAAGGGATACAGGCTTCCTGTTCCTCCGGTCTGGGATCCCTGTTTCCGGGCGGATGACATTTTACAACGTTGGTCAGATAAATCTCCTCCCTGGACATCCCCACCTGCTCCAGAAGACGGTCAAACAGCACCCCGGACCGTCCGGTAAAGGGAATCCCGTCCCGGTCTTCGCTGGCGCCCGGCGCCTCTGCGATAAAAAGCACAGGGGAATGCAGATTTCCCTTTCCCATCACTGCTTTATTCCTGGTCTGACACAGGGAACAACGCCGGCAGGTATCCACAAATTTTTTCAGTTCTTCGTGGGAGTAGCCGACCTTACGCCGCTGTTCCTGTTCCGATGCAGATATACCTGATAAAGTATCCATCTCTGTTTCCGCCTTTCCGGACTTGCACACACCCAGACAGCCATCTGCTGTTTTTCTGCTCTGCGTTTTGCTTTCAGTCCTTCTTTTATTGTAGCACATTCCAAAATCTCCGTTGGATTTTTTCGGAGAAATTTTCAAAAGTTCATGTACTTTTTCCCCATTTCTATATATACTATAGTTACAATCTGTTGTCAGGTTCGGAAACCCCTGCTCCGTTCTTTACAGACGGCACAGTTTTCCGGTCCTCCGGAACAGGAAAGTTCCATTTATGCAAGCGCTGGTGGAACTCAAGCGTTCCGCAGAATTATCAGTTGACAAAGGAGAAAATACAATGCCACAAAGAACAGATATCCATAAAGTCCTTATCATCGGTTCCGGCCCCATTGTTATTGGACAGGCATGCGAATTTGACTATTCCGGCACCCAGGCCTGCAAGGCACTGCGCAAGCTGGGCTATGAAATCGTTCTGGTCAATTCCAATCCGGCTACCATTATGACTGACCCGGAAACCGCAGACGTTACCTACATCGAACCGCTCAATGTGGAACGTCTGGAACAGATCATCAAAAAAGAGCGGCCGGATGCTCTTTTGCCTAATCTGGGCGGACAGTCCGGATTGAACCTCTGCTCAGAGCTGTACAAGGCGGGCATTCTGGACAAATACAACGTAAAAGTCATTGGTGTACAGGTAGATGCCATTGAGCGCGGAGAAGACCGTATCGAATTCAAAAAAGCCATGAATAAACTTGGCATCGAGATGGCCCGAAGCGAGGTTGCCTACAGTGTTGACGAAGCCCTGGCCATTGCAGACAAGCTGGGATATCCTGTCGTACTCCGTCCCGCCTATACCATGGGCGGCGCCGGCGGCGGTCTGGTATACAACAAAGAAGAATTGAAAGTGGTCTGCGCCAGAGGCCTGCAGGCCAGTCTGGTGGGCCAGGTACTGGTAGAAGAATCCATTCTGGGCTGGGAAGAGCTGGAGCTGGAAGTAGTCCGTGACAAAGACAACAACATGATCACCGTCTGCTTCATCGAAAACATCGATCCTCTGGGTGTACACACCGGCGATTCCTTCTGCTCCGCTCCCATGCTGACCATTTCCCAGGAATGCCAGAAGCGTCTTCAGGAACAGGCTTATAAGATTGTAGAATCTGTAGAGGTCATCGGCGGTACCAATGTACAGTTTGCCCATGATCCGGTTTCTGACCGCATCATCGTCATTGAGATCAACCCCAGAACTTCCCGTTCTTCCGCCCTGGCTTCCAAGGCTACCGGCTTCCCCATTGCCCTGGTATCCGCCATGCTGGCCACAGGTCTGACCCTGAAGGATATTCCCTGCGGAAAATACGGCACACTGGACAAATACGTTCCGGACGGCGACTACGTGGTAATTAAATTTGCCCGCTGGGCCTTCGAGAAATTCAAAGGCGTAGAAGACAAGCTGGGAACGCAGATGCGCGCCGTGGGCGAAGTCATGAGCATTGGCAAGAATTTCAAGGAAGCCTTCCAGAAAGCCATCCGCAGTCTGGAAACCGGATGCTATGGACTGGGCCACACCAAAAATTACGATTCCATGACAAAAGAAGAGCTGCTTCAGCTTCTGATCACCCCTTCCAGCCAGCGTTACTTTATCATGTATGAAGCGCTGCGCAAGGGAGCCACTACTGAAGAGCTGTTTGAACTCACCAAAGTAAAAGCTTACTTCATTGAACAGATGCGGGAACTGGTAGAAGAGGAAGAAGAACTTCTGAAGAGCAAAGGAAGTCTGCCTGCAGATTCTCTTCTGATACAGGCCAAAAAAGATGGCTTTTCCGACAAATACATCAGCCAGCTTCTGGACATTCCGGAAGATGACGTCCGCGGACACCGTATTTCCCTCGGTGTGGAAGAAGCCTGGGAAGGCGTACATGTAAGCGGTACTGAGAACAGTGCTTATTATTACTCTACCTACAATGCTCCAGATAAGAACCCGGTATCCACAGACCGTCCGAAGATCATGATCCTAGGCGGCGGCCCCAACCGGATCGGCCAGGGCATCGAATTCGATTACTGCTGCGTACATGCGGCTCTGGCCCTGAAGAAACTGGGCTTCGAAACCATTATCGTTAACTGTAATCCGGAAACCGTATCCACAGACTACGATACCTCTGACAAATTATATTTTGAACCTCTGACTCTGGAGGACGTCTTAAGCATCTATAAGAAAGAACAGCCTCTGGGTGTCATTGCTCAGTTCGGCGGACAGACACCGCTGAATCTGGCTGCAGAGCTGGAGAAAAACGGCGTGAAGATCCTCGGAACCTCTCCTTCCGTCATCGACCTGGCAGAAGACCGTGATCAGTTCCGCGCCATGATGGAAAAGCTGGAGATCCCCATGCCCGAATCCGGAATGGCCACCACTGTGGAAGAAGCTCTGCAGATTGCCGAAGAAATCGGTTATCCGGTTATGGTGCGTCCTTCCTATGTATTGGGCGGACGCGGAATGGAAGTGGTTTATGACGCAGACAGCATGACAGAATATATGAAGGCAGCTGTCGGTGTAACACCGGACCGTCCAATCCTCATCGACCGTTTCCTGAACCACGCCATGGAATGCGAAGCAGACGCCATCAGCGACGGAACCCATGCTTTTGTACCGGCTGTCATGGAACACATTGAGCTGGCCGGCGTACATTCCGGAGATTCTGCCTGCATTATCCCATCAGTGCATATTTCTCCGGAAAATGTGGAGACCATCAAGGAATACACCCGAAAGATTGCCGAGGAAATGCATGTGCGGGGCCTGATGAACATGCAGTATGCCATCGAAAACGGCAAGGTTTACGTTCTGGAAGCCAACCCCAGAGCCTCCCGTACCGTTCCGCTGGTATCCAAAGTCTGCAACATCCGCATGGTTCCCATTGCCACAGACATCATTACTTCCGAGATCACAGGACGTCCTTCCCCGGTACCTGCGCTGAAGGAACAAGAGATCCCATATTATGGGGTAAAAGAAGCTGTCTTCCCCTTCAACATGTTCCAGGAAGTAGACCCTGTTCTTGGACCGGAAATGCGTTCCACCGGAGAAGTGCTTGGCCTTTCTCCGTCTTACGGCGAAGCCTTCTACAAAGCCCAGGAAGCCACTCAGATGAAACTGCCTCTGGAAGGAACTGTACTGATTTCCGTTAACCGCAAAGACAAAGCAGAAGTGCTGGATGTGGCGAAGATCTTCCACGAATGCGGCTTCCATATTGTGGCTACAGGCAATACCTGGGAGCTGATCACCGAAGCCGGCATTCCCGCCGAAAAAGTAAAGAAACTGTATGAAGGCAGACCGAACGTATACGATCTGATCACCAATGGAAAGATCGACCTGATCGTCAATTCCCCTGTGGGCAAAGACAGTACACACGATGACAGCTACCTGCGCAAGGCAGCCATCAAAGCAAAGGTTCCTTATATGACCACCATTGCCGCTGCCAAAGCCACTGCTACCGGCATCCAGTATGTAAAGGCCCACGAGTCCGAAAACAATGAGGTGAAATCTCTCCAGCAGCTGCATAGTGAGATTCATGATAAAGAAGCCTGAAACCTGGCTCTGAAATGATCAAACCTTTCAAAGGGAACCCGCAGGCGTCCTCCTGACCGCCCCGCTGATCCGCGGAAACAAAAACAAACAGATCCGCTTCCCCGTGGTTTCCCTCTAAATAGAAACACCCCAAAAATGCATCCCCCCTGGTTCAAATACAGGAGATACATCTTTTGGGGTGTTTTCCTATCTTATTTCAAATACTTCCAGTCAGCCTTCTGTCAACTTTTCTCCCGTCCTCTTCCGAACTCTTCCCGAATATCCCAGGGAAACCGAACATAAGCACCGCCCTTATCCGGAACCGGTTCAATGATTCCCTGAAATTCATAAACTTTTCCTTTCATTCTTCTCTCCACCATCCGTTCTGCTCCTGCAGAGCTTTTCCGTGTATATAGCATACCAAAAAATCCCCGCAAAATCCACCCCGGAATCCACAGAACACGTATAACAGGTACCTCATGCAGACATAGTTACCAAAAAGTGCGTACTTCCCGCCCTTCCAAAACACTGCTACAATACGTTCAGATACCAGAAAAAATCCATGGCACAGGCAGAAAGGCTCCAGAGCCGGACACCGCAGGCCATTTTCATACAGGAGGAAGACTATGACACACAGCGAAAAACGTTTGTTTCTGATCCGGGAATTACTCTCTGAGCTTCCCCAATACAGCCGCATGAAAATTCCAGACAGCAGCGAAGAACAGCAGCGGCTTCTCCGGAGCCTGATGAATATCCGGCCGGCCGAACCAATCAGCAAAGAATTCCTGAAGATCCAGGATGCCTACCTGCAGGAAGAAATAACCCGCCGGGGCATTACAGACAGCACTCTGCTGCCCGCATCTTCCAAAGATGACCGTCTGGTTCTCTGGCAGGGAGATATCACCACACTGCAGATCGATGCCATTGTAAACGCTGCCAACAGTGCTTTGGAAGGTTGTTTTATTCCCTGCCATTCCTGCGTAGACAACATCATCCACAGCGTCAGCGGAGTGCAGCTGCGCATGGCCTGCCACAAACTTATGACTGAACAGGGACACGCCGAACCCACAGGAACAGCCAAAATCACACCGGCGTTTAATCTTCCCTGCAAATATGTGCTCCACACCGTCGGCCCCATCGTTTCCGGTCCCCTTACCGAAACCCACTGCCGGCAATTAGCCGGATGCTACCAGTCCTGCCTGGAACTGGCTGCATCCAGTCAACTGAAAAGTCTGGCCTTTTGCTGTATCTCCACAGGAGAATTTCACTTCCCGCAGCAAAAAGCGGCTGAGATCGCAGTTAATACAGTAACCCGATTTTTGCAGAACGATACAAGTATAGAAAGGGTGGTATTCAATGTTTTTAAACAGACCGACTATGAAATATACCGGACACTCCTTGGATAAGATCCGGAAACTGCAGGCGCTTTTACGGGAATCGGATGCTGTGATCCTGGGGGCAGGCGCTGGCCTTTCCACTTCTGCCGGTTTTACTTACACGGGAAAGCGTCTGGAAAATTATTTCTCAGATTTTGTCCAGAAATATGGGTTTTGCGACATGTATTCCGGCGGTTTCTATCCCTTCGAAACCCTGAATGAACACTGGGCCTACTGGAGCCGGTACATTTACATCAACCGGTATATGGACGCCCCCAAGCCCGTCTACAGCGATCTATATACACTGGTTAAAGACAAAGATTACTTTGTTCTGACCACCAATGTGGATCACTGCTTTCAGAAGGCCGGCTTCGACCGGCACCGGTTATTCTATACCCAGGGCGACTACGGCCTGTTTCAGTGCAGCGTCCCCTGTCACCAGGCCACCTATGACAATGAAGTTCTGATCCGTCAGATGCTGGAGGCACAGGGGTTTGTCATTGACGCCCAGGGCGCTCTGACCCTGCCGGCCGGCACCGCTCCCCGGATGACAGTTCCCTCTGAACTTATCCCCCTCTGCCCCCACTGCGGAAAGCCCATGTCCATGAACCTGCGGGCAGACCAAACATTCGTTCAGGACGAAGGCTGGCACCAGGCCAGCCAACGATATACTCAGTTTCTTCAGCGGCACGAAGGCCTCCGGATCCTGTTCCTGGAGCTGGGAGTGGGTATGAACACCCCGGTCATCATCAAATATCCCTTCTGGCAGATGACATACCAGAATCCGGAGGCGGTCTATGCCTGCATCAACCTGGGGGCGGCTTACGCGCCAGGAGAAATTGCCAGTCGCTCGATCTGCATTGCCGGAGATATCGGAGAGATATTAAAAAAATTAAAATGAAAACCAGCAGATTCATTGGAAATTTGTTGCCGAGGTATATTTTGAATTAGACGCGATACTTATACTGCCCTTTATCGTATCAATCGTGTCACAGGTGGTTAGAATAATGGATAGATGAAATGTGCTTGTATTCATGCGGGCTGTAAAGGTATCAATTCAAAATTGCGTCATTATCGTATCATATTTGACTTGATAAATTTGACGCGATTGACACGATTTGCTATAATAGAACCATCAATGACAATGAAAGGGATGGCGGCATGCTTTTTCGGGAAAGTGAGACCATAGAACTGAAAGAAGTTGTTGTGGACGAAATCAAAAAGGAAATTATTGCTTTTGCTAACTGTGACGGTGGAAAACTGTATATCGGTGTTCAGGATGACGGCACGGTAGTCGGAGTGGACAATCCGGACGGTGTATCTTTGCAAATCAGCAATATGGTGCGGGATGCAATCAAGCCCGATGTAACGATGTTTCTGCACTATAAAACCATTGAAGAAAGCGGAAAAGCAATCGTTGCTGTGGATATTCAGAGAGGGACAGACCGCCCTTATTATCTTGCAAAAAAAGGAATGCGTCCGGAGGGCGTATATGTCAGGCAGGGTTATTCTTCGGTTCCGGCCACTGACACGGCGATTCGCCGTATGATTAAGGAAACGGATGGGGACCGTTTTGAAGCGATGCGCTCTCTGAATCAGGAACTTACATTTGAAGCAACAAAAAAGGAATTTGGGCTTCGGAACATAGAATTTGGCCCGCAGCAAATGCGTACTTTGAAGTTGGTCGATCAGGATAACCTTTACAGCAATTTGGGACTGCTTTTGTCCGATCAATGTATCCATACGATTAAGGCTGCTGTTTTTCAGGGAAACGATCAGACAGTTTTTAAGGATCGTCGGGAATTCACCGGGTCACTGCTGCAGCAGATGAACGAAGTATATAATTTCATTGATTTTCGTAATCAGACCCATGCAACTATAAAAAAATTATTGAGAATTGATGTCAGGGATTATCCTGAAATCGCTGTCAGGGAAGCATTATTGAATTTACTGGTTCATCGAGATTATTCTTTTAGTGCCAGTGCGCTTATCAGTATTTATGCTGACCGGCTTGAATTTGTGTCCATTGGCGGGTTAATGCCGGGAATTGACCTGGAAGACATTATGGTTGGTATTTCCGTATGTCGAAATCAGGATCTTGCGAATGTATTCTACCGATTGCATTTAATTGAGGCTTATGGTACTGGAATGGGAAAAATTATGAAGGCATACGAGGGTATGGAGGAAAAACCTGTGATTGAAACTACGAAAAATGCCTTCAAGATTATACTGCCGAATGTTAACGCAAAAGATGAAAAGGACAGTAATCCAGCACTTTCTTCAGAACTATTGACAAACACTTCTGACGGTGTACCAATCAGTGCCAGAGAAGAAAAAGTATTGGAATACGTTCGGATACATGGAGCTGTTACAAGAAATGATGTAGTCGGATTGCTGGGAGTGAGTTCATCTACTGCTGTCAGAATCCTGAAAAATCTGGTGAAAAACAACCTGCTAAAGCAAAACGGAAAAGCAAGAAGTACCAGTTATACTATTGTAAAATAATGAAACTACCTGTCATACAGCCGATTGCCCAATCCAATCGGCTGGTTGTAGTTATGAGGAATGTCGCATTATACAAACTTTTTGGCGCGCAATAAACATAACACACCCGGCATAGTGAAATTTTCCTTCTGGAGAATGACAGCGAAGAATCCCCGGGCGGTTTATGCCTACGTCAACCTGGAGGAAGCCGATGCGCCAAGAGAAATTGCGAATCAATCAATCTGCATTGACGGGGATATCGGTGAAGTATTAAAAAAAATAAAATGAAAACCAGCAGATTCATTGGCTATTCGTTACCGGGACGTATTTTGTGCCGGTTGCTAAGGTATCAATCGTGTCACAATCGGCTCAGGTGTTTATGCATCCATATTCGGAACGGAGAATTGTGTTCGGTGTACGGCGGTGTGGGTATTCTGGGCAGTATGGAGAAATAATAGCATGCTTTGTCTTGCCATGATGTATGAAGAAGTCTTTTTTGGGAACTCTTTACGACAAGGGACAGGTTCATTGCTTTTTTTGTCCCGAATAATATATAATAAACGGGACAAAAGGAGGGGATGCGCATGGCATACGGTTATGCGAAACAGATCCAAAACCGCATTGGTACGGCTCCTGACGGTACGATTTTTATTGTTTCCGATTTTTCGGATGTAGCGGACAGCGAGACCATACGCAGAAACCTGAACCGACTTGTGCAGGCTGGTACACTCAGGCGTATTTTGAAAGGAGTCTTTGAAAAGCCGAAATTCAGCAAGCTCCTTGGGGAATATGTGGTGGCGGACCCGGATGCGGTTGCCAAAGCATTGGCGAGATGCTGTCATTGGACGATCGCTCCCTGTGGAGATACCGCATTAAATATGCTGGGGCTGTCTACTCAGGTGACGGCAGTATGGTCCTATATCAGTGACGGACCCTATAAAACCTATGAATGGGAAATGTGGACGAAAAAACCATACGGGTGCTTTCCCGCAGGCTGAATGAAGATGAAAAGGCAGCACTTCTTGCAGAAGGGGCCGAAGCGACGGATTGGATTTACACTGTGATTAAAGATATCTGCAAAGGAGGAAGAGAAAACGATTGAGATTGCCAGACTTCCGGCTGATGACCGGCAGGAACTGTTTCATAACACTGCAGCAAAAACCAGCCTTCAAACATCTGGTTGACAAAATTCCAGGTTCATAATAAAATACGTTTTGTATTAGGCAAAGCCTCGATCCACGTTTGTCAGGGAAAATTTCCGGCAAACGTGTTTTTTTATGTGGCAGGAAGGCAGAATGTTTTGTTCTGACCTGCCTTTCACGATTCGGGTTTCAAAAGATACCAGACGGATTGCTCGCAGTTCGTGCTCCCGCAATTCTGCAAAATACTCGAAATTCATGGGGCCCCTGCGCAGCAGACTTCTTTTTATAGCATAAAAAGATCCCGGAGATATCGACTGACTCTGGAACTATCAAAACACAGGAGGATATTTTATGAAATCAGTCCGCGCACTGCCGGCAGTTATCTGCGGCAACTTTCTTTATGCACTGACAGTAAAGCTTTTTCTGCTTCCATCAGACCTGGTCACAGGGGGCACTACAGGTATCGCACTGGTCATCAATCATTTTTTTGCTGTTCCTATTTCTTACTTCGTACTTCTGTTTAATGTGACCATGCTGCTTCTGGGATGGAAAATCCTGGGAAAAAGTTTTGCCATGACCACATTGGCCAGCACTTTCCTTTATCCACTGTTTCTGGAATTCTGCGACCGCATTTTCGGCAGTCTCGTCCTCACCGATGACCTGCTGTTGTGCACCGTTTTTTCCGGTCTGGGCATTGGGATTGCTCTTGGCATCGTAATTCGGGCCGGCGCTTCCACAGGAGGTATGGACATCCCGCCGCTGATCCTCGGAAAACTGTTCCATATTCCTGTCTCCGGCAGCATGTATTGTTTTGACTTTATCATCCTGCTGCTGCAAATGCTGTTCCGTCCAGTGGAAAATATCCTGTACGGAATCATTCTGGTACTGATTTATACCATCGTACTGGACAAAATGCTCCTCATTGGAAAAAGCCGCACTGAGCTCAAGATCGTCAGCAATAAATATCGGGAAATCTGTGACGCAATCCTGACACAGATCGATCGGGGCGTAACTTTGCTGGATGGAGAACGGGGTTATATGCATACGGAAACCCAGGTCATACTCAGCGTAGTTTCCAATCGAGAACTTTTTAAAGTAGAAAAACTGATCCGTGAAATCGATCCGGAATGCTTTATGATCGTCAACCGTGTCAGCGAGGTCCGTGGCCGTGGATTTTCCATGAGGAAATTTTATCAATAAACTCCTCTTCCACACCCTTCAGCTCGCCTTCAACATCCTGCCTTATCCGACGGCTTTCTTTCTGAATACGGACAGTGTCTTCTATGGCGGCAATCAGGTCTTCATTCACCCGTTTCAGGTCAGACAGACTGGCGGTTCCTTTCTGAGCTTCCTGTTCCATCTGCTGGCTTTTTTTCCTGAGCAGCCTGGTGTTTTCTGTGAGCAGCTGGCCGGTTGCTTCGGCAAACTCTTTCTGCAAATGGCGCAGATGATCCTGACGCTGCAGTCCAAGAGCCAGGATCACCTGGCTCTTCCACAGAGGAATCGTATGCAGGATTGCCGTCTGGATCTTATCTGCCAAGGTTTTCTCACTGTTTTGCACCAGAGAAATCTGAGGAAGCATCTGCAGCGCCATGGTCCGGCTCAGTTTCAGATCATAAATCTTATTTTCAAAACGCCCGACTGTATCCGCAAAATCCTTTACCAACTGACTGCTCACGCTGTCCCCTCTCTCCACAGCTTCCTGTTCCAGGCGGGGCAGAGTTTTTTCCCGCAGCTCCTGTATTTTTTCCTCTCCAGCCACAATATAAATCTGCAGTTCCTGCAGATATTCCAGATTTCTCTCATACATCCCGTCCAGTATGGTAATGTCCCTGAGCATCTGCATCCGTGCCAGTTCCAGCTCCTGTTCCACATGATCGATCTGCAATTCTATTTTCTCGTATCGCTCTGTAAGTTTCCGTACGGCTCTGGAAGCCCTGCCCCAGAAAGTAGTCTTCTGGAACATTTCTTCTTCCAGCTCCTCAATTCCCACATCTTTGATACGAACAATCAGTTCCGTCAACAGTCTGCCCGCGTTACTGTTATCATACGCCCGCAGACGCTCCAGAATATGACTGGAAAAGCCGGAAAGATTTCTCTGTATTCCAGTTCCATACAATAAGACAGCCTGACTGTCCAGCAGATCAATATGGCTCTTCAATTTCTCTGCCTGCTCTCTCTGGGCTCTGGTCAGCTGACCCGGAAACGGCTTTTCCTGTTCCCCGTTTTCCTGTTGAGGTTCATGAATCCCTTTCCTGCGGGCCAGCAGTTCCAGACTGATTTCTTCTGCCATGTTCCTGCATCCTTTTCTTTGAAATACGCAGCCTTTTACTGCAGTTCCTGGATAATCCTCTCCATCACATCCACACTCGGCATCGGTGCCACCTGAGTGATCTCCTCCGCAAGTCCCGGCACCCCAAACTGTTCCGGTGATACCGGCGCATCATACAGTCCGGTTCGGAATCCATGTTTTTCCCAGGCGATCTGCTGGATTTCTTCATCCTGCAGCCCGTCAATTCCCGCTGTTCCCTCTTCATTCAGGGCAATATAGACATGGGAAGACCATACGGTGGGCGATGGATACAGCATCACAATATCCTCTTTTACCTGCTCCCAGGTGTCCGGATCCTCTGCCGCAAATTCCAGCAGCTGGTTTTCATACCCGGCAATCAGCGGCTTCGCTCCCATTCCGGTCTTCAGGAACTGATCGAACAGATCGGAAGAAGAACTCTCCATATATCCCAGTTTCTGGAATATTTCCCGCAGACGGGGAAGTACTTTTTCGATATTGCTTTCATCTGCTGTCCCTCCGCAGAAGGTATTTGCCAGAAGTCCCGCAAACATATTCCCGGAATTGGATTTTGTGGGATCCGTGGTACCCACGGTGATATTTCCATATAACTGCGAAAGCCCAATGTCCGCCCATGCAGTGTCTGTCTCAATATACTCCGTCAACTTTTCCATATCCACATAGCAAACGCCCTCCGTTTCGCTGGCTATCCCTTCTGCCAGCAGCGCATCCGCCACTGCCCTCCTGGTATACAGAACAATGGGGGTATTCAGGACAATTTCGCTTTTCACCGGCTGCCCTTTCAGCCTCTCATACAATTCCAGCGCTGTCTGGCTGGAAGGGAACAGAAAATCTCTGCCTTCCGCATCAGCCGTGATCATGTCCAGCGAACCTGCTCTGGAGTAATCGATAGCCAGATGATAGCGCTCCTGCAAAATCTTCTGAACCTCTTCGTCTTCCAGAAGACCAATCTTCTCTCCGCCCACATATCCATTTATCTCTGTCACTGCCTGCCGGTTTGCAACAAACGCGTAAATTCCCACTGCAGCGATCACTGCTGCCAGCAGCCCAAGACCGATCAGCTTTGTTTTCATTTTCCGCCCTCCATTTCCAGTGTACTTTTCAGCAGCTCAATATCTGCCTCCACATCCAGCAGTTCTCCCTCCATCAGATGGGTGAACTGCTTTTCAAAGGCGGTATTTAAGACCGGCAGTGCCTTTGCTGTTTTCTCGAGGATTTCCAGGACTTCCGGAGATTTTACTCCTGTATTCTGAAATTTAATATAACGGGATAGCAGTTTTGCCGCCATATCCAGATAATAGTTAAAAAAACGTCGGGCAAGCTTTATCTTATCCGGATTTTCCTGCAGATAGGACAAGATTCTTGTCCCGGTTCCGAATAAAACCTCTGCGTTCTGTTTGACAGCTGTATCCGCAATGGCTCCAACAGCCTTCTCCATTTCCTTCAGATCGTTTCCTGCTTCTTCAAGAAGCCTCTGCAGTTCTTCTCCGTCCCGCATGGTTTCC
>UQMI01000041.1 GCA_900542045.1 uncultured Blautia sp.
GGATGTCCTCCCGGCGGATGCGGCATTCCCCCTGGAACAGCTCTGCATTCAGCAGGTCTGCCAGACGGCCCGGATCCCGGAAATATTCTCTGGAAACAAGATCTGGTTTTCCCAAATGTTCTCCTTTCTGCAGAGGGTCCTGCGTTTCTTCAGACCTCTCTGCCAATATCATTTTTCAATGGGGATCAAGCATAAAGGTCTAAGAAGTGAAGACAGACCATGCATAAAGAAGTGTAAAAGCTTTGATTTTCAGCTTTGAGATATTTTAGCACATTTTGTTCTGCAGGTCAATACAGAACCACCTGAAATCATACATTATTTTTCTGTCCAGTCATCCATCTGTCAGAGTCATTCCCCATATTTTTCAATCCAGCCATCCGTCTGTCAAAACCATTCCCCATAATTTTCAATCCGGCCATCCGTCTGTCAAAATCACTCCCATAATTTTCAATCCAGCCATCCGTCTGTCAGAGCCACTCCTCATACAGATTCTTTTTACGAAAGATCATTGCTTCTGACAGACGGAGCACGCCAAAAAAGGATGCCTCTTCTTATGATATCAGTCATAATCCTGAGACATCCCTGTTCTTCTTCCGAATCTCCCATCCGGAATCCTGTTCTGCTGAAACTCTATTATCCGGTACTTCACGTTATTCCCCGGCAAAAATCTGTGCAATGGGTGAGTCTTCCGACAGGATCACGGTCTTGTCCTCTCCGGTCATGGAAGCTTTCAGGGCATCCAGACTTCGCACGTAGGCATAGAAATCTGTTTTATTTTCATCCGAATAGGCTTCGGACAGAATCCGCATATACTCTGCTTCTCCTTCCGCCTCTAATATTTCCGCCTTCTTCTCCGCCTCGGAAATCTGAATGGCAATTTCCTTATCTGTGGTATTCCGGATCACTTTGGCCTCGGAATCTCCTTCGGCCTGATATGTGGCAGCAATATTATTTCGCTCCGAGATCATCCGTTCATACACGGCTTCCTTGTTATCATCCGGAAGATCCAGCTGCTTTGTTTCAAAAGTCAGAATCTCAATACCATACTGCTCCATATTGTCTCCGGCTTCCTCCATGACAATCGCAGAAAGCTCACCGTCCCGCCCGGTGATCACCTCATCCTGGGGCATACTGCTGATGGCGTTTTTCGTGGCATTGTATACAGCCGTATTGATCCGGCTCTCCGCATTGGCCAGTGAAAAATTCAATGTCTGGGCAAAGCGCAGCGGGTCTGTGATCTGCCACAATACAAAACTGTCGCTGATCATGGTTTTCTTATCTTTAGTGATCACATCCGATGGAGCCATATCATACAGGAGGATTTCCTTGGGCAAAGTATCCGCGCTTTCGAAAAAAGGAATTTTCAGGCTGATCCCCGGTGTATCAATGATCCGGCTGACCTTGCCAAACTGCCGGATCAGTTTATATTCATTCTGCTGGGTAATTACCAGAGAAGATCCCAGAAGCAGCACCACCGCCAGGGCACCGACAATGATAAATATTCTTCTTTTCTTCATTTACTGTTCCTCCTCCCCGGTATTGGTGTTCTGTGCAGCGGGGGAACTCTGCTCCTCTCCGCCGCCGGATTCTGAAGAATCCGTCTCCGACTGCGAAAATGGCTCCAGCGGGAGCAGCTTCTGCACGCCATTGCCGCTGTCCACAACGATCTTCATTCCAGGCAGCACATCTTCCATTGCCTCATAATACATTCTCTGTTTTGTGACCACAGGATTTTTCAGATACTCTTCATACATGGCGTTAAACCGGGCCACCTGTGCTTCTGCCTCATTGATCCTGGTTGCTTTTTTGGCTTCTGCCTCCTGAATGATCTGATCCGCCTGGGCCTCCGCTTCCGGAAGTTTCTCACTGCGGTATTTATTTGCATTATTGATCGCCGTTTCTTTTCCCTGCTTGGCCGTTTCCACTTCCTTGAAAGCCTGCATCACTTCCGTGGTGGGCGGCTCCGAATCCTGGATTGTGATATTCACCAGCTGCAGTCCCACATCTCTGTCTTCCATATCATTGATGATCTTTTCCTTGATCTGAGACTGGATTTCCCCTTTCCCGGTGGTCAGAACTTCGTCCACGCTGTAGGTGCTGATCACAGAACGGATACAGCTCTGGGCCACATTGTTAAGGATCTGCTCCGGCTCCCGTGACTGATAAAGATACTGAACCGGATCTGCAATCCGGTACTCCACATAAAAATCCACATTGATAAAATTATAATCTTCCGTGATCATGATCCCCTCAGAATCCACAACCTCGTTGTCCTCTTCCTGATATCCAATGGCAAATCCCTTAATGGTGGTATCTACTTTCCTCACCTGCTGAATCAGAGGAATCTTAAAATGCAGGCCGGTTTCCGTAACTGCCTTCGGCTCCCCGAATGTGACCAGCACCGCCTGCTCCTGTTCCTGGATCTGATAAAATGCGCCGGAAACCACAACTGCGATCACCGCTGCCGCCACCAGAATCTTCCCCACTTTACCGGCCTTTTTTCCTGCATCTTTGAATTGTTCCATCTTATCCGGCCGGATAAAATCATTTCGCTTTCCTTTCCATAACATCTTCTCCACCTCCCACGATCGTATGATACGCCTCGTTTTTTCAGACATTTCTGAATTATCAAAATTATATCATAGGACGCAGGGATAATATACGAAAATTTTATTTTTCTTCCGGCTTTTGCTGCCTCACTTTTGGACTCATAGCAGCATCCGGAAATCCAATTGACAGGGGTAGCACCTGAAGATATATTATAATTATACAGCCTGTGCATTCCCCTGAAATAAAGGGACACCGGTCATCCCTGATCAGAGATGGCAGTTCTGAACAGATCCGATAACAGCGGTTTTACATTCATAAATATTTTTTTGAAGGGAGAATGGTCATGAAAAAATTTGTAATTCTGATTTTCTTTCTATTAAATGCAATTATCTTTGCCGGATGCAGCACTGAAAAAAATACTCCGGAGGAATCTGAACCACAAACAGAAAACGCTGTGGATCCAGGTACCTATGTTACCTTGTATACCGATCTGGATTTTTCAACGGTTTCTCTCTATAAGTATGCTATGGACAATGGCGATGTGACAGCAGAAATCGTATCCGACATGCTGGATACAGATTCTCCCCAGCTGACCGTAACTGTACAGAACCATACCTATACATTTGTTAAACTCCCCGAAAGCGGAATCTACCGCATCTTGTATTTGTTCCGGGGAAACTGATGCTCTGTTGAATTTGAAATATAACCGGGACAGACTCACGATACTGCCGGTCTGTTTCCGCATCTGCCAAAGGAAATAATTGTACGACCAGAAAAAAGTAACTTACAAGAACAGAACAAGGAGTGATTTTTATGCCGCAGCACATAACCGTTTTGGATTATGACCCGGAATGGCCATTAAAATATAACAAAGAACGGGACCATATTATTGAAATACTGAAAGATAACTGCATTTCCATCTACCATATCGGAAGCACATCCGTTCCAGGACTGGCTGCCAAGCCAATTATTGATATTATGGTGGTGGTCCGAAGCCTTGAGAGGACAGATCGCGCTGCAGAAAAGTTTTCCGACTTGGGCTATGAATATCTCGGTGAATTCGGAATAGCGGGCAGGCGCTACCTTCGCAAAGGCGGCGATGAACGAACCCATCAGCTTCATATTTTCCAGGCAGATGACTGGAAGAATATCCAACGGCACCTTGCATTCCGGGACTATATGCGTATCCACAAAAAAGAGAGGGATGCATATGCAACACTCAAAAAAGACCTTGCCCAAAAATTCCCCTACGATATAGATGGATATTGTGATGGAAAAGAAAATTTCGTTCGTAAGATGGAAGAACTCGCCCTTTCTCAATACGACGGGTCCTGGGATCAATTGTATATTTCCGCCAGAAAAGTACAGTACGAAAGGAGTATTTCTCCGCTGATCGAGGCCGGTGCTGTTTCTGCCGCACTTCTTACATCAAAAGGAAATATCTATGTGGGCGTTTGTATCGACACAGCCTGCTCCCTGGGTATGTGCGCGGAAAGAAATGCGCTGGCAAATATGATAACCAATGGAGAAAATCAAATCTTAAAAATAGTTGCCGTCATGCCAGATGGAAAAGCCGGTATGCCCTGTGGCGCCTGCCGGGAATTTATGATGCAGTTACATCAATCGGCCGGAGAAACAGAAATTCTGTGCGACTATGAAACCAAAAAAGTCATACAGCTTGCATCGTTACTTCCTGATTGGTGGAGCCGCTCTCTTTCCTGACGATCAGAGAATCCTGCCGGGGTCAGGAGTCCGCATTTTCTCTTTTCTGTACCCTTTGGGCGTACACCGGTAAAATCGCCGAAACATCTGGGAAAAATTGCTGGGGCTGTCAAATCCGCAGGCCCCTGCTATCTCGGAAATACTGCTTCGGGGACTGTCCAGGAGCATCTGCGCTCCTCTCATGATCCGGTATTTCAGCAAATATTGGATGGGAGACAGCTGAATAGTCTTCTGAAAACAGCGCAGACACTCCCGTTCTCCGATATCTGCCGCCCTGGCAATGTCCAGGAGCGCTATTTTATCCGAATAATTCTGATGAATATAAGTCAGCATTTTTCGAATCCGCTCGTTATCCTGATTTTGAACAATCCCGGATTCCGCAAGCTCTGCTTCAAACTTCCGGGTCAAAAAGAAGCAGACCTTGGACAGATTTTCTCTTACGGTAAACTCAAACCCCGCTTCCGCCTTTCTCAGCCCATCAAAAGCCTGACAAATCCCCTTGAGCGCATCCGTATCTTTCTCTTTGGAAAGCATACTGCCGGCAAAAGCATGGCAGGCGAGCAACGGCTTGATATATTTCTCCGCAAATACCGAGGATTCCTTTCCATAAATAAGAGAAGGCAAAAAGACCATGGAATGCACTTCGCATTCCCCCACTGGCGCACCACTGTGGAGAACATTGGAATTAATGGCAAAACCATCCCCTTTTTCCAGCAAAAATGACTGGGATGGGACCTTCACCTCCATGGTCCCGTCTGCCACATACCCCACTTCCAGTTCCTCATGCCAGTGCCAGGGAACTCCCTCCCCCTGGCTTTCCAGATAGCGGGCAGAGTATCCCCCGCATGGAAAATCCAGCGTCCCATGGGGCTGCAACTCCTTTAATTTCTGATTCAGATTCAATCCGCATTTCTGTAAAGCCATTTTTCCTCCTGACACACCCGCCGCGTTGATCATGCCATAGTTTTCCTGAATATAGGCGGTTTTCTTATATTATATGTCTGAAATCCGATTGTTTCAAGAATATATTGGCGATATTATTATTGGAGTCCGGCGGATACCTGCAATCCGCTTCACTACTTGCTCATAATCGAATCAGCGCCTTATACTGATCCGATTAAACTACTGGGAGGTTAAAGATGTTTCAATTATTATTAGCAATCATTTATCTGGCATTTATCAGCCTTGGTCTGCCGGATTCCCTTCTGGGTTCCGCATGGCCAGTCATGTATCAGGAATTCTCCGTACCGGTTTCCTATGCGGGAGGAATTTCCATGATTATTTCCCTTGGCACCATTATTTCCAGTCTGCAGTGCGACCGCCTTACAAAGAAAATCGGCACCGGAAAGGTGACTGCCATCAGTGTCCTGATCACTGCCGCGGCCTTATTTGGATTTTCCACCTGCCACTCCTATTTCGCCCTTTGTCTGTGGGCCATTCCCTACGGACTGGGAGCTGGGTGTGTAGACGCTTCCCTGAATAATTATGTGGCGCTTCACTACGCCAGCCGACATATGAGCTGGCTGCACTGTATGTGGGGTGTAGGCGCGTCCCTGGGTCCCTACATCATGGGATTTGCACTGTCTAATGGCGAAGGATGGCATATGGGATATCGGTATATTTCTATTCTGCAGTTTGTACTGACTGCTATTCTGCTGTTCAGCCTGCCTCTGTGGACAAAAAAACAGGAAAACCGCTCACTAACGCCGGACTCTGCCTCATCCAAACCTTTGTCACTGATTCAGGTCCTTCGCATTCCCGGTGCCAGAGAAATCATGGTAACCTTCTTCTGTTACTGCGCACTGGAACAGACTACCGGACTCTGGGCCAGCAGCTACCTGGTCTTGCACTGGGAACTGACTTCAGAGACTGCGGCCGGTTTTGCCAGCCTGTTTTACATCGGGATCACAGCAGGCCGGGCCCTCGGAGGTTTTCTCACCTTGAAATTCAACGATACACAAATGATCCGTCTGGGACAGGGGGTAATCTTCCTCGGTGTTCTTTCCCTGCTTCTGCCCCTCAGTACAGAAACAGCACTTTTCGGGCTGGTCCTGGTGGGACTGGGCTGCGCTCCCATTTACCCCTCCATTATCCATTCCACCCCGGGTAATTTTGGCGCGGACCGTTCCCAGGCTATGATCGGAGTCCAGATGGCATCCGCCTATGTGGGTACCTGCCTCATGCCCCCGGTATTTGGTCTGATCGCCAACAATATCGGCGTATATCTGCTTCCTGTCTTTCTTCTGGTCATTCTGATATGCATGACAGGTATGCATGAAAAAATGCTGAAAAAAATCGGACTCTCAAATAGTCAGAAAACAAATTGACAAACATCTTGATAATTGATAAATTCAAAATATACAAATGATACCCCATTTTAAACGTGCCCGGCATGGGAGCTGATAGATTTCAGGTTGATGGTGAACAGTTCTTCACACAGATGCAGGAGGAGGAATGATGCATGACTCAGTTACGATTCCAGAAAATCAGAAACAGCCGCCACTCAAAAATAATCGCCAGTCTCTTCTGTCTGGTATTTATACTTGTTATCTGCCTGGCGGCAATGAAAATACGAGCGGAGAACCCAAAAGCTTCCATCGATTTTGTAGAGGAATACGAATATTGAAACTTCGACAGTAACCATCTTGTGTTAAGTGAATATCAGGAAGTCTATCCGAGATGCAGGACCAGCTGGGTGATTAGTCCGATGCAGATAGAAAGGGAGTCGCCTATGCTCATTGAGGTAACTCTTACAGGTATCGGGCAGATAAGCCGGATTTGGGCTGGGCGGGAAGAAAATATTTTGCTGGAAAAATATCAGGATGGAAAATGGTATTATAGTTCGAAGTGTTTTCCGGAATTGGATTATACAGAGCCAGTGCGAAAGTTATCAGATGGTGAGAGTCGAAATTACAGATTTCAGTTAAACGAGGATATGGAACCAGGCGCATATCGTTTTACTGCTTTATTCGAAAACGGTTTGTCTGCAGGATATTTCTTTATTGTATAAATATGGCTTCATGCAATTCCGCAGATATGCACGCTTCCTAAAACACCTGAATTTGAAGAAGAAATTTGAGAAATCATTTTGTTACTTTGTAACTCTGTTTTCTCGAATTTCTTTTTTGTTTGTATTGACATTCCTCTTTAATTATATTAATATATGAGCAGATGTTCATATGTTTACTTCTGCAAGCATTGCTCATACTGCCTGCAGAGGGGGCTTTGACCTTTCAACTGATTGATCAGCTTAGATTGCGCTTCTGCGCAATACGGTATTTATAAAGGAGGAAGCCGTTATGGCAAGAAAAGTTTATCTGATCCACAACATCGACTGTGCCAACTGCGCAGCCAAAATCGAACGGAAAATCGCACAGATTCCTGGAGTTGAGGAAGCAGTTCTGACTTTCACCACAAAACAGCTCCGGATTACTGCCCAGGACCCGGACGCTCTTCTGCCGGATATTCAGAAAACAGCGGAAACCATAGAACCCGGGGTAACCATCACTGCCCGCAGCCGTGGCCGGGCAGCCCTTGAATCTGCTGGACAGAATCATCACGACCACCACCATCACCATGAACACGGTGAAGACTGCAGCTGCGGCCATGACCATCACGACCACCACCATCATCATGAACACAGTGATTCCTGTGGATGTGGTCATGAACATCATGACCAGGAACACCACGAGCACAGCCATCATCATGAACACAGTGATTCCTGTGGGTGTGGCCATGACCATCACGACCACCACCATCATCACGAACACAGTGATTCCTGTGGATGTGGTCATGAGCATCTCGAGCACGAGCACCATCACAGTCATCATATCCCAGGGCATCCGGAGGATTGTCAGTGTGAACTGTGCCATCCCCATGAGGAACACTGTGATATCTGCGGGGAAATCCTGGCCAACTGCACCTGTCATATGCCTGACGCAGACTGCGAGAAGAAAGTCTATCTGTTGGAAAACCTGGGCTGCGCCAATTGCGCAGCGAAAATGGAAGCCAAGATCAAAGATCTGCCTGGAGTAGAATATGCCGCCATCACATTTGCCACAAAACAGCTGCGGGTCACCGGCAAAAACCTCGATGCCCTGACACAGCAGATGCAGGACATCTGCTCTTCCATTGAATCCGAAGTGGTTCTGAAATCAAAAGATCCCCGGCCCAAAAGCCCGGAGGTACTTCCCATCGAATCGGCAGTCCCCCCTGCCCGAAAGCTGACAGAAAACAATAAGACATTGATCATTCTGTGCCTGGGCGCGGCTCTTTTCATTGCCGGCGAGATTCTGGAACACATGGGAATGACAATACCTTCTCTTATTGCCCTGGTGATCGGTTACATCCTGCTTGGCGGCAAAGTAGTACTGACTGCAGTAAAGAACCTGACCAAAGGCCAGATTTTCGATGAAAACTTCCTGATGAGCATTGCCACTTTAGGCGCCTTTGCTATTCGGGAATGGCCAGAAGCCGTGGGCGTTATGCTCTTCTACCGGATCGGCGAGTACTTCGAACATATAGCAGTTGAAAAAAGCCGCACCCAGATCATGGAAGCCGTAGATATGCGCCCTGAAGTGGTAAATCTGGTTATTGGAGCAGAAGTCCGGGAGATTCCTGCGGAAGAAGCAAATGTTGGGGATATCCTGCTGGTACGCCCTGGAGACCGGATTCCTTTGGACAGCGTGGTCATCGAAGGGGAAAGCCGGATCGATACCTCTCCTGTCACAGGAGAACCTGTCCCTGTAAAAGTAGGCTATGGGGATGAAGTCACTTCCGGATGTGTCAATACCAACGGCCTGATAAAGATCCGTGTGGAAAAAATTCTGGAAGAATCTATGGTAACTCGTATTTTGGATTCCGTAGAAAACGCAGCCGCAAGCAAACCCAAAATTGACCACTTTATCACCCGTTTTGCCAGGATTTATACCCCCATTGTCGTACTTCTGGCTCTTGGTACCGCCATTATACCTTCCCTTTTCACAGGAAACTGGAATTACTGGATATACACTGCTCTCTCCTTCCTGGTTATGAGCTGTCCATGTGCTCTGGTACTTAGCGTTCCACTGGCCTTTTTCTCCGGTATCGGCGCAGGTTCCAAGAAAGGTATTCTCTTCAAAGGTGGAATCTCCCTGGAAGCCATGTCACATGTCAATGCTGTGGTCATGGATAAAACCGGAACTATTACCGAGGGAAATTTTGTCGTTCAGGAAATCAGCCCGGTAAATAGTATGGATGCGCAGAAACTGCTTTCTGTATGCGCCAGCTGTGAACTCTCTTCCACACACCCCATCGGAGCCAGCATTCTTTCCGCCGCCCGGGACCAGAACCTTGCGGTCACCAGACCTTCTTCTGTGGAGGAAATCGCAGGTCACGGCATCCGTGTCTCCCTTCCCGAAGGTGAAGTCCTCTGCGGCAATGAAAAACTGATGAAGAAATTCGGTGTCTCCATAGATGCTTCACCAAAAACAAAATCAGGAACTCAGGTTTTCGCAGCACTCAATGGAACTTACATTGGCAGCATCTTGATCTCTGATACAGTAAAACAGGACGCCAAATCTGCCATAGCGGAATTGAAGAAGCAAAACATTGTTACAGCCATGCTCACCGGTGATGAAGAATCCAGTGCCCGGGCCGTGGCTGACGCCACCGGAATTGATGAAGTCCATGCCCGCCTGCTGCCACAGGATAAACTGAATCGCCTGCAGCAGATCCGCAACCGCCACGGTTCCGTTATGTTTGTGGGGGATGGCATCAATGATGCTCCGGTACTGGCGGGAGCTGACGTGGGAGCAGCCATGGGCAGCGGCGCCGATGCCGCCATTGAAGCAGCAGACGTGGTATTTATGACCTCCAGCATGGAAGCCATTCCTCAGTCTCTGTCCATTGCCCGGGCCACCAGCCGGATTTCCTGGCAGAATGTAGTATTTGCTCTGATTATCAAGGTCGCTGTTATGATCCTTGGTCTGGTGGGGCATGCATCCATGTGGATGGCAGTGTTCGCCGATACCGGCGTTGCCATGCTTTGCGTACTGAATTCCATCCGGATTCTGTACAAAAAATAAATCCGATATGTCGCAATAAACTTGCTGCAGGAAACCGTAACGGATATGTTTTTGTCTGTTTCCTGTCATAAGAAGCCCCTGGGCCGGAGTGACTCATAAGAGTCCTCCGGCCCAGGTCTGTAATTCCCTGTTTCTATATAGCCCTTACATTAAAATATAAGCTTCCTCTCTTTTTTAATATATTCCGCCCCAGATTTCCGCTCTTCCTTATATTAAAAAAAGCTTTCCCATTTTCTTAATGCATTTTCCCACTTAATATCATTGGACAATCCCCGGTATTTTCGCTATCAATCTCAAAGCGCCGTTCCTCTCCCGGGAATGAAGAGAGATTCCATATTTGCTTTCTCCAGCTGCAGCAGCGCCACTTTTTTCTCAATGCCGCCTGCATATCCGGTCAGACTTCCATTGGTTCCCACCACCCGGTGACAGGGAACGATCACAGAAACCGGATTGTGCCCCACTGCGCCGCCTACAGCCTGGGCAGACATGTGAGACAGTCCCCTCCGTTCTGCCAGCAGCCCGGCGATCTCGCCATACGTCAAAGTCTTTCCATAAGGAATCGAACAAAGAATCTCCCATACCTCCTTTTGAAAATCAGTCCCGATCAGATGCAGGGGAACTGCAAAACCGGGTTCTCTTCCCGAAAAATAGATATCCAGCCATTTTCGAACCGTTTCGAAAAGAGGAAGGTCCCGTTCCTGGTGCTCACTTTCAAGATTACTTGCAAAATACTTCTGTCCCTCAAACCACAGGCCGGTAAGACCCAGGTCATCTGCAGCCAGAAGAATTTTTCCAATAGGCGATACATAATCACTGGTATACTGCATACGATTTCCTCCCAAAGCTTTTGCTTTCTCTGTACCTTTCTTTTTGCTTCAATTCTATCATATAAGTTGTCCCAATACTATTGCAAGATCAGCCACTGCGGATATACCGCAGATATCGGGAGAAATCCTACGCTTCCATGTGCAATTTTCTCTTTTTTCATATACAAACTGCCGGATTTGCACAACAGTCATCTGTGTATTCTTCTGTATAATAAAACCAGAAACAAATCATCAATAAGCAGGAGGATTTCTTATGGGTAAAAAATTAGAAGCAATGGGATTTGTCCCTCTGCAAAATGAGGTAACTTACAAAAATCTGTTTGGAAATATGCAGGTATGGGAAGCAGATTCCTGGCAGGAAGCCAGCCTGTCCTGGAAAAAGAGCAGTTATATTCATGCCGGCATCAGCGGAGGCTGTCAGTATATCAAAGGGCCAGATGCACAGAAACTGCTGTCCCGGATCAGTATTAATGACGTTTATAACTGGAAAGTCAACCGCTGCAAACACCTGGTCATGTGTGATGAAAACGGACTGATTGTCAATCACGCTCTGACACAGAGAAACAGTGAAGAAGAATTCTGCATGTATGCTGGAAATCCATGGCCCATTATTAAAGAACTGCAGACCGGGAAATACAATGCAGAGATCATTCAGGATTCCTGCTTTGTCTTTCAGATGTCCGGTCCTCTGTCTCTGACCATAATCGAAAAAGTAGCCGGTGAGAGCCAAAGAGATGTACGGTTCCTGGATGTAAAACATGTGCGGATTCCGGGTATCGATACGGATCTGGAACTCTGCTGCATCGGCATGTCCGGTACCCTGGCTTATGAATTCCGGGGCCCGGCAGAATTTGGCCCGGAGGTCTATCAGAAAATATGGGAGGACGGTCAGGAATACAATCTGAAGCGTCTGGGTTGGAAAACTTACACCGTCAATCATACCGAAGGCGGATTTCCTCAGATGACAGTGGGCTTCGAAACCGCTGCTGTGGTAGATCCTGTATTCATGTCTGTTCCGGAGCTGGCCAGTGTAGGCTGCCAAAACGGCCAGCCACAGCCGGCAGGAGGACATGCAGATATTGTCAGCACCCATGACGGTAAGGTAGTTGGCGTATCCAGCTGCACGCTGTACAGCTATTATTACAGAACCCTGTTCTCACAGTGCATTCTGGATATCGATCAGGCAGAACTGGGAAATGAGGTCCTGGTCCACTGGGGTGACTTTGGGAAAAAGATCAAAAAAGTCCGGGCAAAAGTGGTGCGTTACCCGTATACCGACCTGGTTTCCAATCAGGATTATGACTTAAGCACCGTTCCGTCCGGCGTACCGGAAAAATAAACCGTAATTTTACGAAAAACAAAGCCCGCGCGCAACCGAAGTTACTTCAAAAGTATCTCCGTGTTTCACCGGGCTTTTTCCGTTTTGAATGCCAGACCTATTCACAGCAAATCTTTTACATTTTCTTTATTCGACAGATAATTTAAGATCATACAGGAAAACTCCATATAAAAGCACTGCTCCTGGGAAAGATTACGCAGCTCGATTCCCCATTCGGCGGCAAGTCTGTTCAGTCGGTGCAGCAGTGTATTCCTGTGAATTTCCAGAAGCTGCGCCGTCTGGTTCATGTTTCCTCCAGTCCCTAGATAAGTCTCAACCACCATCAGCAGCATTCTTTTCTCTGCCCCTCCGTTCTGCCAGAGGTGCAGCAGCCTGGGGTGACAGAAAGCCTTGATATTTGCTACCTTGTACAGACTGTCCAGAATCGTATTTTTATAGTCCTCATTAAAATGCCGTATCAGGCCGGCTTCCTCTGCCTGCTGCAGTACGATCCGACTCTGCTGACAGGCATACTGCAGGTTATAGAAATCATGGAATTCCACACTGACCCCACAGAGCAGCTCCTCCTTACGCAGAAAATTTTCCAGTCTCTCCCGGATTTCCTCTGACATTTTTTTCTCCGGATCATGCTGAATCAGAAGCAGCACATGGGCTGAAGAAAAAACAATACTGTCCGGAAACAGCAGCCGCAGGCGGAATCCATAGGGCTTGCCGTTTAATTCCCTTTCTTTCCTCTTCCCGGCTTTCTGCACAGAAGCCTGGAGCCATACAATCTCCCTGAAACACATACAGCATCTTTGCATCAGGCTGGATGCCTTCCCTAAAAATCCGAACTCCCGCATATTCGGTCCCCGTATCTTCCGGTTTACGGTACTTATAATCACAGTACTCCAGTTTTTCCAGAATCACAGAAAATGTCAGCAGCATAGCAGTTTTCTCCTTTATACCAGGATTTTTTATTGATCCATTCCACAGGAGTAAGCTTTCTCCACAAGGCTGCGGTCATTGACCACCGCATCATAAAAACGAAAGCCTCCGGAAAAATTATAACAGTCATATCCGTTTCCTGCAAGAATCCGGCAGGCAATGTAGCTGCGCAGTCCGCTCTGACAGATCACATAAACCGGCTTGTCTTTGGGGATCTCCTCCAGATGCTCCCGCAGCTCATCCACCGGAATGTTCACAAAACCGTCAATATGACCGCGCCTGTACTCCCCTGCTGTACGGGCGTCCAGCAAAGTAACGCTGCCGTCTCCGGGAAGCGCTTCCAGGTCTTCCAGATGGAACTGTTTCAGGGTTCCGTTGGAAATATTTTCTATCATGAAACCAGCCATATTCACCGGATCTTTTGCGGAAGAATAGGGCGGCGCATAGGCCAGATCCAGTTCTGTCAGTTCTGTTGCCTTCAGCCCACAGTGAATGGCAGTGGCCAGCACATCGATCCGCTTATCCACCCCTTCGTAGCCAATGATCTGTGCTCCCAGCAGACGGTAAGTCTCCTTCTCAAACACCACTTTCATGGTCATGACCTTCCCTCCGGGGTAATAACCTGCATGGCTCATGGGCGACAAAATAACGGTATCCGCCTGAATCCCCGCCTGTTTTGCCGCTGTCTCATTCAGTCCGGTGACTGCGGCAGTCATATCAAAGACTTTGACAATGGAACTGCCCTGGGAGCCCGGATAATGGCTGTCCCTGCCGCAGATATTATCTGCTGCGATCCGCCCCTGTTTATTGGCCGGACCCGCCAGAGCGATCAGGGTATCCTGGCCTGACACAAAATGCTTCACCTGCACGGCATCGCCCACCGCATAAATGTCCGCTTCAGAGGTCTCCATCCGGTCATTGACCAGAATACTGTCTTTGACTCCCAGCTGCAAACCGGCCTTTTTCGCCAGTTCCGTATCCGGTGCCACACCAATGGCCAACACCACCATATCTGCAGAAAGAGGCTCTTTGTCCTTCAGCAGAACCTCGATTCCGTTCTCTTTTTCCGCAAAACCCTCTACAGTCTCGCCCAGAGCCAGCCGGATTCCCTGTTCCCGCATCTTTCCATGAATAAAGGCTGCCATATCCGGATCAAATGGTTTCATCAGCTGTCTGGGTCTCTGAACAATGGTCACCTCCATGCCCAGATGTTTCAGATTCTCCGCCAGTTCCAGACCGATAAATCCGCCTCCCGCCAGCACCACCGACTGGGGCTGGTTCTTCTGTATATATTCATGGATACGGAAAGTATCTTCCACTGTCCGCAATGTGAATACACCTTCCATTCCCACACCGGGTATCCGGGGCTGCACCGGTCTGGCCCCTGGCGAAAGCAGCAGTTTGTCATAAGATTCTTCAAATTCCTGTCCGTTTTCCAGATTTCTCACCGAAACCGTTTTCTTTTCCGGATGGATGGCTGTCACTTCATGGCGGATCTTCATCGTCACCCGAAAACGGGAGAAGAAGCTCTCCGGCGTCTGCAGCGTCAATTCCTCCGGATCTTCGATCACACCGCCAATATAATAGGGCAGTCCGCAGTTTGCATAAGAAATATATCCGGACCGCTCAAATACAACGATCTCTGCCTGTTCGTCCAGTCTGCGGATCCTGGCCGCCGCTGTGGCGCCGCCAGCCACGCCTCCTACAATTACAACTTTCATATCAGCACTCCACCTTTCCTCTGTAAGCGGCAATGCCGCCTATGTTTTTCACATTCGTATATCCCATTTTCCTGAGAAATTCCACGGCCTGATGGCTTCGTCCGCCGCTGTGGCAATAAACAAATACAGGAGCCGCCTTATCCCCAATCACCTTGCCGGCTTCTGCCAGGATCTGCAGCGGCACATTTTTACTGCCCGGAATATGGCCTTCCCGGTACTCTTCCGGTGTTCTTACATCCAACAATACTGCATTGCCGGCCTTCCGGCACTCCTCCACTCCCTGATTGATATCCGGCATTTTCCAAAAGTCAAATAAGCCCAAATCCTTTTGTACCTCCATTCCACAATGCTTGTCTCTTCTGTTATTTTCTTTATTATAACCATTCTCCGTGGAATCTTCCGTAACCTTATCACATCCTGTCGAAATTTGGAAAATCCGGGCGCGGATCCGCCGTTTTCCCCTTCCGGCTTTCCGCACATTTACCGGCATATCCCTGTTTTGTAAAGCTTAACCGCCGTCCATGTGAAGTCTTGGTAAAGTCCTGTTTTTCTATTGTTTTCCAGCTTCCGGGCAGATATAATAAATCTGTTCCTTTCAATACGTCAGAATTCAAATAAATTCACAGTAAAATTATCAAAATTCAAACAATGTCAGGGGCAAAAGGTCTGATCATATATGCTTCCTTACAAACAGCGGTAAGACCTGACGCCCCGGCAAAATTTCTTTAAACAAATTCCGGAGGTAGTTATGAAGAAAAAATGGACTTGGAACACAATTGCCGATGACCTGAAACAGAGTTTTGAACAGGATCACTACAAGAATGGTGACCGGATGCCCGGAGAAACAAAACTGGCAGATCACTACCATGTCGCTCCGGCTGAAATCCGCAAAGCTTACGAATATCTGAGAAGTCAGGGATACCTCTATACCATGCTGGGTTATGGCAGCTATTTCTTTGGCAAGCGGGAAAAAGTCCGGCTATGTATGAACAATGAAAGCTTTACCAGACAGATGGCCGCACTTCATCTCCCGGTGGAAACCCGCAATATTTCCTGTCAGAAGCTGCGGGAAGATTCTCTGATCCATGCCATGCTGGAAGTGGACACCAGCGAACCGGTTTATAAGATCACCCGCCTGCATCTGCTGGACGAAACCCCGGTAGCGGTCCAGATCAGCTATCTGGCAGAAGATCTGTTTCCCTGCATTGCAGAAGACGGAAGCTCCATCACCTCCGTCTTTGAATATATACGCAGCTGCGGTTACCTGCATCTGACCTCTGTCACACCCCAGCTGTCCATTTCTTCCCTCACAAAAAAAGAGCGTTCCCTTCTGAATATCAAAGGGTACGCTCCCAGCCTGGTTCTGACTTCCCGCAGATGTTCCCAGCCCTCGGGGATCATTGTGGAAGTCTCCCGCACTATTTATCGCAGCGATCAGTTCCTGTTTGAACTGTAACCGCTAAATCAGCAATGAAATGCCTTCTATTCCTGCTTTTGCCACTCCGGCCAGTACCATGACGCCAATGGGATTCCAGTTCCATTTCTTCATCAGCCAGACGCTCAGGGCAAACAGGATTACCAGACTCCAGTCTGTATCCGCCAGCCGGATCGTCAGTTCACTGTCCCAGAAAGCAGTGATCAGGATGGAAATTCCCGCTGATGCGATCATGGCCACCACCGCCGGCCGGAGAGACTGTAAAACCCCCTGCAGCATGTCCATGCTCCGGTATTTCAGATATACACGGGCAATGACTATTACAATGATGCAGGAAGGCAGGATACATCCGAAGGTAGCCACCGCTGCCCCGGGGATGCCGGCAATCTTAATTCCCACAAAAGTAGCGGAATTAATGGCAATGGGACCTGGCGTCATCTGGGAAATCGTAACCAGATCTGTAAATTCTTTCATTCCAAGCCATCCATGAAGGGTTACCACCTGTCCCTGGATCAGCGGCATGGCGGCATATCCGCCTCCGAAACTGAAGAGGCCGATCTGCAGAAAACTGAGAAACAATTGCAGATAGATCATAACCTTTTCTCCCTTCCCTTCATCCAGGTGCGAAGAACACCGATCAGTCCGCTGGCCAGCACGATCCACACAACATTGATGCCAAACACACAGGAGGCCACAAAAGCGCCTGCCATGATCAGAATGGATCCCACATCTTTTGATCGACAAATCATACTCCCCATTTCATAAACTACCAGAGCAATCACCGCGCCCACACCGGCCTGCATTCCCTCCAGTATCTGACGGACCAGCCAGTTATCCTGAAAAATCTGATAAAAAGAGGAGATCACAGAAATGATCACAAAAGGCGGCAGAATCGTTGCCAGAATCGCCGTCACTGCCCCAATAAATCCCGCCAGCTTATAGCCCACCACAATGGCCCCGTTTACCGCTATGGCTCCCGGGGACGCCTGGGCGATAGCCACCAGATCCAGCATCTCTCCCTCTTCGATCCAGTGGTACTGATCCACAAACTTTTTCTTCATCAGGGTTACGATGACATAGCCGCCTCCAAAGGTAAACGCACTCAAATACAATGTTGATAAAAACAACCGGATCAACACATGTTTTCTGTCCTCCATATCGTACCTCCCGGCTTATTATCTTTCTCTGTTACCGGCTGCATTCTATCAAATACGGGCTTTCCTGTCAAGAAAGCCCGTGTAAAATACATTGATTCGGATACCAGATTCCGCTCTCAGTTTTCTTTCATCACACAGACCAATGACCAGGATGGCGTGGCTCTGGCTCTGCGACGGCTTTTCCCCACATAATTTCATCTTACAGGCAAACTTTCCCTTCAGCAAAAGAGCATAATAAAGCCGTCCCACAACCATGATTGCAGGGCGGCTCTGTTTTTCAGTCTATATCTTAATGAAGAGGAAAAGGGGGTTCTTGGTTATTTCTGCTCATCCACCGGCGGAACCATCTTCACATAATTGTTCAGCATCTCCGGTGTGCTGGTGTAGTATCTCTTATTTTTGTTCATGGCTGCAACTTCCGCCATCTCTTCTTCTGTCAGTTCGAAATCAAACAGATCGAAGTTGGAGCGAATGTGATCCGGATTCTTGGAACCGGGGATCACGATATCACCGGCCTGGATGTGCCAGCGCAGAATGATCTGTGCATTGTTCTTGTGATATTTCTCTGCCAGTCTGGTAAACAACGGCTCCTGGATCAGGGCCTTATCTCCATGTCCAAGAGGATACCATGCCTGGATCACCATGCCTTCTTTTTCCAGGAATTTTTTCAGCTCCGGTTCCTGGGAGTAGGGATGTACTTCGGTCTGAAGGATCGCCGGCTTCACTTCGCAGATATTCAGGATTTCCTGCATCTGCTCCATATTAAAGTTGGAAAGTCCAATGGCTCTTACCTTGCCTTCTTTATAGGCCTTCTCCATCAGCTCATAACCCGCCACATAATTTCCGGCCGGCTGGTGGATCAGCAGCAGGTCAATGTAATCGGTATCCAGACGCTGCAGTGTCTTCTCCACGGCATCTTCCTGCTCGTAGAAAGCCGGCCACAGCTTCGTCTCCAGAAAAATTTCCTTCCGGTCCAGACCGGATTTTTTCATGGCACGGCCCACTGCCTTCTCGTTTACATAGGCATTGGCGGTATCAATGAGACGATAGCCGCTCTGCAGCGCGCTGAGCGCAGATGCTTCTGCCTCGTCCGGGGTTAACAGGAAGGTTCCGATACCGACCATTGGCATTTCCACGCCATTATTTAACTTTACATATTTCTGCTCGCTCATGTTTTATTTCTCCCTTCTGGTATCATATATCTATGGTTCTTCTTTTTTTTACCGGTCAATCATCATTTGTCCAACTTGGAAGCCAGCTTCTGCGCCTCGCCGATGTCGGTTGCCATACCCATGTAGTTCATTCCATACAGTCCTGCGAAACGGCTCATGGTGTATTCCCCGAATTTCAGCATCTGCTCTGTGGGCGCTGCTCCCTGGAACAGGAAAAACAGCTTTCTTCCTCTGAGCTCTCCCTGCTGTACCGGCCCATAGAAACGATCCAGCAGATTGCGGATGGCTCCGCTCATATTATGCCAGTAAACCGGCGATCCGATCACGATGGTTTTTGCCTCTTTCATTTTGCCCAGAATTTCTTCAAACTGATCATCGGCAAAGTTCTGTCCGTAGCTGTACACCTTGTAATCCACCAGATCCAGTGTTTCATACTCTCTGCCGTCCAGCAGCTTCTTTGCCAGAGCAGCTGTGTTTCCATTTTTATTGGGGCTTCCGTTTATAAATAAAATATCCATTGTTTTACTTCCTCCTTTCAGCTCTGGTCTTATTATAAAACAAAACGGAACCTCCTAAGAAGTTCCGATTTGTTTCAAAGTATATACTGTAAGGTTTTCAGTTTTCTATGCCAGAGCCTTCTCCAGTTTTTCCGCCATTTCATCGATCTGTTCTCTGGTGATGATCAGCGGCGGCACCATCCGCAGCACATCGCTTCCTGCTGAGATCACCAGCAGACCATTTTCCATGGCTTTGCTGATCACATCGCCCACAGGGCGGCCGGTGATGATCAGTCCCTGCATAAAGCCTTTTCCACGGCGTCCGGCCACACAATCGTATTTTTCCACCATGGCATCCAGTTTTTCTTCCAGATAAGGGGTTAATTCCTGTACATGAGCCAGCAGCTGTTTCTTCTCAAACAGATCAAATACTTTGCTCACAGCTGCGCATACGAAAGGATTTCCTCCATAAGTGGTGCCATGATCTCCCGGGGCCAAAGAAGCGGCAGCTACCTTCTCGTTCAGCACAAAAGCCCCCACCGGTACGCCGCTGCCCAGGGCCTTGGCGCAGGTCATGATATCCGGTTTTACCCCATACCACTGCCAGGCAAAATACTTGCCGGTACGCCCCATGCCGCACTGGATCTCGTCCAGAATCAGCACAATATCTTTTTCGTCACAGAGTTTGCGCAGCCCTTCCAGAAATTCCGGCTCTGCCGGATAAATTCCTCCTTCGCCCTGGACCGTCTCCACGATAATGGCACAGGTCTTGTCTGTAATCTGTTCTTTCACACTGTCCAGATCATTGAAGCGGGCAAATTTCACACCGCCCATCAGGGGTTCAAAAGGCTCCCGGTAATGGGCATTGCCGGTCACAGACAGAGCACCGATGCTCCTGCCATGGAAAGAATGCTCCATGGCAATGATCTCGTGGTCTGCATGGCCATCCCAATTATACGCATATTTCTTGGCTGCTTTCAGAGCGCCTTCAATGGCCTCTGTTCCGCTGTTGGTAAAAAATACCTTGCTCATGCCGCTGGCAGCAATGAGTTTTTCTCCGGCCTGGGCCAGAGGCTCATTATAAAACAGATTGGACGTATGCAGCAGCGTGTCTACCTGCTCTTTCAGGGCCTCGTTGTATTCCGGGTCATTGTAACCCAGGGCGCATACGGCAATTCCCGCAGCAAAATCCAGATATTTGTTTCCATCAGAATCAAAGAGATAAGCGCCGTCTCCTTTTTCCAGCACGATCTGATAACGGTTATACGTGTGCAGAACGCTCTCTTCCGTCTGTTCCATCCATTCATTCGTTTTCATTATAATATTTCTCGCCGTCCTCTCTTAAAATCGCAGTACCGATACCTTTGTTGGTGAAAATCTCCAGAAGCAGACTGTGGGGGATCCTTCCGTCCAGGATATGCACCCGGTTCACGCCGTTTTCAATAGCATCAATACAGTTGCGCAGCTTGGGAATCATTCCTCCGCCCACATGTCCCTCTGTGATCAGTTCCTCTGCTTCACTGACATGAAGTTCCGAAATCAGGCTGTCCGGATCATTATAATCCCGGTATACACCCTCAATATCCGTCAAAAATGCCAGTTTCTCCGCATGCATGGCCTCTGCAATGGCACAGGCTGCATCATCTGCATTGATATTGTAAGACTGGAACTGCTCGTCCATGCCCACCGGAAATACAATAGGAAGAAAATCCTTTTCCAGGAGATCCGTCAAAATCTTGGGATTGACTTTTTTCACATCCCCTACAAAGCCAATGTCCTGTCCGTCAGACAGCTTCTTCTCCACGGTCAGAAGACCGCCGTCCTTTCCGCTGATTCCCACGGCTCTCACACCCAGGGACTGTACCAGCGCCACCAGCTCTTTATTTACTTTTCCCAGTACCATTTCTGCTACTTCCATGGTATCGGCGTCTGTCACACGAAGGCCATTGACAAAACGCGGTTCCATTCCTACCTTGCCTACCCAGCGGCTGATCTCCTTGCCTCCGCCGTGGACGATAATGGGTTTAAACCCTACCAGTTTCAGGAGCACCACATCTTTGATCACATTTCTCTTCAGTTCTTCATCCACCATGGCGCTTCCGCCGTATTTTATCACTACGATCTTCCGGTTGAACCGCTGGATATAGGGAAGGGCCTCAATCAGCACTTCTGCCTTATCCAGATATTTCTGCTTTACCATCATTTATTACCCCTTTCTCAGGAACGATAATCTGCATTGATCTTCACATAATCATAAGTCAAGTCACAGCCCCAGGCTGTGGCTGTGCAGTTCCCCATTTTCACATCTGCAATGGCAGTCACTTCCGGCTGGGAAAGAATCTCTGTGGCCTTTTCTTCACTGTAATCACAGGCTACCCCGTCCTGGATGATCTGGATCTTTCCCGCTTTGCTCTCAAAAAACAGATCCACCTTCTCCGGATCAAACTGTGCGCCGGAATATCCCATGGCGCACAGAATCCGTCCCCAGTTGGCGTCATGGCCATAAATGGCTGCTTTGGTCAGGCTGGAGGTCACCACCGATTTGCTTAAGGTCACTGCCTGCTCTTTGCTCTCGGCCCCGATGATCTTCACTTCAAACAGAGCCGTACAGCCCTCTCCGTCTCCAGCAATGGATTTTGCCAGGTGGGTATTCACATAATTCAGCGCCTCTGTGAAAATCCGGTAATCGTCGTTCTCTTCTGTGATCTCCGAATTTCCTGCCATACCATTGGCCAGCAGCAGCACCGTATCATTGGTGGAGGTGTCCCCATCTACAGACACCATATTATACGTATCTTTCACATCTTCTTTCAGAGCCTTGGTCAGCAGTTCTTTGCTGATGGCTGCATCTGTGGTCACATACCCCAGCATGGTGCACATATTGGGATGGATCATGCCGGAGCCTTTGCACATACCGCCGATGGTAACCGTTGTTCCGCCGAGCTCCACTTCCACTGCGATTTCTTTCTTTACCGTATCAGTGGTCATAATGGCCTTCGCCGCCCGGGTACCAGCCTCCAGTGTGGCTTCCTTTGCCTCTGCCAGCAGTTTCACTCCCTTTGCCACCCGTTCCATGGGCAGCTGCATACCAATGACGCCGGTGGAACCGATCAGCACCGAAGATTCCGGTACATCCAGCGCCTCTGCTGCTGCCTTTGCCGTCTCCTGACAGTAGCCGTATCCTTCCGCGCCTGTGCAGGCATTGGCTATGCCGGAATTCACGATCACCGCCTGGGCATATGGACTTTCCGCCACAATCTTCTGGTCCCATTTTACCGGTGCAGCTTTCACCACATTGGTGGTAAAAGTCCCTGCCGCCATACATGGCTTCTGACTGTAGATCAGAGCCATATCCTCTCTTCCTTCATACTTGATCCCCGCCGCTGCGGACGCCGCCTCAAAACCTTTGGGAGCCGTCACGCCTCCTTCGATTACTTTCATTTTACCTCCTTCTGACACGCTTATCGCATCAATCATGGCAGATCTGGAAGTTTTCTTCCAAATCCCCTCCTTCTACTGCTCGTTAAACGCAGTGATATTCTCTTCATTTAATGTAAAATCATAATAATTCAGGTCTTCTCTTTTGGTCCAGCCAATGGTGTTCCAGAATGCATTTCCAATGTCATTTCTGGTAAAAGCAATCAGACTGACTTTGTTGATATGCTCATCTTTCAACGCCTGCATGGCCATGACCACCATGGATTTTCCGATGCCGTGTCTCCGGTAAGCCTCATCCACACAGACATGATAGAAGCATCCCCGTCTTCCATCATGGCCGCACAGGATACTTCCCACGATTTTTCCATCCATTTCCGCCACAATACTGGTGTTGGGATTCCGTTTCAGGAACCGTTCCACACCCTCCCGGGAATCATCAATACTGCGGATACCAAATCCCCGGATTTTTTTCCAGAGGGCATATACCTGCTCATAATCTGCTGCTTTCATCACTCGAATCATTGTCTAATCTCCCTTACTTCTGTTCTTCCATGGGATTTCTACAGCCCTCTGTCTCCAGCTTCTTCATAAGACTTTCGCATTCCATGGTTCATATTTTTCCACAGGACTTACGGAACCATGGGAATCTGAAGCAGTCCCTCATTTTCCGCAAATCCAAATAACAGATTCATATTCTGTACCGCCTGTCCGGCCGCACCTTTCACCAGGTTGTCCATGGCGCCCATCATGATCACCCGATTCGTTCTGGGATCGATCTTGAAATTCACATCCACATAATTGCTGCCCTCCACCAGCTTTGTCTGGGGGCATACTTCCGGATCCAGCACACGGACAAACTGTTCTTTCTCATAATAATGATCGTAAATCTCCCGTACCTGTTCCGGTGTTACTTCCTTTGCCAGAGATGCATAGGCAGTCACCAGAATTCCCCGATTCATGGGAACCAGATGAGGCGTAAAGTTGATTCGCACTTCCTGTCCCGCTGCATAGCTTAGCTGATCCTCAATCTCCGGCGTATGTCTGTGGCTGGCCACGCCGTAGGCCTTGATGTTTTCATTGACTTCACAGAACAGATTATCCACCTTGGCTCCCCTTCCGGCGCCGGATGTACCGGATTTGGCATCGATGATCACTGTATTGGGATCAATGATCCCTTCTTTCACCAGAGGATAAATGGATAACGTGGAACAGGTGGGATAACATCCGGGGTTGGCGATCAGTCTCGCTTTCCGGATCTCTTCCCGGTTGATCTCGCACAGGCCATACACCGCCTCTTCCACAAACTGGGGGGCTGCATGCTCGATCCCGTACCACTCCTCGTATTTTTTCACATCTTTGATCCGGAAATCCGCACTCAGGTCAATGACCTTTGCCTGTGACAGGATTTCTTCGTTTACCAGAGATGCACACAGTCCCTGGGGGGTTGCGGTGAAGATCACATCCACTTCCCGGGCCATCTTTTCCATATTGTCATCCAGACAGGTGTCCTCCACCAGCTGGAAAAAGTTTCTGTATACATCTGCATATCTCTTATCAATATAACTTCTGGAACCATACCAGGCAATCTCCACCTGGGGATGTCCCAGCAAAAGACGGACCAGTTCATTGCCCGCGTACCCTGTTGCGCCGATAATTCCTGCTTTAATCATAATTTCCTCCTTCTGACGCATTCACTGCGTCAATAATGGTATGCCATGCGCATTTCCCGCATCAATGTATATGGTCAGACGGATATTCCCAATCCGCTCTGATGCCTGCTCCAAATTTCACAGCCGCTTCGCTGCTTCCATTGAAATAAGTAATTATTCATCCTGTACCCTGTCCCAGACAGGGAACATTTCTTTATCATATACCTTTTTCTTTCATTCGTAAAGCTTTTTATGATGTGCATGATTATACATTATCATTGCATAATATGCAAGTTTTTCTTTTATTTTATTATTTTTTCATTTTATGCTTGCATATTTATGAAATGTATTGTATATTATCACATAGCAAATCATTAGAAGATACACCCTGTAGGAATATGGGGAATTACCTGAAGGAGGATATAGAAATGAAAGAAAAAGTCGTTTTGGCATATTCCGGTGGTCTGGATACCACAGCTATCATTCCATGGCTGAAGGAAAATTTTGATTATGAAGTCATCTGCTGCTGCGTGGACTGCGGACAGGGCAATGAGCTGGAGGGGCTGGACGAACGCGCCAAATTATCCGGTGCTTCCAAATTATATATCGAAAATATTGTAGATGAATTCTGCGATGAATATATCATGCCCTGTGTAAAAGCAGGCGCTGTTTACGAAAACAAATATCTGCTGGGAACTTCTATGGCCCGTCCGGCCATCGCCAAACGTCTGGTGGAAATTGCCAGAAAAGAAGGAGCGTCTGCCATCTGCCACGGCGCCACAGGCAAGGGAAATGACCAGATCCGTTTTGAACTGGGTATCAAAGCGCTGGCCCCGGATCTGAAGATCATTGCTCCCTGGCGTATGACAGATGTATGGACCATGCAGTCCCGTGAAGATGAGATTGCCTACTGCGAGGCACATGGCATTCACCTTCCATTCTCTGCCGACAGCAGCTACAGCCGCGACCGGAACTTATGGCACATCAGCCATGAGGGTCTGGAACTGGAAGATCCTTCTCAGGAACCCAATTACGACCATCTTCTGGTTCTGAGCGTGACACCGGAGAAGGCTCCCGATGAAGAAGAATACGTAACCATGACTTTCGAAGCCGGTATCCCCAAGAGCTTAAACGGCAAAGAAATGAAAGTTTCCGAGATCATTACCGAACTGAACGCTCTGGGCGGCAAACATGGAATCGGCATTATTGATATCGTGGAAAATCGTGTGGTAGGTATGAAATCCCGCGGCGTATATGAAACACCCGGCGGAACTATCCTGATGGCTGCCCATGAGCAGCTGGAAGAGCTGGTACTGGACCGCGCAACCATGGAAGTAAAAAAAGATCTGGGCAACAAATTTGCACAGATCGTATACGAAGGAAAATGGTTCACACCGCTGCGTGAGGCAATCCAGGCCTTTATGGATGTGACCCAGCAGTATGTAACCGGAGAAGTAAAATTCAAACTGTACAAAGGAAATATCATCAAAGCCGGCACGACTTCTCCATACAGCCTGTACAGCGAGTCTCTGGCTTCCTTCACCACAGGCGACCTGTACGATCATCACGATGCTGATGGCTTCATCACTCTGTTCGGCCTGCCTCTGAAGGTTCGCGCCATGAAGATGGCAGAGCTTGCAAAACAGCAGAATCAGGAAAAATAGTATTCTTTAAATGCCTATGAGCATATTCAACAGATACGGCATGGCGATGTATTACCGTCATGCCGCATCTGTATACTAAACAATATTTTCATCAAGCATATAATGATTATGAATCAAGTTTTGATCGTAATATACCCGATCTTTTTCTATAAACCGGCTTTTTCCATTTTCCCATTTTACTATTGTAGTGGAACAATTGGCGGGTACACCCCCTTGCCAAAAATCAGACGGATCATCATAAAGGTGATTCAGAATTCCTCGAACTGCACAGCCATGAGTTACAACAAGAATCGTATCATCTTTCCATTCATCTCTGGCAGTCAGATCCTGAAAAAAGCTTTCACCTCTCTGACATACTTGCCGAATTGTCTCTCCACCTGGAGCTCCCTTAAATTGAAACGGATTTGCATAAAATAAATCAAACTCTTTCTTTTTACCCAGATCTTTAATTTGAGCCGCTGTCAGTCCGTCCCAATCTCCCCATGTAATTTCACGGATTCGTTCATCTGTTTCCATGGCCGCTTTTCTTCCAGCAATAATTTCTGCTGTTTCTTTGGCACGAACAGACGGGCTGATGATCACTTTATCAAAACGGATCAAACTTAATGTTTTCGCCGTCAATTCTGCGAGTTTCTTTCCCTGATCGCTCAGGGGTACATCGCTTTCTCCCTGAAGTCTTCCCAATGCATTCCATGCAGTCTCACTGTGACGAATAAAATAAATCAACATAGCCCCACTTCCTTTATGTCAGGCTTATTGTGCCTTCAGAAATTCCTCCGCAACATGCATCGACTGCTTCATATTTGTCTCATCTGCAATTCCCTTTCCAGCTATGTCAAATGCTGTCCCATGATCCACAGAAGTCCGGATAATAGGCAGGCCAATGGTACAGTTTACACACTCACTCATATATTGAAGTTTAGCCGCAATATGTCCCTGATCATGATACATTGCTATCACACCATCGTAGATTCCTTTGAGTGTTTTGCTGAATACAGTATCCGGAGGAATAGGTCCTACAGCATTGATCCCTTTTTTCTTTGCCTCTTCCACTGCCGGAATTATTTCTTTAATTTCCTCATTTCCAAACAATCCATGCTCTCCTGCATGAGGATTTAGTCCTGCTACCGCAATGCAGGGACTTTGATTTCCAGTTTTTTTCAGTGCAGAACTCATTAATTCAATACATGACAGTACGCGTTCTTTTGTCACTCTGTCGCAGGCTTCTCTCAGAGAACAATGTGTAGAAACATGCATAATCTTCAGCGGTCCATAAAACATCATCGCGTATGTTTTAGTATTGGTCAATGTTGCAAAAATCTCTGTATGCCCGTCATAATTATGTCCGCCCATATGTAATGCTTCTTTATTAAGAGGTCCTGTAACAACCGCTTCGATCTTTCCAGCCATAGCATCCTGAATTGATCTTTCTATATAACGGTAAGCAGCATCTCCACACTTTGAAGACAATTTTCCAACCTCATACTGATCCATGGTAAGATGAATCGGATCAATGACATTGATACAGTCATCCTGGTATGCATCCAGATCCTCTATCTCTTTCACAGAACAACCCAAATGAAATTTTTCATTGTAGTCATTCATAATATCTGCTGCTCCATATACCACATATCTGTGCTTGAATTCTCCCACTTTTGCAAGAGCCTTCACCGTAATCTCCGGGCCTACACCTGCCGGATCTCCCATTGTAATTCCGATTACCTTCATAATTGCTCTTCCTCCCTACTGCTTAAAATATTGAATTGCATCTACAATCGTTTTTGAATCACCAATTGAACCACCCTTGACAATGCACTGCATTCCCGGAAAGTCTCCACCAATAAATTCAATCAGTGCCACAATCGGAGATACTTCTTTAATCAATTTTGCTCCGTGTGCATGGCAATGGTTACTCACACTGATTGCTGTGTCTCCTCCAGTAAATATACATCCACATACCGAAACTTCTTTCAGAACCTTTACCGATAATTCTCCTAATTTTTCCTGTGTAAATCTGGCAACTTCCTGCCTGGTCATCCCATTTTGTTTTCCCACCTCTACTGCTTCCATATAATCTTCATGGGTTTTTGCACTAACAATAATTACATCCTGACCAAGCCTCATTCGCTCTACAGCTTCACAATAAGATTTTTCCAGACTTTCTCCTCTCAACAGATCCGCCACATTCATTTCCACTATTTTTGCACCGGCGTCAACGGCCATATGTACCTGCATTCTTGATGTTTCACTAATGCTTCCCACCACAGCCAAAACCGGTCGCTTTGCCTGCAAAGCAGAAAAAAGAGCATTCGCCATACCTGCCGATCCAACCCAAAGTACCTTCTTATCCTGTTTGAGTATAAACTCTGTTACAGTATATAAATCGCTGCTTTCCAAAACATCAAATGTAATAAAGGTTGCATTCTCCAAAACAAGCTGCCGATTTCTTATCTGTGCAAGAGTAAAATATTGTACTGATTCCTGAAACTCCTCTTCTAATAATACTTTCAGGTTATCTTGCTGTACCAGACACAGAGGATCTCTCATAATTTCTGTCTCGCAGATCCTCACGCCATTCATCATCAAAATACCATCCACTACGGTCCGGCCTGAATCCGGATTTGCAGGATTAAATACAAGCAGATCCGGCTGCAGGATTTCTCTTGCCGCTGTTAATTCCGCTTTAATATTTCCACGCAATGTAGAATCAATTTTTTTATAATAATGGTCAAATTTACATTCTTCCAGATTTTTATACAAATTCCTGACTTTTGTATAAGCCTCCTCAGGAGAAATATTCCGTGATTCCGTATCTATCACATAGGATTTATCAGGGCTGATTTCTTCCGCATCAAAAGCGATATACGCCTCAATTCCGTTTTTTGACATTTGGACGCCTGCATCTCCGGCTCCCGTAAAATCATCAGCCACCATCAAAAACCTGCCCATGTTTTTCCCCCTCTCTTTACACACTCTTCCCTTTTTTAGGATATTTTGGAGAACCGAATTTTTTTGCCCACCAACTCACTATAAACGGCACGATCAAAGCGGATAAAACTGAGGATGCTGCTACCTGAACAGTAGCAGTGGCTACAAAAGGCTCCCACACACTGTCTGCTGTTGCAATCACCGCTGGAACTGCCACCGCATTTCCAGCCGTTGTAGCAACCGCCCAACCGGCATATCCCGGCCGTTTTCCGATTACACGATCACAGAAGCAAATAAATGCCCCTCCTACAAAAATAGTAATCATAGAAAGAATAATGCCGGAAACCCCACCTTCCAGAATACTTACCAGATTAATGCCTGCCCCCAAGGAAAATCCAATAATTGGAATAATCACATCACCTGCCGGTCCGAAAAATTCTGTAACCTTATGGTCAAGATTTCCAAGAATCATTCCCGCAATTACAGGAACAAGAGCTGCCACAAGACTCATGAAAGGAATATCTGCCAAACCAGATACTCCCAATGCAACTAATGTTAGGAATGGTCCATCATTAATTGCCAGAATAGGCATACATCCACAGTCAACATCATCCCCATACGTCTGCATCAGCGCATAATACACACTGCCATTGCTGTTTGTCACTGCACAGATAACTGCCATACTTGAAATTCCCAGAATACCTGCTGGTCCAAAAAACTTCCCGATAAAAATACCAATAACCGCTCCAATTACAAATTTGGATACTAATAGGAGCCCACCCCTTTTAATTACCGCCGGCATTTCCTTTAGCTGTAGCTTCGTTCCCATACAAAACAAAAGAATACCCAGAGCACAGGAACTTCCCGCACTCGAGAAGGTGGCTGTAGTAATTCCCCCAATCTGAAGCGCACTCGGAAAAAACGTATTAACAAGACATCCAAGTACCAATGGCACCACCATCATACCTGCCGGTATTTTTTTTAAAAATGACATAATCATAAACTGCTTCCTCCTCCGTTTTCTTTTATCATTACTTTATCCGGATAATTACTCTTTATTTACACATGGCCAATTGTGTTTAAAAGTTCTGAACGATTGTTCCTTCTATAATTAATTTTATAATTCTAGATATTTTTTTCATAGATAGAAAATATTTTCATTCCTATACTTAACAGAAAATACTTTCAGAGTTGAAAATTTTGTCAAACCGCAAAAAGAAACACTTTGTACCGCCGAGAAGGACTGCTATATCTATTGATTTATGAATCATTAACACGACAACATAAAATCAGGATGAGAAAAAGATCGGCTCCGTTCTTTTTCTCATCCTGATTCTATGTTGTTAAATCCAATATCTTCGCTCCCAGATTACTATCAATAATCAACGTATCTACTAATCCTCCTTTTGCCGCAGAATACACTGCAAATGCCTTTTCCGCACCAGATGCAAGCGTTATCTTATGCGGAATTTTTTTAAACTTTTCAAATTCAACGGATATGGTTCTATCCTTGAGAGATGTACAGCATTCTTCACCTTTCCTGTTAAAAAACCGAAGCGCTATATCTCCCACAACTTCTTCTCTCCGCAGTTCTTCCAGATCCTCCGGCACAAGATAATCCGGTTTAGCCAAAATAGTCGTTGTCTTTGGATAAAACACACCTACTCCATTAATTGCAATATTTACCCTGTCAAACATTTGATACACTTCTTCAATATTTTTTTCCTTTAGCAACAGATTTACTGTTTCTTTTGAACTCATCAAAGCATGTGTTAAAAGCGTATATTTTTTTCCCGCAAAAGCTTTAGCTATCCTATCCACAAGTGTTCTTACATCCCATTCCGGAACACTATTTGCCAAACTTCCATGAAGACTTACAAATTCTGCCTCTACTTTCTGCGCTGGATTCAGGTAATTAATCATCTGATAAATAGTGCTTCCCCAGGTAAAACCAACAACATCATCATCTTTGATAATTCTCTGCAAATAACGGGCAGCCTCCAAAGCTACAAGTTTTTTCACATTTTCCGGTTCATCATAAGCATTTCCATCATCCTGTAAATGCACTGCCGGAGCAATAATAACCTCACTTATATTTAATGCCCGAACAAGTTCCTGTTCTAATTTTATGCATTCAACCAACGGATCTCGAATTACGAACTCAATAATTTTTTCCTCTTTTGCCTTTTTTAATAACCGGGAAACAGTAGTAACTGAAATTCCCAGTTCCTCTCCAATCTGGCTCTGCGGTTCTTCCAAAATATAATATAAATATGCTGCTTTCAATACAAGAAATGTTGATTGATCATATTTATCTGTCTTCATAACAGGTCTCCTCCTTCCTTATTATTTTATAATACATCCTTTTGATAATATTTTCAATCGTGAAAATTTTTTCTTTTACAGTATTGAAAATATTTTCAGTATTGCAATTTTTTTCTCATCCACGTATAGTAAAGCCATCAAAAGCAATAACCAATGTTTTCAAATCAAAAACTACAAAAACAGGAGCTTCCTGTATAATACAAATATAGGGAATTCCACGAAAGGTGGTTGAGA
>UQMI01000042.1 GCA_900542045.1 uncultured Blautia sp.
TCTGAAAAAAAAGAGAAAAAAATAAAAATGTTTCACGTGAAACATTTTTATTTTTGTAGATATCAGAAATGAAAAGTGCTATAATGAACACAAGTATATAAAAGCTAGAATTATACCAGCGTGAAGGAGGAATCACTTTGGGTAGAGTAATCGCAGTTGCAAATCAGAAAGGTGGAGTTGGTAAATCGACAACCGCTATCAATTTATCGGCGTGTCTGGCTGAAATGGGAAAAAGAGTATTGACCATTGACATTGATCCGCAGGGAAATACCACCAGTGGCTTGGGTGTTGATAAGAATGAAGCAAATCCCACATTGTATGAATTGCTTCTGGGAGAAAATGATATTAGTGAATGTATCATTCGGGAGGTTTTTGAAAATGTGTCTTTGATTCCTTCAAATGTAAATTTAGCTGGTGCGGAAATTGAATTGTTGAATATTGAAAACAGAGAATATATACTTAGAAATCAAGTAGATAAAATACGATCAGATTTTGACTATATTATTATGGATTGTCCGCCTTCTTTAAATATTTTAACAGTTAATGCTATGACGACTGCTAATTCCATTATTGTGCCAATCCAATGTGAGTATTATGCATTGGAAGGTCTGACACAGTTGATACATACAATAGAAATGGTAAAAAGTCGGCTGAATCCGGAATTAATTATAGAAGGTGTTGTTTTCACTATGTATGATGCCAGAACCAATCTGTCTCTGGAAGTAGTGGAAAATGTAAAAGAAAATTTAGATCAGAATATATACAAGACCATTATTCCACGTAATGTGAGACTTGCAGAAGCTCCCAGTTATGGAATGCCAATCAATCTTTATGATTCAAAATCCACGGGGGCAGAAAGCTATCGTTTGTTAGCAGAAGAAGTAGTGAACAGGGAGGATAATACAAGTGGCAATTAGAAAATCAGGTCTTGGAAAAGGATTAGATTCTCTGATTCCGCCTTCCAAGTCCGTGAATAAGAGCGGAGAAAAAGTAAAAGAGGAACAGCCTGTATCACAGGAAACAGCAAAGAAAAGTGAAAAGAAACCGGATGCGGAATCTGGAGAATTAAAATTGAAAATTTCTCTGGTGGAACCTAACAGAGAACAGCCCAGGAAACAATTTGATGAAGATTCCCTGGTAGAACTTTCAGAGTCCATAAAGCAGTACGGAATATTGCAGCCACTCATAGTGTCCAATAAAGGGGATTATTATGAGATCATAGCCGGTGAAAGACGGTGGAGAGCTGCAAAACTGGCCGGTTTGAAAGAAGTTCCGGTAATTATAAAAGAATATAATGACAGAGAAGTGGTGGAAATATCTTTGATCGAGAATATTCAGAGAGAAAACCTGAACCCGATCGAAGAAGCGCAGGCTTACAAAAGACTGATGGATGAATTTCATCTGAAACAGGATGAAATAGCAGAAAGAGTGTCAAAAAGCAGAACTGCTGTTACCAATTCCATGCGTCTTCTGAAATTGGCACCAAAAGTGCAGGAAATGCTGGTGGATGAGATGCTGTCAGCGGGACATGCCCGTACAATTCTGGGAATTGAAGATCCGGATATGCAGATTCTGGTGGCAAACCGTGTGTTCGATGAAAAATTAAGTGTAAGAGAGACAGAAAAGCTGGTGAAGGCAATGCTGAATCCAAAGCAGAAGAAAGAACCTGTTCCCTCTACCGCAGAAGATACGGCATATGAGCAGTTGGAAGAAAAATTGAAAGGATGGCTGGGAACGAAAGTATCTATAGCCAGGAAGAAAAATAATAAGGGGAAAATAGAAATAGAATATTATTCGCAGGAGGAATTGGAAAGACTGATAGATCTGCTGGGTTCAATTAGCTGAGAGGGAGTAAATATTCATGGGTGAATTTTTTACAAATCTGGGATTGGCGCCGGCTCTGATTATTCTGATCATGCTCGTACTGATTGTTGTTCTTTTATTCAGTACATTCAGTACAAACATGAGACTGAGCCGGCTGGAACGAAAATATAAGATGTTTATGAAGGGAAAAGATGGACAATCTCTGGAAAAAGAATTTGTCCGGAAGTTCGCCACAATTGACAAGTTAAGTGAATCGGATGTATTACATAGTTCCGATATCCATATATTAAAAAAAGGCTTCGAACATATTTTCAGTAAATATGGAGTGGAAAAATACGATGCTTTTGATGATGTGGGAGGAAAATTAAGTTTTGCACTGGCACTTTTGGATAAGAATAATACTGGACTTATTCTGAATGCCGTACACAGCAGAGATAATTGCTTCCTTTATCTGAAGGAGATCGTAAAAGGCGAGTCTTATGTAATGCTGAGTCAGGAAGAAGTGGAGGCTTTAAGAAAAGCTGTGAATTCCAGTATTGCAGAGGAAGCAGCACAATTGCAGGAAGAAATCGCACTGGCAGAGTCCATGAATCGAAGAAGAAAAAAACAGTAAATACAGGAGGAAGACCATGTTAGATATAAAGTTTGTGAGAGAAAACCCGGAAATCGTAAAACAGAATATTAAAAATAAATTTCAGGACAGCAAACTGCCATTAGTGGATCAGGTACTGGAACTGGATCAGGAAAATCGGAATATCAAGCAGGAAGTAGAAGCTCTGCGGGCAGAAAGAAATAAAATTTCCAAGCAGATCGGTGCTCTGATGGGGCAGGGCAAAAAGGAAGAGGCAGAAGCTGTCAAACAGCAGGTAGCAGCTTCCGGAAGCCGCATTGAAGAGCTTTCTGCACGGGAAAAAGAAGTGGAAGAAAAATTAAAAGAAATCATGATGGTAATTCCCAATATTATTGATCCTTCTGTACCTATTGGAAAAGATGACAGTGAAAATGTAGAAGTAGAAAAGTTTGGAGAACCAGTGGTACCGGATTTTGAAATCCCTTACCATACAGATATTATGGAAAGCTTTGACGGCATCGACCTGGACAGTGCAAGAAGAGTGGCTGGAAATGGCTTTTATTATCTGATGGGGGATATTGCCAGACTTCACTCTGCAGTACTTTCCTATGCAAGAGATTTTATGATCAACCGGGGCTTTACCTATTGTGTGCCGCCGTTTATGATCCGCAGCAATGTGGTAACAGGTGTTATGAGCTTTGCGGAAATGGATGCCATGATGTATAAGATCGAAGGGGAAGATCTGTATCTGATCGGAACCAGCGAGCATTCCATGATCGGAAAGTTTATCGATACAATCATTCCGGAAGAAAAACTGCCGCAGACTCTGACCAGCTATTCTCCCTGCTTCCGAAAGGAAAAAGGCGCCCATGGTCTGGAGGAGAGAGGCGTTTACCGTATCCATCAGTTTGAAAAACAGGAAATGATCGTAGTCTGCAAACCGGAAGAAAGCCCCATGTGGTTTGATAAATTATGGCAGAATACAGTGGATCTGTTCCGCTCTCTGGATATTCCGGTGCGGACTCTGGAGTGCTGCTCCGGCGATCTGGCGGATCTGAAGGTAAAATCTGTGGATGTGGAGGCATGGTCTCCGAGACAGAAAAAATATTTTGAAGTAGGCAGCTGCTCCAATCTTGGAGATGCCCAGGCCAGAAGATTGAAGATTCGTGTTAATGGCGCGGACGGTAAAAAATATCTGGCGCATACATTAAATAATACCGTAGCAGCGCCGCCGAGAATGCTGATCGCATTTTTGGAAAATAATTTGAATGCAGATGGCTCTGTAAATGTTCCCAAGGCGCTGCAGCCATATATGGGCGGAACTACAAAGCTGATTCCAAAAAAATAAAGACATCGAGGAGGTATTCCTGTGCACAGCTATTTACGTTCCATCGGATTTTCCAGTTTAAGCAAGGCAGAATTGAAAAAAATTCTCGATGATGTAGTGCTACACTACGATGAAAAAATGGTTGTAGAATCCCATCCGGATCATTTATTCGCAGAATTTTCCAGAAATTATGGATGTGACTGTGGAATAACTGTATGTGGGGAATACGATGAAAATCAAGAGTTTCAAATGGAATATTACTATCCTTTTTTCCGGGGAACCGGGATTACCACCCAGGAAAAGGTAGTGGTAGAACAGCATTCTGATAAAGAATCTTTCGCCGGTGCCTGTGATGATGTGCGGATAGGAGTCACGCTGATCTTCTATCTTCAGCAGGCAGCCGAATATCTGAATGCTTCTTATAAAGGGCTTATGGAAACGAAAGGTCATCCTGTCACGCTGTCCGGTCTTGCAAGGGAGGGAGTGATCCTGCTTCCCATCAAGAAGGATCAGGATCAGGTAAAGGCAGATGCAGAAATTTCCACAGCCAGAAACCGTCTGATCGCTGCCGCTAGAAATGGTGACGAAGAGGCCATGGAGAGCCTGACGATGGAAGACATCGATATGTATACCATGGTTTCAAAGAGAATTCAGAGTGAAGATGTACTTTCCATTGTGGATTCCTATTTTATGCCCTATGGCATGGAATGCGATCAGTACAATGTAATGGGAGAAATCATAGATTTCTTTCAGTTCCCCAATATTATCAGCGGGGAAAAAATATATCAGCTTACCATTGTAAGCAACGATATGCAGTTTGATATTTGCATTAATGCAAAAGATTTGACCGGAGAACCGGCGGTTGGACGCAGGTTCAAGGGAATCATCTGGCTGCAGGGACAGCTGCATTTCTAAATGGGAATGCATGGATAAATTCGATCAGGATTCGTGTACTTGGATGTTCAGGCGGATAGGATTGAAATATTGGATTACAAAATGGGAGAACCCGGTTTGCGGGAACTTCTGTTACGGTTATAGTGATAACCTGGAATCATTCTATTTCTTTTTGGGTCGGCCTGCCGCCTGGCAAAAAGTACTGGAAACTTTCAGAAAGTTATAGTAATATAATGACATGTCCCTGCAGCTTTATGAAACAAAGGCCGCCGATCTGAAAGGCGCCTTTGTGAAAATCTTTTTTCGATAGAGATTTTCCGGTCCGGAGAGAGAATTCTGATGAAACTTCTGAAAAATGGATTGGAAGAATGAATTGACAAAAGCAAGGTTAACAGGTACAATAGAATAGCTTGTGAAGTGCCTGGATCCTGGTACTTGAAAAAATGAATAGGTCCCCTTAGTTTAACGGATAAAACAAGCGCCTCCTAAGCGCTAGCTGTGGGTTCGATTCCCGCAGGGGACGGTGGTAGTTGGAAAGTGGTTCATGACCGGCGGTAAAATGCAGGTTGATGGACCACTTTTCTCTTTTGCTTCTGCCGATGGAGAAGCAGGAAGGAGAAGGATAAGATATGGGACATTTTTATTATGTCAGACATGGACAGACAATATGGAATGTGGAAAATAAAATCTGCGGAGCAACGGATATTGCTCTGACAGAATACGGTCATCAGCAGGCCATTGATACAGGAAAGAAGATGCTCCAGGAAGGGATCAAAGCAGATGAGATCCTGTATTCCCCGTTAATTCGGGCAGCGGATACAGCCAGACATATTTCTGAAATAACCGGGATTCCCATGCGTGCGGAACCCAGACTGACGGAGCAGAATTTCGGAAAATGGGAGTCGATACCCAGAGACGGAGCAGATTTCAGGAAAGCGAAAGAGTTTTTCGCATGCAGCCATGAGGGAGGAGAATCAACGCTGCGTCTGGCCCAGAGAATCTATAATCTGCTGGATGATATAAAGGCAGAATCAGAAAATAAAACGTATATCCTGGTGGCGCATAATGGGATTGCCAGAGTGGTGCAGTCTTATTTTACAGATATGACAAATGAAGAATATGCGGCTTTTGGAATAAAAAACTGCGCCATTGTGCGGTACGATTTTTGAAAACAGGCTGGGAGGAAAATCCATGATTGTTTTGATAACAGGAGCATCACATACGGGAAAAACACTGCTGGCCCAGAGACTGCTGGAAAAATATCATTTTCCCTATCTCTCCATGGATCATCTGAAAATGGGGCTGATCCGCAGTGGGAATACTACGCTGACTCCTTTTAGTGAAGACAGGGAGCTGACGGAGTATCTGTGGCCTATCATAAGAGAAATCATAAAAACAGCCATTGAAAACGGCCAGAATCTGATCGTGGAGGGATGCTATATTCCTTACGACTGGAAGGAAAATCTGGAAAAGAAATATCTGGATGAGATAAAGTATATCTGTCTGGTCATGAGCAGGGATTATATTCAGGAGCATTTTGATGAAATTCGGAAGTTTGCTAATGTTATTGAACAGCGTCTGAATGATGAGGCATGCACATTGGAAAATGTACTGGCGGATAATGAAAATGTGCAGAAGCTCTGTGAGGAGCATCAGCTGAAATATATTTTGATTGAGGATGCTTATGAAGTCCCTGCAGAGCTGTGAAACAGATTGACACAGAACGACAAAAAGCGAATGAAATATGTCATTCTGAGAAGGAAAATGACTGGCAGAGGAGAAAAAAATGAAAGATAAAATGGGGATGCCGCATCAGACGGATCTGCTGGAACGGAAAATTTATTCGGTAATCTGCAGTCACGACGGCCTGAAAGCAAAGGAAATCGGAAGATTGGCGGGAACGGACAGGAAGACGGTCAATCAATATCTGTACAAGGCTCCATTTATGCGGGAACTCTGCTGCCGGTGTGTTCCGGAGGCATGCGGTTTAATCTGTTTGATGAGTATCTGGGATTTCTGCAGGAGTAGGAGGAAGAGAAGAAGGCTGTCAGACAGCATGACAGGATAATGAAAAATAATAGACAAGATTAAAAGAAAGGAAATGTGGTGTTTGACCTCTATAAATACCATACAGGAAAAGAAATGAGAAGGATCAGAATTGTAAAAAAGAATGATACGTATAGTTCCGAATATGAAGTGGGAAATATTTTTGAAGTCACGGGTACCTGGTATGGCGGCGTTCATATTACCGGCAAATCCGGTGTACCGGTATCTCTGGATCAGGAAGAGTATGTGGAACTGGATACAGAGCCGAAAGAGACGGAGAAAGACACACCTGAACAGAGCCGGATTCAGGTGGGAGATATCGTGAAGCATTTTAAAAGGGAATGGGTATCTGCAGATACTTCCGAATATCTGTACAAGGTGCTGGCTGTTGCCTGGCATACGGAAACCGGGGAAAAACTGGTGATCTATCAGGGGCTGTATGCGCCGTTTAAAATTTCGGCCCGGCCTTATGAGATGTTCATGAGTGAAGTAGATAAAGAAAAATACCCGGACATTCAGCAGAAGTATCGCTTTGAGAAAGTACAGGTATGAAAACGTATGGCTATGGAGAGAACAGAAGAACTGTATCAGCTTTTGCTGAGCAAGGGCTATCCAAAGGAGTTTTGTGCAGAAATCGCATATAAGCATATGAATACAGATTATACGGCTACCCGGATGCTGGGATATCTGTATCGGGTGACAGATCCCAGGATCGAGGATCTGGTGGATGAGATGCTGGCTATTTTAAGTGACAGAGAGCAGATTATCCAGAAAAAAGAAATGGAGCATGCTCAGTCTGTGATCAATGATATTTATCGGAATGGGCTGTGAGAGTTTGGAGAAGGGCCGGAATTTCTGTTTAGGAATTCCGGGTCTGCTTTATTATTCGGATAATTTTAGACAGCAAAAAAATGAGGCGTTTTTGATTGACAATAGAGAAGCATGGTATTACTATATGATTAACAATTAGGTTAATTGTTAATTGAAAGGAGAAATGGCATATGGGACTGCAACATACGTTAAAAGCACTGGCAGATCCAATCCGCCGGGAGATCCTGAACCTGCTGAAAAACGGACGGTTGTCTGCGGGAGAAATTTCCGACCACTTTCCGGTTACTGCAGCTTCCATATCCAGACACCTCTCGGTGCTGAAGGAGGCGGATCTGATCCGGGATACCCGGGAAGGAAAGTATATTTATTATGATCTGAACACTACTGTGCTGGAAGAAGTTATGTTATGGATCGCAGATCTGAAAGGAGAGGATGACCATGAAGAAGATAATGTATGAAAACAGGTGGAAACTGATCTTCTCGTCCGTAATAATCCTGATTCCCCAGGTGATTGCCTTTTTCATGAAGGAGAATCTCCACTATTTGCCGCTGGAAGCGCTGGTGATCCACTGGCTGTGTCTGCTTATCACATTTGCTGACTGGAGAAAAAGGGATCCCAGGAGAACAGCCATGAATCTTGTGGTCTGCATCATGCCGGTGATTTCCATTGCGGGCAGTGCGTTTATTTTGCTGGTGAAATCCGGAAGGTTAAGCTATACGTTTGCGCCTTTGCTTATGTATCTGGGGATCGGCCTGATGTTTATCCTGATTGGAAATTACCTTCCCAAGGTCCGGCAGAACAGTACCATGGGGATTAAAGTGAAATGGGCGCTGGAGGATGAGGAAAACTGGAATGCAACCCATCGGTTCGGCGGAAAAGTATGGGTTGTCTGCGGATTTATATGTATGCTGTGTGCGCTGCTACCTTTCAGTGGGATTGGTATTGGAATTTTTGTTGCTGCTGTCATTGGGGCAGCAGGGATTCCCACTGTTTATTCCTGGATGTATTATCGGAAACGTCTGCAGACTGGAAAAGTCATGAAGACAAAAGTATCCCGCCGGGCTATGCTGGCCACAGGGATATTAACAGTATTCACAGTCGTATTTGTTGTGTGGGTATTATTGAGCGGAAATATGGCGATCCGGTATCAGGAGAATGGATTTGTCATTGATGCATCCGGGTGGGGAGATTATAAAGTAAATTATAAAGAGATTGAAAGCATTGACTATGAACCCAATGGCATACAAGAAGGGGAAAACGATCGGCGTACCAATGGATTTGGAAATTTGAAAATGGCCATGGGGAGATTTTATAATGACAGTCTGGGAGATTATATACGCTACACCTTTCATGACTGCGAGTCATGTGTAGTTTTGCAGGTTAATGGAGAAACTGTTGTGATCAATGGGGAAGATGAGGCAGCTACAGAGAAAATTTATAATACGCTGAAAGATAAATGCGAAGAGCTGCAGACTGCACTGTCATAGAAAAAAGAGATTAGTAAAGTTCTGGCAGGTTCGGATAAATGGCGGGAAAAGTATTTATCGGGACAGGCTGAGAGGGGGAAAACAGATGACAGATGGAAAGGAAACCGGCTGGGATAAACTTCTGAAAATCCGGACTGTCGGAAGGGATGATTCCCGTTCAGATCAGTATTATTATCCCTATGAGCCAACACCCTATTGTGTGCTGGAACGTCTGGCGGATACCGGATATATTACAAAGAAAAACAAACTGATCGATTACGGGTGCGGTAAGGGAAGAGTAGAGTTTTTCCTTTCATATCAGACCAGATGCCAGAGTATTGGAGTCGAATACGACAGACATATTTTCCGTGGGGCTATGGATAATCATAAAACGGCAGTTTCCAGGGATAAGACATTGTTTCAGTGTATTAATGCAGAGGATTATTTGCCGCCGGCGGATACGGACCGGTTCTATTTTTTTAATCCATTTTCAGTAAAAGTGTTTCAGAAAGTGCTGGGAAAAATACTGAATTCCTATTATGAAGATCCAAGAGAAATGCTGCTGTTTTTCTATTATCCATCAGAAGAATATGTGGCCTTCCTGATGACAGCGGAACCGCTTGTATTTTATGATGAAGTGGACTGTCGGGACCTGTTTTCCGGCAATGATCAGAGGGAAAAGATCCTGATCTTTTCTATAGACGGATAACCGGAAAACCTATATCACCGAAGTTTCTGAATGAAGGGGATTTCGGTGATTTAATTTGGAAGGAACACAAATGTCTGCGCAGGCTTTTAACATGAAGGAAATCTTCCCAAACATGCTGCCGCAATTTTGACAGGATATGGCAGATTGCGTATAATTAAGAGAAATGGAACAATAAGGAGGAATACATATGGGTGTGGTGCAGATTGTTTTCAGTCCTACGGGAGGAACACAGAAAGCGGCGGAAATTATAACAGAGAGATGGGGGCAGCCTGTGAAAACAGTGGATCTGTCCAGTGCAGAATATGATTTTTCCGGAGTGCATCTGCAAAAAGAGGATATTGCAGTGATCGCAGTTCCATCTTTTGCCGGACGGGTGCCGGCTCTTGCAGTCAGCCGTCTGGAACAGATATGCGGCAGCGGTGCCCTGGGTGTGCTGGTTTGTGTCTATGGAAATCGGGCATATGAGGATACTCTCGTTGAGCTGGAGGACACAGCCGGAAAATGCGGATTTCGAGTGATTGCCGGTATTGCTGCCATTGCAGAGCACTCCATCATGCATCAGTATGCAGCGGGAAGACCGGATGAGCAGGACCGGAAGGAGCTGCATGACTTTGCAGATAAGATCTGGAAGAAAATTAATAACGGAGAAGCTTCTGTGCCGGCTTTTCCGGGAAATCGCCCTTATAAAGAGGGGAAAGCAGCAAGTATGGTTCCGGCCGCCAGTGAAGAATGTACCCTTTGCGGAGTCTGTGCGGCGCAGTGTCCGGCACAGGCCATAGACCGGGAGAATCCCAGGGTGACAGATGGGGAAAAATGCATTTCCTGCATGCGCTGTGTTGTGCAGTGTCCGCAGAAAGCGAGAGGTATAAATGAAGAGATGGTGGGAGTTCTGGCGAAGAAACTGGAACCGGTCTGTTCCGTCAGAAAGACAAATGAACTGTATCTTTGATTACAGCAGTTGCTGCCAACATGTCTGGGCAAAACCTGCAAAATCAGTTTCAGCTCGGTTTGGCTTGGCAGTGCGAAGTGGGCAGCAATGACAAAATAGGAAGCAAGAGAAAGTCGCAGACCAATATCTGCGGCTTTTTTGTGTGATAGGAAAGTAGAGCATTCTGTTCTGACTTTCCTATCACACAAAAACGCTCCGCGTGGATCGCACTGCGGCGGAAAAGAAGCATGTTGCCAAAAGCAACCCGCCGCAGGCGGAGAATCCTGCGGTGCAGGATTCTTTGTGCGACAGGAAAGCAGAATATCACTTCTTGACAAAGCGACACACGTGTCGTATAATTACAAAAAACGACATAAGTGTCGCAAATGATACGGGTGAGGTTATGGGAAAAAAGAGTGAAGAGACAAGAAGGCGTATCCGGGAAGGGGCCTGCGTACTTTTTGCAAAAAAAGGTTTTAAAAATGTGACAATGAAAGATATCTGTGAAGAAACGGGCTTGAGCAGGGGAGGACTGTACCGTTATTATGAGAGCACCTACCAGATATTTTCAGATATTGCGGACGAACTTATGAGTGCCCAGGATCATGAATTATGGGATCAGATGGAGAGGGAGGTTCCTGCGCCTCGGATACTGGACAGGATTCTGGAGCGGTACAGGCAGGAAATGCTGGACAGTGAAGCTTCTTTGAGTGTCGCCATCTATGAATTCTACAGTGAGCATGCTCAGGATGGCGGGGAAAATATGCTTCAGCAGCAGTATCGGGCTTCCGCGGAAATGTGGGAAGCGTTTATCGATTACGGAATCAGAAGGGGAGAATTTCGGGAAGTGGACGGCAAAGAAGTGGCGGATATTCTGATATTTGCTTACCAGGGGGTACGAATGTACAGTACGATTTTTCCCCTGGAGGAAGAAATTCCCAGAAGAATTGTGGAGCATGTGAAAAAAGTTTTGCTGAAATAGCAGGAGGTGCTTATGGCTGCAGTATTTCAGAAGTTCTCAGAGGAACAAAAGGCATTGATCAATCCGGAGGATACCACGGAGAAGATTCCCGGCTTTCCTGAATGTTGTGTAACTACATTTTCGGAAAACATCATAAATAAATATGCCGGAATGCACCAGACAGAAGTGATCGGACAGCTGTACTTTACCAATGGGAGTATTCCGGTTTACAGGATCATTTACAGAGATATACCCATTGCTTTTTTCCTGTCCAGAGTGGGAGCCCCTGCATGCGCTGTCGGGCTTGAGGAAGTCATTGCCATGGGAGCAAAGAGGATCGTATTGTTCGGAAGCTGCGGCATACTGGAGTCATCTGCAGACGGGAAGATCATTGTGCCTGCATCGGCAGTGCGGGACGAAGGCACCAGTTATCATTATCTGGAAGCGTCAGAAGAAATCAGTGCAGAAGAATCTTCAGTAAGTACAGTTGTCCGCTGTCTGGAACGGTGCGGATATCCTTATATAACAGGAAAGACATGGACGACGGACGGCATTTACCGGGAAACAGCTTCTCTGATCCGGGAAAGAAAGGAAATGGGATGTCTGGCGGTGGAGATGGAATACGCGGCGGCTCTGGCGGTGACAGGATTTCGAAAGGTGGATTTTCGCGGATTCCTCTATGGGGCAGATTATGTGGAGGATACCCGGTGGGAGCCCCGGGATCTGACAGACTATGGACTGACAAATGCAGAAAAATATATGGCTCTGGCATTTGAATGTGCGCTGGAGTAAAACGGCTGCTGCAAATGCGCAACAATGATGAAATATGAAAATGATATTTGTGTTATAGTTTCCGGAAAAAGGAGGAAGCCGGATGCAGAGGCAGACGACGGGCAGCGTGGCCCATGCCATTGATTTTATTGAAGCAAATCTTTCAGAAAGAACCGGGCTGGATCAAGTGGCCAGGGAACTGCATTATTCCCGGTATCATCTGCACCGGATGTTTGCCGGGACGGTGGGAATGACGATCCACGAATACGGAGTAAGGAGGCGGCTCACGGAGGCAGCCCGGCTTCTGGTGTATTCCCGCAGGCCGATCCTGGATATTGCCCTTGGCAGCGGATACGAAAGCCAGCAGGCCTTTACCGGAGCATTTAAGGCAATGTACAAGGTCACACCGGATCAGTTCCGGCGGGCGGGAAGATTTTACCCCCTGCAGATGAAAATCTGTCTGCGGGAATGTTCCGGGAAGACAGATTTTTCCAAAGAGGATATCAGATTTGCCGTTTGGGAGGATATGGAGGAGTGGATGGAACTGGTGCATTTTTCCATAGACGGTTATCCCTGTCTGGAGGAAGCGTCTTATAAGGAAAGACTGCGGCAGTGTATTGCCAGAGAAGAGGCGCTGGTACTGCGGGAGAAGGAAATGCTGATTGGCGTTATGGGAATTTCGCGGGAAAAGGGCAGTATTGAGTTCCTGGCTGTTCATCCCCAGTACAGGCGGCATAATATTGAGGCAGTCTTTCTGGAAAAACTGACAGAAGATCTGTTCTGCGGCAGAGAAATCAGCACGACGACTTTTCGCGAAGGGGATCGGGCTGATACGGGTTACAGACAGGTGTGGCGGAGTCTTGGCTTTGTTGAGAGAGAACTGCTGATGGAATATGGGTATCCCACACAGCGGCTGGTGCTTCCTCCGGTGAAGGAGGAAACCATATGGAAGGACAGAAAAAAATATGTTTCTTTTTGATCAGTCAGTGTATTACTCTGTTTGGGTCTACACTGGTACAGATGGCGGTCATCTGGTATGTAACGCTGCAGACGGACAGCGGCATCTGGGTGGCGGCTTTTTCTGTCTGTTCTTATCTTCCCCAGTTTGTCATTTCTTTTGTGGGAGGGGTGTGGGCAGACCGGTACAGCAGAAAGAGGCTGATCCTGGCGGCGGATACAGTCACTGCACTGGTGACGCTGCTTGTTTTTGGAATGTTAGGAGTGTGGAACGAGGAAATGAAAGTCCGGAGCATGCTCCTTGTTATGGCAGTGCTTCGTTCTCTGTGTGCAGGGATTCAGGCTCCGGCAGTGAGTGCGCTTCTGCCTCAGCTTGTGCCCAGGGAGCATTATATGCGGTGGAACGGGATTTATGCGGCCATGCAGTCGGTGGTTAATTTTGCGGCTCCGGCAGCCGCAGGTGCAATTCTGGCCGTGCTGCCTTTCCGCAGTACATTGCTGGTGGATGTGTGTACGGCTGTGATCGGAATTGGAATATTCTCTGTGATTTCTGTTCCGGCAGCTGCTGCCGGGAAAAAGTCATCTGTCAGGGAAGAGATGAAGGCAGGGCTGCAGTATTGCCGGGAAGACAGGAAAGTAGGAAAACTGGTGATGCTTTATGGCGTGTTTGTGTTTCTGTGTGTGCCCGCCGGCTTTCTGGCAGGGCTCTTGGTCAGCCGGGTATACGGGGATACGTACTGGTACCTTACTGCTGTGGAGCTGGCGGGTTTTGGCGGAATGACTGCCGGCGGACTGCTGATGAGTCTCTGGGGAGGCTGGAAGGACCGGTACAGGACTCTTTCTGCAGGCCTGGCTCTTTTTGGCGCAATGGAAGTTGGAATGGGGCTTGCTCCCTCATTCCCCTGGTATCTGGTCATGATGGGATTCTATGGTGTTGCGCTGACCATGGTGCAGACAACCGTAACGGTTCTGCTGCAGGAACAGGTCAGGGCCAGGATGCAGGGAAGAGTTTTCGGATTGTTAAATTCTGCCTATTCCGGATTCCTTCCTCTGGGAATGGCGGTTTTTGGCCCTATGGCGGATCTGGTGCCGCTGCAGGGGATCATGGCTGGTTCCGGTGTGCTTTTATTTCTTCTTGCTGCCTGTGTTTTCCACGGGAGACCGCATAGGAAAAGATGGTGAGCGGAAAATAGTTATCCGGCAGCCAGAGATATTGGAAGAGGGCACAGCCGTCGGTAAGCGGGCAGAGAATCAGGCTGAGTTCATCGACGAATCCTGCCTGAAGAAAGGTTCAGTTAACGATGCCGCCTTCGGAGAGAAGAATCCGTTCAATGCCAAACAGCTTTTTCGGTCATTTTTGTATACCTCTTGTGCCGTTCTAGTCTTCTTTTCCAAAGGGAACTACGTCTTTTACGGCTTCCTGGGGAGTGATAACCTTGTCATCCTGATCGATATCAATTAACTGGTACCGGTCATTTCCCATTTTCAGCTCTTTCATATAAGTAAGCTGACGAAGACCATGACGGGTTTCTATCCGCTCTACCAGATCTTTGTGCTCGTCTTCTTTCAGCGCGTATACCAGATCCACAGAGGCCTGGTCAATGGCCAGGATATCCCGGGAAGCCAGGATGCCGATGTTGGGTGTTACAACAGGCATGGCAGCGGTTCCTTCGCAGTCGCAGGAAACAGACATATTGCGGAGCACGTTGACAAAGGTAATGTGTTCGCTGAAATGGTCAACCACTGCTTTTGCTGATTCGGTCATACGTTCCATAAATTCTTCTGTGGCAATTGACCACATTTCATCAGAGCCGGGAATGGTATGAATCCATTTTTTTCCAACGCGGCCGTCTGCGCAGCCAATGCCGATATTCTTGTTGGAGCCGCCGAAGCCGCCCATGGCATGGCCTTTAAAGTGGGTCAGGACGAACAGAGAATCGTAGTTCAGGATATTTTTTCCCATGGACATTTCTGTAAACCATTTGCCGTCTTTTACCGGAAGATTTACGGTTCCGTTTTCGTCCATGATATCTACGGGACAGAAGGTCCAGCCATTTACCTTCAGAGTGTCGCGATGCTGCTCTGTGGTATAGCGGTCTCCCTCGTAGTACGTATTGGTTTCCAGGATAGCGGCATCCGGAAGGTTATTTTTGATCAGGGATTCTACCCATGGCCGCGGGATGATATTCGGGCCGTTTTTCTCGCCGGTGTGGAGTTTGATGCCGATCTTTCCGGTCATGTTTTCGTTCACGCGCTGATAAAGTCTGCGAAGTCCCTCCGCAGACAAATCTTTTGTAAAATAAACGATGGATTTCTCCCCTGTGCGTTCTGCATAGGGAATGTAATGATCACCGCCGGTTCCAGGTACTTTTTTGTTCTGTGACATAGAGGTTCCTCCTTTTACTAAACTTATTTTCTGCCCTGCTTTATCAGGCAGTTTTCATTATAATCCCTGGAGTGAAGTCCAGGTCAAGGAAGAAAATAAGAATTTCTTCAAAGTATAAAATGAAATTGGTAATCAGTGATTTTAGTCTTGTGTGAAATATGGTATGGTAAATGCAGTACTCAAACGGGAGAAAGAAGCTGTCAGGAAACATATTGATACTTTTATGTGAGAATAATAGGAAGAAGAGCAGAATGAATGGAGGCTTATTTTATGACAGAAAAGGAAATCCTGAGAAAACAGAAAAAATTTTTTGCAGCTGGCCAGACCCGGTCAGTGGTTTTTCGGAGACAGGCATTGCAGCGGCTTCGTATGGAGATGCATAAGCAGGAAAAAGAATTGTTTGCCGCATTAAAAGAAGATCTTGGAAAAAGCCAGGCGGAGGCGTATATGACCGAACTGGGCCTGGTATACGATGAAATTGCCTATGCCTGCAGGCATCTGAAACAATGGAGCCGGAGAAAGCGAAGACAGACAGCCATGCAGCTTTTGCCAGGAAAGTGTTATGAATACAGAGAGCCTTATGGAAGTGTACTGATTCTGGCACCATGGAACTATCCCCTGCTCTTGTGCCTGGTTCCTCTGATCGGAGCTCTGGCGGCAGGAAACTGTGCGGTGGTCAAGCCATCTGAACTGGCAGGAGCCACATCTGCTGCATTGGAAAACCTGATCCGGCAGTGTTTTCCGCAGGAATATGTGGCGGTGGTTCAGGGGGACAGGGAAGTCAGCACCAGACTGCTGCAGGAACCTTTTGATTTTATTTTCTATACCGGAGGCGAACGGGTGGGAAAGATTGTAATGGAGGCAGCGGCCAGACACCTGACGCCGGTGTGTCTGGAGCTGGGAGGAAAGAGCCCCTGCATTGTGGATGACACGGCCAATATAAAGCTGGCTGCCAGGAGGATTGTCTACGGCAAGCTGGTAAACGCAGGGCAGACCTGCGTGGCTCCGGATTACCTGTTTGTCCATGCCCGGGTGAAAGAACAGCTCATTGCCTATATGATCCATGATATCCGAAGGTTTCTGGGAGACCAGCCTCTTCTCAGTGAGAAATATCCTTCTATTATAAATGCGGCACATACCAGACGGCTGATGGGGCTGCTGGAAGGGGAGAAGATCCTGTACGGAGGAAAGCAAAAAGGGAACCGCATTGAGCCCACGCTGGTGGAGCCGTCTGCTCTGGATACCCCCATTATGCAGGAAGAAATCTTCGGGCCTTTGCTGCCTGTCTTTACCTATGAGGACCTGGATGAGGTACTGGAGTTTATTTCTGAACGTCCCAAGCCGCTGGCCCTTTATTTTTTCAGTGAGGATAAGCAGACACAGAAACGGGTACTGGAGGAAGTTTCTTTTGGAGGCGGATGCATCAACGATACATTGCTGCATGTGGCATCCCATCATCTGCGGTTTGGCGGTGTGGGCAGCAGCGGTATGGGCAGCTATCATGGGAAATACAGTTTTGATCTGTTCAGCCATAAAAAGAGTATTCTGCAACAGTCCACCTGTGTGGATCTGCCGCTGCGTTATCATCCATGTTATGGACTGGCTCTGGCCCTTTTAAAGAGAATCATGAAATAGGGGAATTTCTTGCGGAATACGAGGGAGATTGTTATAATAAAGAACATGACAAAAAGAGTGGAAACAGCAAAGGAGAGGAAAAGTGGAAAAAGCCAGATTTCATTTTAATATTTTCCTGGTGGGATTCATGGGCGTGGGAAAGAGTACCATTGCGTCACAGCTGGGAAAGATGCTGCATATGGACCGATTGGAAATGGATCAGAAGATTGTGGAGCAGGAAGGAATGCCTGTTTCCGAGATTTTTTCCAGATATGGAGAGCAGTATTTTCGGGATGCGGAGAGTAATCTGCTGATTGCGCTGCAGGAGGGAAAAGGAATGGTGGTATCCTGCGGCGGCGGAGTGGTCCTTCGCCGGGAAAACGGGATGCACATGAAGAAAAACGGACATGTGATCTGGCTGACAGCTGCGCCGGAGACGATCTATGAAAGGGTGAAGGACAATAAGGACCGTCCGATCCTGAACAACAACATGAACGTGGAATTTATCCGGGAGCTGATGGAGAAGAGAAAGCCTTTCTATGAAGCAGCGGCGGATATCCAGGTGTCCACGGATCAGAAGAGTATTTCACAGATCTGTGCGGAAATTGTGGAAAAGCTGAGCATATTGGAAGAACAGGAGCATTCCGGGGAATGCTGACAGAGAAGAGAGCAGGGAAGAAAATTAACCCTGCTCTTTTATAATGTACACGGGACGGCCTTTGCTCTCCATATAATTTTTGGACACATAACCGCCCAGAATGGAAAGGAACAGGAGCTGGATGCCATTGAGGAACAGGATCAGGCAGACGATGGTGGTCCATCCGTTGACTGCATTTCCGAAGAAAATAGTGCCGATGGCCGTGATGCTGCCGTAGATCAGGGACAGCAGAAAGAGAATGGCGCCAGCCACGCCGGCCAGGGTGATCGGGGTGGTGGAAAAAGAAAAAATTCCATTCAGAGCGTAGCAGAATAATTTTCTGAGATTCCATTTGGTATTCCCGGCGGCTCTCTCGGCATTTTCGTAGGGAATCCATTTGGTTTCGAATCCGACAAAGGAAAAAATCCCCTTCATATAGCGGTTGTATTCCCGGCAGGACAGGATGGAATCCACTACTTTCCGGGTCATCATCCGGAAATCCCCGTCGCCGTCCTGCATATCCATATGGCTGCATTTGGAGATCACAGTGTAAAAGCTGCGGGACAGGAAATTCCGCAGGATGCCTTCTCCCCTTCTGGTGGTGCGTCTTCCGGCACAGCAGTCATAGCCTTCCTTCTGAAGGGCGGAGAACATGGCGGGCAAAAGTGCCGGAGGGTGCTGCAGATCCGCGTCCATCAGGACACAATATTCCCCGATAGAGGCCTGCAGTCCTGCGTACATGGCGGCTTCCTTGCCGAAATTTCTGGAAAAGGTAAGATAGTGGCAGGACGGATCCTGAGCGGCCAGGGATTTTATCACCTGCAGCGTACCATCGCTGCTGCCGTCATCCACAAATAAAAATTCAGGAACTGCGTCAGGAATGGATGAGGTAATTTTCTTCGTCTCCCGGTAAAAAATAGGAAGAGATTCTTCTTCGTTATAACATGGAACAATAATCGTCAGTTTGATCATGATGTTTTCTCCTCTTTTGTTCTGTGTGATGGGGTGGCAAATTTTTTCAAAACGTGCTGGTTTTCCAGGCAGATCTGCAGGAAAAATACCAGCAGACCGGCCAGGGAGCATATTCCTCCTGCTTTCTGCAGCGGCGATTCGTAGGTCAGACGGATGGAATGTTCTCCTTTTGCCAGAGGAATTCCCAGGTATGCGCCGTTGACTTTCTGAATGGATGCCGGCGCCCCGTCTACCCAGGCCTGATAGCCGGATTCCAGGGGCAGAGAGGTGATGAAATAGCCGTCTTCGGGAAGGCGGATGGTTCCTTTGAGCACTTCATTTCCGAAGGTATCCTCATTTTGAAAAGGATATATGGTATCCATGCCGAAACAGGAGGTATCCAGGGTATAACAGTGCAGGTCGGATATTTGAAACTTTCCCTGTGTCTCCACTGTCAGCTGCCGGATTTCTTCCGAAGATGACAGCAGATAGGTAAAAGTGGTGTTGTGGTTGGGATAGGGAGCATCGGCTCCCGACAGTTTGTTTCGTACGCCATTGATCGTGATCACTACGGCCTGGTCACTGAGCGGCTGTACCCGGAAGGTAACAGCAAGAATCTGATCCTTCAGAGGTTTTGCCGGTACAACAGTGAGGCGATCTTTTGTTTCTTCTGTGATGGTGTAATCCCGTCCCTCTTCCGGAAAGATTTCCCGAAAATGAGAGGTGAAGGAGCTGCTTCCTGAGGAAGGAGCAACGCTGCGGGATGTGATGGCTTCCAGATTGTCCGGAAAAGGAAGCTGCTCCCAGGCTTCCTGAGACAGCAGGGCTGTGCTCCCGTAACACAAAGGCAGGACATTGGTATTTTCAGCCAGGACGGAAGCAGAATTTCTCTGTCTTACCGTGTATCCCCAGGGCAGCCGGTCTTCAGAAGTCTCCAGATAGCGGACGCTGTTCAGATAGAGGAAGAAGGGATTTTCCACACTTAACAGCGCCACCCGGTTATTTATCCGTATGGGATTTCGCATCTGGTCAAAATAAAAGGAACTGTACACCGGGTTTCCCGTGGAGGTATAAGCAGAACTGCGTCCGGTTCCCGGTGCCAGCAGCCGGTTGGCACTCTGGTAAGGATTCAGGAAAGTGTCAAACCGGTATGAAGGATCCTGACAGAAATCCGTCCGTTCCGTATCGGAGAAATGGGAGGCGGCTGCTTCTTCTGTGGAAAGGCGCGGATCCACCAGGTGCAATCCAGCAGCAAAGAGAAAGGCGGTCATGCCCAGGAATGTCAGAGTGCCTGGCAGGGTAAGGAGCCTTTGCATGGCAGCGGAAACTGCGGCATGGCTGCGGGGTGAGCCAGGAAAAAGGGCCGGAAGTCTGCTGCGGAAGGTCCTGGGGGGACCGGATGCACTGCTTCTTCTGGAAAGACAGAGAAACAGCAGGAGTACTGCGGCCAGATCCGCAAAAACCAGGAAGGTTCCGTAGTTCTGGTATTGAAGCCAGGTCACTGCTGCCATGGGCAGGAGCAGAATCGGATGGGGCGTTTTTCTTTTTCTCCAGAACCACTGCAGAGACTGCATGCAAAGAAGCAGGGCCAGAGGAAGAAACGGCATCAGGATCTTACTTCTGGAATACAGAAAGCCGTTGAGGACGTAAGGCAGCAGACCACTGATACAGCCAAAGATTACGAAGGCGGAAGCCGCACGGAGATGCGGTACCCAAAGAGCCAGCAGCAGCAGAAACAGTGCGGTCAAAGTCAGGCCATATCCATAAGGGCTGTAAAGCAGGCCGGAGAAATCCAGATGAAAGGCCAGAGGGCTGGCAGCGGCAGCCGTGCCGCCGTCCTTTGCCCCGGCACAGCTAAAGATCACAAAGGCTGTGGGAAGCAGCAGGATGCCGGTCAGAAGTACAGATATAAAAGCATACTTGCAGAAGCTTCCGGTGAGGTGTAGCATTTCTTTCCACCCGCGGGATGGAGCTGTGTGCAGAAGAAAAACGAATACAGACAGCAGGCAGGCAATGGAGTAGTAGAAGCTGTGCAGGTGGATTAGAAACAACATCAGTACCAGGGGCCACCCTTTTTTTCTCCGATGAAAATAAAGAGCAGACAGCAATGCTCCCAGAAGAAACGGCATGTAATTTACAAACACGATCTGCCGGTGAATCTGGAAAAAGCAGCCGGCACACAGAAACAGCACGCTTCCGAAAAAGCGGAAGGGAAGCTGCAGGCCGCATTTTTTCAGCAGATGATAGAACAGCAGAATGGAGAGAAGATATCCGCCAATGGCATAGACGGTTAAAATGACGTCCATGGAAACAGAGGGCAGCAGGCAGCCCAGCAGTACATCCGGACGGAGATAACCGTAATAGGCGAACTGGTAAATATTGGAACCGCCTCCCAGGGGCAGATGTCCGGGGAAAAGGGTTCCTTCTTCATAAAAGGCGGAACGCATGGTCTCAGCGATGCTCACATACTGGGAGTACCAGTCGCAGGAGGAACCGAAGAAATAGCCGAGCCGCAGCGATGGCGCGAGCAGGAGCAGAGCAAGCAGGACCAGGATTGCCTGAGGTCCGAATCTGTGGAATATCTGGTGATGCAGAAGCTGTCTGTGCATGGTATGGTTCTTCAGAGTGGTGAGTGTTTGCATGAAAATCAGTCTCCTTCTTCAGTGATTGAGGAGAGTATAACAGACGTTTCTAAATTATCGTTTAAAGAAAACGAAAAGAATTCTTAAGAAATGGAAAGAGGAGAGCAGTCATATACTGACTGGTCTGCTCTGAACTGAGATACCGTCTGAGCGGTACTGTCCGGCAGTTGACACAATAGGTACAGATATAGTATACTTTTCTTTACCACAGTTGTTGAATAATACGCATACTCCTGCATGACAAAATAGCTGTCATGCAGGTTTTTGTGTGTGCTGGGAAGCAGGTGAACGTATGAGAAAAATCTGGATAGACTGTGATCCTGGTGTGGATGATGCCGTGGCACTGAGTTATCTGGCGGCGAATCGGGAACAGTTTGAGATTTTGGGGGTTTCCACCGTAGCAGGAAATCAGACCATCGAAAAAGTAACTGCCAATGCGCTGGCTCTGACAGAATTTCTGAACCTGGATGTGCCGGTGGTACAGGGCGCTGAGAAACCGCTGGTAGCTGACCTGGGGACAGGTGCCGGGGTTCACGGAGAAACAGGACTGGGCAGGCATGCTCTACCGAAGAGCGGCAGAAAGCCGGTTTCGTCATCCTTTTCGGATTATATTGCGGAAATGACGGCAGAATGGCCCAAAGAAGAAAGGATGACTCTGGTTGCGCTGGGGCCTCTTACGAACCTGGCAATGTTGATAAAAAGCAAGCCGCAGATCCGTGACAGGATTGAAGAAATTATTTTCATGGGAGGCGCCGCCTGGGGCGGGAATGTGACAGCATCTGCGGAATTTAATATTTATACGGACCCGGAGGCGGCGAAGATCGTTCTGGATGCTGGGATCCCTGCGGTAATGTGCGGTCTGGATGTGACAATGAAATGTGGATTTACCAGAAGACAGATCTCCAAGCTGTGCCAGATAGGAGGACGCGTGTCCGGGTTGTGCGGAGAGTGGATCGCGGAATTCCTGTCTTCTCCTGTGTATGAAGTACAGCCGGTGCTGCCGGTCCACGATGTGGTTCCGATCATGTATCTGCTGCATCCGGAGATTTTCGGGGGTGAGAAGTTTCCGGTGGATGTGGACTGTTCCATGGGGCTGAGCAGAGGAAGAACCATCTGTGACAGACGTTATCTTCTGGATGAAGAGGAACTCCATGTGAAGGTGCTGCTGAAGGCAGACGGCAATGCCTTCCAGGAATATCTGATCGAAAGTTTATATGAGATGGATGCCGAAAGTAACTGAGGAACGAGACTATGAATTTTGTGGTATTTGATTTAGAGTGGAATCAGTGCCCTGATGGAAAAGAAAAAGAAAATCCAAGAATTCCTTTTGAGATTATAGAAATCGGTGCAGTGAAGCTGAACAGCGACAGAGAAATCATAGATTCCTATCAGGGATATATTAAGCCGCAGGTTTACAGATGGCTGCACAGCAGAACGAAAGAATTGCTTCATATGGAATATAAGGATCTGCGGAATGGCGGAAGACCGTTTAAGGAAGTGCTGCAGGAATTTTTTCAGTGGTGCGGATCCGAGTGCTCTTTCTGTACCTGGGGGAATCAGGATCTGATCGAGCTGCAGAGAAATATGAAATTCTATGGTGTTCTGCACTGGCTGCCGGGCCCGGTTTTTTTCTATGACATACAGAAGTTGTTCAGCATTTGTATGGAAGATGGAAGGAGCAGAAAGTCGCTGGAATATGCTATTGATTTTCTTTCCCTGAAAAAGGATATGGAGTTTCACAGGGCTCTGGCGGATGCCAGATATGCGGCAGAAGTGCTGCAGATGCTGGAGTTTCCTGTGGTGATGGAATATTTTTCTATTGACACCTTTCAGAATCCCAGAAGTAAAAAAGAGGAGATCCACATTTCCTATTCACAATATGAGAAATATGTATCCAGAGAATTTCAGGATAAGGACCGGATGTTAAAGGATCGGGAGACATCTTCTGTCCGATGTCCGAAATGCCACAAAATGGCCAGGAAAAAGATACGCTGGTTTGCCGGAAATTCAAAGAGCTATTACAGCCTTTCCAGCTGTCAGGAGCATGGTCTCCTGAAGGGGAAAATCCGGGTAAAAAAGACCGACCATGATACGTATTATGCCATTAAGACACTGCAGCTGGTGGATGGTGAAGAAGCGGCTTCCGTAATGGAAAAAAGAGAAAGCTTGCGCAAGAAAAGGCTGACCCGCAGACAGAAAGAAAAAGAGGCATAAGTAAACAAAAACAGGTGTTTTGAAAAAAGAAAAGACACCCGTCCAGACAGGTAAATGAGTTACAGAATCTACTTGTCTGAACGGGTGTCTTTTTTGCGTGATGGGAAAGTAAAATACTTCGTTCTGACTTTCCTATAAAAATCTCTGCGTTTGTTTTTTGCAATCGAAACGTTTCATTCGGATTTCCATTAGATGAAATCCAGATCCTGCAGCGGGCGCTGCAGATAGGAATAGGAGACACCTACCTTGCAGTCGTTATAGAAATAGTCTGTGCGGATCTTCCATTTGCCGAGTGCATTGGGCAGGTACGTCTGCCTTGCGGTGAGGTCTTTTTCTTCTGCGCCCTTGGGAAGGACCGCATACCCGTCTTCATAAGATACTGTAAGCGGTGTCTGCAGAAGAGAAGGAAATCTCCAGGAGACATTCGGAAGGAAATAATCCTTTAATGTTTTGGAGCCGGGTGCAGGAATGGAGATCCGGTGAAAATTGCCAAATCCGTATTCAATCAGTGCATTGGTATCATCATAGACAGAACTGTCGGACTGCATGACGACAGCGATCAATGTGACACTCCCCCGGCGGACATAGGTGACCAGTGTATTGCCGGCCTGGGTGGTATAACCAGTCTTTCCTCCTACGCAGCCGCTGCAGGGATAGCTTTGCAGGACCATCCGATGATGATTGGCCAGTTCCCGGCTGGTGGCTGTTTTGTTGGTGGGTGGAATGGTATAGGCAGTTGTGCCGGCAATCTTCCGGAACCAGCGGTTCTGCCAGGCAGCCCGGGAAATCAGGGCCATATCGTAGGCAGTGGTGTAATGTCTTTCATCGGGAAGGCCGTTGGCATTGTTGAAATGGGTATTCTGACAGCCCAATTCTCTGGCCCTGGCATTCATGTCTTCCACAAAGCGCTTCAGGTTGCCGCTGGTGTATTCGCCCACCGCATTGGCCATTTCGTTGGCAGAGGCCAGCATCACAGCATAGAGACACTGGCTCATCTTCAGTTCCTCTCCCTCCACAGCCCAGATCGTGGAGCTGTCCGCATCTGTGATATGAAGTGCCTGCGCAGATACAGGAACCATTTCCTGATAATTATCACAGTTTTCAAGGGCCAGAAGAGTGGTCATGATCTTTGTGATACTGGCCGGATAATGTTTGTCATCTTTATTTTTTTCATAGAGCAGGTTGCCGGTGCGGGCGTCCATCAGAACAGCAGCCTCTGCATGAATGGCAGGAGCTGCCGGCCAGCCGGAAATATTATCTGACTGGGCAGCGGAAGCCATAACCGGAATCGGTTCCAGGAGCATCAGCAGGGCGAGCAGTAATGAAAGAAACGAGAAGGCAGATGTTCTCATAAATACCTCCGATCTGCAGTGACGGAAAGATACAGTCAGTCATGGTCAGATACGGGCACCGTCGGATCCCACGTAATAGCCGTCAATCCATTGATTTTTTGCCATAGCTCCGTTGTCCTGCAGATAATAATATTTTCCGTTGGTCAATACCCACTGAGAGGTATAGTATCTGCCGGAAGCACCCACATAATAACGGTTTCCGCTGGAAGCAGTGATCCAGGAATTGGTTTTCATGCGGCCATAGCGGTCTACATAGAACTTTCCGCCTTCGTAGGAAACCCAGCGGTTTTTGTAGACATCACCGGTGGATGGATTGTAGGCGTACCAGTAAAGGCCGGTATGTTCCCAGAGCACATTTTTGGTTACAGCCTTCCGGGAATTGATCTGTTCAATAATGTAATTAAATATTTTCTGTGTTGTCAGAGAATTATAATGAAGGCCATCAGTGGTTGTGAATCCGTCTTTCTTCAGATAATTATAGGTATCGATATAATGGAAATCGTCCAGCTTTGTCTTCATTGCCTGATTAAAGTCTCTGATATCTCTGTCTGAACGGGGAATCTGTATGATCTCATTATTTACAGGATTTACGGACATATAATACAGGGTACAGTTCTGATTAATCAGTTCCTGGGCCAGATTGTTCAGGTAGGACACATAGCTGTTTTTATTTTCCAGGTCATTGATCCCCAGGTTAAAAATGACGGCTTTGGGAAGCGGAGTCGTATATTCCTCGCTGGCCAGGAGCCGGTTTAATTTGCTGACGCCGGAGCGCTTGAACCAGAAAAGTCCCTGTCCGCTGCTGGCAACAAAATCCACCTGTTCATCGTCCACCCGGTCATTGATCTGAACCGTACGGGAATCACCCACAAAAATAATTTTATCGTAAAATGTAAGATCCGGACATTCAAAATGGCCGGTTCCAGGCATCACAAGATCCGGTGAACCATCTCCATCGCCGAAATCTCCAACGGCTTCAAAATCATTGCCCTGGGAAAGGCCGGCATTTTCAAACCCGCTTCCGGCATTTTCAAATCCGCCTCCTGCAGCCTGTACATCGACTGGCAGGGAAGGGATTGCAGTCAATGTGGAAACAGAGACACACACTATAAATGTAAGCAATTTTTTTAAACGCATAATATTACTCCCCTTAAAATATTTGCTGTTTTTTGCATAAAAAGAAAGGGTAATGGAATTACCTTGCTTTGATAATAGCAAGAATGTCTCTGTTTGTCCAGAGGAAAACCATTTCACTATTGACATTTGCTTTTATACACGTTTATAATGAATCGATATGAGATATGAAAAATGCTGTGAAGGAGACAGTAAGCTGTTTGGAACGCAGCAGCGAGCCGGGGAGGGTGGAAGCCCGGTGTCAGTAAAAACAGCAGAAGATCACTCCTGAGCCTCGATTCCGAAAAGGAAACAGTAGGAAGAGACGGGTTCTCCCGTTACAGAGAGCAGTATCAGTGTGCATACACTCGTATGTTGTAACAGGTGGTTGCGTGAGTTCGTTTTGGCTTTCGTCCTTTTACAAGGGCGGAAGCTTTTCTTTTTAATAATCGACAACAGGGCCAAAAGGTCAGAATTTGTCTGGGATCTTTTGACACCCTGCTTGTTGATCGAAAGAAAGGCCGGTCCAGGCAGGTATTCTGACAGACTGGCCGGACATGCGTTCCAGACCAGGCGCAGGACGGACCCCGTTCCCCTGATGTTAATGATAATCATATAAATAGGAGGGAAGCGTTGTGTATCAGAAAGTAGATACGAACCTGAACTTCGTAGACCGTGAGAAGAAGGTAGAGAAGTTCTGGAGAGACAACCAAATTTTTGAGAGAAGTATGGAAAACCGGAAAGACGGCGATTCCTATGTCTTCTATGACGGACCGCCCACGGCCAATGGAAAGCCCCATATCGGCCATGTACTGACAAGAGTTATCAAGGACATGATTCCCAGATACCGCACCATGAAGGGCTATATGGTTCCACGTAAAGCCGGATGGGATACCCATGGACTTCCTGTGGAACTGGAAGTGGAAAAAGAACTGGGACTGGACGGCAAGGAGCAGATTGAAGAATATGGTTTGGAGCCGTTTATTGAGAAATGTAAGGAGAGTGTCTGGAAATACAAAGGAATGTGGGAAGATTTTTCCAATACCGTTGGATTCTGGGCAGATATGGATCATCCTTATGTAACCTATCATAATACTTTTATTGAGTCAGAGTGGTGGGCATTAAAGCAGATCTGGGAGAAAGGTCTCCTTTATAAAGGATACAAGATCGTGCCTTATTGCCCCAGATGCGGAACTCCGCTTTCCAGTCATGAGGTTGCCCAGGGGTATAAGGACGTAAAAGAACGTTCTGCTATCGTGCGTTTTAAAGTAAAAGATGAAGATGCCTATATCCTGGCATGGACCACAACCCCATGGACTCTGCCGTCTAATGTGGCGCTCTGCGTGAATCCCAATGAGACTTATGTAAAAGTGGAGGCAGAGGGCAAAGTATATTATATGGCAGAAGCTCTGGTATCTAAAGTACTGGGCGAGGAAGCGAAGATCCTGGAAACCTATCAGGGAAAAGATCTGGAATACAAAGAATACGAACCGCTGTTTGACTTTGTTCATCCAAAGAAAAAAGCATATTATGTAACCTGTGATACCTATGTAACGCTGACCGATGGTACCGGTGTGGTACACATTGCTCCAGCTTTTGGTGAAGACGACTCCAATGTGGGAAGAAAATATGATTTGCCCTTTGTACAGCTGGTAAATGAAAAGGGAGAAATGACCGAGGAAACAGACTGGGCAGGCACCTTCTGCAAGAAAGCAGATATGCCGATCCTTCAGGATCTGGAAAACCGTGGTCTGCTGTATTCGGCGCCTACCTTCGAGCACAGCTATCCTCATTGCTGGCGCTGCGATACTCCGCTGATCTATTATGCAAGAGAAAGCTGGTTTATCAAGATGACAGCGGTGAAGGAGGACCTGATCCGCAACAACAATACGATCAACTGGATTCCGGAGAGCATTGGAAAAGGACGCTTCGGAGACTGGCTGGAGAATGTGCAGGACTGGGGTATCAGCCGGAACCGATATTGGGGAACACCGCTGAATATCTGGGAATGTGAGTGCGGCCATATGCATTCCATCGGAAGTATCGAAGAGCTGAAATCCATGTCAGAGAATTGTCCGGACGACATTGAGCTGCACCGTCCGTATATTGATGGGGTAACCATCAAGTGTCCGAAATGCGGAAAAGAGATGCATCGTGTGCCGGAGGTGATCGACTGCTGGTTTGATTCCGGATCCATGCCGTTTGCACAGTATCATTATCCGTTTGAAAATCAGGAGCTGTTTGAGAAACGTTTCCCGGCCGACTTTATTTCCGAGGCAGTGGATCAGACCCGCGGCTGGTTCTATTCTCTGCTGGCTATTTCAACCCTGATCTTCAACAAGGCTCCGTACAAAAACGTAATTGTTCTGGGACATGTACAGGATGAGAACGGCCAGAAGATGAGCAAATCCAAGGGAAATGCCGTGGATCCCTTTGAAGCTCTGGAAACATACGGAGCAGATGCGATCCGCTGGTATTTCTATGTGAACAGTGCACCATGGCTTCCCAACCGTTTCCATGGAAAGGCAGTGATCGAAGGACAGCGTAAATTTATGGGGACCTTGTGG
>UQMI01000043.1 GCA_900542045.1 uncultured Blautia sp.
TTATTCTCTGCAAAAAAGTGCTGCCGCACTAATTATTTAGTGCGACAGCCCCTTTTTTGACGTATAGACATCAGTCATTCTTTTCTTCTTGTTTTATGGTGTCAACTGATAGCGGGTGATATCCTTCCAGTTTTGTGGAAAGCCCATATGCTCCATCAGTTCATTTTCTGTAATATGTACCAGCTTTTTATTAACCTTGACTATTTCGAAAGTCAGCTTCTTTTTAAACTCCAGAAAATCCTTCCGGGGTAGGAGATAGCGGAATGCGATCACAACAGCAAATAGATCATTTTTACCATATAAGTATTGGATTCCCTGCCTGGGGATCTGTAATTTCTGGTGTAATGGAAGATTGGATATATTGTCGATTGTTCGATAGGTAAAAAGACGCTCACCGTGAGCACATACATTTCTGAATTTTGTCAATACTGACAAAAACTGTTCCAGTTGTTTCTGATTTATGCTGCCGAAGTTTTTGCAGACTTTAGATCGCAGAGATTGAGGAAAAACTTTATACATTTTTGAAAGATTTCCAAAGGTAAGAACATTGCTTAATACCCATAGAGGGATATTGTTGTAATTTGAACGATAATAATTGATATAAACATAGTCTGTGGTATTTACCGCCCGTTGTAAGGTAGAGATCAAACGGAGAATAGTTTTGCATATTTTTCGTCTTCAATAATTAGATGTTTCTCTGACCTTAAAAGAGCAATCTGTTCATCAAAAGTAGAAAAAGTCTTTTGTGACACCAGGGCAAAACCTCCTTAAAATAAAAAGAGGGAGAGACCCGCAGGTTCTCCCCCGGTTACGGGCTTCGCAAGTTTCCGCAACACGATCACTGAGCTAAATATAGCAAAACTGACCTGAAAAGTCAATCCTGTAAATTCAGCTCTTTATCATTATATGCAGGATTCCAGAAAATACAGATGCCTGCCGGCAGTATAATTTCAAATTGCCTGTGGAATCGGATATGATTTTTCGGATAGAGACAAAGAACAAGACCTCCAAACGGAAGCATGCGGACGCTGACAGTCTGGAGGTCTTTATCTGGTTGGAGCTGCCGGAGCAAAAAACAGAGTTAGCCAAGCATATCGACCTGTTTTAGGCCGAACAGATGGTCTGGATTTGTGCATTTTGTTTATTGACAAGAACAGATATTCTATATATCATATTGTTAGTTACCGAACTATTATAAGGATACCAGAAAGGGTGTGGGGAAATCTGCAGCTTATCTGGTATCTTTTGACCTCAGAAAGATAAAGAGGGGATGCGAATGGAAGTTCAGGACAAGTTTGGATCGGTCTGCGGCCTGGGCAGGCTGATCAGCATGGTATCCCATCAGATGAAACGACAGCGCCGCTTGCCGGAGACAGAGAGCGGACTGACCAACATGCAGCGGCTGATCCTGCATTACATATTGTTTCAGAGCCTGGAGAGGGATATCTATCAGAAAGACATTGAGAGAGAGTTTAAGATTCGCCGGTCATCTGCAACGGGAATTCTGCAGCTTCTGGAGAAGCATGGATTTATCCGCCGGGAAACTGCTCAGTGGGATGCGCGTTTTAAGAAACTGGTACCCACGGAGAAGGCGACCAGACTCCGGGAACAGATCCTTTCTAATATCCAGTATATGGAAGCTCTTCTGCGAAAAGGAATTTCCCCGGAGGATTTGGAAACCTGCCGGCATGTGCTTGAGCAGATGTCTGTAAATTTGTCAGGTAATGAGAAAAGCAAAAAGAAGGAGAAGAACGAAACATGAATAAGAAGTTACTAGGTTCCGTCCGGGAATACAAGCGCCAGACTGTTTTAACGCCTGTGTTTGTGGCACTGGAAGTGTTGATTGAGGTTCTGATACCGCTTCTGATGGCGAACATTATTGATGTGGGAATCGCCCAGGGGGATATCGCGTATATCCTGAAACTGGGAGCTGTTCTGGTTATCCTTGCTATGGTGGCGTTGTTTTTCGGGGCAAAAGCCGGTCAGCTTGCAGCCATTGCTTCAGCAGGATACGCAAAAAATCTGAGACATGATATTTTCTATAAAGTACAGGATTTTTCTTTTGGAAATATCGATCATTTCTCAACATCAGGTCTTGTGACCAGATTGACAACAGATATTACCAATGTGCAGATGGCTTATATGTTCAGTATCCGGCTGCTGGCCAGAGCGCCGTTTATGATTATCCTTTCACTGATCATGACATTGACGATCAGCGTTCCTATTGCGCTGGTTCTGCTTGTGACCATCCCTGTTCTGGGGGGACTGCTGATTTTCATTGCCAAAAAAGCCCATCCTCATTTTGTACAGGTATTTGATGAGTACGACGTATTGAATAATACAGTACAGGAGAACGTCAATGCGGCCCGGGTCGTGAAAGCATACGTGAGAGCGGATTACGAAAATGAGAAATTCGGCAAAATATCTACCATAGTATTTAATCTGTTTACCCGGGCGGAGAAAATAGTAGCCTGGAATGCTCCTCTGATGCAGTTTACTGTCTATGCGGTGGTGCTGATCATGGTACTGGTGGGCGGAGAGAGCATAATCAGAGGTTCTATGCAGACAGGAGAATTGACAAGTGTGATCGTGTATGCATTGCAGATTCTCATGTCTCTGATGATGGTAACTTTTGTATTTGTTCAGATTATGATTGCGGAAGCGTCTACAGATCGTATTAGCGAAGTATTAAATGAAGTTCCGGAGATGATAGATAAAGAAGACGCGTTAAAAGAAGTTCCAAGCGGAGATATTGAATTTGAAAATGTTAACTTCAGTTATTCCGGCGAAGGAGGAAATCTGTCTTTAAAGAATGTGAACCTTCATATTAAAAGCGGACAGATCGTAGGTATCATCGGCGGAACCGGCAGCGCGAAATCCACTCTGGTGCAGCTGATTCCCCGGCTGTACGATGTGACGAGCGGATGTGTAAAAGTAGGCGGTATTGATGTCAGAAAATATAATCTGAAAGCTCTTCGTGATCAGGTATCTGTGGTGCTCCAGAAAAATGTGCTGTTTACCGGCACAATTTATGAAAATGTACGATGGGGAGACGAAAAAGCCAGTGATGAGGAAGTACAGAGAGTTTGCCGGCTGGCGCAGGCAGACAGCTTTATTCAGGAGTTCCCCAATAAGTATCACACGATGATTGTTGAAGGCGGCAATAATGTTTCAGGAGGGCAGAAACAGAGACTTTGTATTGCCAGAGCCTTGCTGAAAAAGCCCAAGATCCTGATTCTGGATGATTCTACCAGTGCGGTGGATACCAGGACCGATGCGCTGATCCGCCAGGCGTTCCGTGAAGAAATTCCGGATACGACCAAAATTATCATTGCGCAGAGAGTATCATCAGTGGAAGATGCGGATGTAATCATTGTAATGGACAATGGTGAAATCAATGGCATTGGAACTTCCGAGGAACTTTTGAGAACGAATGCCATTTATCGGGAAGTATATGAATCACAGGTAAGAGGAGGTGCGAACCTTGAATAAGCAGGATAGGCCAAAAATCAGCGGCGGAACGATCAAAACAGCCAAACGGCTTTTAAGCTATGTGACCAGTACTTACAAAGTACAATTTGTGGTTGTTCTTTTCTGTATTCTGGTGAGTTCCATTGCATCGATTTCCGTATCGCTGTCTTTACGTTATCTGCTGGATGATTATATTATTCCGTTGATCGGTCAGCAGAGTCCGGATTACACAGAACTTTACAAAGCCCTGACCGTGCTGGGGACTATTTTTATGTGCGGTGTGATTGCTACGTTTATTTATAACCGGCTGATGGTGACCATTGGTCAGGGTGTACTGAAGCGTGTGCGTGATGAGATGTTTGCCCATATGCAGACATTGCCGATCCGCTATTTTGACCAGAATACCAATGGTTCGATCATGAGTCTTTACACCAACGATACAGATACACTGCGCCAGATGATCAATCAGTCCATCCCGCAGGTGCTGATGTCTTTACTGACTGTTATTGTTACTTTTGTTTCCATGCTGGTTCTCAGTCCCATTCTGACAGTTCTGGCGATACTGATGATCTTTCTGATGTTTCTGGTGTCCAGATTTGTCACCGGCAACAGTGGAAAATATTTTATCCGGCAGCAGCTGGATCTGGCAAATGTTACCGGATTTGTGGAAGAAAGAATGAATGGTCAGCGCGTGGTGAAAGTATTCAATCACGAAAAAATATCTGAGGAAGAGTTTGATGAGATTAATGAAAGGCTGTTCGAGAGTGCTTCCAAAGCCCATACTTTCGCAAGTATCATGGGCCCGGTAGTGGGAAATATGGGAAATATCCTGTTTGTGCTCACAGCCGTATTCGGCGGTTTCCTTTCTGTTATGGGAATCGGAAATATCACCCTTGGCGTAATGGCTTCTTACCTGCAGTTTACAAAGAGTTTTACGCAGCCGTTCATGAATATTGCGCAGCAGTTTAACTCTATTATTATGGCGCTGGCCGGCGCGGAGCGGATTTTCCGTATGATGGACGAAGAACCGGAAGTGGACGAGGGCTATGTGACTCTGGTCAATGCCAGAAAAGATGCGAACGGCAATATTACGGAATGCACAGAACGTACAGGTCTGTGGGCCTGGAAGCATCCCCATCAGGCGGATGGAACCATCACTTATACGGAATTGAAAGGGGATGTACGCTTTTACAATATGACTTTCGGATATACGCCGGATCATATGGTGCTCCATGATCTGACACTGTATGCGAAGCCAGGACAGAAACTGGCCTTTGTGGGTTCAACAGGAGCAGGAAAGACTACGATCACCAACCTGATCAACCGTTTCTATGATGTGGATGACGGAAAAATCCGTTATGATGATATTAATATCAACAAGATCAAAAAAGCAGATCTTCGCAGGTCTCTGGGAATTGTACTGCAGGATACCCATCTGTTTACCGGAACGATTATGGAAAATATCCGGTATGGAAAACTGGATGCCACCGATGAAGAGGTATATAAGGCCGCAAAGCTGGCTCATGCCGACGGTTTTATCCGGATGCTTCCCAAGGGCTACAATACCTATCTGACCGGAGATGGTGAAGAGCTTTCCCAGGGCCAGAGACAGCTGCTGTCCATAGCCAGAGCGGCCATTGCGGATCCGCCTGTGTTGATCCTGGATGAGGCTACATCTTCCATCGATACCAGAACAGAGAGTATTGTCCAGGAAGGAATGGATAATCTGATGAAGGGCAGAACGGTATTTGTCATTGCCCACAGGCTGTCCACCATCCGCAACAGCAATGCAATTATGGTATTGGAGCACGGCAGGATCATAGAGCGTGGAACCCATGAAGAACTGCTGAAGCTGAAGGGCACCTATTATCAGCTGTATACAGGAAAGCTGGAATTGTCCTAATGTTAAAAAAATATTAGAATAATGCAAAATATACAAAAAGAGCCAGGAAAGTCTGATTAGAAAATAACAAAATTGACAGTGCCGGAAAATTATGGTAGAATAAAACAAAAGTTTGGTTCTGCCTGCGGCGCAGTAGACAGAGCCTGGTTCTGAGAACGTTGAAGTGTCTTGGTTTTCCTTTCAACTAAAAATAGGAAGGAAAGCAAGGCACTTTTTTGCGTAAAAAGAAAGGAGGTTTATTTTGGAAAAGTTTTATCTGAAACCGCGGATTTACATGGATAAAGACGGACTGAAGGAAGTGCTGGAAGGCGCCAGCCGCGTTTTCATTGTAACCGACCGGTTTATGCATGAAAGTGGAAAAGTTAGTTATCTGACGGATCCGCTGGAGCAGATGGGTATTGAGTATCGGATTTTTTCTGAGGTAAAACCGGATCCGGATCTTGCAACCATTACAAAAGGAATTGACCTTATGACAGAATTTAAACCCCAGGTGTTATTGGCTTTGGGCGGCGGTTCGCCGATCGATGCGGCGAAAGCCATGAATTTTCTGTCTGATAAGGCGGGATTAACGGAGAAATGCCAGTTTGTGGCGATTCCCACCACCAGCGGCACCGGGTCAGAGGCCAGCAAGTTCTCTGTAGTCAGTGATCCGGTTCATACGGCAAAATATCCTCTGGTGGACGATGAACTGCTGCCGGATGCGGCTATTCTGGATGCGGAACTGGTGAGGACGGTACCTCCTTCTGTGACGGCAGATACCGGAATCGATGTGTTTACCCATGCTTTGGAAGCTTTTGTGTCCACGAATGCCAATGATTTTACAGACGCTGCGGCAGAAAAAGCAATGAAGCTGGTAAGGAGCAATTTGCTGAAGGTATACAAGAATCCGGATGATCTGGAAGCACGGCAGAAGATGCATCACGCTTCCTGTCTGGCGGGTATGGCATTCAGCAATGCCGGCCTGGGGCTGAACCACAGTATGGCCCATACGCTGGGGGCACATTTCCATATTCCGCATGGAAGAGCCAACGGAATCCTGCTTCCGTATGTCATGGGATTCAATGCCGGATGCCATGATCAGCTCACACCGGTGGCGAAACGCTATGCCCGTATTGCCCGGCTGCTTCGGCTGGACGGAGCCAGCATACGGCAGAGCGCGTTCAGCGTGGTGCGTACGGCAAAACAGTATATCAAGCAGTTGAATATGCCGGACAGCATAGAAGCAGCAGGTGTTGCCAGAGAAGATTTTGATGCGGCTCTGGATGAAATGGTGGAGGCAGCTTACAACGATGCCTGCACCCAGACGAATCCCAGACCATGCACAAAAGAGGATATCCGCACCGTATTTATCCGGGCCTATACCGGACGGCTGAACTAGACGAAGAGGGTGAGGAAATGTTTGAAGAAAAGAAAGAGCGAATCATACAGGAATTTGTCCCTGGCAAGCAGGTGACTCTGGCTCATGTGATCCCTCATCCGGTGGAAGATCTCTATGTGAAAATGGGACTGATCGACGGGGAAGGCGCCATCGGCATTTTTACCATTACCCCCAGTGAAGCGGCAATTATCGCTGCGGATGTGGCGAGCAAAGCTGCGGATATCAAAATTGGATTTGTGGATCGTTTCAACGGTTCACTGGTGATCACCGGAGATGTGGCGGCGGTGGAGGCAGCGCTTCACGATGTTATGGCAGTGCTGTGCGACGCCATGGGATTTACGCCGGCGCCGATCACAAAATCCTGACGGAAGGCGATAGGAAACAATGGAAAAACAACAGAAAAAGGTGATTCTGATCGGAAGGTCCATGGCAGGAAAGACTACTTTGTGCCAGTATATCAACCATGAAGATCTGAATTACCACAAAACCCAGACGGTGCAGTTATTGGGCGGCAATATGATCGACACCCCTGGAGAATATCTGGAGAGAGGATATTTGCGGGGCGCTCTCACAGTGACGGCTGTGGATGCGGACATTATTATTCTTGTGCAGCAGGCAAATGAAGAAGGGACCATGTTTCCTCCCGGATATGCCAGTACATATGCGAAGCCCTGTATTGGCATTGTGACAAAAAGCGATCTGGGAAGTGAAAAACAGGTTGAAAATGCGATAAAATATCTGAAGCTTGCAGGAGCAGGAGAGGTGTTTGTGACCAGCAGTTACGAAGGAACCGGTTTTGAAGAACTGATGGAGTATTTTGACCGGGTGGACGTTGCCGGCGAGCCGCTTTAAGCAGAAAATGTCAGATCAAAACGAACTGACGGACGGAAAATAACAAAATGGAGGTCTGGGAAATGAAAGTACTCATTGCAGACGATGAGCCGATCACTCGGATGGATTTACACGAGACATTGGAAAAAGAAGGCTACGATGTCATTGCGGAGGCCGCGGATGGATTTGATGCTGTGGAACTGTGCAGGAAGCTGCATCCGGATCTGGTGATCATGGATGTGAAAATGCCTCTGATGGACGGTATGACCGCCTCATCGATCATCACACAGGAACGGCTGGCTGAGACGGTGGTGCTGCTCACGGCATACAGTGACCAGGAATTCATCCAGGCAGCCAAAAAGAGCGGCGTCAGCGGCTATCTGGTAAAACCGGTAGACGAACGGTCTTTTATTCCGGCTCTGGAAATTGCTGTGGCCAGAAGTCAGGAACTGCAGAAGCTGCAGAAAGATTATGATGCGATAGCCAGGCGGCTGGAGAGCAGGACTGTGGTGGAGCAGGCAAAAGGAATCATTATGAAACAAAATGGGCTGACGGAGCAGGAAGCCTACGATTATATAAGAGGCATCAGTAAATCAAAGAATATTGCAATGAAACGGGTAGCGGAGATGATCCTGAAGCAAAAAGGAGAATAGTATGGAGGATATTATTCGGCAGCTTTGCCTGGAATACACGGATCTGTCTGATGAAGAGATACAGGTCATACAGATGATGGCGCTGACACTGCAGCCATTGGCAAATCTGGAAGCGGCAGATATCTTCGTTGACTGTCCCTGTCAGGACGGCGACGCTATTGTGGTGGCAGAAGCTAAGCCGGAAGAATCTCCATCATCTTACAAAAACAGTGTAGTGGGTATGTTGGCCAAGGCTGAAAATGAACCTGCCGTAGCCCGTACTTTCAAGCTGGGGATAGCTACCAGATATATGAAAGCCCGTACCCAGGAAGATAACTATACGATCCAGTCGGTGGAGCCGATCAAGTACAATTCCAGGGTGATCGGCGTGCTGATCCGGGAGCAGAGAATTACAGAAAAGTCGGAAGATGAAACAGAAGACCGATATGAGGCGGTGGCGACACCTATCAGACATATGCTGAATGAGCACGACTGGCTGACGGAAAGCATTGATGAAGGCCTGATTCTGGTAGATGTGAACGGGATCGTGTCCTTTCGCAATATGTATGCAAAGGAACTGTACCAGCGTCTGGGGTATGTAGACGATATCCTGGGACAGAAGTACCGGAATATCTGTCTGAATCATACAGATGGACAGAGCTGGCTGGAAGAGAGTATTTCGGAAGTTCAGATTGGAAAGCATTATGTGCGTATGCGTCAGATACGCCTGGAAAAAGGCGATATCCAGCTGGCGGTGATCGTACGGGATGTGACATGGATGCGAGAGCAGGAAAAAAGTCTGGTGTTGAAGTCTGTGGCTATCAAAGAGCTGCATCATAGAGTAAAAAATAATCTGCAGACGATTGCATCTCTGCTGCGCCTGCAGGCCAGGAGAACAGAAAATGAAGAGACAAGAAAGCTGCTCCACGAAAGTCTGAATCGGATCCTTTCCATTTCTGCAGCTCATCAGCTTCTGGCTCAGAGCGGTATGGATGAAGTGAATCTGAAAGATGTGCTGCGGACTGTAAAGAATAATGCAGTACAGCCCTATCTTCGGGCTACTCTGAAAATGGAGATCGAACTGGAAGGAGATAATCTGACGGTGGAATCCGATGTGGCAACTGCTGTAGCTATGGTAGTGAATGAACTGCTTCAGAATTCCATGGAACATGCTTTTGCCGGCAGAGAAACCGGAACCATTCGGATCAGTCTCAGAAAAGGAAAGATCTATTCTGTGATCATCGTACAAGATGATGGGATCGGATTTAATCCCAAAAGGATCTCTCCGGGAAGTCTGGGGTTGAATATAGCAGAAACCATGGTGCGGGACAAGCTTCATGGCAGTCTGAAGATCCGGTCCGGGGATTCGGGGACGAAGGCTTCTTTTGATTTTATGAATAAGCTGACAGATATTGTCAGTCTTTCACGAAAATAGATAAATGGCTGTCACGCAAGGTGGCCGGCCAGGACAGCGCAGGAGGTGATTTTTGTGCGGGAGGAGATTTTAAGTGTGGGCATTGATATCGGCACTTCCACAACACAGCTGATCTTCAGCCGCCTGATCATTGAGAACCGGGCCAGCAGCTATATGGTTCCCAGGATCAGCATTGTGGAAAAGGAAGTGACCTATCAAAGCGACATTTACTTTACACCGCTGAAATCTCAGACAGAAATTGATGCAGAAAAAGTTAAGGAAATTATCCGTGGAGAGTACAGAAAAGCCGGGAAAAAACCGGAAGATCTGCAGACTGGAGCGGTGATCATCACCGGCGAGACTGCCAGAAAAGAAAATGCCAATACGGTGCTTTCGTCTCTCAGTGACATGGCCGGAGATTTTGTAGTGGCAACGGCGGGGCCCGATCTGGAATCGGTGCTGTCAGCCAGAGGAGCCGGTACAGATGTATTGTCCGAGGAAGAACGGTCGGTCATCGCCAATGTGGACATTGGAGGAGGGACCAGCAATATTGCCTTTTTCCAGAAAGGGACTCTGAAGGGAACCTGTTGTCTGGATATCGGCGGTCGTCTGATCAAAGTAGAACACGGAAAAATTTCATACATATATCCTAAAATACAGAAACTGGCCCAGAGACATGGTCTGCAGATCCGTGTGGGAGATACGGCCAATGAGCAGCTGCTCTATCGGGTTTGTGAATATATGGCAGATGAGCTGGCCAGAGCACTTCATATTACAGAGACAGACAGTTATCACAATGAGCTGTACACCAATGAAGGCAAAGAGCTTCCCAGAGAACCTGCCGTGAAAGGAATTACTTTCTCCGGCGGTGTTGCGGACTGCGTTTATCGGCAGGAGGCAGGGGATGTATTCCGCTATGGGGACATCGGCGTTCTTCTGGGAACGGCGGTGCGGAATAACAGCTCTTTAAATAAACTGAAGATCTATCCTGCTGCAGAGACCATACGGGCCACTGTAGTCGGGGCAGGCACACACACAACAAATGTTAGCGGCAGTACGATCAGTTATGCGGCTGGCCGGCTGCCCATAAAAAACATTCCGGTTCTGAAAGTTTCAGCGGAGGAGGAACAGGAACCGGCTGCTTTCCGGAATGCCATTCGAAATCAGCTGTCGCTGTATGAAACGGATGGTGCACTGGGGCAGATCGCCATTGCGTTTTCCGGAGATTATCACACCGGTTTTTCCCAGATCCAGGAACTGGCAAAGATTCTGATGGATGGCGCGGAGCCAGTGATACGAAGTCCGTATCCACTGATTCTGGTCATTGAAAATGATATTGCCAAAGCTCTTGGAAACGCGCTCAATGTGCTGCTGGAAAGAAAAAAAGATGTGATCTGTATCGATGGGATACACGCAGGAAGCGGCGACTATATTGATATCGGAGAGCCGGTTGCAGGCGGGCGGGTCGTCCCGGTTGTAACAAAGACTCTGATATTCAACACCTGAAAAGGAAATCCACAAAAAAGGAGAGGTGAAAGAATTGATCTTAAAAACAAAGTTATTTGGTAAAACCTATGAGTTCAAGTCTCTTCGCGAAGTAATGGCTAAAGCCAATGAAGAGAAATCCGGCGATAAGCTGGCAGGAATCGCAGCAGAATCTGCAGAAGAGCGAGTAGCGGCAAAAGTAGTTCTTTCTCATATTACACTGGAAGACCTCCGTAACAATCCGGCAGTACCTTATGAGGAAGACGAAGTAACCAGGATTATCCAGGATGGAGTAAATGAAACGATTTACAATGAACTGAAGGGCATGACCGTTGCGGAATTCCGTGAGTGGATTCTGGATACAGAGACAACCGGCGATATGATTAAACGGGCCTCCAGAGGTATTACAAGTGAGATTGTTGCGGCAGTGTGCAAGCTGATGAGTAACCTGGACCTGATCTATGCGGCAAAGAAAATCCGCATTTCCGCGCACTGCAATACCACCATTGGTCTTCCGGGAACCTTTTCTTCCCGTCTGCAGCCCAACCACACCACCGATGATCCCAAGGGAATCATGGCTTCTGTAATGGAAGGCTTAAGCCTTGGCTGCGGCGATGCCGTAATCGGTCTGAATCCCGTTGACGACTCTGTAGAGAGCGTTGCCAGGATCCTGAGAAGTTTTGATGAGTTCAAGAGAAAATGGGAAGTTCCCACCCAGATCTGTGTACTGGCTCATGTGACAACCCAGATGGAAGCCATGGACAAGCTTGGCGCTCCCATCGATCTGATGTTCCAGTCCATTGCCGGTTCTCAGAAGGGAAATGAAGCCTTCGGTCTGACCGCTTCCATGCTGGAAGAAGGAAGAGACATGATGCTTCATAAAGCCACCAGCACAGGCCCCAACGTTATGTATTTTGAGACCGGACAGGGCTCCGAGCTTTCTTCCGAAGCCCATAACGGCTGGGATCAGGTGACCATGGAAGCCAGATGCTATGGCTTTGCAAAGAAATACCAGCCGTTCCTGGTAAATACAGTAGTAGGCTTTATCGGACCGGAATATCTGTATGATTCCAAACAGGTAATCCGTGCAGGTCTGGAAGACCATTTCATGGGCAAGCTCACCGGTATCCCCATGGGCTGCGACGCATGCTATACCAACCATATGAAGGCAGACCAGAATGATATTGAAAACCTGGCCACCCTTCTTGTGGCAGCAGGATGCAATTATATCATGGGTGTTCCGGAAGGAGATGACTGCATGCTGATGTATCAGTGTACCGGTTACCATGAAGCAGCCAGCCTTCGTGAAGTAATGGGTCTTCGTCCCATTCATGAATTTGACATGTGGCTGGAAAAAATGGGATTCTCTAAAGACGGAAAGCTAACGCCGCTGGCTGGTGACGCTTCTGTATTTATGAGCAAATAGGAGGTGAAGGATTGATGAACGAAAACGCGTTAAGGACAATTATTGAGCAGGTATTGGCTGAAATGGATCTGGGGCAGGCAGCAGAAACGAAAGCAGATACAGGCTGCAGTTCCTGTGAAGGTGCAAAAACCGTCATCGAAGACGGCTGCATCCCCGATGTGACAGAGGTGGATATCCGGACGCAGTATCTGGTAGAAAATCCTGTGAACAAAGAAGCTTATTACGATCTGAAACAGTATGCACCCTGCCGTCTGGGTATCGGCAAGGCCGGCGCCCGTTATAAGACCGATCCTTCTCTGCAGTTCCGGGCTGCCCATTCTGCAGCTCAGGATGCAGTATTCTCTGATGTAGACCAGGATTTCATTGATAAAATGGGACTGTTCACTGTGCAGACACAGTGTGACAGCAAGGATACCTATCTGACCAGACCGGATCTGGGAAGAAAGCTGGATGATGAAGCGGTAAAGACCATAAAAGAAAAATGCAAGATGAATCCTACGGTACAGATTTATGTATCCGATGGATTGAGCTCTGCGGCAGTAGCTGCCAATGTGGGAGATGTACTTCCGGCCATTGAGCAGGGACTGAAAAGCTATGGGATCAATGTAGGCACTCCGTTCTTCGTAAAATATGGACGTGTAGGAGCCATGGATCAGATTTCTGAAATTACCGGCGCAGATGTTACCTGCGTACTGATTGGGGAACGTCCAGGACTGATCACGGCAGAATCCATGTCTGCGTATATCGCATACAAAGCGACCGTAGGAATGCCGGAGGCAAGGAGAACCGTTGTTTCCAATATACATAAAGCAGGAACGATCCCGACAGAGGCAGGGGCACACATTGCCGATGTGATCAAGAAGATACTGGATAACAAAGCCAGCGGAACTGATTTAAAACTTTAGGAATGAAGTGAGGAGGAAACCAAATGAAACGTGATCCAATCAAAGCAGACGTCCTTGCGACAAAGATTATCCCCAACGTTAGCCCGGATTTGGCAAAAGAACTGAATCTGACGCCGGATCAGAGATCCCTGGCTCTGATTACTGCCAACAGCGATGATGTAACCTATACCGCGCTGGATGAGGCTACTAAGAAAGCAGATGTAAAGGTAGTATACGCGAAAAGTTTTTACGGCGGCGCTGACAATGCAAATACCAAGCTTGCCGGTGAAATCATCGGTATTCTGGCCGGACCCAATCCCGCAGAGGTTAGGAGCGGTCTGGAGGCAGCTGTCGATATGATCGAAAATGTGGCGCATTTTGTATCCGCCAATGATGAAGACAATATTATTTACTATGCTCACTGCATTTCCCGCACTGGCTCCTATCTGTCAGAAGGTGCAGGAATCCAGGAAGGCGAGGCCCTGGCCTATCTGATCGCTCCGCCTCTGGAAGCCATGTATGGCGTGGATGCAGCATTAAAAGCTGCAGACGTAAGAATGTGTGTACTGTACGCTCCGCCGTCAGAAACCAACTTTGGCGGTGCACTCCTCACAGGAAGCCAGTCTGCATGCAAGGCAGCCTGCGATGCATTTGCCCAGGCGGTGGAATTTGTAGCGGACAATCCCAAGGAATAAGTCCCGCTTTACGGAGACTGGACGATAGTGGCGGAGGTATCCTATGAAAGCATTGGGAATGATTGAATTGTATGGCTATCTTCCTGCGGTGGAAGCGCTGGATGCGGCGTTGAAGGCGGCAAATGTCACCCTTGTGGATACCGTATGCGTAAAAGGCGGATTAGTGACAGTTCTGGTGGAAGGTGATGTGGGTGCGGTAAAGGCAGCCATGGACGCTTCAGCAGCGGCAGCAGAACGGGTTGGCACCGTGATCAGTGTGCATGTGATTCCCCGGCCGGCAGATGAAGTGCGGAAAATGCTGCAGCACGACAGACAGCATCCAGGTCCCACGGGAGGCCCCGGTCCCTCTGCCGTGCAGGAGAACAGAAAGACAGAGATACCGGAAGCTCCGGAAGAAAAAACATCCGGCACTCAGGAGCTGACGGAGAAAGAGGCGGAAGTACCTGCAGTGTCTGAAGAGAAAATGGAAGAGGAGCCGGAAGCCGGGAAGGCAGAGGCTGCAGAAGCGCCGGAGGCAGTACAGCAGCCGGAAGCGGAAGAACTAACGGAAGAAGCTCTGAAGGGTATGTCTGTGGCAGCTCTGCGAAGACTGGCCAGAACTCTGGAGATAACCGGCATGAGCAGGCAGGAGATCAAGTTTGCCAAGAAGCAGGAACTGATCCATGCTATTTTAAAATTTGCAGGAAAAGAATAAAAAGAAGTGACAGCAGGTCCGGAAAAGATAACCGGAAGCGGCACTTTGGGCAGACAGGAGAGTGAACATGCAGTTATATGATAAAGATCTTTTGTCAGTGCAGGAAGTACGCGAATTGGTAGAAAAGGCGAAAGCAGCTCAGGAGGAGCTCAGCCAGAAGAGCCAGAAGGAAGTGGACGCCATTGTAAAGGCCATCGCAGATGCCGGCGTACGTAACGCCAGGCGTCTGGCCAAAATGGCTCATGAAGAAACCGGATTTGGCGTAGAAGCTGACAAAATTATAAAAAATGTGTTCGCCAGCAGCGGCGTATATGAACACATCAAAGATATGAAGACCATTGGGGAAATCCAGCGGGATGAGGAGAAGAAGATACGTACCATAGCGGTGCCGGTAGGTGTGATCGCCGGACTGATTCCCTCCACGAATCCCACATCTACTGCGCTTTATAAAGCAGAGATCGCTGTCAAAGCGGGAAATGCCATTGTCTTCTCACCGCATCCAAATGCGAGAAACTGTATTCTGGAGACGGTAAAAGTCATCCGTCAGGCCATTGCTGAGGCCGGCGGTAATGAAGATCTGGTGGGATGCATCACCATTCCCACCATTCAGGCTACAGATAACCTGATGCGTCACCCGGACATTTCCATGATCCTTGCCACAGGCGGATCTGCCATGGTACGGGCAGCGTATTCTTCCGGAACACCGGCCATCGGTGTAGGACCTGGAAATGGTCCGTCCTATATAGAAAAGACGGCAGATCTGAAACTGGCAGTAAAACGGATCATGGATTCCAAGACCTTTGACAATGGCACAATCTGTGCTTCGGAACAGTCGGTGGTGTGCGATAATGATATGGCAGAAGCTGTGCAGAAGGAAATGGAGGCCCAGGGAGCTTATTTCCTCACAGATGAGCAGAGGAAAAAACTGGGAGCGTTTATTCTGAGAGCCAATGGAACCATGAACCCCATGATCGTTGGTAAGAGTGCCCAGGTGATCGCAGACCTGGCAGGAATTGAAATACCGGAAGGAACCAGAGTTCTGGTGGCAAAAGAAGACGGTATCGGAAGAGGACATCCGTATTCCAATGAGAAGCTGGCTCCGATCCTGGCTTTCTACACAGCAGAAAGCTACGTGGAGATCTGTGAACTGGCCAAAGAGATCCTGCATTATGAAGGAGCAGGACATACCTTCTCCATGCATACAAAGGATCCGGAAATGGTAGATTATTTTGCAAAACGGGTTCCTGCATCCCGTATTGTGGTAAACAGCCCCAGCGCGCTGGGCGGTATCGGCGGAACCACAGCCATGATGCCTGCGCTGACCCTGGGCTGCGGTGCCGTAGGCGGCAGTGCCACTTCTGAAAATGTGGGACCCAAGCACCTGATGAATCTCCGGTATGTGGCCGAAGGGCTGCAGGAGCTGGAAGATATCAAAAAAGAGCTGCCGGATTGCTCTGAAGGAATCTGCCGTATGAAGAAGGCGGATGAGATTAATGTGGAAGCGATCGTGGCGGAAATTATCAAACGTCTGAAGGAAGTATCCTGACGGAGTGCCGGCCGTGTTTGCTGCGGCAGGACACAGATACCGGAAAGTGAAAGGGAGGACAAAAAATGGCAGTATTACAGGCATTAGGAATGATAGAAACAAAAGGTCTGGTAGCTTCTATTGAAGCGGCAGACGCAATGGTAAAGGCAGCGAATGTGACGCTGATCGGAAAAGAGCATGTGGGCGGCGGTCTGGTGACCGTAATGGTACGCGGAGATGTGGGAGCAGTAAAGGCAGCCACAGACGCAGGAGCAGCCGCAGCAGAGAGAGTGGGAGAGCTGATTTCTGTACACGTGATCCCAAGACCTCATGAAGAAGTAGAGTATATTCTTCCAAGCATCAATAAATAAACTGTTTGAAAGGAGGTTTGGAAGCAGACTTCCAAATCTGCTATTATTGACGCAGTAAACGCATCAGAAGGAGGACAAAAAATGGCAGTATTACAGGCATTAGGAATGATAGAAACAAAAGGTCTGGTAGCTTCTATTGAAGCGGCAGACGCAATGGTAAAGGCAGCGAATGTGACGCTGATCGGAAAAGAGCATGTGGGCGGCGGTCTGGTGACCGTAATGGTACGCGGAGATGTGGGAGCAGTAAAGGCAGCCACAGACGCAGGAGCAGCCGCAGCAGAGAGAGTGGGAGAGCTGATCTCTGTACACGTGATCCCAAGACCTCATGAAGAAGTAGAATTCATTCTGCCGTCTCTGGAAAAATAATATTTCTGCATTCCGGAGAAGTCCGGAAAGAACAGAAATAGAAAGCAGCCAGACGGAAAAACAGGAGGTGGCGGACTGAGATGAAAGTAATAACAGAAGCAATCCTGCGTGATGAACTTAGAGCGTCCAAGCCAGAATCCTATACGATTCCGGAAGGGAAAATTCTTTCACCGGCAGCCAGAGAATATCTCCAGCAGTGCAAGATTAAGATCATTGACCAGAGAACTTCCAGAGCCCAGAGAAAGCCGGAGCCTGCTCCGGAACAGATATCGGAGCAGAAACCGGAGATCCGGGCAACGGAAGTGCCGAAGATGCCGGAGGTGACTCTTCCTCCGGGAGAGGGGACAAAGCCCAAATTTATCGACTATGAGACCGGGGCGTATTATTACGAAAAACCGGAACATATGACCCATCTCTATGGCAATGTGCTGGTTCCCAAAGATCATCGTCGGATTTTGTTCCGCGGTAAGCTTGACAGCCTGCAGGCGCTGTTTGTCCTGAATCAGTGCCTGCTGGCAGAAATGGGAGGTCAGGAAAAGATCATTGAAGATCTGGATGATATTCTGGGCAGCTTAAGAGAAATGATGCGCTGCGATGTGCTGGATGAACCGTTTCGGCGGGAATTTATCATCGGGCTGAGTCATAAGGAGCTCCGTGAGCATTCCCATAATCCCATGAAATTTTATAATGTACAGCAGATGGTGCTTCCGTCATATAAGCTGGGCAGAGCCTATGCATTGCTGAATCAGCTGCGTACCGCTGTCCGTGAGACAGAAGTGGCAGCCGCAGGTGCATTCCGGAACGGACAGAAATATGAACGCGGTGATATTATTGAAGAATTAAACCGGATGTCCAGTGCTATGCATATTATTATGTGCAAGTATCTGGCCGGAGAATATGCCTGAGCATTCTGACGCCCCTGCAGGGGCGCAGTAAGCCGGCAGAGAAATTGAAGCAACAGGGTAAGGAGCGATGAAATGGACGTAAGGCGAGTCGATGCATTTATGAAGCGTGTGGAGGAATCGGAAACGAAGACCTTTCCACCGGTGGGTGAGAAGCTCAAGGTAGGAGTGGATCTGGGAACAGCCTATATTGTGCTGGTGGTGCTGGATGAGGAAAACAATCCGGTGGCCTGCGAAAAACAGGCGGCAGATGTGCTCAGAGACGGTGTGGTGGTGGATTATACCGGAGCGCTGCAGACGGTACGGATGCTGAAAGAAAAGCTGGAGAAACGGTTGGGACGGGAGCTGACACACTGTGCCATTGCCATGCCGGCCGGGACAGAAAGCAGTGTGCGGACCCATCAGTATGTAGCGGAAGGCGCCGGATTTGAAGTGACAAATATTCTGGATGAGCCTTCTTCAGCCAATGCTGTTTATCAGATCCAGGATGGGGTAATCGTGGATATCGGCGGCGGCACCACAGGCCTGGCAGTGATCCGGGATGGAAAAGTGGTGCAGACCGAAGATGAGCCTACAGGCGGCACGCATCTGACTCTGGTGCTGGCAGGCAATTATCATATTCCATTTCAGGAGGCTGAAGCAATCAAACAGGATTATACCAGGCACAAAGAAATTTTGCCGGTTCTCAAGGCAGTGCTGGAAAAAATTTCTACGATTATCCGGCGGTATGTAAAGCCGGAGGATACAGATACCATATATCTGTGCGGCGGTACCTGCTGTCTCACTGGAATTGAAGAGATCATTCAAAAAGAAACCGGTATTCACACGGTGAAGCCGGCCAACCCATTTCTGGTGACGCCTGCCGGCATTGCCATGAATTGCAAAGTATAACCCTGCCTGAGAGGCAGGAGAAAATCTGACAGAAAGGAGGAGATCGCGTGGATATCGATGCTTTGGTAGCAGAAATCTGCAGACGTGTACAGGAAAAGCTGGATGACTGCGGGGAAGTGAGTGCATCGGTGGAAGGTACGCCTCTTCCGAAGCTTCTGGTACTGACAGATGCCCATGGGGAGGAATGCCATAAGACACTGGAATGCCGGAAGCTTGCTGAGTATTATCAGACCGAGTGTGCGCTTTTAAAGGAATATGACTGCAGGATCGAGGAATATGAGGCGGTAGTGGCCTACACACTGACAAATGAGGCTTTGGGGAAAATAGCCTGGGGGATCATGGACACAGGGTATACCAGGCTGTTTGGACAGGCACTGCTGGCCGGAAAAAAAGTATTCATACCAAAAGAAGAAGTGGAATTATACCGTTATCGGGAAACCGCTCCTGCGGCGTATTATCAGCGGATGGAGCAGAATCTCAGATTGCTGTTGGACAGCGGAGTGGTGATCGCGCCGAGAGAAGAGCTGGCAGAAATGCTTCTGACCGGTGAGACAGCGGCAGCAGAAGAAACTGTTTCTTCCTGTGCGGAAGAACCGGAAGTGGAAGAAAAAGAGTACACACTTTATAAAAAAGTGATCACAGAAAAAGATGTAACTGCGGCTCACGGGGAAAAAGCAACGATTGTTGTGGTACCTCAGAAGGCCATATTAACAGATCTGGCAAAGGAATATGCCAGAAAGAGAAACATCCAGATCCTGCGCAGGGAGATCTCCGTGGCAAAGAGGGGGTAGCAGCAGATGAAGACAGGAAGAGTAATAGGAAATATCTGGGCTACCAGAAAAGAAGAGCGTCTGGCAGGGCTGAAGCTGCTGGTGATCCAGCCGCTGGATCTGCTGGATGATACGGCCATTGAACATCCCATTGTGGCAGCCGATATCATCGGTGCCGGGGTAGGAGAAAAGGTGATCTATGTAGGCGGCAGCTCCGCCCGCGGAGCTGCCGGAGGACCGGACATCCCTGTGGATGCCACTGTGGTTGGCATTGTAGATGATCAGGAGATTGAAGAGAGTCTCATTGACAGAAAGCGGTGATGAAAATGGAAATGGTGGAAGCAATTAAGCGCGCAGGAGTTGTGGGCGCAGGCGGAGCCGGTTTTCCCACCCATGTAAAACTGAATGCCAGTGCGGAGTATTTTCTGGTCAATGCGGCGGAATGTGAGCCTCTGATCGAGACAGACAAGTTTCTGTGCCGTACCTGGCCGGAGCGGATCGTTGGTACAGTGGAACAAATTGCAGCGCATTTAGGCGCCAAACGTGCCGTGATCGCCCTTAAAGCCAAGTATGAAAAAGAAATCAAGGCTCTGGAAGCGGCTATTCAGAAGACAAATGCACAGGTGGAAATTTTTAAAATGCGTTCCTTTTATCCGGCAGGGGATGAGCAGACTCTGGTGCAGCAGGTCACTGGCAGATGCGTTCCTGAAAGGGGACTTCCGCTGGATGTGGGATGTGTGGTAGACAATGTGGGAACTGTGCTGGCCATCGCCGATGCGCTGGAAGGCAAGCCGGTAGATACCAAGTATCTGTCGGTGACAGGAGATGTGGAAAGACCGCTGATGTTCCATGTGCCGATTGGAACGCCTGTACGGGAAGTGCTGGATGCAGCCGGTGCAAGGCGGGGATCTTACGGCCTGATCCTTGGAGGCCCCATGATGGGAAAAGTGCTTCCGGATGAAGCAGCGATTGATGCGGCTGTGGTAACAAAAACCACAGGAAATCTGCTGGTGCTGCCGAAAGACCATATGCTGTTTGAGAGAGCAGCTCTTTCGCCGCAGAGAATGATCCGACAGGCTGCAGCAGCCTGTATCCAGTGTAAAATGTGTACGGACCTTTGTCCCAGATATCTGATCGGGCATGAGGTCCATCCCAATCGTGTCATGCGCAGTATGTGGAAAGAACAGACGGTTACCGATCCGGAGGAATATATCCGGTATTTTGGCAGCGCGGCCAATTGCTGCAGCTGCGGGGCCTGTGAACTGTTTTCGTGCCCCATGGGTCTGTCACCCAGAAAAATGAACGATTATATCAAAGGAAGACTGCGGGAAAAAGGAATCCAGGTGGAGCGAAATATGGAGCCAAAGGTTCGCGATGGGGTGGAAATTCATAAGATTCCCACCGAACGGCTGATTGCCCGATTGGGATTGACACCGTATGTGACCCATGTGGAACCCGAACTGCGGGAATATATTCCGAAGGAGTGCAGAATCCCTCTGTCACAGCACATTGGACGGCCGGCACAGCCGGTTGTGGAAGCGGGGGCCGAAGTCAGCCAGGGAGATCAGATCGCTCAGGCGGCGGAAGGCTTGTCAGCCAATATACATACAGGTGTTTCCGGTGTGGTTAAACAGGTAACAGACAGAGAGATCATCATTTGCAGGAAGGAGGAATAAGGCATGGGAAAGGCCATTGGCATGGTGGAATTGTCCAGCATAGCAAAAGGGATCGAGACAAGCGATTACATGGTTAAAGCTGCCCAGGTGGACCTGATCCGTTCTTCCACAGTCTGCCCTGGAAAATATATTGTAATCGTAGCAGGGGATACCGGCGGCGTAAAAGCTGCCATGAAAGAGGGAATTGAGCAGGCAGGTGCCTTTCTGGTAGATTCTCTGCTGATTCCAAATGTACATGAACAGCTGATTCCGGCACTGTCCGGAACTGCGGTTGTCGACAGACCGGGAGCTGTAGGTGTGATTGAGTTCTATTCTGTGGCATCTGCGATCCAGGCGGCAGATGAAGCTGCCAAGGCTGCACAGATCACATTGATAGAAGTGCGTATTGGCTACGCCATCGGCGGGAAGGGATTTGTAACCCTGACAGGTGATGTGGGAGCTGTACGGGCAGCCGTAGAAGCGGCTTCCAGAGAAAGAGAGCTGTATGTGGGAAGCACAGTCATTCCCAGACCTGCCCCGGAAGTTTTCCAGTCACTTTTATAAAAGAAACATGTCGGCATGGCTGGGCTGTATGATCTGTTATGTGTGACGGGAGTAGCGCAGCCCCTTAGGAGAAATCCGCAGATAGTTTTCAGGCGGATGAAGGAATAACGGGAGGAGTTAATATGTTTCAAGAATTAATTGACAATATAACAAATGTAAGCGTATTTACGGAGAGCTTACAAGAGTGGGTGAGTAGTTTATCTATTAATTCGGTTATCATTTTTATTATGATGATCTTCATGATCGTGGGAGCGATCGACAGAATCAGAGGCAATAAACTGGGATATGGCGAGCAGTTCGAAGAGGGCTTTAACGCCATGGGCCCCCTGGCTATTGCTATGGCCGGTGTAGTAGCAGCGGCCCCTGTGCTTGCGATCATCCTGCAGCCGATTATTGTGCCAATCTATACTCTGCTGGGTGCGGATCCTTCCATGTTTGCGACCACATTGCTGGCCTGCGATATGGGTGGTTATCCTCTGGCAGTTCAGATGGCTGAGACAGAAGCAGTTGGAAATTTCTCAGGTTTGATTCTGGGAACCATGATGGGACCTACCATTGTATTTACGATTCCGGTAGCTTTGTCTATTATTAAAAAAGAAGATCGTCCGTACTTGGGAGCCGGTGTTCTGGCTGGTTTGATCACAGTTCCCATTGGCTGTATCGTGGGTGGTCTTGTGATGAACATGACTCCATATAAGATGGATATCATCACCATTATCCGCAACCTGATTCCGGTTATCATTATTGCAGGTCTGATCGTTCTTGGATTATGGTTTATTCCGGATAAAATGATCAGCGGATTTAACAAATTTGGTACAGGCGTTACGGTAGTAATTACTATTTTTACAGCAATCGCTGTATTTGAGTATCAGACAGGAATTCATTTCCCACTGTTCAATATTATGGTTGAGCCGGATGCAGACGGAGTGGTTCCTCTGGAAAACGGTCTTCTGACCTGCGGACTGATCTCTATTGTATTGATCGGTGCATTCCCCATGGTGCTTTGGATTACCAGAACTTTTGGAAAAGCATTAAATGCCGTTGGCGCAAAACTTGGTATGGACAGCGAAAGCTCAGCCGGCCTTGTGGCAACTCTGGCCAACAACATTGCAATGTTTAATATCATGGATAAAATGAATCCCAAAGGAAAACTTCTGAATGTGGCATTTGCTGTAAGTGCAGCTTTCGTATTCGGTGATCATCTGGGCTTCACTGCCGGTGTAAATTCTGATATGATCTTCCCGGTTATCGTAGGCAAACTGGTAGCCGGTATTACCGCATTGATTCTGGCAAATATTTTGTCTCCAAAACTTCTGGCAAAAGTACAGACTTCTATTAATAAAGCAAAAAAGTAAGATAAGAGGGCGAATCTATGAAGGTAAGTGAAGATTTGATCCGTGAGATTGTTCAGCGCGTGCTGGCGGAATCCGGAAAAACTGAGACCAAAGAGGATTTTGTAAAAGAGAAGGATCCCAGCGGTATTATTAAAATCCAGACAGATACTGTCAAGTGTGAACCGTTTAAGCAGGAGGGCGTTTCTCTGAAGGATGTGGTGACACTGGAAGAAGCACCACGGATGGGCTGCGGTATTATGGAACTGGATCACACAAGTTTTGAATGGACTCTGACTTATGATGAGTATGATATGGTGATTGACGGGATCCTGGAGATCGAGATCGACGGAAGGGTAGTGACTGCCGGACCGGGAGAGATCATCTATATTCCCAAGAACAGTCATATTCATTTCCAGACACCGTCAAAAACAAGATATGCCTATTTTGTCTATCCCGCCGATTGGCAGTGAAGGACATTCCAGCGCGGCAGCGCTGGAATGTCCGCTGCCGGCTGACCCGGTGTCAGCCGGATACCGAAAGGGGAGGAAGCGCGGCAGCGCTGGAATGTCCGCTGCCGGCTGACCCGGTGTCAGCCGGATTTTGAAAAAGAAGCGGCGTAAAAGACACGACGGCAGGAGGCATACAATGGAAATACGTTTTATTAAACCGGAAGAAGCAGGGCAGCTGGCCAGAAATGTGCTGACGGCTTTTCCTTCCAAGACTCCGGAGCAATTACTGGAAAATATGGAAAGCGAACTGCATCAGCCGGAAGAAGGACGCTATCTGGGCTGCTTTGATGACAATGGCACCCTGGTGGGCTCCACTCTTCTGATGGATTTTCAGATGAATGTCCGCGGCAGACTGATGAAGATGGGCGGAACCGCATATGTATCCACCAGTTTCCTTCACAAAAAGGAACATATTGCCAAAAACCTGCTGCGCGTAGGCATGGGAGTCTTTGCTGGAACAGGAACGGCAGTGGGAGCTCTGCATCCCTTTAATCCGGCGTTCTATGGGAAAATGGGATTTGGATACTGCAATGAATCGGTGATGTATGCGCCCAAACCCTGTTATATCCGTTCCTATGGAGATAAATCGCATCTGGCTTATGCAGGGCCGGAGGATAAAGAGGAAATCCTGGAGTTCTACAGAAATTATGCAGCCCGTACCCATGGAGCCACCATTCATCCGGCATATATGGATGAACACCGGATCTTTGATATGCCTTATGTGGTGGTGTGCCGGAGAAATGGAAAGATCACAGGGTATCTGACCTTTGAATTTATCGAGGTGGATCACTATACAGATATGTACCATGATCTGGCTGTCCGGGAGCTGATCTGCGAGGATATGGAGACGATGAAAGAGTTTCTGACTTTCTTCGCCTCCCAGATCGATCAGATTGAACGGGTACGGATCTATACGGCGGAAGAAGACTTCCATATGCTTTTTACGAATCCGGACAGCGGGGAAAACAGAGCTTACGATGGCGCCATACAGGAAATCGGCAGAAAATGCATGGGTTACATGTTTCGGATCTTTGATGTGAAAGCCTATTTCATGCACCAGAATTTCTGTGAGAGTCCGGTGAGCCGTCCCTTCGTTCTGCAGCTGGATGTGGAAGATGATTTTATGGAAGAGAACAATCGAAGCTTTTTGCTTTCAATCCAGGAGGAAAAAGTACTGCTTACAAAGGATCGGGAACCGGATGTGGTATTAAGGACCGGCATCGCGGATCTGTCATCCTTTGTAATGGGAGCAATTTCCTTGAAATCTTTTCTGTGGAGCGGCAGAATGCAGCTCAGTGATCCTGCTTATCAGGAAGACATTCAGAAAGCTCTGGGCTGGAGTGTGAAACCGAAAAACGTGACATATTTTTAAAAGGGGGGAGCAGGAAATGTGGTATAAACCGGAAGTATTTGTAAAGCAGCTGGATACAGAGGTTTTGCTGAAAGAGTACAGAAATCCGGAACAGTTCGGCGATGCCTGCAGGCAGTGCCCGGATTATGACAACAACTGGTCCTGCCCGCCGGGAATTCCCGATCCCTTCAGTTATCTGGAAGGCTACGAAAAAGTTTTTGTAGTTGCGGTGAAGGTGAATTATACCGAAGAAGTGACCGGCGAAGATGTGAAAAAGGAAGATGCGGCCATATGGCGTGCAAGTTCTTATGAAAAAGTCAAAAAGAGACTGTTTGCAACGCTTCTGGCCAATGAGAAAAAAGGCAGCGGCGGAAAGTGTATGGGAGCTGGCAAATGTCTGTTGTGCAGAAAATGTACAAGAGAAGACAGCAAACCCTGCCGTTACCCGGATCTGCGGAGGTATTCCTTTACCTCCTTTGGATTCGATTTCAGCCGAATGCTGAAAGACTTTTTTGATCTGGAAATGATCTGGTGCGGCGGGGAGGAGATCCCTCCCTATGATATTGCCGTGGCAGCGCTTTTCTGCAGACCATAAGAAGAACCATCATATAAAAAAGACTCCTGCACCGCAGGATTCTCCGCCTGCGGCGGCATTTTTGGCAGACCGTAGGAAACGTTTGAAAAGTCCATTTGATCTGAATTACAAAAGGAGGATCAGATGGGCTTTTTGCGTTTTCCTGTGAAATATTTTTTCTGACACGGCACAGATAGAGATTTCCGTATTTACACGTGTATGCAGACACAGTTTCGTACGGTTCAGATCGGAATTCCTTGAATATCCCCCGTACCTAGACACGGTTCGGTACGTGTGAGATAGAGATTTTCGTGATTGCTGCCCCATAGAAAAGGATAGAAGAATAGGCAGATTTTAGCAGAGCGAGGTATCTGACAGTGTATATTCTTTTGATTGTCTGTTCTGTAAGAAAATATGATTAAATTATGAAAAAAGAATGAACAATATAGGAAAAGTGAACAAAATAATCTTTCAAAATAGAAAATGATTGGTGATATTCTTTTTGATACAGGTGTTATAATATACGTGTAACAAAAAAGGGACTCAGATTTTTGGAGGAAAAGATAAATGAATACTTTAAAAGCTGAAAAGAGAACCAAAGACGTAAAAGCAAAGAAACTGAGAAGAGAAGGTTACGTGACCGGAAATATCTTCGGCAGAGAGATGAAAGAATCGGTTATGATCAAAATGCTGAAGCCGGAAGTGTCCCGTATGCTGAAGAACAGCGGAAAAGGCGGAAAGGCAACCCTTAATGTGGAAGGGGAAATCTATAATGTACTGATTAAGGATATTGACTACGATCCTATGAAAAATCAGATCAACGAGATTGATTTTCAGGCTCTGGTCAGCAATGAGAAGATCCAGTCAGTGGCCAACGTTATTCCTGTCAATCATGAAATGATCACCGAAGGCGTTTTCCAGCTGTTGCTGCCGGAAATCGTATATAAAGCACTTCCCGATGCCCTGGTTGAAAGGATTGATCTGGATGTGGGACACATGCGTGCCGGCGATTCCATCAAGGTAGAAGATCTGGATATCGCAAAAGATAAAGATGTGGAACTTGTAACAAGCCTGGATGCCATAGTGGCAGTCGTATCGGAAGTACGGCGTAAGGCAGAAGACGGTGATACAGAAGAGGAAGAAGCAGAAGATTAATCGGCCGAAGCAGAAAGGTTCTGGCTGCTGCAGAGAAAAAACCGAAGACGGAAACAGAAATCTGTTCCCCGCCTTCGGTTTTTTTACTATAAAAAATCAGAACAAGACATTCACTTTCCTGTCACATATATGGAATAACGATTGTTACAATAGTTCTTTTTCTGCCGCTGCCATGAGTTTCTTAACTTCTGCAGTGATCTCCGGATTCTGGGCAGGAACTTCATCCTGTTCCAGTAATGCAAGAGCACGTTCTTCTGCTCGAACAGTCAGAGGAACTTCTCCGGTGCGAATCCAGTCAGCCCATACACTGTCAAAGCCGATAGTAGGTGTGAAAATTTCATCGCTGAGATGATCCAGGGTATGCTCCTGCTCCAGGAATGTCTCATTGTCGTTGATCACATATTCCAGAGCCTCGAATCCCAGTTCCTCTTCATTCAGAACGAATGGACGCTGTGCTTTGCGGATCATGGCGATGATCTCATCATCCAGCACAAGCTGGCTTAAGGAGCAGCACATTACACTTGCGGTGCTGCCGAATCCGGTAAGAATAGTGGCTCCAGCCATGCCGGGAAGAAGAGCATTGATCATCTTCTCATAGCCGGCCTGCTCGTCCATTGCGCAGCTTGTACAGGAGAGTCCGTATACGTCGGACATAAAGCCGCAGTAGGTAGCAAGCTGAACAGCTAGAGCACTGGAAATTCCGGTTTCCGGGAGGCCCAGGATACTCTGGGTATTCTTCATATTGGCGAAGAATGTTCTGGCACCGTAGAACAATACACATTTTGGGTTCATCAGGTATGCTACACAGGCAAAAGCCAGGATTTCCGCGTGTGACTGCGCAACAGTACCTGCGACTGACAGAGGTGAAGTGAGTCCGCCCATGGGAGCTGAAAGAATACTGGTAGGAATTCCGGCTCCGATAATATGGTGCATGGTATCTGTAATTTCTTTTGGAAGGAACAGAGGAGACTCCGGAGAAATGCCAACCATTCCGATAGGAGAATTCTGCAGCTGATCACCGCCGTATATTTTGAATAATTCTGCAATATATTTTGCATTGCTGGCCAGAGAGATTCCCGGTCCGTAAATAGGTTTATGCGAATATTCCAGCATGGTAACTGTCTGCTGCAGCTGTGTAATGGAAGAGGGAATATCGCTGGGATATACTAAAGCGCAGGGAATGTCCAGGTTTGGCAGCTGATTCATAACACGAATGGTATCTACCAGATCCTTCAGTTCCGCATTGCGGCGTTTGCCTGTTTTCATGTCTGCGATCCAGGGAGCACCGCCGGTGCTGTGAGTAGAGGTCTGACCAAGTGCGAACTCCTTTTTGATTCCGGTGGTGGGCATTGTCATAGTGACTTTGGTCTGCTGTGCCTTCAGCATTTTCTCAATCAGGTCGTCGCAGAAATAAATTCGGTCACCTTTTTCTGTACAGCCGTTTTCTTTTAACAGATTTCGGATTTCCGGGTCTTCTACCCGCATTCCGAATCTTTTTAAGATTTCTACCCCATATTCATGGAGTTTTGCAATTTCTTCTTTACTGACATAGTTTAAAGTTGGAACATAGTTCATGGTAATACCTCCGCATTATTACTTTTCAAATTGGACTGTGCAGATTGCCAGCCTAAACGGCCACCTGTGCCATATTTGGCGGCCAGCCTGTGA
>UQMI01000044.1 GCA_900542045.1 uncultured Blautia sp.
GCGAAAACCGTCAGAAAAATCAACTTTTTCTTTATCAGGAAGTCTGGTATAATAAAGCTATTATAGTTGGATTGAATATGGAGTAGTATTTTGTATGAAACGATGAAGGGAGTGTGACCAGATGTCATTGCCGCAGAAGAAAGGATATACAGTTGCCGATATTTATAATTTGCCGGATGGGGAAAGAGCGGAACTGATCGACGGCCAGATTTATGATATGACACCGCCGCCCATGAGGGTTCATCAGAAAATAGTAATCGAATTATCTGTAATCATCAGTAATTATATTAAGGAAAATGGTGGCTCCTGTGAAGTATACCCCGCCCCATTTGCTGTATTTTTGAACCGGGATGATAAGACTTATGTAGAACCGGATATCAGCGTGATCTGTGATAAAGATAAGCTTTCTGACCGTGGATGTGAAGGCGCGCCTGATTGGATCATCGAAGTGGTCTCCCCATCTTCCAAACGGATGGATTGTTTTATAAAACTTTTTAAATATCGTTCTGCCGGAGTACGGGAATACTGGATCGTGAATCCGGATGAAAGAAAAATTCTGGTTTATGGCTTTGAAAATGAGGATTATATGGAGTATACATTTTCTGATTCAGTAAAATCCGGAATTTATGATGATCTGGAGATTGATTTTAGTCAGTTAAATTTGTAGAAATGAAAATCTTGTTTCATATCATATTGAGTTTGAATGAAAAAAGCATCGATGGAAGATAGAGGAGCTTCTGTCGGTGCTTTTTTGTTGTGGACAGTTAGAAATGAGAGGCGCAGGGGAGTATTTACATTTCATTTTTTGCCGGGCCATAAGAACAGAGATGGATGTGATGATCTTATAGGCAAAGAGTGAAAGAGGCTGAAGCGAACAAGAAGTATTGTATATTATTTTTTTGATATCTGTCAAACAATCTCCCGAACTACAACCAAAAATGTGCAAAATGAAAAAGCTCATAAAATCAATGGTTTGGAGAAGCAGGAGATAATTGGAGAATTAACGGACAGTGATAAAAATCACAGCAAAAAAACTCATGAATGTAACAATGGATGAATTAGCTTTGAAACTTGGGATTTCCAAACAGGAAGTGTATACCTGGGAAAGTGGCAAGAAACCGATACCGAAGAAAAGATTAGAACAGTTGGAGGAACTGACTGGTATACCAGGAAATTATTTTTTGGTTGATGATCTCATGGACAGAGACAAATTAGAAATCAGAAAATATTGGTTAAGGAAGGAAATAGCTGATACTGCAGAAGAGTATGAAGAGGAGGTGAGAGATATAAACGGGAGTAAGCGGGTAATTCAAGGACAGTATATTGATACTGGATTAATGCAACAAATGGAGTACACGGAAATGGAGCTGAAGACTTATGATTTACTGCGGAAAGTTGAAAGAGTTATACATGGCCCGGAGCAGTTGGAGGGAGATTTTTCTTACGAAGAAGCTACAGACCGTATGGAATCTAATTTGCGCGTTATAGACAGATTTGCAGATATAGTAGACAAAGTTGGACAGACAGAAGACTTGTATCAGATATTAAGAGCTACCTGTTTGGGAAAAATATAATCTGACGGTAAAGGAAGCGGCGGCGTATTCGAACCTGGGAGAAAAAAAGATAGAGAGCTTGTTAAGGGAACCTGGTTGTGAGTTTCCTCTGATGAAGGGAAGTCACAGACTGGTAAAACGGAAATTTTTTGAAGAATATATGGATCGTCTGAGTGCTATTTAGGAACGAAGGCATTCTATAGCAGAAACGACAGCGTTTCAGGGCAGATCATTGAGATTAGGATAGCTGTATTACTATAGATGAGATTGCGGAAAGGGACGGGATATGTTATGGTAAGAGTATCGTATCAAGGCTCTTTTCGCAGGAAAGGAGATATAGATGAAAGCGAGAAAAGATCAGAGGGGCAGAAACCTCAAAAATGGAGAGAGCCAGAGAAAAGATGGAAGAATGTGAACATGAGAGAAAGAACGATCCGTATTGACCATGCTATCTTATATCGAAAAAAAGATGGGAAGAATCAGTTTTATGCCAGCACGACAAAAACAGAATGCGGAGTACGAACCATACCTATAAAGACCATGCAGCAGGTGATGGGACACAGTGGTACAAAAATGATCCTGAAAATCTATGATCATGTAACACCAGAAAGAGCAAAAGAACAAAAGAAAAAGTTAGACTCTGTACGAACTGCGGTCGTGTGAAATGATGTTGAGTTAACTTGGTAAGAGCTATTTTGAAAAATGGAGGGTGTATAAAGGCATGAGAATAGAAAAGTGACCTGAAGACCAGAAGGGAGTGTTAATATGTGTTTTTTGTGTAAATGTGATACAGTCAGACAAAGCACCACAACACATGTCGTGAATTACAAAGGTTCTATCATTGTGATTAAAAATGTTCCCTGCGAGGAATGCGAGCAGTGTGGAGAGATTTTTTATACGGATGATGTGGCACAGCGGTTGGAAGAACTGGTGGAGCAGGCCAAGCAGATGCTGCAGGAGATTTCTGTCATTGATTATGGAAAAGTTGCATAAATGACAAAAAACGTGTAAAAAAACGGTTCTGGATGAATAAAAATCCTGGGAAAGCCGCTGTTTATGCGGGGTTTGGCTACTTGCATTTACGACAGATTTTACGACAAATGAAGGAATCGTTATGAGATATTATAACAGGATATGCCGAATGAACTGGAAATGTTGGAGAGAAAAACAAAAATTTTTGTCACAAATCACCAAAAACCCTCTTGCATTCCTGTATAAAAAGTGCTATTGTGTATATGGAATAAAAATATAATCTTCAGGGCAGGGTGTGATTCCCTACCGGTGGTAAAGCCCACGAGCCGCAAGGTATGATTCGGTGCAATTCCGAAGCCGACAGTATAGTCTGGATGGAAGAAGATTCAAGTTCACGAGATTGCGAACATCTATGTAGTGAGAGGAACTGCTCTGAAATGGTTATCCATTTCAGAGCTTTTTAAATTTTTTCATAGAGAATCCTTCATCCATTGGCCCTGGGCGAGCATGCTCAGGGCCTTTGCTATAGTAAGGAAACAACGGGGCAGAGAAACATTCCACAAACAATGGATAAGCACAAAAGAAGAAATGAAGATTTGTGAGGTGATCAGATGGCAACAGATGAAAATTATATGTGGCGGGCATTGAAACTGGCCAGGAAAGGCTGTGGATGGACTGCGCCAAATCCCATGGTAGGTGCTGTGATCGTGAAAAACGGAAGGATCATAGGAGAAGGATATCATGAAAAATACGGGGAGCTCCATGCAGAGAGAAATGCTCTGGCGGCCTGCACAGAATCGCCGGAAGGAGCAGAGCTGTATGTAACACTGGAGCCCTGCTGTCATTATGGAAAACAGCCGCCCTGTGTGGACGCTGTTCTGGAAGCAGGAATCCGCAGAGTGGTACTGGGAGCAGGGGATCCCAATCCACTGGTGGCAGGAAAGGGGATCCAGAAACTGCGGGAGCATGGTGTGATCGTGAAGGAGCACGTACTGGAAGAAGAGTGCAGGAAACTGAATGAAGTATTTTTTTATTACGTCCAGACCGGACTGCCCTATGTGGTGATGAAGTATGCCATGACAATGGATGGGAAAATTGCCTGTTATACAGGAGCATCCCGATGGGTGACCGGAGAGAAGGCAAGGGAGCATGTCCATCAGCAGCGGCATCGGTATACGGCAATTATGGCCGGTGTTGGTACAGTACTGGCTGACGATCCCCTTCTCACCTGCCGGATAGAAGGCGGAAAGAATCCTGTCCGCATTATCTGTGACAGCAGACTTTCCACGCCCCTTACAGCAAAGGTGGTTCAGACTGCAAAAGAAGTTCCCACCATCTTGGCAACCTGCTGTTCCGATGAAGAGAAACAGCAGCCGTATCTGGATGCAGGGTGTCGTGTGCTGGTTCTTCCTGGGAAAGACGGGCGTGTGGATCTGCATGCTCTGATGGAAAAGCTGGGTCAGGAGAAGATAGACAGTATTCTGCTGGAAGGAGGCGCTTCCCTGAACTGGTCCGCATTAAAAAGCGGAATTGTAAATAAGGTACAGGCGTATATTGCTCCGAAGCTGTTCGGCGGCAGTGAAGCGAAAACTCCTGTGGGCGGACGGGGATTCCCATCGCCAAACGAGGCTGTTTTATTGAAAAACAGTCATCTGATCCGGCTGGGAGAAGATTTTCTGATAGAGAGCGAGGTGTCCGAAAATGTTTACAGGGATCATTGAGGAAGTGGGAACGATCCTTCGGATAAAAAACGGAATCCATTCTGCCATATTGGAGATCGGGGCCAATACGGTACTGGGAGATATTCATATCGGAGACAGTATTGCAGTAAACGGAGTTTGTCTGACTGTAGTTGCCTTTGATAAGAAAGGATTTCAGGCGGATGTGATGCACGAAACGCTGGATCGTTCTTCTCTGGCGGTATTGCGCAGCGGAAGTCATGTGAACCTGGAGCGTGCGCTTCCGGCAAACGGACGGCTGGGCGGTCATATAGTGGCGGGGCACGTGGATGGAACCGGCAGGATCATGGAAATCCGCAGAGATGATACGGCAATCTGGTATCGGATCCAGGCGGACCCATCGGTACTGCGGTATGTGGTGGAAAAAGGTTCCATTGCCATAGATGGGATCAGCCTGACAGTGGCGAAGGTGTCAGAGCAGGACTTCTCGGTTTCTGTCATACCCCACACAGCAGCGGTTACAATTCTCACGGAGAAGAAACCGGGAGATCTGGTAAATCTGGAAAATGATATGATCGGAAAATATGTGGAAAAACTGCTGATGCCGCCGGAGCCGGAGGCGAAGAAAAGCGGTATTACAGAGGGATTTTTGAAAAAATACGGATTTTGAAAGGAGAGGATAGTCCTATGTTCCAGTTTAGCACAATTGAAGAGGCCCTGGAGGCCCTTCGTCAGGGGAGGATCATTCTGGTCACAGATGATCCGGATCGGGAAAATGAGGGGGATTTTATCTGTGCTGCTCAGTTTGCTACAACAGAGAATATTAATTTTATGGCGACTCACGGGAAGGGGCTGATCTGTATGCCAATGTCAGAAGAATATGTGAGACGGCTGCAGTTTCCCCAGATGGTGTCCTGCAACACCGACAACCATGAAACCGCTTTTACGGTTTCCATTGATCATGTCAGCACAACTACCGGGATTTCGGCGGCAGAACGTTCGGTTACTGCTATGAAATGTGTGGATGAAAATGCAAAGGCCCAGGATTTCCGGCGGCCGGGGCACATGTTTCCCTTACTGGCCCGGAAAAATGGGGTCCTGGAACGAAACGGTCATACAGAAGCCACGGTGGATCTGTGCCGGCTGGCAGGGCTGAAAGAGTGCGGACTTTGCTGTGAGATTATGCGGGAAGACGGCACCATGATGCGGACCCAGGAATTAAAGGGACTGGCAAAGCAATGGAATATGCCTTTCACTACCATCAAAGATCTTCAGAATTACCGGAAACGCTATGAAAAACTGGTGGATCGGGTGACGGTGACAAAAATGCCCACAAAATATGGAAACTTTATGGCGTATGGTTATGTAAATCGACTGAATGGAGAGCATCATGTGGCATTGGTGAAGGGCGAGATCGGCAATGGAGAAGATATCCTTTGCCGTGTACATTCCGAGTGCCTGACAGGAGATACTTTCGGTTCCCTGCGCTGTGACTGCGGACAGCAGTTTGCTTCTGCCATGACCCAGATCGAGCAGGAGGGAAGAGGAATTCTCCTGTATATGCGCCAGGAAGGCCGTGGGATCGGACTGATCAACAAGCTGCGGGCTTATGAGCTGCAGGAGCAGGGAATGGATACTCTGGAAGCCAATCTGGCCCTGGGGTTTGCCGGAGATGAGAGAGAATACTATATTGGCGCGCAGATTCTGCGGGATCTTGGAGTGAAGACCATGCGCCTGCTTACCAACAATCCGGATAAAGTATATCAGCTTGCGGATTTTGGAATAGAGATTATAGAACGTGTGCCCATTCAGATGGACGCAACCGCATATGACAGAGCCTATCTTCTGACCAAACAGAAAAAAATGGGGCATATTTTATATTATGGAGAAGTGGGTGGAAATTTGTAAAACTAATGTTGTTCCGGCAGCGCAGAATCATATGTAAGCAGCAGAATCAAGTCAATCGGACCACAATATTTATGTAAAGGAGAATATCAGCTATGAAGACATTTGAAGGAAAATTAGTATCAGAAAATATTCGCATTGGGATCGTGGCATCCCGTTTTAATGAATTTATTACATCGAAGCTTTTAAGCGGCGCCATTGATGGTCTGCAGCGGCATGGAGTCGGCGAAGAAGACATTCATGTGGCGTGGGTGCCGGGAGCCTTCGAAATTCCCCTGATCGCATCAAAAATGGCAAACAGCAGGAAATACGATGCGATTATCTGCCTGGGAGCAGTGATCCGCGGAAGTACCAGCCATTATGATTATGTATGCAATGAAGTATCCAAGGGAATCGCCAGTGTGGAGTTATCCAGCGGCGTTCCGGTGATGTTTGGTGTACTGACCACAGAAAATATCGAGCAGGCCATTGAACGGGCAGGAACAAAAGCAGGCAACAAGGGATACGAATGTGCAGAAGGTGCCATTGAAATGGTGAACCTGATTCGGGAGATCGAGGCGTGAGAAATAGCCGGATTTCCGGAGAGATTTTACCGGTAAAGTCCTGAATATGGACTTTACCGGATATTTTTGCAAATTTACAGATCCTCCCTTGCCTGACAGGTTCTTGCGGGCAATATATCTGATATACTGGGAAGATAGATGAAGATAAGGTTAACTTTATGCATGATTCCTGTGAAATTCCTGAATTGAAAATATATAATAGGTATGTTAGAATGAAAAAGAGTTTCATAAAGGGATAGACAGCGTCAGAGTCTGATCTGACAAATACGGATAAATAAAAAAAGGTGTAAAAGCCCGTAAATATGGAGGTTTTAAGAAATATGGAACAGTACAAGCAGGAATTTATCGAGTTTATGATCGACTGTAATGTTTTGAAATTTGGAGATTTTGTAACTAAGAGCGGAAGAAAGACCCCGTTTTTTGTAAATACTGGTTTTTACCGTACCGGTGCGCAACTGCGCAGGCTGGGACAGTATTATGCCAAGGCTATTTATGAAAAATTTGGTCTGGATTTCGATGTGCTGTTTGGACCGGCGTATAAGGGGATTCCTCTGACGGTGGCGGCAACTATGGCTATAAGCGAGGAATATGGAAAGGATATCCGTTACTGCTCCAATCGAAAAGAAGTAAAGGACCATGGAGATAAGGGGATTCTCCTGGGAAGTCCCATCGAAGACGGAGATAAGGTGGTCATTATTGAGGATGTGACTACAGCCGGAACGTCTATCCAGGAGACGCTGCCGATCATTAAAGCCCAGGGTGATGTGCAGCCCATAGGACTGGTAGTATCTGTTGACCGGATGGAGAGAGGCCAGGGAACCAAAAGTGCGCTTCAGGAAATTGAAGAGCATTATGGACTTAAGACTACGGCCATCGTTACTATGGCAGAGGTTGTAGAACACCTTTACAATAGAGAGTATAAAGGGAAAATCATTATTGATGATACACTGAAAGCTGCCATTGACGCATATTATGAACAATACGGCGCAGAATAAAACCTGAAGGAGGATGTTTCATGGACGAAAAGATTTACAAAACCATGACACGGGTGGGAGCGGGAAGCCTGGCAGTAGGGATCGTGGTGTTGCTTACAGGTGTTGCCGCAGGAATACTGATGATTCTCAACGGTGGGATACTTCTCAGAAGGAAAAACGAAATTACCATATAAAATACGGGCATGACGCCGTATCGGGTAACGGCGTTAGAAAAACAAGAGGGGACTGCTGCATCCGCCAGACAGGGCGGAGTGTCTGAGAGTCCCTTTTGCGCTGTGCGCGGAAATGATAATAAAAGGGTATTGAATGACAGATTTTGGAGGGTATTGTGAGAAAAGAGACAAAAACGTGGATACGGAGAGGCGGGGCATTGCTGTTTTTGCTGTATCTGCTGGCTCTGGCTTATTTCCTGTTTTTTTCAGAAACCTACGGACGCGTGGTAATTGGTGAGGGGGAGTATCATTATAATCTGATTCCATTTCAGGAAATCCGCAGATTCTGGATTTACCGTGAACAGGTGGGAACTTTTGCCTGGGTGTCCAATCTCCTGGGAAATGTAATCGGTTTTCTCCCGTTTGGATTCATCCTGCCTGTGATCTTCCGGAATTTCCGCAGCTTTTGGAGTATCATGTTTGGAGGTTTTTTGTTCAGCCTTCTGGTGGAAACCATCCAGCTGGTTACAAAAGTAGGATGCTTTGATGTGGATGATCTGATTTTGAATACGTTGGGAGCCATTTTGGGTTACCTGGCATTTATGCTGTGTGATAAAATAAGGAGAATGTACTATGGCAAAAAGATATAGATATTCCTTTGCAAAACTGAAACCATCGCCCCGGGCGGTTTGGTCCGTGTCTATGGCGATTGCTTCTGTGGCATTGTTCCTGATTTCCATAGTAATCGCTTTCCTGACGAAGGGAGAGATTCCTGGAATCATTGGCGGAGTATGTCTGTTTGCCATGCTGATTTCCATATATGGATTTATACAGGGGCTGAGAAGCTTTGGAGATAAGAAATGCAGCCATTCTTTCAGTACGGCCGGGGCCATTGCCAATGGCATCATTATGATCGGATGGCTGGGGGTTTTTTTGCTGGGTGTATAAAAATATGCCGGCAGATGGGAGGATGCGATGACAAGACTGGAACAGCAGCTTCGCTTTATTATTGAAGTGGATAAAGTAAAAGAAATTTTTCGTCAGACTTATCTGGCAGATGGAAGCCGGAAAGAGAATGATGCAGAGCATTCCTGGCATATGGCGCTTATGGCTGTGCTGCTTCGGGAATATGCGCCGGAACGGACAGATTTGGTCCGGGTGATCCAAATGGTATTAATCCATGACCTGGTGGAAATTTATGCTGGTGATACTTTTGCTTATGATGAGGCAGGGTTGGCCACCCAGCGGGAACGGGAGACGGCAGCCGCTGAGAGAATCTTTCCGCTGCTTCCCCCGGATCAGGCCGGAGAATACCGGGAGATCTGGGAAGAATTCGAGGCCTATGAAACGAAAGAGGCCCGTTTTGCCCATACGCTGGATAATTGTCAGCCTCTGCTGCTCAATGCGGCATCCGGCGGAAAAGGCTGGCGGGAGCATACCGTGAAGAAAAGTCAGATCCTGAAACGAAATTTACATACGCCGGAGGATGCGCCGGCGCTCTGGAAAGAGATGGAAAAACGGATTCAGGAAAATATTGCGGCGGGGAATATAATTGACGAGTAAAAAATAGTACCGACAAAAGGTACAGCGGGAATGCGTCAAAAAGCAGATCTGGTAAGGAGGTAAAACTTGGACGATTTGATTTTGGAAAGGTACGAATTGTCGAAAGCAAGGATTCAGGAAATTGTGTCGGAAGAGCAGATCCCGGAACCCTACAGAGAGTATTTTCAGAGGACGGCAGCTTTTCTGGCTATGACTGCACAGGCCTGCGGAGAAGAGCGTGCTCAGTGGGGGCTGGAACAGTATCAGGAAGAAAATCACAGACTGTATGCGGATATTTTGCCGGAAAATTATGGGAATTCCTATGGGAATCCTGCTTACGCCCAGGATAAGCTGGGAGAATATGGATCGCTGCTTTCTTTTCTATATACAGAGCTTCGGGGAACCATTGCATATGCGTTTGAGAAACGGGTCTGGAACATGACCGTGTGCCAGGAGCTGTTTCTGGAGGTATATTCTGCCTTTTGTGAAGAAATACCTTCGGTGGAGACTCTGCAGCAGATTCTCTACTGGTATGTCAGCGATTACGGCCAGGATATGATCGAGCGGAGAATTCAGGAAAGCGTGGATCCAGAGCTGGATTTCGCGGCGAAGATTGTTATGGAAGCGGATCTGAAGGATCTGCGGTATCTGTATCAGTATGGAGAATATGTGTCGGAAAATGAGCTTCGGGTAGCAGAATTTCTGAACACCTGCAGTGCGGAAGAGCTGGAAGCCATGGCCAGGACTTTTACCGAAGGCTATCGGATTGGATTTATCAATGGACGGAAAGATATTACCAAAAAGAAAACCGTAAATATCCGGTATTGTCTGGGATTTGAGCCTATGGTGCGGGCGGCCGTCCCCCAATTTGCACAGATGGGATTATCACCGGTGATCTACCGGGCGGCCACTCATCTGATCAATAAACGGCAGCAGGCACGGGTTGGGTATTATGGAGGAATCCCCAATCCCCAGTATGATTATGATCACAGGAATGACCTGGGCCTGTTTCTGGATGAGGATTTTGTGAAACGGAAACTGCGGAACCTGCAGACGTCCTATGAGAAATATAAGGATCTGGCAGCTGTTCATGGAGGACCGGCGGTGATCGAGGTGTTTGGCGAAGAGCCTTTTGCACCGTCACCCTGCCGGGGCGCCTGTGAGCTGACAAAAGAGCAGCAGCGTCTGATGGTGGAAATGCAGAATGAAAGCGGACAGATCACCAACCGTTATATCAAGGGAGAAGAACGGAGTTTTACCATTATTGCCTATCCGGTTCCGGAGATTGGGCCGGATTTCGAAGCGATTTTCCGGGATACCATCCGGATCAATACGCTGGACTCAGAGAAATACCAGAAAATCCAGCAGACGATCATCGATACGCTGGATACCAGCCTTTGGGTAACGGTGCAGGGAAAGGGCGACAATGAAACGGATCTGATCATTATGCTGCATCCTTTGGAAGATCCCAGGAAACAGACGAATTTTGAAAATTGTGTGGCCGATGTGAATATTCCTGTGGGTGAAGTGTTCACTTCTCCCCAGCTGGCGGGAACAGCAGGGGTGCTCCATGTGAGTCATGTATATCTGAACGGTCTGCTATTCCGGGATCTGAAGCTGGTTTTTGATGGCGGTCAAGTCATTGATTATAGTTGTGCGAATTTTCCCACAGAGGAGGAGAACAGAAAATATATTGAAGAAAATATTCTGTTCCACCACAGAAAGATTCCGATGGGTGAATTTGCCATTGGGACCAATACCACAGCTTATGTGATGGCGCAGAAATATGGGATTGCGGATAAGCTTCCCATTCTGATCGCAGAGAAAATGGGGCCGCACTTTGCCGTAGGGGATACCTGCTATAGCTGGGCGGAGGATACGCCGGTGTATAATCCCGATGGGAAAGAGATCATTGCCAGAGACAATGAAATCTCAATTCTGCGGAAAGAAGATCTGCAGCTGGCGTATTATGGGTGTCATACAGATATCACTATCCCTTATGAAGAGCTGGGGCTGATCCAGGTGCTGGATGAGGACGGCGAAGGGACGGCAATCATCCGGGACGGCCGGTTTGTGCTGCCGGGAACGGAAGAATTGAATGCGCCTTTCATTGACAGTGAAAGGGAATCTTAGTAAAATGAACGTGATATGGGCAGAGGCGAAGAGAACTACCGTTTTCGGACTTTGCAGCAAATGAATAGCGATATCAATGTTTCACAGATAAATTCAAAAGCAAAGGAGAAAAAACATGGCAAAAGTTGGAATTGTAATGGGCAGCGACTCAGATATGCCGGTAATGAGCAAGGCAGCAGATGTGCTGGAGGAACTGGGGATCGATTATGAAATGCGGATCATCTCTGCGCATCGGGAGCCGGACGTGTTCTTTGAGTATGCAAAGACAGCAGAGGAAAAAGGAATGAAAGTAATCATTGCAGGCGCTGGAATGGCCGCACACCTGCCGGGTATGTGCGCAGCGATCTTCCCAATGCCTGTCATCGGAATTCCCATGCATACCACTTCACTGGGCGGACGGGATTCCCTGTATTCCATCGTACAGATGCCTTCCGGAATCCCGGTGGCTACCGTAGCCATTAATGGCGGCGCCAATGCAGCCCTTCTGGCTGCCAAGATCCTGGCCACATCCGACGAGGAACTTCTGGGCAAATTAAAAGCATACAGCGCGAAGCTGAAAGATCAGGTGGAAGCAAAGGATGCCAGACTGCAGGAAGTCGGCTACAAAAATTATAAATAACCGATACGGATATCAGATGTGAAGAGCGGATGCTTTTAGCTCCTGTATTCTGAACTGACCCGCCGCAGCAAGTGCGGCAAGAAGGAGGAAATCCCGCAGGGGGATACCTGAATGGCCGCAGCAAGTGCGGCAAGAAGGAGGAAATCCCGCAGGGGGATACCTGAATGGCCGCAGCAAGTGCGGCAAGAAGGAGGAAATATGGATTACAAGAAAGCTGGCGTAGATATTGAAGCTGGTTATAAATCAGTGGAATTAATGAAAGAACATGTAAAGAAGACCATGAGACCGGAAGTGCTGGGAGGTCTTGGAGGATTCTCCGGCGCATTTTCCATGGATGCATTCAAGAATATGGAACATCCTACTCTGGTGTCCGGAACCGATGGAGTAGGTACCAAGCTGAAACTGGCGTTTATTATGGACAAGCATGATACTGTGGGGATCGACTGCGTTGCCATGTGTGTCAACGACATTGCCTGCGCAGGGGGCGAGCCGCTGTTTTTCCTGGATTACATTGCCTGCGGAAAGAATTATCCGGAAAAGATCGCAGAGATCGTAAAAGGTGTGGCAGATGGATGCTGTCAGGCCGGCGCTGCCCTGATCGGCGGAGAGACTGCGGAAATGCCGGGCTTTTATCCGGAAGATGAATACGATCTGGCCGGTTTTGCAGTGGGCGTGGTGGATCAGAAGGATCTGATTTCCGGAGAAAACCTGAAAGAGGGAGATGTGCTGATCGGTATGGCATCTTCCGGTGTACACAGCAATGGTTTTTCTCTGGTGCGTAAGGTGTTTGATATGACCCGGGAATCTCTGGATACTTATTATGAGGAACTGGGGACCACTCTGGGAGAGGCGCTGCTGGCTCCTACAAAAATTTATGTGAAAGCGCTGAAGAGTATCAAAGAAGCAGGGGTTGCCATAAAGGCCTGCAGCCATATCACCGGCGGCGGATTCTATGAGAACATTCCCCGGATGCTGAAGGAAGGCACAAGAGCTGTGGTGAAAAAGGACAGCTATCCGGTACTTCCCATCTTCAAGCTTCTGGCAGCCAAAGGCGAGATTGAAGAGCAGATGATGTATAATACGTACAATATGGGTCTGGGCATGATTCTGGCTGTGGATCCTGCAGAAGTAGATAAGACCATGGAAGCTATCCGCGCAGCAGGGGAGACCCCTTATGTGGTGGGAAGCATTGAAGCAGGAGAGAAAGGCGTGACCTTATGTTAAAGATAGCAGTTCTGGTATCCGGCGGCGGGACAAACCTGCAGGCAGTTTTGGATGCCATTGACAATGGGACCATTCAGAATGCCGAAGTAAAGGTGGTTATCAGCAACAATGCAGGAGCCTATGCGCTGGAGCGTGCGAAGAATCACGGAATTACAGGAGAATGCATTTCTCCGAAAAATTACGAGAACCGTGAGGCATTTCATCAGGCTCTGCTGGAACGGCTTCAGGCGTATGGCGTGGATCTGGTTGTGCTGGCCGGGTACCTGGTGGCAATACCGGCCTGTGTAGTGGAAGCCTTCCCGAATCGTATCATTAATATCCATCCGTCGCTGATTCCGTCTTTTTGCGGCGTGGGCTATTATGGTCTGAAGGTCCATGAAGGCGTGCTGAACCTCGGCGTGAAAGTAACGGGAGCTACGGTGCATTTTGTAGATACCGGAACAGATACCGGTCCTATTATCCTGCAGAAGGCTGTGGAGGTAAAGCAGGGAGATACTCCGGAGGTACTGCAGCGCAGGGTGATGGAGCAGGCAGAGTGGAAGATCCTGCCGGAGGCGATTTCCCTCATTGCGGCTGGAAAAGTGCAGGTAGAAGATGGAAAAGTGATGATTCGGCAATAAGGAGGAAACCCCGCAGGGGGATACCTGAATGGCCGCAGCAAGTGCGGCAATAAGGAGGAAATCCCGCAGGGGGATACCTGAATGGCCGCAGCGAGTGCGGCAACAAGGAGGAAACGGTTATGAAAGTTTTGATTGTGGGCAGCGGCGGCAGAGAGCATGCCATCGCCGCAAGCGTGGCCAAAAGCCCTGAAGTGACGAAAATTTACTGTGCACCGGGGAATGCCGGTATTGCGCAGATTGCAGAATGCGTGGCCATTGGGGCTATGGAGTTTGAAAAACTGGCTGACTTTGCTGCAGAACAGAAGATCGATCTGACCATTGTAGGAATGGATGATCCGCTGGTGGGCGGTATTGTAGACGTATTTGAAGAAAAAGGACTGCGGGTATTTGGCCCGCGGAAGAATGCGGCGATTCTGGAGGGCTCCAAGGCATTCTCCAAAGATCTGATGAAAAAATATGGGATACCAACAGCGGCTTATGAGAATTTTACCTCTTCAGATGAAGCGCTGGCTTATCTGGAAACAGCCAAATTTCCTATTGTGCTGAAAGCAGACGGGCTGGCCCTGGGAAAAGGTGTATTGATCTGCAATACCCTGGAGGAAGCCAAAGCCGGTGTACAGGAGATCATGCTGGATAAAAAATTCGGTGCAGCAGGAAATGCCATGGTCATTGAAGAGTTCATGACCGGACGGGAAGTGTCTGTGCTGTCCTTCGTGGATGGCAAGACCATCAAAACCATGACTTCCGCCCAGGATCATAAGCGTGCCAAAGACGGAGATCAGGGACTGAACACCGGCGGAATGGGAACCTTCTCTCCCAGTCCTTTCTATACAAAAGAAATCGATGCGTATTGCCAGAAACATATTTACCAGCCGACCGTGGATGCCATGGCGGCAGAAGGACGTCCCTTTACCGGAATCATTTTCTTTGGCCTGATGCTCACAGAAGAAGGCCCCAAGGTGCTGGAATACAATGCGAGGTTCGGAGATCCGGAAGCCCAGGTGGTGCTTCCCAGAATGAAGAATGATATCATTGAAGTGATGGAAGCCTGCATTGACGGCAAACTGGATACTATTGACCTGCAGTTCGAGGACAACGCAGCTGTTTGTGTGGTACTGGCTTCAGAGGGATATCCGATTGCCTATGAAAAAGGGATTCCCATCACCGGATTCGAGAATTTCGAGGGAAAAGACGGATATTATTGCTTCCATGCAGGAACCAAGATGGAAAATGGCCAGTTTGTCACCAATGGCGGCCGTGTTCTGGGCATTACTGCAAAAGGAAAAGATCTGAAAGAAGCTAGGGCCAATGCCTATAAAGCTACGGAGTGGATTTCCTTCGCCAACAAATATATGCGCCATGACATTGGAAAAGCCATTGATGAGGCGTGAGTATATCGGGGCAGGAATAATATTTGAGATGATGGATTGATTGTGTCAATTGGATCATTCGTGCAAAAGATAATATTTAAGGAAAAAGCGTCACAGACAGTCGGGAAAATCTGATTGTGCTGCGGCGCTTTTTCTATGGTTTGAGGTTATGAGATAGAAAGCAATACATAAATTTACCTGCGAGGTAAACTTGTTGTTGACGAGATAAGATGCATATGCTATTATAAAATTACCTCAAAGGTAAATCGAAAGAGAGATGATGGATTGAATATCACGTATAAAAACAGGAAAATTGAAAAGATCTGTACAGATGTCAGAACTGCAGAGCGAACCTACGGCGTGAAAATGGCTGAAAAAATACATCAGCGTATAGATGAGATAGCGGCAGCTGATACTGTGGAGATGATGATACAGTTTCATATTGGAAGATGTCATCCATTATCGCAGAATAGAAAAGGACAGTATGCATTGGATTTGATTCATCCGTATAGGTTGGTATTTGAGAAAAGCGGTAACGAAATTCAAATAGTGAATATTTTGGAAATTGTCAATTATCATTGATTATAAATGGGAGGTAATGTTATGGTGAAGAGCCGCAGTTTTATTGCTACGCCGCCTGGGGCGACAATCAAAGAACAGTTGAAGGACAGAGGAATGACCCAGAAAGAGTTTGCGGCCAGGATGGATCTGTCTGAGAAGCATATCAGCAGACTGATCAATGGAGAGGTCCAGCTCACACCTGAGATGGCTGTCAGATTAGAGATGGTTCTGGGTGTTCCGGCAAAGTTTTGGAACAATCTTGAGGCGATTTACAGAGAAAAGATTGTAAAAGCAGAGGCTGAGAATGCGATGGATGCTGACGCTGAAGTAGCAAAACAACTTCCCTATGGTGAAATGGTAAAACTCGGATGGGTTCCCGAGTCGAAAAATACCAGGGAGAAAATTATCTATCTTAGAAAATACTTTGAAGTAGTTGCGTTATCTCTCCTGGAAAATGAGCAGATTACTCGAATTGCATGCAGAAAGCTGGCGATTACGGAAAAGAGTGATCTTGCTTTGATAGCATGGGCTCAGGAAGTGAAGATTAAAGCACGTGATATTCAAACTGCGCCCATCAATATCAAAAGACTGATTGCGGAGTTACCTGAGCTTCGAAAAATGACAACGTTAAAACCAGATGAGTTTTGTCCGCAGATAAAGAAGCACCTTGCAGATTGCGGAATAGCTTTGGTATTTCTTCCGTATCTGAAAGGTTCGTTTCTTCAGGGGGCATCGTTTATGGACGGGAATAGGATTGTTGTGGGACTTACTGTGAATGGAACAGATACAGATAAGTTCTGGTTTCGCTTGTTCCATGAATTGGGACATATTGTTCTCGGCCATGTAGGACAGACGCATCGTGTAACAGACGAAGGGGAGAGAGCGGCTGACAAATGGGCAGAAGATATGCTTATCAACACAGAAGAGTTTGAAAACTTCAAAAGAGAGAGATTATTTTAAGAGGAGTGTAAGCTACTATCAACAGTAATTATTAATTTATAAAACAGACTTATTCATCAAAATAAAACAAATATAATTTTATTGTACAAAGAACAGGGAGAAAGATGGTGTCGTTAGATATCTTTTCCTTTGGCGTGGATAAATTCAGGGGCAGGCGTGACTTATGTAAGGCACACTTGCCCCTGTTTGAAAAAATGGTGCTACAAAGATAATTTAGCCTCTTCCCTGCAAATGAATGCTATATTCATACTTATCAGCTACCAGTTTGATCGAACTGTATTCGAAAGGCCCCTGTTCTACATAAGAGACATGCTTGCTGCACAGCGGGAAAGAGTAAAAGAACTGACAGATGGATTGGGAGCGATGTATGTATACGAGGCGGTTGGTTCTGATGAAACTTTCTGGCAGACCACCGAACTGGTCAGAGATGGAGGAACTGTCACTTTGTTAGGCCTGATGGCGCACGATAATACACCAATGCCAATGGCCAGTGTGGTAATGCATGGAATTAAATTTGTTCCGATCATCCGTTACAGCAATTTATTTGAAGAGGCACTGTGTCTGCTGGAATATAAACGTTCAGAAATATTGCCGGCATTATCTCACACATTTGATTTTGCCCATAGCCAGGAGGCATTTCAGAAAGTAGTCCATGACAAGAAAGATGTGATCAAAGTGGTTATTAAGCTGTAGCTTAATAATAAATATTATAAGTAAACCCTCAGAAAAAGATCATCGTACCAACGAAACCATTCAAGGTACGATGGTCTTTTTCTCTACTTCTGTGAAAAATATAATGCGCGCCGTTGCAGAAGATGATATAATGTTACGTAATCGGGCGGTTTGCACCATTGGTGGAGTCATGGCTTTCGAAAAGGGCCAGGTGGCTTTGGGAAGCCCGTTTTATGCAGAAGGAGAAGTTTATGGCATACGAGGAAAAAGAGCTGTCGGCGGCGGGGGAGCCGGGGCAGGGAAAGAATCCGATCCGTCAGAGGCTGGAGCTGCTGGTGGACGAGAAATATAAAACCTTTCATTCCTCTCTGGTGCCGGGGGAGGATAAGATCATGGGTGTCCGGATCCCTCAGCTGCGCGCTTTGGCCAGAGAACTGGCCCGGGGAGACTGGCGGTCTTATCTTGCGGAGGCAACGGAGGAGACTTACGAAGAGACTATGCTGCAGGGGCTGGTGATCGGCTATGCGAAAATGGAGCTGGACGAAGCCTATGTGCGGATAGAGGATTTTGTGCCTAAGATAAGAAATTGGGCAGTGTGTGACTGTGTGTGCAGCACACTGAAGATCGTACGAAGAGATCTCGGACGCACCTGGGAATTTTTGCAGAAATATCTTACGGATGACAGAGAGTATTTTATTCGCTTTGGTGTGATCATGCTTTTGGATCATTTTAAACAGGAGAAGGAATATCTCCCTTGGGTGCTGGAAGCATTGGATGGAATCCATCATGACGCTTACTATGTAAAGATGGCGGTGGCATGGGCCCTTTCCATGTACTATGTGAAATATCCAAAGGAAGTAATGGAGTATTTTTCTCATCACCATCTGGATGATTTTACTTATCAGAAAACCTTGCAGAAAATCATTGAATCCCGGCAGATTTCAGAAGAGACCCGGGAGCAGATACGAGAAATGAAACGGAGGAAAGCCTAATGGATAAGCAGCAGATTGCAGAAAAGATCAAAAAACTGGACTATATTTTCGTACCCTATTGCCGGGCAACGAAGCAGCCTTTTGTTGTCTGTGACCAGGATACGTTTGACGATCAGGTGTGGATCTTTGATTCTGAGCCTGAGATACAGAAATTTGCCAAGCAGTATACAGAACAGAAAATATTGCTGGTGGCTTATCAGATTCCCAAAGATAAAGCAGTAGGATTTTTCACTACACTGTACTCTCTGGGAGTAAATGCAGTGGTTTATCAGAGCGGTGAAGAGAAATGGCAGCTGGATCTGGAAGATCTGGTTCCGCCTCATGATTTTTCCAAGTATCCTGAGGGACAGGAACCGCTGATGAATCCAACGCTGCAGCTTTCCGGTATTTACTATATGCAGGAAATGCGCCGGCCGGTTCCGGAGAAAGAGAAGAGAAATATCAGAGAGCTGGAGGAGGAACTGAATGCCAACCTTGTACGGGCCAGCTATCTTATGGCGGGAGAACCGGTCGACGAAAAAAATGTGCGGATTCCCTATGTAAAAAATGATAAGGGAGAAATTTACCAGCCGATATTTACGGACGTTTATGAATACCATAAATTTGCCAAAGGACGTAAATTCCGGGTTCTGAAAGTTCCCTTTGCTCAGCTTCAGAAGCATCTTCTGGAGACTTCTACCGGTTTTGTGATTAATCCTCAGGGATTTAACCTGCTTCTTCAGAAGCGGCAAATGGAAAATAAATAAAAATCAGTTGACAGACCGGGTGCTTCTTACGTATAATGGAAATCCAAGGTAAGGGAGTAGTTAGCGCCAGGCGTAGCTAAGTCAACATACTGATAAGAAGTTATGATTCACAGTAATGGAATAATAACGAGGAAAGATTATCTGGCTTTGCTTTAAATAATGAGACTTATCTGCAGAGGATAATTCTGCAGGTGGGTCTCTTTTTTTGAGAAAGTCCTGCAGAAAAAAACAAAAAATGATCAAGAGAGGAAGAAAATTATGAGTTTGCTGTCACTTTTTCTGGTTGCGGTAGGGCTTTCCATGGATGCGTTCGCAGTGGCGGTCTGTAAGGGCCTGTCCATGCGGAAGATTCAATGGAAATATGCAGTTCTGACGGGAGTCTATTTTGGAGGCTTCCAGGCTCTGATGCCGTTTATGGGATATTTGCTGGGGAGTCAGTTTCAGGAAGCCATCACCAGTATTGACCATTGGATCGCATTTGTACTTCTTGGGATCATTGGAATCAATATGATCCGTGAATCCAGAGAAGAGGAATGTCCAAGCCCGTCTTTCGATGTAAAGACCATGGTAGTACTGGCCCTGGCCACAAGTATCGATGCCCTGGCAGTGGGAATTACCTTTGCTTTTCTCCAGGTAAATATACTGGCAGCGGTGGCTCTGATCGGATGCACAACGTTCTGTCTCTCTATTGTGGGAGTGGCAGTCGGCAATATCTTTGGAAGTAAGTACAAATCCAGAGCGGAAATCGCCGGAGGGGTTATTCTGATCCTGATGGGATTGCAGATCCTTCTGGAGCATTTGGGAATATTGGGATAGAAAATATCCAGAAGAAAGCGCGAAGCAAGTGTATACCAGATATTTGCTTCGCGCGAAGATTATCAGGAATGAACAGGAGTTCCATCGATCCATACTGTTTTAATCTGGTCAATTTCCTCTATTCGTTCCAATGGATTTCCATTGACAAGAATAAGATCAGCATGGAATCCGGGATGGATTTTTCCTCTCTTTTCCAGCTGGAAAGTTTCAGCTGGGAGTGAAGTGGCACAAAAGAGTGCTTCTTCAGGGGTAAATTCTGCTTTAACCATCAATTTCAGTTCTTCATGCATTGCTTTCCCGTGGGGTATGAAATTCATTTTATTTGTTAGATTAGAGTCTGTTCCCACGATGATACGAATACCGGCCTGGTGCATCTTTCGAAGAGTCTCTTCCACAATGGAATAGTCTGCGGGCCTGTCGGGCATCAGACGATGAATTGCATCTACCATTCCTTTCTGCATAAACATAGTTGGAATTACAGTCAGATCTTTTTCTTTTATTTCGGCAATGATTTCCTGTGGAAGTACTTCTTCCTTAGGAATATGATTTAAAACATCCACGCCGTATTTCACTGCAAGTTGATATGCTGTCACTGAAGTCGTATGGGCAAAGACCGGTTTTCCTTTTTCATGAGCGTAACGGACAGTTTCAGCAATGATTTCTTCAGAAAGCATTTTTTCGACCAAAGGCGGCTGCTCTAAAATCAGTTTCACGTATTCGGCACCCATATCCAACTGCTTTTGAATGTGGGCACGTGCTTCTTCCGGTGTTTGCACAGAAGCAGAAACTGTGCCAAGGGAAGCTATCAGCATAGGACCGGGAGCAGAAATAACTGGTTGATAGCAGCTCTGGATGTATGGAAGACCTGGCTGGTGACGAAGAGAGTTCACAAGCGCTGCATCGTCTGTCATCATATCCAGCATAGTTGTGACACCATATTGGGCTGCCTGTTTTAAATTATTTATGGAGTTCAAATGAATATGGGAATCAATCAGCCCTGGAAGTAACGTACAGCCCGTGCCATCTATTATCTGCGTGTTGCTGTCAGGAATAAAGGAATCTGTAATAAAGTCGTCTTGAAAACTGACATCATGGATTCCTTCTATTTGGGTTCCGTTAAAGACCAGAGCATTTTTAATAATTGTTTGCATAGTATTATCCTCCTGAGTTATGCAGAATAAAACTGAGGGAACAGCTGTCTGGCGTTTTCCTGGTATACCAGAGTCTGCAGTTCTTTATTCAGGTGAGCGTCCATTTCTTTCTTTAGGATCTCGCAGGAGTCTGCAGGGGTAAAGGTGCTGTCACTGCCATACAGCAGATGCGTGTCACTGGTAACTTTTCTTAATATTTCCAGTTGCTTTGGCATGGAAAAACCTGCCAGGTCATAGTACAATCCCGAGAGATCCTGTTCAATACTGCTGCAGGACTCGCCGAATATTTTTGTCACAGCGCTCAGCCTGTCTGAAAGAATTGGCAGAAAAGCTCCCGCATGAGGAATGATCCACCGAATATGTGGATAGCGGGAAAAAATGTGGTTTAGCAGCATATTGGCCACAGCTCTGGTCGTGTCAAAGAAAAATTCCATGGCAGGATATATCAGCTGTTCGGAGATTCCTTCTGGCAGGGCAGAAGGCTGTGTGGGATGAATGATGACTACTGCGTTGATCTGGTCTAATTTTTCCATAACCGGATCCAGCAGAGGATTTCCAAGGTAAATGCCATTGGAATTTGTCATGAGGGCAAACCCGTCAAGGGAAAGCTGGTCCCGGCAATACTGGATTTCCTGAATGGAAGCTTCTGTTTCCGGCAGCGGAAGGCTTGCCATAATGCCAATTTTGCCTGGATATTTTTTCTTCAGATCACTGCCATATTCATTGGCTGCCCGTGCAGTCTCAATGGCTTCTGCCGGCTCTCCCATATGAAGATGGGGAGATGAGATTGACAGAAGTGAAGTGGAGACGGAAAGTCTGTCCATAAGAGACAGCTGCATATCCATATTCCAGGTCGGAACGGGAACACCTCCATCCAGCAGTGTCAGATTTCGTCTGCGAAGCATTTCTGTATAAGCCGGCGGAAGGTAGTGGGTATGTACATCAATTTTTGAAATCATAGATTCTCCTTTTTTATGACAAAACAGACATTATGTATTGGAAAATTTTTGGGCCAGCTTCATATGTTCTTTTACAAGTTTCGGAGCGAATCCGGCCATATCCAGTACTACGGGGAAAGAGACATATCCGCCGCCGGGAGCAAGGGTATCGTAGGCGTATTCAATATCAGTATTGATCTCTTCCTCCGTTGCATCCGGGTTTTCGATCACAGTCTGTGAACTGAAGCCGCCGACCAGAGTGATTTTGCCGCCGTATTCTTTTTTTATTTTTTCAATATCATTACAGGGTCTCTGCAGGGGATCAATAGCATCTACTCCGATTTCGATCAGGTCTCCAATGATCGGTTCGATGTGTCCGCAGGAATGATGCTCGTAAATCATGCCATTCTTATGAGCTGTATCTACCAGCCGGGACAGAGGCTTTTTAATAAACTGACGCCAGTTGTCCGGAGACATCAGCATACGGTCATTGGCGCCGTAATCATCGTGCATCATAATGATATCCGGCTTATAATACCGGGCAATGATCTCTATCAGTTCGCACTTATAGTCAGCGATACGGTTCAGCAGGGTCTGGTAAGCTTCCGGTTCCTCATACATGGCAATCAGTGCCTCTTCGAATCCCAGCAGATGGTGCGAACGTTCGAAGCATCCGTTGATGATCATAACTTCAGAATATTTGTTTTCTCTGTCCCAATCCCGTGTTTCTTCTTCTGCAGCGGTTGCCCAGTCATATTGAGACAGATCCGGGAAAGTTACCTGTTCTTCCCATTTCGTGATATCGGTAATCACATGCGGATATCCCGGTGAAACCATGGGAGAAAGTGTTTCCGGCTGATACGTCCAGTGAACGCCAAACCAATCGTATCCATCGTGTCCCTCCGGGCGTTCATTTACACATTTGGGGTGCCGCAGGAAATTGGCATCTGTAAAAACGCACGGAATATAGCCGATATTTGCGTGCTCGGTTCAGACTTTTACAGTTCATCTTTTCTGCTCATACAATTGCCTCCTTATCATCGTAATTCAATAGAAGATGGATTTCTCTCTGATTTCAGTATATAATGATAATAATCTGAAAACAAATGAAGATATTTTAATGTCCATAACGTATCGTTATGGGGAAATGGATAATTTCTATGAAAGCTATAAATTATGATGAACTCAGCTATGCGGAAATTGTAACATTTTTGAAAGTAGCCCAGACACGGAATATGACAATGGCAGCGAAGGAAATGAACATCAGCCAGCCGGCGGTCAGTAAACGAATCGCAAATTTTGAAAAAAATTATGGTCTGATTCTTTTTATACGGTCAGGGAATGGCCTGTCACTGACTCCTACTGGAAAAGTGCTTTATCAGGAACTCCTGAGGTCCCAGAAATATCTGCAGAGTGCATTTGTCAAGGCGGAAGCTGTTCAGGCGGCACCGGTAAGGACACTGAAGCTGTTTTATGATGGCTTTTTTGACGTACCGCTTTTATATCAGATCATACAGGAATTCAGAGAGCAATATCAGGGCGCCAGTATTGAAGTATATGATGGGGGAGGAGAGGACTGCTATGACCTGTTTCATAACAGGGCGGATTTGATGATCTGTCCGGAAAGTTATACGGTAAGCATGGAAGAATACGTGAAAAAGCTGCGGATCAGTGCGTTTCAGTTCTGCATTCTGGTATCTAAAGAAAATGCTCTTTCAGAAAAAGAACAGCTGAGGCTGCCGGATCTGCTGGGGGGTTCTCTGACAGTGGCACATGGAAATGAGGATTCTCCTTATGTAAAGGCGCTTCGCGCTATGTTTATTCCCTATGGTTTTCGGCCCAAAATTGAACATATTGTTTCACGGGAAAGTCTTTGCCTTGAGATACTTTCCAGGAGAGGTGTGGGCATTGCCTCGCCGGCATTCTGGAAGCGACTGAACAGAAGAACGGAGAAATTTTTTTCAGAAAATATACGGGTATATCCCATTCAGGACGAATATTATCCTATGGCTCTTGTGTGGAGAGCCAATGATAAAGACCAATGTCTGACTGGATTTGTAAATTGTTTTACCGAAGCGATCAATCGTGAGGAAAATAAAAAAATTGTATATGATTCTTACAATTAATGATATCATGACGTTAGGAGAGTAACAACAGGAGGAAGGTATTCTTTTCCTCCTTTTTGATTTTGCGACTACTTTCCGTATGCACCTCTGAAATGGGATGCTTGCTTTTTATACCAGAGTGTGCTAGTATTCGTATAACAGATGAAACACATAGGAGAAAGGGTGATCCCAATTGATGATCGAGATAGATTTTAACAGCGAAGAAGCAATTTATATGCAGCTGACGAATCAGATTATCCATCTGATCGCCACATCTTCTCTGCAGGAAGGGGATGTGCTGCCCTCTGTGCGCCAGCTGGCCGGTGACGTGGGAATCAACATGCATACGGTGAACAAAGCCTATGCTCTGCTGCGTCAGGAGGGGTTTGTTTCCATTGACAGGAGACGGGGAGCTGTGATATCTATTGATGTGGACAAGATAAAGGCGCTGGAAGAGATGAAAGAGAACCTGCGGATGGTTCTGGCCAGAGGCTGTTGTAAGAATATTTCAAGAGATGAGGTCCATCAGTTGATTGATGAAGTATTCGAAGAATTCCACGAATAAAAAACAGACAAAAATGACAGAGCCGTTTTTGCGGCAGAAGGAGGAGATATATGCAGGATCGCTTTACGAGACAGGCAAAAAAAGCTTTGCAGCTCGCAAAAGAGTATGCAGACGCTCTCAGGCATAATTATATCGGAACAGAGCACATCCTGATGGGATTATTAAAGGAAAAGGAAGGTACGGCCGGAATGGTCCTGTCTGAGTTTGGAGTAGAAGAAGACAAACTGGAGACATTGATCGACAAGCTGATTGCGCCGCCGGCGGCTCAGGCTGTGGCAGAGAGAGCAGAGTATACACCGAGAGCGGAGAAGATCATCCGCAGCAGTTCGGATGTGGCGGATTCGCTGAATTCTTCTCAGGTGGGGACGGAGCATGTCCTGATGGCTCTTTTGCAGGAGACAGACTGTGTGGCCACGCGGCTGCTGTATACTATGGGCATTCAGATCCAGAAGCTGTATGTGGGCATCCTTACAGCCATTGGTGAGGAGGGACGCTTTACCCAGGAGGAACTCCAGTCCGGAAAAATGATGAAAAGCGCCAAGGGCAGCGCCACACCGGTGCTGGACCAGTACAGCAGAGATCTGACGGCGCTGGCAGCCCAGGGCAGACTGGATCCGGTGATCGGCAGAGAGGAAGAGATCAGCCGGATCATACAGATCCTGAGCCGGCGGACCAAGAATAACCCCTGCCTGATCGGAGAGCCTGGCGTGGGTAAGACAGCCATTGCAGAAGGATTGGCCCAGAGAATCGTATGGGATCTGGTGCCTGATACCATGAAGGGCAAACGGGTAGTGGTGCTGGATCTGTCCGGAATGGTGGCCGGATCCAAATACCGGGGTGAATTTGAAGAACGGATCAAAAATGTAGTCAGAGAAGTGGCGGACAATAAGGGAATCCTGTTGTTTATCGATGAGCTTCATACCATTATCGGAGCCGGCGGAGCGGAAGGGGCCCTGGATGCGTCCAATATTCTGAAGCCTTCCCTTTCCAGAGGCGAGATTCAGCTGATCGGCGCCACGACTCTGGAAGAATACCGGAAATATATCGAAAAAGATGCGGCCCTGGAACGGAGATTCCAGCCTGTTATGGTGGAGGAACCCACAGAGGAACAGGCCGTTGCCATTCTGCAGGGACTGCGGCCTTACTATGAGAGGCATCATGGCGTGACCATTACGGATGAAGCAATCCAGGCAGCAGTGCAGATGTCCGAGCGCTATGTGAATGACCGTTTTCTGCCGGATAAAGCCATTGACCTTATCGATGAAGCGGCTTCCAGAGTACGTCTGGCCGGATACAAGGTGCCGGAAGAAGTGCTGAAGGTGGAAGAGGAGATTTCCAGACTGGCAGAGGCCAAGGAAGAGGCACTGAAGTCCGGGGAAATCGAACTGGCCCAGACTCTGCAGGCGCAGCAGGAAGATGTACGGGAGCAGAGAGAAGAACTGCACAGAAAGATGGAAGCCAAACGGAAGAGAAAGAGTCTGACCGTAGACGAAGATGCCGTGGCAGATATTGTCTCCGGATGGACCAAGATCCCGGTGAAGCGTCTGGCCGAAGGGGAATCCAGGCGTCTGGCCAGACTGGAAAAAGAGCTGCATAAACGTGTGGTAGGCCAGGACGATGCGGTGCGCGCCGTGGCCCAGGCGGTCAAACGGGGCAGAGTGGGGCTGAAGGATCCGGGAAGACCCATTGGTTCTTTCCTGTTCCTGGGACCTACCGGCGTGGGAAAGACAGAACTGTCCAAAGCCCTGGCAGAAGCTGTATTCGGCAGCGAACAGGCCATGATCCGGGTAGACATGTCGGAGTATATGGAGAAGCACAGCGTATCCAAGCTGATCGGTTCTCCGCCGGGCTATGTGGGATATGACGAAGGCGGTCAGCTGAGCGAGAAGGTGCGCCGGAATCCCTACAGCGTCATTTTGTTCGACGAGATCGAGAAGGCACATCCCGATGTGTTCAATATTCTCCTGCAGGTTCTGGATGATGGCCATATTACCGATGCCCAGGGCCGGAAAGTAGATTTTAAACAGACGATCCTGATCATGACTTCCAATGCGGGGGCCCAGGCGATCATTGAACCGAAGAAACTGGGATTCCTCTCCGAAGACAATGAGGAGAAGGATTATGAACGGATGAAGAGCGGCGTGATGGAAGAAGTACGGCGGATTTTCAAGCCGGAATTTCTGAACCGTATCGATGAGATCATGGTATTCCACACGCTCACGAAGGAAAATATCCGTCAGATTGTAACGATTCTGCTGAGCGGACTGGAAAAGCGCTGCAGGGAACAGATGAATATTACTCTGAAGGTAAGTACGGCGGTGAAAAATCATCTGGCGGAGGCAGGATTTGACAGCAAATATGGAGCCAGGCCCCTTCGCAGGGCGATCCAGTCCCAGATCGAGGATGCTCTGGCCAATGAAATCCTGGAAGGACGTATCCATAACGGGGATACAGTGCATGTGAGGCTGAAAAAGAAGGAAATTCTTTTCGCGACAGAGTAAATAACTGCTGCTGTGACAATCCGCCGGCAGTATAATTGGGTTTATTTGCTCCTGACATCTTTTAATGAAAAGATCAAAATCTGATAAGAAGAAGTGTGCGCATTTTGCGCGCGCTTTTTCTGTTTCTGAAGGAAAAACGTGCGGATATGCGTCAGAAAATGGCTTTGCGGGAACAGAAATGCCTCTGAAAATGGAGAAAGCCGGCGCCAATGGCGCCGGCAGTATGAAAAAGAAAAGTTTGTTGAAAAAAGTTGAGGAAACTTAATTCACTTAATAATATAAGAGAAAAATGTGTTCATTCTGTGAAAGGAATTTGAGGGATTTGTGAAATTTGGAAAGAAAGTTTTCAATTTTATGTAAAGAAAAAGCTGCAAAAAATTCTCTGCCATACTGGAAAAATTACGGCATTTATTATATAATATTGCTACAAAGAGGGAAGTATTTTCCCGGAATCTATTGAAATACAACAGAGAAGTCTTAGGGAGGACAAAAAAACATGTCATCAGTAAAAGAGTTGATTCGGACAGAAGAGAACGGAACAATCAGTTTTGGAGACTATGAATTATCTTCGAAATCCAAACTTTCAGACTATGAGCATATGGGAGATATGTATAAAGTAAAAACCTTCAGAGAAATTACAAAGCTGGAGAGAAACGGAATGTTCGTTTACGAATCTGTTCCGGGTACGGCAGTATTTCATATGGCACAGGATGACAGGAAGATGTCATTCGAAGTAGAAGGACAGGAGGATGCGCAGATTACAGTGGAACTGGAAGCAGAGACAGAATACGAGATCTTCCTGAACAAAGAAAGCATCGGCAAGATGGAAACAAATCTGGGCGGAAAACTTTCATTCAGTGTGGAGCTGGAGAATACAGGACGGATTGAAGTAGAAATCAAAAGATTATAAAAATATACAAAAGAAACAAAAGCAAAAGGGGCTGCCGTGGCGGCCCTTTCTGTTTGTAGTGCGTCCAGCAAAGCTGGACCACACTAGCCGGTGCAAGTCCGGCCACAGTAA
>UQMI01000045.1 GCA_900542045.1 uncultured Blautia sp.
GCCCTGTCTGGCCGGGAAATGCGGCCCTGCTGGCCGCGGAAAATGGCTATTTGCAGACTGGGGCTTCTTCCCCGTTTTTTCCTCTTGTTTTGGCGGGGTTTAAGGCCATTCATCCACCTCTGTGCAAGCACAGGGGGATTCCGGTCTTTTGCCCCTGGCATCCAAGTTATTAAAAAGTTATAAAAATGTGTGAAAATTGCGAAGAAAATTATGGAATATGTGAAATGCTATTGCTATCATACTCCCGGCCAAGAGGAAAGTCAATAGAATTTGTGAAAAAACGGATGGAAATATCACATATATGAAAAAAATTGAAATTGAAAAACATATGAATTATGATAAAATAGAAAAGTAAATATAATTAAAAATGTATACTATAAAGCGGGGAAGACAGATGGGGGATATTAAGAAAATAGGAAGCAGCATCCGCAGGCTGAGAAAACAGCAGAAGCTGACGCTGCAGCAAATGTCAGCAGCTACGGGTCTGTCTGTAGGCTATTTGAGTTATCTGGAGAGAAATGAAAAAAGCCCCACGTTGGTAAACCTTCAGAAAATATGCGAAGTTCTTCATACGTCTCTGGGAGATCTGCTGGAGAGAAACGCAGAAGAGAAGGTGATCATACGTCGTGAGGATCGGGAAATTACTGTGGATGAAGCAAATAATACAAAGATAGAGACAATGGATTTTGGCAGAGAATTTGGTTCCTATCTGTATATGACGATTGAGCCGGGGAGCAGCTTTGAAGGTACTTACTGGGCGCATAAATGTCATGAAGTGGGAACGGTCCTGTCCGGAGAGATGACTGTGGATGTGGACGGAGAGATTTATGATCTGAAGGAAGGCGATTGTATTCTGATCAAGGCGCATTCCCGGCACTGTTGTTATAACAGGGGCGAAAAAGAACCGGTTGTATCTTTCTGGAGCCGTTTCTGGCCAGAGGACAGTGAAACGGAGAGTGAAGAAGACAAATAAGATTGGTTAAAAGCAGATATTTGAAAAAGATTCATGCAGGGTATGAATTTCATTTATGTGAATTCATATCCTGCTTTTTATATGCTAGGGAAGTGGAATATTTTGTTCTGAGTTCTCTGTCACATAAAAATGCTCTGACATTTCTTTACAGGAATAATATTGTGAAAAATAAATCATAAAAAACTATATATGTGAAATTATTGAAAAAAATTAACTAGAGTGATATAATGAAAAAAGTGAAATGTGTGAAAAAGTGATGAAAATTGTGCGATATATGAAGGAAAGGTGGAGATGAGTTACAAATGGAAGTTTTGAAAAACAGACAGCGTAAGGCATGTGAGCTTCTTCGGAAAGAAGGAATCGACAAAGCCATCATTGGTGACCCCATGTCCATTAACTATCTGACAGGGATTCATGTGATTCCATATGAGCGGTATTATGGACTGGTGCTGGATGCGGCAACAGAACAGGTGATTATGGTAAACCCCAGTGTAGACACCGGGTGCATGAAGAATACCGTGCCGGAGATCACCTATCAGGACAGCGACGGACCGATGGAGGCCATCCGCCAGGCAGTGGGAGAATGCAGAAAATTAGCAGTTGAGACCAGATATTTTTCCATGTCTGTGGGTGAATATTTCTATCGTCTGGGCTGTGAAGTTGTGGATATTGGAGACTGCATTGCCAGACTGCGGATGTATAAAGATGAAAAAGAAATCGAAGATATGCAGTTTGCAGCGAAGATCGTGGATGAGGCGCTGGAGTATGTCTCAGACAAGATCAAACCGGGCATGACAGAAAAAGAGCTCTACATGATGCTGTATACCTATATGACCCGGTATCCTGGATTTAACACGGATGAAGTGATCATTCTGGCTCTGGGCGGACCAAATTCAGCCAATCCCCATGGAGTCAGCGGGAATTATGCATTCCAGGATGGCGACATCGTTTTGATGGATTTCTGCGCTTACTATAATTACTACTGGTCAGATATCACCAGATGTGTATTTGTGGGCAAAGTAGGCCATCCGGAACTGGAGAAGATCTACAATATTGTATTAAAGGCCAACCTGGCAGCAATTGCTGCGGTAAGACCGGGTGTCAAAGCCAAAGATGTAGATAAGGCAGCCAGAGATGTGATCACAGAAGCTGGTTATGGAGAACTGTTCCTGCACAGGACAGGTCATGGACTGGGCTTAAGCGTTCATGAAGAGCCCTATATCACTTCCGTGAATGAGCTGGTTCTGGAAGAGGGCATGACCTTTACCATTGAACCGGGCATTTATCTGGAAGGGATCGGCGGCGTGCGGATCGAGGATGATATCCTTGTGACCAAAGACGGATGCAGGATTCTGACTTCCACATCCAAAAAACTGGAAGACCACATTATTTCATATGAAAAATGATTGAGGGAGAGAGATTATGAGTAATTCAAAGGCGGAAGGCAAACTGAAAAAGAATATACCTACCCTGGTGATCCTGATCATCTCCGGTGCCATGGTATATTCCCTTCCCTATTTCAGAAGCTATTATTATGATGATTTTGTAGCATGTTTTAATCTGACCAATACCCAGATGGGAGCGCTGGGAAGTGCGTATGGCGGATTTGCTATTATTGCATATTTCCTGGGCGGGTTCTGTGCTGACCGCTGGCCGGCGAAGAAGCTGCTGACGCTTTCACTGATCGTTACAGGTCTGATGGGATTTACGCTTCTTCTGAAACCGCCTTACTGGGCAATCTTCCTGATCCATGCAGTATGGGGAATTACCTCCATTCTGACTTTCTGGAGCGCCCTGATCAAGGCTCTCCGTTCCATTGCTTCCGAAGATGAACAGGGACGTGTGTTTGGACTTTTTGAAGGCGGAAGAGGAATCACAAATATGGTGCAGTCTGCACTGATCCTGGCTTTGTTCGGCGCGATCTCCACCAAGATCAATTCCCAGGCAGCCCTTTTCTCTGTGATCATTGTGTATTCCCTGATCAATATTATTCTGGGAATCCTGATCCTGATCTTTTACAAGGATGTACCCTTTAAGAGAGAAACCCATGCGCTGGTGGATGTGCTGCAGTTAAAGAGAGTACTGAAAATGCCAACTACCTGGCTGCATGTACTGATCATTTTCTGCTCCTACGCTATGTGCTGCAGTTACTTCTACATAACACCATATGCAACGGCTGTATTTGGCGCAACGGCCATTATCGGTGCAGCAATGGGATATTTTTCCCAGTATTGCCGTCCGGTAGGGTGCTTTGTGGCCGGATTTCTGGCAGATAAGTTCGGTTCTTCCAAGGTGTGCGCAATTTCTTATGCGATCATGATTATCGGCCTGATTGGTTTGATTGCTACGCCGGGCAAAGCCTCCATGATCTGGATGCTGCTGGTGTTCTGTGCGGCAATTTATGCGTCTATGTATGCCTGCCAGTCCATGCATTTTGCGATTATGGAAGAGGGGGATTATCCTCTGGAAACGACAGGAACCGCAACTGCGATCCTGACACCTCTTGGATACAGCGTAGAGCTGTTTGCACCCATGGTAGCCGGTCTGTGCCTGGATCACTGGGCAGGAGCACAGGGCTATAAGGTATTCTTCGGCATTATGACAGGTGTTGCGGTCGTAGGATTTATTGCGACACTTTTGTGGATGGTCAAGACCAGGGACAGAAGACGTGAGATTATGGCGAACAAAGCGGCTAAAAAATAGAAATAACGGACAGGCTGAAAAACCGGCGGAAAGGTACGGGGGCGTTCCTTTTCGCCGGAGTAATCTGGTGGCAGTATGAACAGTTATGACAAAAGAGTGCTGGATCTTTCCCTGAAGGCAGGGAGCATACTTCTGGAATGCGGAGCGGAAATATCCAGGGTGGAGGAAACGATTCGACGGATCGGAAAATATTTTGGGGTATTTAGTACCAGTCCTTTTATCTTAAGTAACGGGGTTTTTCTGACAGCGGAAAATGAATTTCGTCAGATGTATGCGAAAGTACGGCATATTCCGTTATCCACTGTGCAACTGAGTAAAGTGGATGCAGTAAACCGGTTATCCAGAGAAATCGAAGAAGGCCGCTATACCCTGGAAGAAGCAGAAGCGAGGTTGGAGGAGATCTGTCATATGCCGGGGAAACGGGAACTGACCAGGATCCTGGCTTCCGGCATTGGTGCCGCCTGTTTCTGTTATGTGGCCGGAGGCAGGCTGATGGACTGCCTGGCTTCTTTTGGGGCGGGATTTGTTTTGTACGTGTTTCTTATTGCGCTCGGTCACAGAGAAAAGCATACCTCAAAGCTTCTGGTGAATCTGGTGGGAGCATTTCTGGCTACAGGCGTCGGTATGTTCTTTTATCATCTGGGAATCGGAAAACAGTATGGACTGATCGTTGTAGGCGCGATTATGCCGCTGCTTCCCGGAGTGTCATTTGTGAACTCGATCCGGGATTTTGCCAACGGAGATTACATGTCCGGAACCATACGCCTTATTGATACTCTTATGGTGACCTTTGGCATTGCCATGGGAGTGGGCGCGTTTTTTATCTTGTATGGGAAAATGGGAGGCGTACTGGTGCTATGATATGGGAGGGGATTTTTCAGTTCCTGGCTGCGGCAGTGGGAACGGTGGCTTTTTCTGTGATGTTCTATGTTCCGAAGGAATACTATCTGAACTGCGGTATCATAGGAGGAAGCGGATGGATTATCTGCTGGCTGGGAACAGGCAAAATGGATGTTTCTGCTTTTTTTGCCACTCTGGTCGCCACGGTTTTTGTGGCGGCGGCATCCAGATTTGAGGCGGCCCGGAAAAAATGTCCGGCAACTCTGTTTCTGCTGCCGGTGATCTTCCCATTGGTTCCGGGGATCAGCATTTACCGTACGGTCTATTACCTGATCATGGATGAAACCCGTCTGAGCGGTGAATATGGGAGAGATGCGGTGGGGGCAGCAGTGGCTATTGTTCTGGGGATCATGTTTGCCTATGAAATCCCGCAGAAATTTATTAATCGTGTAATGGAGAAAAAACGGTGAAATGAACAAAAGAATCCCGGCTCTTCACGGGATGACTGTCCGGATCACGGGGTGAGAGATGTGATCCGGCAGAGAGAAAAGCCGGGATGAAAAAGATCCATTATGAGTGAATAGATGCTGCCGATTACTGAATACTCTGTTTTCCGGCTGCCAGTTCAAATTCTCTGGTGATCTGATCAGAAGGTGCTTTTGTTGCAAGAGACACCACAACGATCACGATACAGGAAAGCACGAAAGCGGGAAACAGCTCATAAATGCCGAAAATACCGCCCATGGGCTTCAACAGCAGGTTCCAGACAAAGACCATGACACCGCCTGTGATCATGCCGGCGATGGCACCTGTGCGTGTGGTGCGCTTCCAGAACAGGGAGAACAGCATGATCGGTCCGAAGGTTGCGCCGAAGCCGGCCCATGCAAAGGACACAATATTAAAGATTACACTGTTTTCATCCCAGGCAATGACCATACCTGCCAGAGCGATCAGCAGAAGTACGATCCTAGAGAGGTTCATAACTTTCTTGTCATCTGCTTTATTTTTCTTCAGAATACCCTCGTACAGGTTCTTGGATACTGCGGAGGCGGCGATCAGCAGATAGGAATCGGAAGAACTGATGGTCGCTGCCAGGATTCCTGCCATAATGATGCCTGCCAGTACAGCGGGAAGAAGGCTCTGAGATAATACAACGAATACGTTTTCCGCGCCGCTGGCAGTAGCCAGACTTTCCTCCACCGGGAACAGGGCGCGCCCGATGAGACCGATGAAAACAGCGGCGCTCAGAGAGATCAGTACCCATACAGTTGCGATACGTCTGGACTGGGTCAGTTCTCTCTCCTTACGGATGGCCATGAAACGCAGCAGTACCTGGGGTACGCCAAAATAACCAAGTCCCCAGGAAAGGGTGGAGATGATGGTAAGCAGGCCATAGCTGCCGGCTTCGCCAAAGAGCGGAACACCTCCGGATGCCTGCTGTACGCCTGCTGCATCTGTAACCGGTGTGGCTGTGGCAGTCAGAGAAAGATAGCCGGGAATACTGCGCGCATTATCGATGACCTGATCAAGACCGCCTGCTGCAGATGTACCCAGGATCAGGACGGTGAGCAGAGCAATGACCATGACCACTGCCTGCATAAAGTCTGATGCGCTTTCTGCCAGAAAGCCTCCGATGAAGGTGTAGATCACCACAAAGATGGCTCCTGCAATCATCATGGAATGATAGGAAAGCCCGAATAATGTGGAAAACAGCTTGCCGCAGGTTACAAAGCAGCTTGAGGCATACACAGTGAAAAATACCAGAATAAAGATTGCGGAGATTCCCAGGATGACTTTTTTGTCTTCGTGGTACCGGTTGCTCAGGAAATCCGGCACGGTAATGGAATCCCCTGCCACTGCGGAATAGCGGCGCAGCCGCTTGGCTACGATCAGCCAGTTCACGTATGTACCCAGGGCCAGTCCGATGGCTGTCCAGGCTGCATCAGCCAGACCGCACCAGTAAGCAACGCCCGGAAGGCCCATCAGCAGCCAGCCGCTCATATCTGAGGCTTCTGCACTCATGGCAGCTACCCATGGACCCAGGGAGCGTCCGCCCAGGAAATAGTTTTCTGAGTTTGCCTGGGCACGTTTGGCAAAGAAAAGGCCAATTCCAATGACCACCAGCATATAACCCACCATGGCAAACAAAATCTTTAAAGTATCACCTGACATAATCTTTTTCCCCCTCGTTTTGTTATTTTCATCTGAAGACAGCCGGAAATGGATGAATTCTCCTGCCGGCTTAAAAAGTGTGTCAGAAATGAATCAGTTCTATATTAGCAGAGCTTTAACGCTGTGTAAAGTGAAAATGTGCCTCCCCCTTTGTCTCTCTGATAGAAATTTCCCGATAGCATAGAAGAAGGGCTGTCCTGAAAATGCTAAATCAGGACAGCCCCCTGCAGGAAGGTCTTGTCAATGAACGGCTTAAATATCGGGATTGCGGTCCGCCACAGAGTCCCGGATAATGAGTTCCGTACTTACCAGGATTTTGTTGGCGGGCCTTTTCGGCGCGCCTGTTTTTTTATCCTGGATGAGCCGATAGAGCTCATCAATGGCTGCCGCTGCCACATATTCCGGGAAATTATTAATAGTGGTAAGCAGCGGATTGCTCAATTTGCAGGGCGGCCGGTTGGCGAATCCAATGATGGAAATATCTTCCGGAATCCGATAGCCTTTTTCCTGAAAGGCTCGCATGGCGCCCAGGGCAATGATATCGTCATCGCAGACAAAGGCCTCCGGCAATTCTTTGGAAGAGTGGGAGAGGTAATTTAAAACTTCATGGTAAGTCCCTTCTTCCAGATAATGAAAAGGCCATATGTGCTCCGGAGCGAAAGACAGTCCAAAATGATCCAGCACCTGAAGGTAATGCTGATAGCGCTCCTTAAAAGTACGAAAAGGCATGTTGCTCTGGAGATAGCCGATTTTTCTGTGCCCTGTCCGGACCAGATATTCAACGGCCTGGTAACATCCCATCTGTGCATTGACATTTACAGTGGTACAGTCCAGCCTGGGAAACATGTTTTCCATTAAGACAAAAGGAATGGAGAGACTGGAGAGGATGGAGATATCCTCTTCCTGCATTTCCACCGCATAGACAACGATCCCCTGGCACTGCAGCTCTGTGATCTGCTGCAGCTGTGGCCCCAGGGGCTCTTTTTTGTTTAATGTATACAGAAATATATTGTAACCATATTCACGGGCCCGGTTTTCGATGGCCTCCATCAACAGCAGAAAATAGGGCTGCGGGTCTGATATTTCCCCGCATCGAAAAATCAGATAGCACAGGTTGTTGGTAAGAACCGCAGCAGGCTCTTTCTTTATCAAGTGATCATAACCAAGCTCCCGGAGCTGTTCCAGGACTTTTTCCCTGGTGCTGTCGGATACTCCTGGCTTGTGGTTGATGATCAGCGATAAAGAAGCAGGAGAGATGCCTAATTGTTTTGCGATTTCTTTGTTTGTCACAAATATGATCCTCCTTCGATTTAGTAAATTGATTTACGAATATTATAAACAAAACCAGTGTGCATGTCAATGTATTTTAATCGAAGAAATTAAATATTTATATAATGTTTAGATCGGTTTAAAAAATATTTTTCTGTCAAAAAAAGATATTTGTGATATTTAGAAGCAAATAATAAGAGATTATAGATAAAAAGTAATAATTAATAAAAATCAACAGAAAAAAATAGTAAAAATTCCGTCTTTTCAAGGGGGGAGGGGTGGTGTTATATTATAAATATCAGATAAATGACAACTAAATATTTAGAAATGAATTCAAAAAACGGTTTAGAGACAGGATGATTTTGATTTAAAAATCATGCACTTGATCCAATGAACAGGAAGGAGCAGAGAAGAAGATGTATAAAGCAAAATTACAGCCGGTCTACTTTGCGGAGCGGAATGAACGGGAGGCCCGGGAGTATGAGCAGCAGATGGGCTATCTTCAGGAGCTTTACGGAGATGTGGCGGAATTTCTGCCCTCTGTGGAACTGGGGGAAGAAATGGGCGATGCCGATGCGGTGGTGTTTCCCCAGATGATCTTTGCGGCGTTTCGCCATGATGCTGTTTTTCAGAAGATGGAACTGCCCATTGTGGTGCTGACATCGAAATACGGAACCGTGGAAATGTGGGATTGGGAGATCGTTACTTATCTGCGGGATCTGGGGTGTACCGTGTTTTCTCCGTATCAGGTTGAACTGGGCAAAGTGATCCTTCGAGGGTTGGCCGTGAAAAGCAGACTGGCCCATGGGGCCAGGTTCCTGATGTTCCAGGATACACCCGGGGAAGGGATGCAGGCCAATATCTTCAAGAGATTCTATTGGTGGGAAAAACAGAGTACCGAGAAAATCGAAGAATTCTTCGGATGTCAGATCATTTACCGCAGCTGGAAGGAGCTTAATGAACAGGCGAGAGCCATTTCCGAAGAGGAGGCGAAACAGGTGTCCGCAGACTGGAATATCCGGCAGGAAGGTGTCTGTGAGAGAGCGTTCCTGAAAGCAGTGAAGATCTACATAGCAGTCAAAGCCGTGATCGAAGAGCTGGGCGGTGTGGAAGGAGTGGGAGCCAACTGTCTGAATGAATCTTTCCACTGTGATACCACCCCCTGTCTGGCCTGGAATATGCTGTTTGAACGGGACAATATCATGTGGGCCTGCGAAGGAGATACATTGACCATGCTGTCCACTTATATTTTGTATCGTTCTCTGGAGAAGCCGGTGATGATGACCAATCTGTATCCATTTCTGGTGGGAATGGCAGCGCTGGCCCATGAGAAGATCGATCATTTTCCCGATGTGGAGGATTCGGATAACTGTGCGCTGGGTGTGCACTGCGGATATTTCGGATTTGTGCCGAGACAATTCTGTGAATCCTGGACCCTGCGGCCCAAGGTTCTGGAGATTGTAAATGAGGATGCCACCATGGTGGATGCCAGATTCCCTTTGGGAGATGTGACCCTGGCCAAGATCTACCCTGGTTTTCAGAAACTCAGTATCATTCCTGGAAAGCTGGAACAGTACGTGCAGTACGAGGGTTCCGACTGCAGAAATGGTGCTTTGATCCGGTATCACGATGGGCATAAGGTGATGGATGCGCTCTGCTCCCACCATTCGCTGATCATCAGCGGAAATGTGAAAACAGAACTGCTGCAGCTGGCGAAAATTTTCCACTGGGAGGCCATGGATCTGTCCTGATACCGTTCGTTATAGGCGCAGCAAGTGCGCCGGGAAGGAGGAAAGAGAAATGCAGGGGATTTTAGGAGACTGCAAACTGAATCATGTGTGTATTGTAACCCGTGATCTGGAGAAAACAAAAAACAATTACGCCAGGCTGACCGGAATGGCGGCGCCGGAGACCATCGTCAATGAGGATTATGCAAATATGCATACCTGGTTTAAGGATCTGGATGCTTCCCGCAGCGGTCTGGAACAGTGTACCTTCGCTGCAGAAGGAGGCAACGTGGAGTTGATCATGCCAAATACCGGCCCATCGGCCTGGAATGAATATCTGGATGCCCATGGGGAAGGGCTGCATCATCTGTGTTTCGAGGTGAAGGAACTGGACGCGGTTGTGGCCAGATGTGAAGAAAACGGCATGAAGAAGATCCAGACCGGAGATTTTCCGGGCGGACATTATGCCTATGTGGATGCCACAGGATTTGTGGGAACTTATCTGGAATTGCTGGAATTTCTTCCAGAATAACAGGATGCTGGAACAGGAGAAGGAGGGACTATGGAAAAAGAGAGACTGCTTTACTGCGAATCCATCTATAAAAGCTTTGGAGAGACAAAGGCGCTGGTGGATGTCAGTATCGAAGTGAACAGAGGGGATATCCGGGGACTGATCGGGGAAAACGGTTCCGGGAAATCCACCCTTTCTTCCATTGTTGCAGGGGTACAGCCCATGGACAGTGGAAAAATGGAGTTTAAAGGAGAGGCATATCTGCCGGCCACCATGGTGGATGCCCAGTCCAAAGGCGTCAGTATGGTGGTGCAGGAATCGGGAAGTGTGTTAGGGATATCCGTGGCAGCCAATATTTTCCTGGGTAAGGAAGAACATTTTGCAAAAATGGGACTGCTGCAGACAAAGAAAATGAATCAGGCAGCGAAGGAAGCTCTGGAGAAGATCCATATCCAGGATATCGATCCCACTGCCATGATGGACAGCCTGAATTTTGAAGACCGGAAACTGGTGGAAATCGCCCGGGCCATGTATGAGTCGCCGGAGCTGCTGATCATCGATGAAACCACCACCGCATTATCGGAGAAAGGCAGAAAAATTGTCTATGACATTATGCGGGATATGGCGGCGAAAAACAAAGCGGTGCTGTTTATTTCCCATGATCTGGATGAATTGATGAGCATTTGCAATGCCATCACAGTGCTCCGGGATGGAATCCTGATCGATACCCTGACCCAGGAGGAAATGGAGATCAACCGGATGCGGGAGCTGATGGTGGGCCGTGAGCTGTCCGGTTCTTATTATCGGGCGGATTATGATGGCAGCCATGGAGACAAGGTCGTATTGCGGGCAGAAAATGTCACCCTTCATGATCAGGTGGAAAATGTAAGTCTGGAACTCCACGAAGGGGAGATCCTGGGGATCGGCGGTCTGACAGAGTGCGGGATGCATGAACTGGGGAAAGCTTTCTACGGAGCAGAACATCTCCTCACCGGAAAGATCACCTGCGCAGACGGCACAGAAATCAAAAATCCCAGAGTGGCCATGGATCAGGGAATCGGATACGTGTCCAAGAACCGGGATGTGGAGGCGCTGATACTGGATGCATCCATTCAGGATAATATTGTGATTCCATCCTTTAAGAAGCTGGCCAGACACGGACTGATCTCCCGGAAGAGCGAACGCAGTCTGGCAGAAAAAGCGATCAGGGATATGAGTGTGAAATGCACTTCCGGAGCCCAGAATGTCAACGATCTTTCCGGCGGAAATAAGCAGAAGGTGGTATTTGCCAAATGGCTGGCCAATGACACCCAGATTTATATTCTGGACTGTCCCACCCGTGGAATTGATATCGGAGTAAAGGCCGCGATGTACGATCTGATGTATCAGTTAAAGAAAGAAGGAAAATCCATTCTTATGATATCGGAAGAACTCCCGGAGCTGATCGGTATGAGCGACCGGGTGGTGATCATGAAAGACGGCGTGATCAGCGGGGAATTCAAGCGGGAAGAGGAACTCAGCGAACAGAAACTGATCCACTGTATTATTTGATCTTACAGGGGATGGACAGCCTGATATATGACAGAGGAATACAATATGAATGCAAAAAGTATAGAGATAGAAGGAAAGAAAAAAATACATTTACAGCGGGAATACGTGGTTCCCATTGTGGCCTTCCTGGCCACCCTGGTGCTGTTTGTGGTGGTGACAGGAGGCAGCTTTATCGCTCCCTCCAATCTGGTGAACATTGCCAATATTGCCTTTCCCACCATGATCGCATCCCTGGGAGCCGTGTTTATCTATGCCCATGGAGGAATTGATTTCTCCCTGGGAGCTGTACAGGGAATGTCCATGCTGACCATAGCCCTGGTACTGAATGGGAAAATGGACAATCTGGTACTGGCTCTGGTGGTGGGGGTGGTGACCAGTCTGATCTTTGGCGTATTGCTGGCGGTGCTTCGTACTGCCCTTCGATTGCCGGCTCTGATTGCTTCTCTGTGTGTACAGTCCATTGCCACAGGAATCCTGCAGGCGGTGACCATGACCCGTTCCGTGACCTTGCCCATTGGTGTGGCAAGTCTGGATCAGGTGGGGATCAAACTGACTATACTGATCCTTCTGGTGATCATGACCATAGTGATCTTTGAATTTACCAAGATCGGCAAAGGAAATAAAGCCATGGGAGCCAATATAGTGGCCTGTGGGCTGATGGGCGTCAATACAGTAGCAATGATCTTTTTCGCCCATCTGCTGACCAATTTTGCCGTGGGAATATCTGCAATCTTCTCGGCATCTCAGATCAGCCAGGTGGTGGCTACCAGCGGGTTCGGCCTGGAAATGGATGTACTGGTGGCGGCGGTAATCGGCGGCATGTCGCTAAACGGAGGGACACGTTCCACGATCCTGAATATCCTGGTGGGTTCGGTGATCGTAGCCATGCTGACCAACGGATTTTCCCTGTGGGGCATCAATCCCAATGTCATTATGGGAATCAAGGGACTGATCTTCCTGGTGGTATTGTTCTTCACCAGAGACCGGAACAAAAATGCGATCATCGAGTGATCCGGCAGTTGTATGGAAATTTAAGATGGATGCGGGGAAAAAGAAAAGCCCCGATCACATAAACAACACAGGGCCTGGGAAAAGGGGGTACCTGTATAGGCGCAGCAAAGTGCGCCAGAAAGGAGGAAACCCCACAAGGGGGTAACCTGTATGGGCGCAGCGAGTGCGCCGGAAAGGAGGAAATATGAAGAGATTATTGGCGATGTTACTGGTGGGGACTATGGTATTTGGCAGTCTGGCAGGCTGCGGCGGATCTGAGGGAAGCAGCGATGGCAGCGCGGCGGGAAGCGACAGCTCTTCCGAAACCACTGCAGATGTGCCGGAGGAAGCGAAAACCTACGGAGAAGACGAAACGCTGCAGATTGCTTATATCGGCTGGGGATTTGCCGATGAGACGGCTTTGATGTACACCAAGAGTTTTGACATGGTATCAGAAAACTTTAATGTGGAATATACGCTGTCCGATGCCTGGGGCAACTCTACCAGTGCAGAGGATGTGGTAGAAGTACTTCCTTCCCTGATCGAGGCCGGCGCCCAGGCGGTGATCGTGCATTCCATGAGCGCCAGAATTGTGGAAATCTGCAATGAAGCGGGGGTGTATTTCACTCTGTCCGGTGAAGTGATCCTGGATGAAGAACTGCAGGCTATGTGTGATGCTTCTCCTTATTATGTGGGAACCGTTGCCCTGGCAGATTATGACGGCGGTTATGCGCTGGGAGAATATCTGGCCAATGACGGATGTGAAAATGTGGCGTATCTTCGGGAATCCACCAGAAATCTGGAAGAAAATCGCCTGCAGGGCGCGACCACAGCCCTGGATGAATATGGTGTAACCATGGTAGGTGAGTATTGCGGCAGAGAAGATGCCCAGGCCCTTCGTGATTTTGTAGCCAGCAATCCGGATCTGGACGGCGTAATTATTTCCAACGGAACCAACGGCAAACTGGATACCGCTGCGCAGACTTTAGAAAGCCTTGGGGTGCAGAACGATATCGATCTGGTAAGTATTTGTTCTCCGGTGGGACACGAAGCGTATTTTGAGAATGGAACCGTAAATATGATCATGGCCGGGGAAGGTTTTGAGCCGATGATCTGCTCCATGCTTCTGGTAAACGCCATGAGAGGAAACCGCATTGATGAAGAGCCGTTCCTGGATTATGTATCTTATTTCCCCATTGAAGATGCATCTGAGATTGCTACCTATTCCACTTATTTTTCCAGTGAAAGTGAATTGCTTCCGGTGACTGCTGAGCAGCTGACCAATGACTGGCTGAAAGAGAACAATCCGGATCTGAATAACGAATGGATCAGCAACTGGCTGGATACCGAGTATAATCTGGATGCCATTGTGGCTGCCCATGAAAATGCATAAAGACAGATTATTAGGAAAAAACAGGATTACCGGATGATCCGTTACCGCCAACAGTAACGATGATTTGCAAACCGGGCAGGAGGCTTATGGCAGTCCTCCTGCCGGGAAATCCGGATAAGAAGAAATAAGAATGGAGAAGGAGCATATGAAAAAAAGCAGCGCAAAAATTCTTGTGTCAAATATTATAAAATCTCTGCTGCTGCCGGTCATAGTGTATTTGATTTTTGTAATCCTGACAGGAGGAAAATTCGGGACGGCGGCGACTATGGTTACCATGCTGCGAAACGCCTGCCAGTCTATCATACTGGCCTGGGGTACCATGCTGGTGGTTGCTACCGGTATGTGGGATTTCTCGGCGGGGGCCCAGCTGTATCTCAGCGCCCTGATCGCAATTCCCATTATTACCAGTCTGAATATGAATCCGGTGGGAATGATCCTGGTGCTGCTGGTGATCAGTCTGCTGATGCGTGTGGCAGTGGCCGTAATTTATCAGGTGGTGCATGTGAAGTCCATGGTGACAACTCTGGCTTTGGCCATGATCTTTGAGTCCATCAGTAAATATGTGTTTGGATCCGGATTGACCTTTCAGGTGAAATCCTGTCTGGCCATTGCCAATGCGCCCTGGTGTTTTGTGATTGTAGCAGTCATGGCCGTTTTTACCATAGTAATCTGGAAGTACACGAAATTTGCCTACCATGTGCGGGCCCTGAGCACCGGTGAAAATGTGGCCCGGGGAATTGGTCTGAATCCTGGAAGGATCCGTTTTTTTGTATTTCTGGTGGAAGGGGTGTTCCTGGCCCTGGCCACAGCGCTGATGCTGGCCACCCGGGGATTTATCCTGCCGCCAACGAACCTGTCTTCCAACACACTGGTGTTTAACGCATTGATGGCAGTATTCATTGGTCAGGCCCTGGAACGGTATTCCAACCGGGTGATCGGTGTGGCCATTGGAACCATTGTTATGACCATGCTGAATTCCGGTCTGCTGGCCATGGGGGTAAACTCTGCATGGCAGGTAACGGTAACCGGTGTCTTTATGGCATTGTTTATCGGTTTCTCCACCAATCAGCAGAGAGTGTACCAGTATTTCGATGACAGAAGAAGAGCCAGAGAGATCAGCGCAAAATATGGGATCGCAGTGAAAGCAGAAAAGAGGTAGTACGATGATAATAACGAGAGAATCCCTGATGGCCACAGGAAAGTATAAAGTGGAACTGGTGCCGGAAGAGCTGGATCTGGATGAGAAGCTGACCGATACCAGCCTGGCGGGAAGGACCCTGTATTCGCTGGTCAGTGCGGGAACAGAGATCAATGGATATTATGAAAATGTATTTGACTGGCCCTATCCCATTGCCATGGGCTACTCTGCCGTATTTCAGGCAGAGCACGTGGGGGAGAAGGTGACTGGATTTAAGCCGGGAGATCTGGTATTTTCCTCCGGGATCCACAGCTCTTATCAGGTGGTGGATTATCGGGAGGCAGTGAAAGTGCCGGAGAATGTAAAACCCCAGGAAGCCCTGTTTGCCAGGATGGCAGGCATCAGTATGGCGACTCTGCAGTTTACCGGGATCAAACCGCCGGAGCTGGTTCTGGTCATGGGCCTGGGATGTGTGGGGCTGATGGCGGCGGAATGCTTCCAGCTCTGCGGATATCCGGTGATAGCTGTTGAGCCCAATGCCCACCGCCGGGAGATTGCCATGGAAAATGGAGTGGAGCATGTATTTGCTCAGGCGCCCCTGGAGGATCCCGCTTATGCGAAAAAAATTGGTCTGGTGCTGGAATGCTCCGGATTCGAGTCCGCTGTGCTGGATGGCTGCAATATGGTCCGGCCGGGAGGTGAGATTTCCGTGATCGGTGTTCCCTGGAAGAAGAATACGGATCTTTCTGCCCATGAAATCTTAAACCGGGTATTCTACAATTTTGTGAAGATTTATTCCGGCTGGGAGCATCAGGTTCCGCTGCGGGAATACCTGGAGCATCCGGTGCTGGGAGAAACCCATTATCTGGGCATCAGCGGGATTACCAATTACAAAAGAGCCATGGAATTTCTGGCTCAGGAGAAAATACTGCTGAAAGATCAGTATGAGATACGGTCTTATACCGAGGGTCAGTCCATTTATGACGATATTTATCGGAAAGTGACAAAGGCCGGATCTGTGATCATCAGCTGGGAATAAGAGGTGTATATGAAAGTAGAACGTTATTTTGAAGATATGCAGAAGCCCCATGTGAATACGCTGCCGGACCGCGCCTGGTTCATGCCTTATGAAAATGAGGAAAAAGCGTTGGCAGGCAGACGGGAAGATTCCGGGCGGATGCAGCTGCTGAACGGAAGTTGGAAATTTGCCTGGTATCCCTGTCTGGATGCGGTGCCCCAGGAATTCTGTGAAAGCAGTTATGATCCCAGTGAACTGGGGAATATTGACGTGCCGGGATGCTGGCAGCCCCAGGGGTACGACAGGTATCATTATATCGGAGCGAAACATATTATTCCGGTGGATCCGCCGTATGTGCCGGTGGACAACCCCTGCGGCACCTATGTGACAGATTTTTATTATGTGAAAAAGGAACAGACGCCGATGGCAGAGCTGGTGTTTGAAGGAGTGGATTCCTGTTTTTATGTGTGGGTCAACGGACAGTTTGTGGGATACAGCGAAGTATCCCATGCCATCAGTATGTTTGATATCACCGGTGTGCTGCAGGAAGGGAAGAATCGTCTGGCAGTGCTGAATCTGAAGTGGTCCACAGGCACTTATTTTGAAATTCAGGACAAATGGCGCATGACGGGCATTTTCCGGGATGTGTATCTGCTCCACCGTCCGAAAATCCGACTGGAAGATTTCTATGTACACCAGGAGATTGCAGAGGATTATTCTCAGGCGGTACTGCGCACAGATCTTGCTCTGACCGGCGGGGAAGAAGCGGTTGGGATCCGCCTTCTGACTCCGGAAGGGAACGTGGCAGCCAGCACCCTCTGGCAGCCCGAAGAGGGAGCACCGGCCGTGCTCACTGTGGAGCATCCGCTGCTCTGGTCAGCGGAGATTCCCAGGCTGTATACCATGCTCATAGAACTGCCAGGGGAGATTATTGCTCAGAAGATCGGAATCCGGGAGATCCGGGTGGACAAAGGCAAGATCTGCATTAATGGCAATCCCATACGGATCAAGGGGATGAACCGCCATGATACGGATCCGGTGACAGCGTATACAGTGAGCAGGAGTCATATAGAACGGGATCTGAAACTGATGAAACAGAATAACATCAACGCCATCCGGACGGCGCATTATCAGAACAGCCCCCTTGTCATTGAACTATGCAATGAGTATGGGTTCTATGTGATGAGTGAGGCGGATCATGAGATTCATGGTATTGCCTATTCCGGCGGCGAGCTGATGCAGATGCCTGGCGGAGATGCGCCGGATCTGGGCAGCGGATATCGGAAATACTGCCCTGTGATCAACGATGATCCCTTTTATGAGACGGCTGCTCTGGACCGGATGAAGAAGAATCCCATCCGGGATAAGAATCAGCCCAGCGTGATTTTCTGGTCCCTGGGAAATGAATCCGGATGGGGAAGAAACCAGGAGCTGGCGGCCCGGTGGATCAAAGAATACGATCCCACCAGATTGCTCCACTATGAGAGTCTGTTCCCCAGTTATACCCGGAAACCGGATTATTCGGATCTGGATGTGATGAGCCGGATGTATCCCAGTACCCAATGGATCGAAGAAAAATACGGAGACCGGGACGGATATGACCTTTCCTGTGATCTGATCCCCAATTCCGATGAATATACAGAAAACTATTACAAAGAGTTTATGAAAGAGTACCCATTCCTGCTGTGTGAATTTATCCACGCCATGGGAAACAGCTCCGGAGATGCGGAAGATTATTTCCAGCTCATGGAGCGGTATGAACGGTTTGCAGGAGGATTTGTCTGGGAGTGGGCGGACCATGCCAAATACATTGGGGATGACCGTTATGGCAAACCCATGTATCAGTACGGCGGAGACTCCGGTGAATTTCCCACAGACGGGAACTTCTGCATGGATGGTATGAATTTTCCGGATCGCCGTCCCCACACCAGCCTGAAGGAATACAAAAATGTTCTGCGTCCGGTGCGGGCGAGATGGACGGCGCCGAACGAGAAAGTGGCTCTGCGCAATATGCTCAATACCGCAGATATCCGGGATATGCTGGATATCCGTTGGGAGATGAGCTGCAATGGCAGTGTTGTGGCATCCGGTGCTCTGGAGGTACCATCGGTGCGTCCCGGTGCGGAATCCGAAGTAACTCTTCCTCTTTCCGTTCCGGAAGAAGGGGAGTGCTATCTGAAGCTGGTCTATCTGCAGAAAGAAGAGACCGAAGCGGTTCCGGCAGGATTTGTGCTGGGCTTTGATCAGCTGGAATTACAGACTGAGAAACCGAAAAAGAATCCCTGGTATGTAACGGCAGAGGCTGCAGCGCCATTAACGGTATGGGAGACAGATCATGTGATCGTGATCGGCGGCCGCTCTTCGGCAGGAGAATTTGAATATACGTTCCATAAGAAGCTGGGAACTTTCCAGTATATGAAGATCAATAAAAAACAGCTGCTGGAGCGTCCTATGGATTTCAATATTTCCCGGGCACCCACCGATAATGACCGGGGAATGGGAACGGTTTATGAGGCTTGGAAAGAAGCCGGTTATTACGATGCGGTAACACGGGTATATGACTGTACAGTCAGCCAAAGTGAAGACTGTGTGAAGATCACAGTGAACCTGGGAATGGCAGCTATTTACCGGAAGAATGTGCTCACGGCCAGCGCCGTCTGGAGTGTATTTGCCAACGGGGAGATCCGTTTGGACTGCGATGTCACAAGAGATACGGATTTCATTTATCTGCCCCGTTTCGGCGTGCGGCTGTTTCTGAAAAAAGAGGCCAGGAAAGTAACGTATTTCGGCTATGGACCCCACGAAAACTATATTGATAAGCATCATTCCTGTTATAAGGGACTGTTTGACACCAGTGTGGACGAGCTGTTTGAGGATTATGTACGGCCTCAGGAAAATGGCAGCCACTGGCAGGTAAGTTACCTCAATGTGGGGGAAATGGACGGGGCCGGCCTGCAGGTGCTTCCGGGAGAAGATTCGTTCAGTTTTAATGTTTCCTTCTACAGTCAGGAGAATCTGGCATCCACTGCCCATAATTACGAACTGGTTCCCGATGGGGATACCATTGTTTGCCTGGATTACATGCAGTCGGGAATCGGGTCCAACAGCTGCGGGCCCACCCTTCTGGAACAGTATCGGCTGGACGCAGGGGAATTTACTTTTTCGGTTCGGATATTGCCAAGGTATTGATAAAACCCTCAAGGTCAGATCACGCCTGTGCCTGACACAGGCGGGTATGGCCGCAGAAAGGAAAAAAGAGAGGAGACAGAGAATATGCTGGAAATGATGAAGGATCAGAAATTTGCACAGATGGCTTTTGTGGTCCGGGATGTGGAAAAAGCCAAGACAGAATTTTCCCGGCTATTTGGCTTCAAAGAAGTTCCTCCCACCTGTGATCTGGGTCCGGTGGAGACGGCGAAAACAGAATACAAAGGAAGGCCGGCACCAGAAATTGAATGTAAAATTGCGTATTTTGATTTTGAAAATATACAGATTGAACTGATGGAGCCCAATGAGGTCCCCAGCGCCTGGAGAGACTGGCTGGATGCCCATGGGGAAAGTCTGCACCATGTATCATTTTTTGTAACCAGTACCAGGGAGCGGATCCGGGAACTGGAAGAAAAGGGAATGGAACTGGTGCAGCAGGGGGATTTCGCCGATGGCAGCGGCTGCTATGCCTATCTGGATACCAAAGGAAAGCTTCCCTGTCTCATTGAGCTTCTGGAAAATTATTGAAGCGGCCTGGGAATTTGGAAAATGTTTCATTTATGTGTGGAGGACTGGAAAAAATGACAGGAAAAGTAGCAGTGCTGCTGGAACCGGGCAAATTTGAGATCCAGCAGAGAGAGATTGAGATAGAAGAAGATGAGGTACTGGTGAAGGTGGCCTCCTGTGGCCTGTGCAATTGGGAAAAAGGATTCTTCACCGGTGTTCTGGAAGGGGCTCCCTGTACTTTGGGTCATGAGTGGGCCGGTATTGTGGAAGAATGCGGTGCAAAAGTGACCCGGCTGAAAGCCGGAGATCATGTGGCTGTTTTTCCTGACCGGCTAAGCGGATTTGCTCAATATGCGGCGGTGAAAGAAGAAAGTTGCTTTTTATTGGACCCTTCGGTAAATATTTATGAAGGCTTTGCGGAGCCGGTAAAGTGTGTGACCACAGTGCTGCGCAGTGCGGCGCCGGAAGCGGGAGACTACGGTGTGGTGCTGGGATGCGGCCCCATGGGATTGTGGTGCATCCAGGCCCTGGCGGGAAAGATGCTGGCCGGTCTGATCGCCATTGACATTGATGACGGCAAACTGCAGGCGGCTGCCGGCTACGGAGCCACCCATCGGATCAATTCAGCAAAGGAAAATGCAGAGGAAAAGATCCGGGAAATCACCGGAGGACACATGGCGGATTTTGTGATTGAAGGGACAGGAATCCCTTCTATGGTGTCTTTTGGAAGTACGCTTCTCCGTACGGGGAGAGGCAGAATGGTGTTGATGAGTTATTATGAGAGCAATGTGGAGAATTACGATTTCCGGCCTCTGGCGGATAAGGGTGCCATTGTGTTAAATCCCCAGCCTTCGTTTTCGGAAGATGGAAGGGAGGATACCAGGCGGGCAGTTGCCCTGATCAACAATGGCACATTTAATCAGAAAGAGATCATAACCCACCGGTTTTCGCTGGATGAGATCCAGTCTGCATTTGAGGCCCTTGTTCATAAACCGGAAGGATATATAAAAGGAATCGTGATCTGCAATGAAGATCTGGTATAGATAAAACAATAGCAGGGGAAAAAGGTAGAAGCCCCATGAGCATGCTCATAAGCTGAGCAGAGGCCACGATCCGGCTGTGCCTGTGCAGCGGCAGATAACAAATCCTGGAACCCTGTTGCCTGATGGAGGAGAGACATATCATGGAAGAACTGAGAAAAGTAAAAACGGCCATTGTGGGCTGCGGGATGATCAGTACAATTTACTGCAAAAACCTGGTGAATCTGTTTTCAATCATCGATGTGGTGGCTGTCTGCGATATGAATGAAGAGGCGGCCAAAACCAGAGCAGAGCAGTTTCAGATTCCGCAGATCCTCACTTTGGATGAGGTTTGCGCATCCGATGAAATTGAACTGGCGGTAAATCTTACGGGACCGTCTGCCCATTATGATGTAATTAAGAAGCTTCTACTGGCCGGAAAGCATGTTTACACAGAAAAACTGTTGTGTTTTGATCTGGAAGAGGGAAAAGAACTGGTACAGATTGCAGAAGAAAAGCATCTGTATCTGGGTGTGGCGCCGGATACTTTCCTGGGCGCCGGCCTGCAGACAGCCAGAAAGATGATCGACAATGGATTCATCGGCCGGCCCACTTCCTGCCAGGCGGCTATTAATCGAAACCAGCCGCTGAATTCTGAAAAATTTGGTTATATTCGTTATAACGGCGGCTCCTTCCCCTATGATGTGGGTGTATATTATATCACGGCGTTATTGGGGCTGTTGGGACCGGTGAAACAGATCGCCGGATTTACGGCCCCTGCGCCCGCCCACCAGGGACGGCTAATCTGGAACGGCAATTATGGAAAAGAATGGGACTTGGAAGGAAGTAATGTTCAGGGAGGTTCCCTTCTGTTTGCCAATGGGGTGATCGGCAGCATCCTGTTCGATGGCACCAGTATCGATGAAGAACATCCCTATCTGGTGATCTATGGTACAGAAGGAATTTTGTATCTGGGAGATCCCAACCGATATGACGGGAAAGTGAAACTGGTCCGTTCCGGAGAGGAAAGTGCGGTGATTCCTTTCACTCATGGATTTAAGGGAACTCCGCTGTATGGAGAACCTACGCCCTTTGATTGGGGCGGTCACAGAGGCGTGGGTGTGGCAGAGATGGCCTGGAGCATGCGCCTTGGCAGAGCGCCCAGAGCCAGTAAGGAAATGGGATTGCACACCCTGGAGCTCCTCACAGGATTGGATGTGGCCAGCGCGAAAGGGTGTACTTATACCATGACTTCCACCTTTGATCAGCCCCGGCCTCTGCCCACCGGTTATCCGATGGAAGAACTGGGCGGATTTCTTCGGGCAGACGCGGAGATGGCTCTGACATTCTGAGCCGGATAGGAGAAGGCTTTTGTTTTCTAACTATCAAGAGCGACTTATAATCAGAAAAAAACGATTCATGACTATAAAAAGCGATTCCTAACTATCAAGAACGATAAGCAGGGGGCGGGGAATTCCGGATTCTCATTGAACCCGGAGAATAAAACTGACAGACAGAAAATTTATAGATACCTTCTTTCTGAAAAAGAGACATTGACCGTGGTGTGACGGGGAATGTCTCTTTTTCGATGAATGAAAAGTAGCTAGGAGATGTCTCTGTTACAAAGTAAAGTCATCCATGGAGTTCTCCAATACTGCGATAGAGGGAATACCACCCCAGATCATACATTGTCCATTGAAAATACGGCGCGTATCTGAGGGATAATAGCGCAGAGCGACAACATTCCTTGCTGTCGCCCCGCCTTTGCTATTTATTGAATATCTTTTGCCTTCATTTTATCAATTTCAGATTTTTCATATTTCGCGGATTTAGAATATCCTATGAACCACACGATAATAATAGCTACCAAACAAATAATTCCTGTGATTATGTACTCTGTCGTTTTTTCTCGAAGACTTATTGTAATAAATAGCGCAGTCATGACAAGAGGAATAATAGCTCCTAAAACTTTCTTTTTTCGTATGCCCCAATAAAATTGTGCTGCCAATATAGCAAACGTTATAATCAAAACAATCAATGCTCTCATAGTCCATTCTCCTTCATGTGCTTACATATCCTTTGCTTTCATTTTGTCAATTTCTTTTTTCTTTGCTTCCTGATGTCCTTGAATCCAAAACAGGAAAAAAATAAGGGTCGGGAAAACAATCATTTTCCAGTCTTCTCCCAAACTGATTTTCCCGTTGAAAAATAAAAATATAAGTAATGCAATCCACAAAAGCGGAATAATGCCGCCTAAATACCAAAATTTAGGACTTCTTCGGCACAACCAGACATGAAGTATAATGACAACGATCGCAAGAACCAATGTGACGGCGGTATTCATGATGTTTTCTCCTTTTCCTGTTTATATTTTTCGATAATGATTTTGGCTGTTTCCAAATCAATCCGGGAGTCAACGGCTAATCCTTTGATAAATGCTGAAAATGGTTCTTCCTCCTTTTGGTCGCTCAATTCAATTTTTTGAATGAGCTTATCCAGTCTAAGCCGGACTGTCGGATAAGAAACTTCATACAAACGTGCAATCTCTTTCAATGAACCTGATTTTAAAACAAAGTTCTTTAGAAAGGTTACGTCCTCCGGTTCTAATGCAAGTATCCATTGCGGGATTTTATCTATCTCCAAATCAATCTTCCTTTCTTATTGACTTTAATTATATTAAATATAACATAAATAAAATTAAAGTCAATAGAAAAATAATTTTTAAGAATAATGTTGGATTTTTCTTACAAGGTGAATGGCCGCAAAACGGCCAGAGAGGGGATAGGGGTGATAAATAACATGAAGTTTTGCGATTTTCGCTGAAGTGGAAGCCCAAATCTAGTGCTTCTGTGCATTCAAATACAAAATTTCTCCGGATTTTACTGCATCCCAGGCCTGCTTCCCTTTTACTTTGCAAATCCTGGAGATGGCAGTGTGATTGTATAGCAAGAAGGCCCAGGCTTCCTTATCGTTTGGCCATTTCTAGCTGAGGATAACAGAATGCGGTGAATTTTCCTGGTGGAGATCGTTTGACGGAAACTCAAAGGAACCCCTCTCCTTGACAAACCAGAAAACAAGAATATAATAATCGGTGGAAAGTTTTTTTTAGAACAGTTTTTTATAGAACAACATAGGGAGGGAGATCATGAATACAACAGATTTTCTTGTGAGTATCCGGCTGGTCATCAAGTTTCATGAGAGTATGCTGAAGGATATCTGCGAGGAATACCATCTGTCTTTGATCGAAGCCAATATTATCAGTTTCCTGTACAATAATCCTGGAAAGGATACGGCGGGAGATATTGTGGAGCTTCGCATGCTGTCCAAGGGAAATGTGTCCAGGGCAGTGGAAGAGCTGATACAGAAATCTCTTCTGTCCCGGCGGCCGGATACGGCTGACCGCAGAAAAATCCATTTGTCATTACAGCCCAAAGCTCGTCCCATCACCGATACTCTGGAAGGGATGAAGAAAGAATACAGCAAAGTATTGTTTCACGGATTAAGTGAAGAAGAAATTCAGGAATTTCATTACCTGAGCGAACGGATCAAAGAAAATGCACAGAATGCCATGAAAAGGAGAGAGAATAAATGAGTGAGGAAAAAGATTTTCTGGCCAAGGAGCCATTGGGAAGGCTGCTGCTGCGCCTGGCGCTGCCCACAGTAACGGCGCAGATCATTAATATGTTGTATAATATCGTAGACCGGATCTATATCGGTCATATTCCTGAGGAGGGTACACTGGCACTGACGGGTGTAGGTGTGTGTATGCCGTTGATCATGATCGTGTCTGCTTTTGCAGCACTGGTGGGAAATGGCGGCGCGCCCCGGGCATCTATCTTTATGGGCCAGGGAAAGAGGGAAGAGGCAGAGAAAACACTGGGGAACTGTTTTGTAGTGCAGATCCTGATATCTGTTCTGCTGACGGCGGTACTGCTGATCTTTAACCGGGATTTCCTGCTGGCCTTCGGAGCCAGTGAAAACACCATTGATCATGGTGTGGCTTATATGAACATCTACTCCATTGGTACTATATTCGTACAGCTGACCCTGGGTATGAATGCCTTTATTACGGCCCAGGGCTTTGCCAAAACAGGGATGCTCTCCGTGCTAATCGGAGCTGTGGCCAATATTATCCTGGACCCGGTATTTATTTTCGGTCTGAATATGGGAGTAGAGGGAGCTGCCCTTGCAACGATCCTTTCCCAGGCACTTTCCTGCATATGGGTGCTGTCTTTCCTGCTGGGCAAAAAGACACAGCTGAAAATCCGCGGACGTAACATGCGGCTGCAGGGTTCGATCATTCTTCCCAGCCTGGCCCTGGGCCTTTCCACATTTATTATGCAGGCCAGTGAAAGTGTGATCTCTGTGTGCTTTAATTCTTCTTTGCTGAAATATGGCGGAGACATTGCCGTAGGAGCCATGACGATCCTTACCAGCGTGATGCAGTTTGCCATGCTGCCCCTGCAGGGGCTGGGCCAGGGGGCACAGCCCATTATCAGTTATAACTATGGAGCCAAAAATGTACAGCGTGTCAAAAGCACTTACTGGCTGCTGCTGCGGGCCAGTCTCTGTTATTCCGTATTGCTCTGGATCTGTGTCATGCTGTTTCCGGGCGCATTTGCGGCTATGTTCACCACGGACAGTGAACTGCTGAATTTCACAAAGACCGCGCTGCGGATCTATATGGGAAGCATGTTCCTGTTTGGTATCCAGATGGCCTGTCAGATGACCTTCACTTCCATTGGAAACGCGAAGGCATCCATTGTGGTCGCAGTCATGCGGAAATTTGTTTTGCTGATCCCGATGATCTACATTATGCCCCATATTCTCACAGGAAATCAGACCATTGCCGTTTATATGGCAGAACCAATTGCGGATTTCTTTGCAGTGAGCTTTACTGCGGTACTGTTTTATTTCCAGTTCCGGAAAGCGCTGCGCTACCTGGAAACTGGTCGCTAACTAACGCGGTATCCGGTCATTACCGCAGTGCTGTCACGCCCAGGCCATAAGCGCCGGGGCCGGTATGGCAGCAGATGCTGAAGGCAAGAGGGCGGTAACAGGCCGGGGCATATTCCGGAAATGCCTGGGATACAGCCAGCCGCCATTCTTCTGCCTCCTCCGGAGACAGACAGGAACCGGCTGTGGCAATGTGAAGCTTATCTTTTGGGATGCCGGCAAACCGGGTATCCAGATCCTTTTGCAGGGCGGCAAACATCTGGGCCTTGCCCTTCCGGAGTCCCCGGACTTTCGCATAAGCGTCCAGCTTGTTTCCCTGTATGGAGAGAATGGGCTTGATATTTAATACAGATCCCAAAGCTGCGGCGGCGGGAGTAATACGGCCTCCCTTTTTCAGGTATTCCAGTGTATTGACAATGATATAAATGGAATTCTGGTAGGCATCTTCTTCCAGAACCCGTTTGATGGTCCTGGCATCGGCGCCGTCTTTTGCCATACGGTAGGCCTCCATAATGGATTCCCACATGGGAACAGAGATTCGGTGATTGTCAATGACCTGAACCCGGCCCTGATAGTCGGCAGCCAGTCCGGTTGCAGTCTGGCAGGTATTGCTCAGCCCGCTGGACATGGGAATGAAAACAAGCTCGTCATAACCCTGAGAGAAAATTTTATCCCATAAAGCGATCACGTCTCCCGGCGAGGGCTGGGAGGTGGTGATCTTTCTACCGCTTACCAGATATTCGTAAAACTGGGAAGAGGAGAGATTTTCTCCTTCGTAATAAATCTGGTCATCGATGATCAGGGGCATGGGCAAAAGGAAGATTCCCAGTTCGGCGGCTTCTTCCTTTGTCATGGCGCTGTTGGTATCTGTCATAATGGCGGTACTCATAAACATCAGGCTCCTTTATTTTAATGTGATGTTCGGGTTTAATAGCACTAAGCGCAGTTGGGCTTAGATTTATTGTCCCTGGTATCATAAATAATTGAAATTTCCATCAAATGCAATTAGAATTAAGTGTGATAAATTGTAACATTTTTGCGAGGGTACTGCAAGCTGCGCCTGTAAAAATGTTACAAAAAAAGGGGTTTTGTTTATGAAGGAAAGAGGGAAAAATCCGGCGAATCTGCTGGCCCGGGAATGTATGGTAACAGCACTGATCCAGCTTTTGAAGGAAAAGCCGATGTCCGCGATCACGGTATCGGAGCTGACAAAACGGGCAGGCGTATCCAGGATGACATATTATCGCAATTACAGCTCCAAGGAAGATATCTTTTCTTCTTATCTGGATGATATTCTGGCGGGGTATCGGGAAGAAAGCAGAAAAGAGTATCCCGGCGGCATTTACTACGATATGGAACACATGGTTCATTGTTTTCGGTACTGTGCTGAACATATGGAATTTCTGGACGGGCTGTTCTGCAGCGGCTACGGACATTTTTTTATCAAGGCCATCAGTGATTATGTGGTGGAGACATGGATGAAGCCAGAGGACGATGACAGCCAGTTTTACCGTCTGATGGCGTTTGTGGGCTCTTTGTATAATCTGTTTTTGTCCTGGTATTACAGAGGGGCCCAGGAACCGCCGGAAAAGCTGGCGGAAGTGATGTACCGAATTTACAGAGAACAGTAGAAAAACAGGGTTTATGTTTTTTTTAGAAAACGGCCATAAAATCTACATATTTCCCATATATGATAGAATGCAGTGGAAAAAATAACCCCGATGAGGAAATGGAATATGAATGACGAACAATATTATGAATTTATCAAGCCCTATGAGGATGCC
>UQMI01000046.1 GCA_900542045.1 uncultured Blautia sp.
AATTTCATGTCAGCATGACAGAGCGAGATCATGACAGCCAAGGAGAGCATTAACATCCAGCCTATTTATTATGACAAACTATTTTCATCAGTCAATTAACTGCATTTCTAACGTTTCGGATCTCCGACAAAAAACTATATGGTTCACTCCTGTCAGGATCGTGAACACATAAATCAGGAAAACCACAGTAATCAACAATGTCTGCATATCCACATCATGATATGACTGTATAGAATAACAAAACACAAGGAGCAGATAATTCTGCTCCCTGCAATCTTTCAGACAATTCAAGCCTTTGATATCTATCCCACCTGTTTTTCCAGTTTAATATCTGTGTGGTATTTTTTCTGTGTCAAATGTCTCATTACGGTATTCTCCGTTGTAATACGGAAATCTGGCCACCGTTGCCCGGATCTTTTTCTGCACTCCGTTGGGACTGCCCCAGAGCACTTCCACCTCTGTGCCTTCTTCCGCGTATTCCTTCTCGATAAAAGCCAGTGAGATCATTCTCCGCTCATAATAGGCATTGGTACGGCCGGAGACAATGCCTATGGTACAGCCGTCTGTCAGCACACGGTCTGCCCGGATGGAAAATCCGCTGAAAGCATCACTGAGGTTGGAATGCTGTTCAATGGCATCATAGGGCTCCACATCCGGTCCACGGAACTGGGACATAAATACATCCCCCACATCTTCTGTATTCCTCTCCAGAGTCACTGCTTTTTTCGGCTTTGTTTCTCTGATCTTCAGCAGCGCTTCCTTTCCCTGGAAGTCATGATCGTAATTAATCAGATATCCCCATCCCACATCATAAGGCGTCACATAATAAAGTTCCTCATCATCCGAAGCGCTGCCAACGGGAACCTACAGAGCACAATACTTTCTGGCAAATTCTGCCAGTCCCTCTCCGCTGGTCAGCAGAAAATTCTCCGCACCAGTCCACCTGATTTGCCGCGCTGTCAAATAACGCAATGGGGTTTTCCAGCATTTCCGATGCAATACGCAGGGCTTTTGATACGCCATTTTTGAGCAGAAGCGCACCCAGCACCTTCTGATGCCAGTCATTGTATTCTTCCAGTTTCTCCTGCAGAAAAGAAAAGACTTCCAGCAGGTCATATTTTCTTTCCACATGCATCAAACAGCTCTCATTCGCTATTTCCGTTCCTGCAATTTCCTCCGGCAGGAACACGAGCCATGTGGAGTATCCACTGTCTGCTGCCGCCAGTTCCCGGAAATCTTCCCAGGATGCCAGATAAAAATACCCTTCTTTCGGATGCTCACCCTGTCTGTAAATCCGTATTCCCCGGATTTCAGATTTCCCGGAATGATGGGTATCAATAACAGGCCCATATTCTTTTAAAAAATCATAGATCAGCCAGAAATTATACTGCATACCTTCGTCGCCTTCTTTCTCTGTCTTAATTACTATTGTATCAACATAAGTGTTCCTTTACAATTTCCTCATAAGTCTGATATTATGATATAGCATGAGTAGTTTTTGAGGGAAAGGAGCGAATTATGGAAAAATTTTTTAAACTCAAAGAAAACGGCACCACAGCTTCTACAGAGGTGGTAGCCGGTTTGACTACTTTTTTCACTATGGCTTATATCATTGCAGTCAACCCAAGCATATTGAGCCAGGCCGGGATGGAATGGGGCGCGGTATTTCTGGCAACGATCATTGCATCGATCATCGGCACTCTGGTCATGGGACTGTTTGCCAATGTTCCTTATGCCCAGGCACCCGGCATGGGTTTGAACGCTTTCTTCGTTTATACCGTATGCTTCGGTCTTGGGTTCACCTGGCAGCAGGCTTTGTCCATGGTATTCATCTGCGGTATCATCAACATCATCATTACCGTAACGAAAGTTCGCAAATCGATTATTAAAGCGATCCCCATCAGCCTGCAGAACGCCATCGGCGGCGGCATTGGTGTGTTCGTGGCTTATATCGGAATCCTGAATGTTGGGCTGGTCAGCTTTGACTCCGGTGTACCGGCGCTGCCTACTCTGAATCAGCCAACTTTATGGCTGTTCCTAATCGGCCTTGTGCTGACCATCATACTTCTGATCTGCAACGTAAAGGGTGCGATCCTCATTGGTATTGTGGTGACCGCTCTTCTGGGAATCCCCATGGGCGTGACCACCACCAGCGATTCCGTAAGTTTTACTGAGGCATGCGCAGCACTGCCCACCACATTCGGTGTAATCTTTACCTCGGAAGGGCTGCCGTCTCTGTTTAATGATCTGACAAAGCTGCCCACAGTGCTGATCACCATCTTTGCTCTCAGCATTTCAGATACTTTTGACACACTGGGTGCCTTCATCGGTACAGGACGGCGCAGCGGTATTTTCAGTGCAGAAGATGAAAAAGCCATGGATTCCAGTTCCGGCTTCAAATCCAAAATGGACAAGGCTCTGTTTGCAGATGCCATTGCCACTTCCATTGGCTCCATTTTCGGAACTTCCAATACTACTACTTATGTGGAAAGCGCTTCCGGTATCGGTGCCGGCGGACGCACCGGCCTGACCAGTGTCGTTGTGGCCATCTGCTTTGCCGTCAGCGCATTCCTGGCAACCTTTGTAAGTGCTATCCCTTCTGCAGCCACAGCTCCGGCTCTGGTAGTGGTAGGTATTATGATGACTTCTGCCTTCAGAGAAATCAAATGGGAAGACTTTTCCGAAGCCGTTCCGGCCTTCTTCGCCGGCCTGTTTATGTCTCTTTGCTACAGCATTTCCTACGGTATCGCATTCGGTTTCATCACCTACTGCATTGTAAAGATCTGCAAAAAAGATGCAAAAAGCATTCACCCCATACTCTGGGTGGCAACTATTCTGTTTATATTGAATTTCATTCTTCTTGCAGTCATTTAAATGAACAGCCATCAGATTCTGCACGTTTAAGCCATATTCCGTGCTGCAGCCGATAATGGCGCGGCACCTGAAAAAGGGCGGCTCATGCTTTGCTGTTATACAAAACATGAGCCGCCCTTTTTCAGAACATATACCTACAAATTCCTGCAGCACAACTTTGGCCTCTGCACCTGTGGGATTCAGGGGCAGAGGGTCAGAATCCATCTGTGCCTGCACAAAGACAGATGATTGACCTCGGAATCCTGGTATCATCAAAGGAAAGTTAAAACGTTGAACATGGCATTCTGCTTTCCTTTAAGATCAGAAAAACCCCGGAAACCTTACGGCTCCGGGGCATTCTTATGCTTGGACACTGTGTACCCTGAGGTACAACTCTATTTTCATAAATGAAGTTCTTTTCGCATTACTCAAAGAACAGCTTTCTCACTAAATTCGTGCTGCGCACTCATTAAGTGTTCAATGCTTACTCGATGATAGAAGCAACACGGCCTGATCCAACAGTACGTCCACCTTCACGGATAGCGAATGTAAGACCCTGCTCCATAGCGATTGGGTGGATCAGCTCGATGGTCATTTCTACGTTATCGCCAGGCATGCACATTTCTGTACCAGCTGGTAACTCGATCACACCAGTAACGTCAGTTGTTCTGAAATAGAACTGCGGACGGTAGTTGTTGAAGAATGGAGTATGACGTCCACCTTCATCTTTGGTCAGAACGTAAACCTGAGCTGTGAACTTTCTGTGGCAGGTTACAGAACCTGGTTTTGCAAGAACCTGTCCTCTTTCGATTTCGTTTCTCTGAACACCACGAAGCAGAGCACCGATATTATCACCAGCCTGAGCCTCATCCAGTAACTTACGGAACATTTCCACACCAGTTACAACAACTTTACGTGTCTCTTCTTTGATACCAACGATTTCAACTTCGTCAGATACATGCAGAACACCACGCTCTACTCTACCAGTTGCAACGGTACCACGTCCTGTGATGGAGAATACGTCCTCAACAGGCATCAGGAACGGTTTGTCAGTGTCACGCTGTGGATCCGGAATATATTCGTCAACAGCATTCATCAGCTCGATAATCTTGTCGCCCCACTCGCTGCTTGGATCTTCCAGAGCTTTCAGAGCAGAACCCTGGATAACAGGTGTGTCATCGCCCGGGAAGTCATACTCAGACAGAAGCTCTCTGATTTCCATTTCTACCAGTTCCAGTAACTCTTCATCGTCTACCATGTCACATTTGTTCATGAATACTACGATGTAAGGTACACCTACCTGACGGGACAGAAGGATATGCTCTTTTGTCTGAGCCATAACACCATCGGTTGCAGCTACTACAAGGATAGCACCATCCATCTGAGCAGCACCAGTGATCATGTTCTTAACGTAGTCGGCATGACCCGGGCAGTCAACGTGTGCATAATGTCTTTTCTCTGTCTCATATTCTACATGAGCGGTAGAAATTGTGATTCCACGCTCTCTTTCTTCCGGAGCTTTATCGATGTTTTCGAATGCAACTGCTTCACCAGTTCCTAATCTCTCATGAAGAGTTTTTGTGATAGCAGCCGTTAAAGTTGTTTTACCATGGTCAACGTGTCCGATGGTACCAATGTTACAATGTGGTTTGTTTCTCTCAAACTTAGCTTTTGCCATTTTTAAACGTCCTCCTTAAAACATCCGCCCATCCTTTGGGCACTCTTTTCGATTAAAAACTTGCTATCCTTGATTATATTGCAAATCAAGGATATTTGCAAGCATTTTCCTATCAATCTTTCTTATTCAGAACTTTTTCCTGAACGGATTTTGGCACGGGTTCGTACTTCTCAAAGAACATGGAATAGTTACCACGTCCCTGAGTTCTGGAACGCAAATCTGTGGCATATCCGAACATCTCAGACAGCGGAACAAATCCGCGGATCATCTTGCCGCCGCCGATATCGTCCATACCTTCAATACGTCCACGACGTGAGTTGATATCTCCGATTACATCGCCCATGTAATCTTCCGGTGTGGTAACTTCCACACGCATGATCGGCTCCAGAAGGATCGGAGCTGCCTTCTGCATTGCATCCTTGAATGCCAGAGAACCGGCAATATGGAATGCCATTTCAGAGGAGTCCACTTCATGGTAAGAACCGTCATATACGTTTGCGTGGATACCTACTACCGGGAATCCGCCCAGTACACCGGCCTTCATGGCTTCTTCGATACCTTCGCCTACTGCAGGGATATATTCCTTCGGAATCGCACCACCCACAACAGTGGATTCGAACTTGTACAGTTCTTCTCCATTGGCATCCATAGGCTCGAATTTAACCTTACAATGACCGTACTGACCACGTCCACCAGACTGTTTTGCGTACTTGCTGTCCACATCTACAGCCTTTGTGATCGTCTCTTTGTAAGCAACCTGAGGAGCACCTACATTGGCCTCTACCTTGAATTCACGAAGGAGACGGTCAACGATGATCTCCAGATGAAGCTCACCCATACCGGCGATGATTGTCTGTCCTGTATCTGCATTGGTATGTGCACGGAAGGTCGGGTCTTCTTCTGCCAGTTTGGCAAGAGACTCACCTAATTTGCCCTGTCCGGCTTTTGTCTTAGGTTCGATTGCAAGCTCGATAACCGGTTCCGGGAACTCCATGGACTCCAGGATTACCGGATGCTGCTCATCGCAGATTGTATCACCGGTGGTGGTAAATTTGAAACCGATAGCTGCTGCTATATCACCGGAGTATACCTTATCCAGCTCCATACGTTTGTTGGCGTGCATCTGCAGGATACGTCCAACACGTTCTTTTTTATTCTTGGTTGCATTCAGTACATAAGAACCGGAATTCATAGTACCGGAATAAACTCTGAAGTATGCCAGTTTTCCAACAAATGGGTCTGTCATGATCTTGAATGCCAGAGCGGAGAACGGTTCTTCATCAGAAGAATGTCTCACGATCGGATTGCCGTCCATATCGGTACCCTCGATAGCCGGGATATCCGTAGGAGCAGGCATATATTCCAGGATAGCATCCAGTAACTTCTGTACACCTTTGTTTCTGTAAGCGCTGCCGCAGCAAACCGGTACGGCAGAGCAATCGCAGGTTGCTTTTCTCAGAACAGCCTTCATGGCATCCACAGAAGGTTCTTCTCCTTCCAGGTACTCCATCATCAGGTCGTCATCCAGCTCGCAGATCTTTTCTACCAGCTCGGTATGATACAGTTCTGCGTCTTCCTGCATATCTTCCGGAATATCTACGATAGAAATGTCTTCACCCTTCTCATCATTGTAGATATAAGCTTTCATTTCGAACAGATCGATGATGCCTTTGAATTCATCTTCTTTGCCAATCGGCAGCTGCAGACAAATGGCATTTTTACCCAGACGGGTTCTGATCTGATCAACAGCATTGTAAAAATCTGCACCCAGGATATCCATCTTATTGATGAATGCCATACGGGGTACATTATAGGTATCTGCCTGACGCCATACATTTTCAGACTGAGGCTCAACACCACCCTTAGCACAGAAGACACCAACGGCACCGTCAAGTACACGCAGGGAACGCTCCACTTCTACAGTAAAGTCAACGTGTCCCGGAGTATCGATGATATTGATACGATGCTCCAGTGCACCTGGCTTTGCTTTGCAGTTTTCCTGCAAAGTCCAATGACAGGTGGTAGCGGCTGAAGTAATTGTAATACCACGTTCCTGTTCCTGTTCCATCCAGTCCATGGTAGCAGTACCTTCATGAGTATCTCCAATTTTATAATTAACACCGGTATAGTATAAGATACGCTCTGTCAGAGTAGTCTTACCAGCATCGATATGCGCCATAATACCAATGTTTCTGGTTCTCTCTAATGGATATTCTCTTCCAGCCAATGGATTTTCCTCCTCTAGAATCTGTAATGAGCAAATGCCTTATTGGCCTCTGCCATCTTATGCATGTCTTCTTTCTTCTTCACAGATGCTCCGGTATTGTTCATGGCATCCAGTAATTCGTTTGCCAGTCTCTCTTCCATGGTCTTCTCGCCTCTCTTACGAGAATAGGTGGTTAACCAGCGAAGAGCCAGAGCCTGACGACGGTCTGCTCTTACCTCGATCGGAACCTGATAAGTAGCTCCACCGATACGTCTTGCTTTTACTTCCAGAACAGGCATGATGTTGTTCATAGCCTCTTCAAATACTTCAAGTGCAGGTTTTCCTGCTTTTTCTTCTACTCTGGCAAATGCGCCGTATACAATTTTCTGAGCGACACCTTTCTTACCGTCTAACATAATGTTGTTGATAAGCTTGGTAACCACTTTGTTATTGTATAACGGATCAGCCAGAACGTCTCTCTTCTGAGTATGTCCTTTACGTGGCACGTTACTTCCCTCCTTAATCATTATGGATTATCTCATAGGTACTCACACATCAACTAATGTATGTTCGCACTGGTAACTCAATATTTAACCCGCAACCGACAGGGTATATGGAATACCGTACAAATTGTAGTCTGACTTGTGATTCTACGAAGTGGTTTTTCCTCATCGGAGGAATTTGCCTGACGGATTTAATCGCATATGACAATTCTCTCACTTGAGGTATCTGCTTGACCAGGTCAAGCAGCAGCGAAAAATAAAAAGCTCCGTTTTTTATTTTTCTTATTTTTTAGGTCTCTTCGCACCGTATTTGGAACGAGCCTGTTTTCTGTTTGCAACACCTGCTGTATCCAGTGTACCTCTGATGATGTGGTATCTGGTACCTGGCAGGTCTTTTACTCTACCGCCACGGATCAGAACAACGCTGTGCTCCTGAAGGTTGTGACCTTCTCCCGGGATATAGCTCGTAACCTCGATACCGTTGGAAAGACGAACTCTGGCAATCTTTCTCAGAGCTGAGTTAGGCTTCTTCGGTGTAGCAGTCTTTACTGCAGTACACACACCTCTCTTCTGAGGAGAAGACTGATCTGTAGATTTCTTTCTTAAAGAGTTGAAGCTTTTCTGCAGTGCCGGCGCTGTAGATTTCTTTACAGCAGTTTCTCTTCCCTTTCTTACTAATTGGTTAAATGTTGGCATTCCAATTTCACCTCCCGATTATTTCTCCACCTGCGTGGGGTTTCTGCGGCTGCTATTCTATATAATTGCGCACAAAAATAAAGCATTCTTATGCACGCTGAATCATTATATCCTGTCCTTTTCCGTCTGTCAAGAACCTGCTTTACTTTTTTTCAATGGTTTCCCAGAAAAAATTTAATATTTACCTGTATTTTTCCCACATTTCACAAATCATAATCATTGTGGATAGCAGCTGACCCTAACCTTGTTTTCTGCAAGACTGCCGCGCTGCATTTACTTCCTCTGCATCTGTTTCACAGACAAAAATGTGCTGTCACACGTTTTACCATGGATAAAACCGGTTCACTGCCATCATTGATTATGGAGACATATCCGTTTTCCCCACACTGTTTTCTGACCTTCTGTGCAAACAGAACATCCCTCTCCATCCAGTTTTGAAACGCTCTTTCCATACTCCGGCAGCCTTTGAGCACATCATGTATAAATGCTCTTTCCCGAAAGTGTGTTATTTGAAATTACCTTGTGGGAGTGATGGAAATATATCTGTTCCCCGGAACCCCGTATTTTTTCATCAATACAGGCGCATAAGCCGCACCCTCTGTGACAATTCCATTTTGACAGCTTACCCGCTCCAAATCTGCCATCACAAATCGTATAACTTCCCCGTAAAATTCAAATTCTTCTCTGCATTGAAGCTCCGGCTCCCGCATCCATATCTCTTCCGCAGATAATTCTGTCTGTTTCCTGCATATGGGATACCCTTTTTCTGCGCCCATCTCCGTATATTTCTCCAGTCTTTCATCTACTTTAAAATAGTATAAACCATACTGTCTGGAAATCATTTCCGCTATGGTACTTTTTCCAGCACAGGGTGATCCGCCAATGAAATAAATCGTCTCCATAGAATATCCTTTCTCTCCTCTTCCGCCATTTTATGCACATATATTTCTGGCATACTGAAAAGCTCTCTTATCCATATTAACTGCTCTCCCGGTCTGTTACAAGCAATTTCAGATGACTTTACCGGATATTTTACTGTAAATATCTGCACACCAGCTTTTCGATCAGCTTCATATCCAGTACTATTTTTGAAGTTTCGAATGTCAGGATCAGACGTTCGCCGGGATAGATGCCGTTCGCTTCGTAGACCTGTATCCTTCTTACTGCAATAGTCCGCAAGTATTTTCTCCGATTTTGAACGCACCCGCTCACCGCGCTCCGTCCGGATCACCGGTGTCCCCTCCGGAAATTCTTTTCCTGTATATCTTTCCGACATCCACTCTTCCACCTGCTGTTCCCATGTCTTTTCAACCGGCTGGATCAGATTTTCGTTTGTTTTCGGAATATACTTCTCATTTCTCCTCTGGCTACTGTAATTTTAGGGGGCCTTTACGGTGGGTTTCCCTGTTTCCCCTTTCGCTACCGTAATCTAATCGGTACGTCCCCTTGCACACGGACGCTATTATAATATAATATGATTCCACTCATCAAAATATGACTCAATTCATTATTTTCTGCTTGGAGCCGCGTCTTCAACCGGGGACGCCCAAAGGGCCGCTCCCCGCCGAATGCCCTCCCGTGCAAACACAGCGGCTGCGCTCCGGGCATACCGCACAAAACGACGCAATGCTCCGCGAGTTTTGATCTCAGTGGAGCATTGCGCTGTTATCTCAAATTCGAATTTTTCTTCTTTGCAGCAAAATCTGCTTCTGTTTATTCATTATGCCTGTGCCTTTGATTCTTTCATCGCACGATAGATTTTGGATACAATCACACATACGGAGAATACAATTCCCAGATAAGACACTGCCTTCATCACAATGTTCATCAGCTGTCCAAAGGTTCCGAAGTTGGAAAAGATAAAAGCACCGATACAGATTACAGCCACAATAGGTTTATACCATTTGCTGTCTTCCTTCTGAATATTGGACGCTGCCACCCATGCCATTCCGGTTGCTGTGGTATAAGTAGCCAGAACCACAATGATGCCGTAAAATGCGTAGAACGCGCCGCCAAGCCTCTGTGCGAGCATCAGCAGAGGAATGTCTGTCCCGCCAACTATGGACGCATTCAGGATAAAGGCAATAAAAATAAATACCTGACTTAAAACTGTCACTGTCTGGCCCAGCACATTGCCCCACACCAGCTCCCGCTGATGATCCGCTCTTGTAGATACGTTTGCACTGTAAGCACTCATGTTCAGCACGACATAAGTAAAATTCAGAATTGCACTGAAAATCAGACTTCCGGACATGCTTACACCGCTCTTTTCACGAATGATCAGATCACCGGCTGCAATCGCATCTGTCGAATTTGCATAACTGTAAAAGCAGATAATCAGCACTGCGATTATAATGATCGGCGCGATATTTCCCAGAATATCTGTCAAACGTTTCATACCCATCAGTGCCGTTCCCATAACGGCAACCAGCATGATAACTGTTCCGATCCTGGTGTCCAGCCCAAACGCAGAATTCATGGAAGATGCGCCTCCGGCAATCATACTGCCGACCATCAGGAAAAATGTAAAGGTATTGAACCAACTGATGGCAAGACCCAGATATTTTCCGCAGTAATGTTTATACATCATCTCCATATCAGTCAATCCATATTTCCGACAGTCTCTGGATACGACTGCGATACAGAGCAGGATCAGGCATGCGGAAATCACAATTCCGGCAATTCCCGGCAGTCCATGGGGTGCCCAGAACTGCAGCAGTTCTACACCTGTGGCAAATCCGGCTCCAATACCGAATGACACATAGGATCCAGCCAGAATCAACAAGGTTTTCCAGGAAAATTTTGCAGCTTCACTATTACCCATAACATTACTCCTTTGTGTTATTAAAAATAAATCTTACTGAATTTATCAATCTCTTTTGTTACAGTCTCATAAACACCCGGATAGGTGCTTCCAGGACCGCCCATGGTCAGACAGGGAATCAAATATTTTGTTCCGGCTGTCTCAAACAATTCCTGCAGCCCATTGTGAATTTTCTCTTCCGACCAGTCCGGCCGGTCATACTTTCCATTATCCATCCCGGCCATAACAGAGATCTTTCCGCCGTATTCCCGGAGCAGCTCCGGAATGTTATTCTCATAGACTGCCCCCTGGATGATGTCAACACCCATGCGCAGTATACTGGGTATCAGATTTGCCACATAAGAATCCGAATGATGAACTATGATCTCTACCCCGTTTGCCTTCCAGAAGCCATATATTTTCCGATAGGCAGGCACAAAAAATTCTTCGAACATCTCCGGTGAGAAGAAAGAATTTCTCTGGCTTCCCCAGTCATCATGATGAAACAAAGCATCCGGATGAAGGTGCCGAATCACCTCTTTCGCACCCGCAATTTCCCATTCCGTCAGGAAATCGATCAGTGCATGCATTTCTTCCGGCTCTTCATAGAAATTTGCCATGGCATCTTCCATTCCCATAAAGTAATGAAGTTTTTCAAACAGGCCATTGGTGACAAACGCCGCAGCAAACACTTCCTCGCGATTTACCTGACTGGCTTTTTCTATGTAAGGCGCCCATTCCTCTTCAGAAAATTCTATTCTGGGTGCTTTCAGCACCTCTCTCCACTGTGTGATATCTTTCAGGAGCTTATCCTCCCCTTCCGAGAGAGGAAACTCTCCCGGAGTTCCTTTCGGAAAACAGATTTTTACTCCCCAGCCATTATATCCTTCTTCTCCAGGCTTCAGAGAACACCCGGCATTCTCCCTTACAGGATCTGCCAGAAGTTCCATAAAACTGTACTGATTTACAAATCGATCCGGATGTCCTCCCCGGATTGTCTCTCGCAGATTTTCTTTTTTGGTCAGCATTTCTCCCTCCTCTTTTCTCACGGAATTATAATCCGATGTTCATCGCCGCATCATATCCCTGTCTGACAGCAGTACGCACCAATCCCGGCTGATAACAGTCTCCAATGCTGGCAAAATCAATCACTGCATCTCTTAATTTCTCTACAGTATCTTCATTGGGAGCAATTCCTGCTGCAACAATTACATTGTCTGCTTTCAGTTCAAAGCGGTTTCCTTCTTTATCTTCACAGATCATTCCATCATCGGTAATCTCCACACACTTGGTGTTCAGCATGACATTTACACCGTTTTTCTTGACATTGGTCCACAGAGCATCTACCTGCATAGCGCCAGTACCCGGATAAGGTGTATTCGGTCCTGATGCAATGGCATCGGACATCTCAACAACTGTGGCCTTCTTGCCGTCCAGCGCCAGCCCGATTGCACATTCTACACCGGCAAATCCTCCTCCCATTACCAGAACATTTTCTCCCACTTCCGGTTCATCCCGATAGTAATCAATGATTGGAATGGCTTTCTCCACGCCTTTGACCGGCGGAACCATAGCATGGCCGCCTACGGCCGCAATCACATAGTCTGCCTCCAGTTCCTCGATCAGTTCCGGCGTTACTTCCGTATTCAAACGTACATCTACCGCACTCTTTCCTACCATCCGAATCAGATAATCCTTATAGGCGCCGATCCTCTTTTTGAAAGATTCTTTTTCCACAATATTCAAAAGACCTCCCAAACGGTCGCTCTTCTCACAGAGGATCACTTCATGCCCTCTCCTGGATGCCTGAACTGCTGCTTCCATACCAGCAGGTCCGCCTCCGGCGATCAGGACACGTTTCTTTTCCACAGGAAGCGGCTGGAATTTATAATCGCTGTCCCGTCCGATCTGGGGATTGACAGAACAGTGCAGCGGCAGATTGTAATAACCGCCGGTCAGACAGGAAATACAACGCAGGCAAGGACGGATTTCATCCATTCTTCCATGCATGGCTTTCTTGGGCAGATCCGGATCTGCGATCAGGGCCCTGGCCAAAACCACATAGTCCACCATACCGTCACGGATCCAGGCTTCCATCACATTGGGATCTGTTACAGCACCTACTGTTCCCACCGGAATGCTCAGATGGCTCTTGATCTCAGCCGCCGCCTTGATGTTATGTCCTTCATCTACATCAAACCAGCTGGGTGTGGACAGAACTGTTGTATCATGGAAATGCAGAGAACCGCAGGATACCTGAATCAGGTCTACTCCATGTTCTTCCAGCATCTCACAGTATTTGATGCTGTCTTCCAGCTGATATCCTTCATTCATGCCCTCTTTCCAGGAAATTCTGGCCTCAATAATGAAATCCTTTCCGCAGTACTCCCGGATTTTATCCACCACCATCATGGTGATTCTGGCCCGGTTTTCCAGACTTCCGCCGAATTCATCTGTCCGGTGATTCAGAATCGGAGAGAGGAACTGCGACAGCAGCCATCCATGACCCGCATGGAGCAGCACACCGGTAAATCCGCAGTGTTTGGCCCTAAGAGCTGATTTTCCATATCCTTCCACCACATCTTCGATGACATCCTTCGGCATCTCGATGATCTGATGGCGGTGAATTCCGTTCCCGTCGCCCTGGTCAAATTCATCGATCATATCACTGGGGCCGTAATTGATCCGGTTATCATCGTGAAAATGCATGCCTGCATGCACCAGCTCCATGGTAGCATGTGCCCCTTGGGATTCGATGGCACCGGCAATGTTATAGAATCCAGCCTCACTCCTGGGATCAAACGCCTTTACTTTATAACTCCAGTCTACATAACCGGTCTCATGAACGATTACATCCCCCAGACATACACAGGCAGCTCCGCCCTGCGCCCGTCTTCTCAGAAAATCCTCATTTTTGACACAGTTGTGATTCAGATCTGTCAATTCTTTCATTCCAGTGGGGGAACCGAAAATACGGTTCCGGAAAACGGTTTTCTTCACCTTCATCGGCTTAAATAAATTAGGAAAATATTTATTCATTTTGCTTCCTCCATAACTGAATATCATGTCTAAAAGTTTCTCTTCTCATAAGCAGCCCGCAGATGTTCAAGCGCTTCTGTCACAGTTGCTCTTGGGCAGCCCACATTGATTCGCATGAACCCCTCTCCATCACCTCCAAACCATTTGCCTGCATCAAAAGCTACATTTGCTTCCCGGAGACAGAATTCCTCCAGTTCTTCCTCCGTCAGCCCCAGTTCTCTGCAGTCCAGCCACAGCAAATAGGTTGCATCCGGTTTCTGGCATTTGATCTTCGGCATGTGCTGTTTTAAATATTGATCCAGATATACATAATTGTCCCACAGATAATCGATCAACTGCTCCAGGTACTCTTCACACTCCGGATCCCCATAAGCTGCGTCAAAGGCAACTGCTCCGAAAAGGTTGGGAATATAAACTCTCTTTTCCATCTCTCTGTCAAATTTCGCGCGCAATTCCGGATTCGGGATGATGATTGCGGACATCTGAAGCCCCGCAATGTTAAACGTTTTGGACGGTGCCATAGCTGTGATTGTAATTTCTTCATATTCTTTTCTGAGACTTGCCAGAGAATAGAACTTCGCGTGCCGGTAAATCAGGTCTCCATGAATTTCATCCACCGCTAAAATCACCCGATGCCGCAGGCAGATATCCCCGATCCGTTCCAGTTCTTCTTTTTTCAGCACACGAGATACCGGATTCAGTGGATGGCACAGCAACAGGACTTTATTCTTCTCATCTGCTGCCAGCTGCTCCAGTTCCTCAAAATTAATGGTCCACTTCTCTCCGTCAAATATCAAATTATTATTTACCAGTTTTCTTCCATTATTTTCCACAGCTTCCCGGAAAGGATAATACACCGGAGGCTGAATGATCACGCCCTCTCCCGGCTTCGTATAGGCCGTCACCGCCGCATTCAGTGCCGGAACTACTCCATTGCTGAACGTCACCCAGTCTGGCTGCACATCCCAATGATTTCGCCGTTTCTCCCACTGTGCGGCAAGCCGCTGAGAATTCGGAGAGATTCTGCTGTATCCATAGATTGGATGCGCTGCTCGTTTCTGCACTGCCTCCACAATCGGCCGGGGGCAGGGAAAGTCCATATCCGCCACCCAAAGGGGCATTGCCTGAGGATTCTCCGGAAAATTCTCATCCATTGCATCCCATTTGTAACTGAAAGTATTTTTTCTCTCTATTACCTTATCAAAATCATATTTCATTTCTTCCCTCCTTTTATGTTTTAGCTAATTAACATTTAATCTATTTAACTATTAAATTACCCTAAAAAAGACAAAAAATCAATGCATTATTTAGACAAAATATTCAATATATTTTTGTCTATTATTTATCTGCTTAACTATTAAAAAGATTAACCTTTTGAACTTCCCAATCTAGACACGATATACTATAATAAAATGAGAAAGTGAGAGTGATATAATGATGACAGATGCACATTTTAAACAGGTATGCAGATTACTCGACACCTTTGACACAGGTTGGAACTATGTCAGCGAATACAACTCTTTGCTTCACAACTACAACGGAATTATTCTTTATCAGGCGGAATCGCAGTTTATCCACAAGATCGGAGACTCTCCCGGGATAACAATCACGGAACTCAGTCAATTTTTCGGCAAAACTGTCAGCGCCTGTTCCCAGTTGATAAACCGCATGAAGAAAAAAGGATTCCTAGTGCAGAAACGGAACCAAAACAATAATCGGGAACATAATCTGTATTTAACGGAGAATGGAGAACAACTCTATCAGTTCCACAAAGACTTTGAACTCAGATGTTACAAACGGACAACACGGATGTTAGAAATTTTTTTCGAAGAAGAGCTGAAGATTTATCCGAAAATCCAGACAAAGATGAATGAATCCTTCCTGCTGGATGTTACAGAAAACGAGTCTTTAGAACTGAATAACCAACCTGCAGAATAATCCGCACGCAAAAAGCCGCCGCAAACCCCGTTCATTTCCGTGGGGTTGCGGCGGCCGTCTTCTTTGATCTGAAGCTTCTATAATCTAAAGCTTCTCTCACCTTGAAACTAATTATCCAATATCTTCCATAGAGATCAGTTCCTGCTTTTCAATGATCTGCTCAAAAGCCAGACCGTGATCTTCATATTCCATTTCTCCCCGCTGATTGTCTATCGGGTCGATGCGCAGCCATTTCTTTTCTGGTACAAATTCTGACTGAATTTCAGAGTTGGCAGGCATACGGAAGATATCCAGATTGCCGAAATAATAATTCCAGCGATCCATATCGCCGGCTCTCCATGCGCTTCCGCCAAAGGACAGGTCTGCAAATACCCATCCATAGGGAGCCACATAAAACTGTGCCCAGTCATGACAGCCAGTGTAGAACTCTGTGGCATACAGTCCGGACTGCCAGCGGGCCGGAATTCCTGTCATACGGCATAAAGTGATAAACAGCAGTGCCTGCACACCGCAGTCACCTTTCAGATTCAATGCCGCATATTCCGGAATACAGGAAATCGTAAAGTATTCTCTCATATAAGAATACATTACTTTCGTAGTTACAAAATCATAGATCTTACGGGCTTTTTTCACCGGATTGGTCTCTCCGTCCAGGATCTCATCCAGCACTGCCCGGAGATAAGGTGTAAACACAATGTGCGGCGCCTGCTCTTCCGTGCAGAAATCCGGCTGCTCATCAGATACTTTCTCCGGATCCAGTTCCACATAATCTACATGGTAATCATAGGCATATTCTACCATGAATTCCTGTCCCGGCTTCTGCTCGGTCTCAAAGCATACTGTACGCTGCGGTGCATCTTCCGGTGCAACAGCTGTGATCTCCGGTGAGGATGCCACTATTTCCACATTAGAAACCTGCTGGCATACTTTTGGGAGCGGCAGGTGTACACGCACCTTTCTTCCCACTTCCTGCGCTTCCTCTTTTGCCTGAATCGTTGCACGGATCCTGGTGCGCACGGTGCGTCCGCCGTGCTCCTTCATGTACTGGATATTGCCGTTGAGCAATTTCACCTTCTGCTCATTGTTACGGGCATCGTCCACATCTTCAACCATCACTCTTTCGGCCAGTGCCGGACGGGTCTTAATCAGATTTTCGTAAAAACGTCTCTGGAAATGAACCGCGCCATCAATATATACCCAGTCAGCCGCACCAATTTCTTTCAGTTCATCCAACTCTTCTGATTTGAAATCTCTGATATGTTCTTCCATGATCTTCAGAGCTTCTTCATAACTGTAAGGATATTCATTTCTTCCAAGAACTTTCAGAACGTCTTTTTCAATTTTCAGACGTTCTCTGAGAACCTGCGGGATATCTTTGGTAAGAAAATGATCAACCATCTTCATAGCGCCGTCAAAATCACCGTAATTCTTTAGTTTGATTACATCTTCCGGAAGAGGAACTGTCATATATGATAAATCCTGATACATTTCAACACATCTCCTGTTCTCTGATTATTCTGTAAAACCAATAAATCCAAAACCAGGTTCCTCTGGCAGAACCAGTTTCTTTGTATCTTCCACATGGAAACCGCCCTTAAATGGAAGATCTGTCAGTGAGAAAGTCGCATCCAGGTCTGCTCTTGTAATATTCTTTGTTGCTGCGCCCAGGCTGGCAGCTGCAGTAATACCCAGATTACTCTCTTCTCCCATGCATCCAAGCATACATTCAATTCCTGCAGCTTCACAGATTGCATTGATCTTCAATGCTTCACGGATACCGCCGCACTTCATCAGTTTGATATTCAAATAATCTACTGCTCTGCGTTCCACCAGACGCAATGCATCTTTGGAAGTAAAGCAGCTCTCATCAGACATAATCGGTACGCTGGTATGTTTGGTTACATATTCTAAACCAGCAATATCATGATAAGGAACCGGCTGCTCCACAAGCTCCAGATTATATTCATCCAGACGCTCGATCATACGCACGGCTTCTTTTGCACTCCATGCCTGATTTGCATCAATACGGATCTTTACATCATCGCCCACAGCCTCACGAATGGCTTTGATACGGGCTACATCTTCCTCAAAGGAAGTTCCCACTTTTGTTTTGATGGTATCGAAACCAGCTTCCACATGTTTTCTTGCCTTTTCGCCCATAACTTCTGGTTTGTCGATTCCCACTGTCATATCTGTTTCGATAAAATTGGAATTTCCACCCAGCAGTTTGTAAACCGGAAGACCGGCCTTCTTACCCAGAAGATCATAGCAGGCCATATCAATGGCCGTTTTTCCACAGGGAGCATGGGCAGCTGCCCGATCCAGGATCCAATATACTTTTTCCAAATCTGTGGGATCTGTGCCGATCAGATCTTTCTCGAAGGAACGGATGCAGTCCACAGTTCCCGGCAAATTTTCACCTGTGATCAGAATACCCGGCGCGCCTTCTCCATATCCTACCAGACCTTCATCTGTTTCCACGGAAACCACCGCGCTGCGGGAATGCGTGATCACACCAAGAGAAATTCGAAATGGCTCCTTCAATGGAATGTTCGTTTCCTGTACTTTAATACCCGTAATCTTCATTTTCAGTTCTCCTTAGTTGTATTATTATGATAATGATACAGAAGCAAAAAGAAATCAAACGAATGCTTCCGTACTTCAGACCCCGGGACAGAACTGCATTCACAGATTTCTTCTGCCTCCAGGGAACAAAAAAGCACGAAAAGATTCATCTGATAACTTTTCCCTCTGCCATCCTACCTCATTGTGGGAAATGGCAGGCACAGAAATGGCCATTTCCATGATCTTTTAATTCCGGCACCTGTGTTTTGCACATTTCCTGTGCTTTTGGACATCTGGTGTGGAACACACATCCAGAAGGAGGATTTACCGGACTTGGAAGATCTCCTTCCAGGACGATCTTTTCTTTCTTATGTTTTCTGTCCGGTACCGGAATTGCTGACAAGAGCGCTTCTGTATATGGATGCATGGGATGCTGATACAGATCGTTTTTATCTGCCAGCTCCACCATATGTCCCAGATACATTACCGCCACACGGTCAGAAATATGTTTGATAACGCTGAAGTCATGGGAAATGAAAATATAAGCCATTCCCATCTCTTCCTGCAGATCCTTCAGCAGATTGATCACCTGTGCCTGAATGGACACATCAAGAGCAGATACCGGCTCGTCACAGACTACCACCTTTGGATCCAGGATCATGGCCCGGGCAATACCGATTCTCTGACGCTGGCCGCCTGAGAATTCATGTGGGTAACGATTTACATACCGGGTATTCAGTCCCACACGCTCCATCATTTTCAGGACACGATCCATCCGTTCCTTATCAGAAAGCTTCAGCTGAATATCCAGAGGCTCTGCAATAATATCGCCAATGGTCATTCTGGGGTCCAGAGATGCATAGGGATCCTGGAAAATAATCTGCAGCTCACATCTGGATTTCCGCAATTCTTTTGTGGAAAGAGCAGTGTAATCTTTCCCCTCAAAAATCACCTGGCCATCGGTTGGTTCCAGCAGCCGGAGTACTGTCCGGCCCATGGTGGATTTTCCGCAGCCGGATTCTCCCACCACACCCAGAGTTTCGCCCTGATGCAGAGTGAAGCTGACACCATCCACTGCCTTTACAAACACTTTCTTTCTGGAAAAAGGAGAGGATTTTGTGGGGAACCACTTCTTCAGATTTTTTACTTCCAGTAATACGTTCTTCTGTTCTGCGCTCATTCTCCATCCTCCCATTCATCTGTATATTTCCAGCAGCGAACCTGCTGCCCGTCCACATCCACCAGTTCCGGCATTTTCTCCTCACAGATTTTTCTGGATTCACTGCATCTTGGACAGAATGCACAGCCTTTCGGCATCTGATCCGGACTTGGAACCATACCCGGGATCACATGCAAATGTTTTTCATCATCATCGGTCAGTTTGGGAATACAGTCCATAAGTCCATAGGTATAAGGATGCCTGGGTGTCTCAAAAATCGCGTCGGCAGTTCCATACTCCACTACTTTTCCTGCATACATGACCATAACATCGTCTGCTACTTCTGCAATAACACCCAGATCATGGGTGATCATCATAACAGAAGTTCCCAGTTTCACCTTCAATTCATTGATCAGGTCCAGGATCTGCGCCTGAATTGTCACATCCAGAGCTGTTGTGGGCTCGTCACAGATCAGAAGCTTCGGATTACAGCACAGGGCAATGGCAATCATCACACGCTGCCGCATACCGCCGGAAAGCTGATGAGGATACTCATCAAACCGTTTCTCCGGCAAAGGAATCCTTACCAGGTTCAGCATCTCAATAGCTCTCTTTTTTGCCTCATTCTTGTCCAGGCCCATGTGAATCTTCAGAGCTTCTGTAATCTGCTGCCCCACCGTAAACACCGGATTCAGAGAAGTCATCGGTTCCTGGAAAATCATGGCAATCTGACTGCCACGGATTTTCCGCATTTCTATTTTGTCCTTTTTCAGAAGATCTTCACCTTCATACAGGATCTCTCCGTTCACTATTTTTCCAGGCGGGGTCTCTACAAGCTGCATAATGGACAGGGAGGTAATACTTTTTCCGCATCCGGATTCTCCAACGATTCCCAGCGTCTCACCTTTTTTCACATGGAATGAAACACCATCCACAGATTTCACAACACCGTTATCCGTGTAAAAATAGGTCTTTAAATCTTTTACTTCTAGTAAATTTTCTGACATACAGGGCCTCCTTACTGGTTTTTCATCTTAGGATCCAGAGCATCCCGAAGTCCGTCACCAAAAATATTAAAGGCAATTACCGTGATCATAATGGCAAGACCCGGGAATATACTGTAGCTTGTCAGGTAACTGATGTATGGCTGGGCAAAACTGATCATGGAACCCCAGCTCGGAGTCGGCGGCTGAATACCCATTCCCAGGAAGCTTAGGGATGCCTCATACATGATGGCATTCGGAATACCCAGAGTCACAAGTACGATCACCGTGGAAATACTGTTTGGGATCAGATGCTTCGTAATAATATGGAAGTCTGTGGCACCGCTTGCTCTGGCTGCCTCCACATATTCTTTCTCTTTCAGCTGCATAATAGAACCACGGATCATACGTGCTGTACGTACCCAGGTCAGAAGACCCAGAGCGATGAAGATATTTTTCATGCCGGGGCCCAGTACAAACATAATACCCATAGCGAAGATCAGGTCCGGGAACGCCGCGAAGATCTCCATGATACGGGAGATCAGGGTGTCCACCCAGCCGCCGTAGTACGCGGCAAGCGCGCCCAGCGTCACGCCGATGAACGTAGCGATCACCTGCGCCAGAATGCCGACGCTCAGAGAAATCCTTGTTCCGTAAATGATCCTGGACAGCAGGTCCCGTCCATACTCATCGGTTCCCAGCAGATGTTCCTTGGACGGACCCTGCAGAAGAACCGAGTAATCCTGCGCGTTGGGATCATAGGGCGCCAGGAGCGGCGCGAAGATCGCGATCAGGACCAGCAGGATAATGATGCCCAGGCAGAACATGGACATTTTGTTCTTTTTCAGTCTTTTGAAGCTGTCTTTCCAGTAGCTGGAATATTCAAATTCACCTGCGGCGACAGCCTGTTCGAATTTTTTCTGTCTGTTAAAAAAGCTCATCATTCCCCTCCCTTTCCATATCGGATTCTCGGATCAATAAACGCGTAAGAGAGGTCAACGACCAGATTCACGACAACAAATACAAGGGCAATGTACATAACCGTTCCCTGCAGAAGCGGGAGGTCGCGGTTGGTCATTGCGTCTACTGCCAGATTGCCGATTCCCGGGATCGAGAATACCTTTTCAATCAGCATGGATCCGGTAAGCATATAGCCCAGCTCTGTTCCCACCAGTGTTACGATGGGGATCATCGCGTTTTTCAGGGCATGTTTCATAATAACCGCCTTTTCGGCTACGCCTTTGGAGCGTGCCGTGCGGATATAGTCTTGTTTAATGACGTCCAGCATACTGGTTCGGGTGATACGGGCAATACTGCCGGCGTATCTGGTTCCCAGAGCGATACTGGGCAAAATATAGTTCAGTGGTCCGTCGAAACCGGAAATGGGCAGAAGATCCAGTTTCAGACCGATTACGATCTGCAGAATAATCGCGACCCAGAAAGCCGGTGCCGACACACCCACCATAGACAGGGTCATCAGCAGAGAATCAATCCAGGTTCCTCTTTTTACTGCGGAAATAATACCGCAGGTAAGTCCGATTACCAAAGCAAAAATAAAGGCCATGGCTGCCAGCTGTACCGTTACCCGAAAGCAACGCATCAGCGCGTCTGTTACTACTTCTTTTGTAAAATAGGACTGGCCAAAATCCAGATGGATGGCCCCCTTCAAAAAATTCAGATACTGCTGCCACAGCGGAATGTCAAGTCCCATCTCATGGCGCACCTTGGCGATGGTTTCCGCGTCCGCACGCTTATCCAGCATCATGGCAACAGGATCGCCCGGTACGACATTCAGCAGTATAAACGTAACCAAAGTAATTCCCAGAAGCACGAGAATTGTCTGTCCAAGCCGTTTTAATGTATAGGATAACACTGCTTCTCCTCCTTAGTCATTTTTATAGCTACGGCAGGATTCTGTTTCAAATCCTGCCGTAGCTATTTTTATTCCTGTCTGCTTATCAGTAACGATTACTGTTCGATATCTGCATTTGCAAACATGGTACGATAGGTTGAGGTTACTTCAAATCCTGTTACATAGGGTTTCTTCAGGTAATACAGCGTCTCGTTGTAAAGCATTACAACCGGATGCTCCTGGTGTGTCAGGATATCATCTGCCTGCTCGTAGATCTCCTGTCTCTCTGCCTCGTCATCCGTCTGGATACCTTCCTGCATCAGCTGTTTGAACTCGTCATTGTGCCAGAAAATAGAGCTGGAGTCTACACGTCCGTCGCTCACCGGATACAGCATGCTGTCCGGGTCGTTGTAGTCAACATACCAGTTGCTGATACCGCACTGCAGACCGCCGTTGGCCTTCATGTCGGTCCAGGCTGCGCTGTCGACCTGCTCGATCTCCACGTTGATGCCGGCTTCTTTCATCTGCGCCTGCAGCGCGGTTCCGATGGTCACGCCGGTCGGATACTGGGTATTTACCGTAATTCTCAGATCATAGCCGTCTGCGTATCCGGCTTCTGCCAGAAGTTCTTTTGCTTTTTCCGGATCATAGGTGTACTGTTCCGCATCCGGATTGTAGCCGATCAGGCCTTCCTGAATGAAGCTGGAAGCCGGGGAAGCGGTTCCGAACAGAACGCTGTCGCACAGAGCTTCTCTGTCAACTGCGTAATTCAGCGCTTCACGAACTTCTACTTCCGGAATTTCATTTACATTCAGAGACAGATAATATCCGCCGAAAGGATTGAAGCTGTGCAGCTCGTCCTTCAGCTCGCCGTTGGCATAGGTCGGATACAGAGCGGAATCCATGTAAACCACATCGATGTTGCCCTTCTGGTATTCCAGGATACCGGTGTTGGGCTCGTCGATAAAGGTGTACTCGATGCCGTCCAGTTTCACTTCGCCGCCGTGCCAGTCAGGGTTCTTCACCAGAGTAGCGCCTGCGCCCATGGTGTAGTTCTCCAGCATGAACGGGCCGGTGCCGTACAGTACGGTCACACCCCAGTCGTCGCCTGCCTCTTCACACGCCTCTGCCGGATAGATCGCGCAGTACGGTGTGGACAGGGCAGCCAGGAACGGTGTGTAAACTTCAGACATATGGATATTGAAGTGGGTATCGTCTACGATCTCAATACCGGACAGCTCGTCTGCCTCGCCGTCGAACAGTGCCTGATAGCCTTCTACTTTCTCAAGCAGGCTGGCCATTTTCAGCTTCTTGACCATTCTCTCCAGAGAATATTTCACATCGTTGCTGGTCAGGGTCTCGCCGTTGTGGAACTTCACGCCTTCCTTCAGGGTGAAGGAATAGGTCAGCATGTCGTCAGACAGGGTCGGCATCTCTTCCAGCAGGGTCGGCTCCAGGCTTCCGTCCGGAGCAGTTAACAGCAGGGACTCTGTCGTGTTGTCTGTGATCTTCATGATGATACTGTAGGTGTTCAGCTGCATATCCAGGGGAACCTGGGGATCTTCAGAAGCTACACGCAGGATCTTGCCGCCTTCCGCCGCGCTGCTGTCCGCAGACGCGTCGCCTTCTTCAGCCGCTTCTGTCTCGGCCGGCGCTTCTGTAGCGGTTTCAGAACCTTCAGAAGCTGTGTCACTTGAGCTGCTGCTTCCGCCACATCCGGCAAGGCTTGTTACCACCATTGCAGATGCCAGAAGCAGGGTTAATAATCTCTTCTTCATAGACTCCTCCTTATAAAACTTTTTTTACCGTTTCTTCACATTGTTTTAAAACGGTTTGCACAGTTATCTTACTCATTATATTTTTTGTCTGTCTTTCTGTCAACAACTTTTGTCAGCTTACAACAGAAAAATTCTGGTTTTTTTCTCTAAAAAAAGGAAGCCTGACCATAATTCGTTTTTGTCAAGCTTCCTTGCTATCGCGCTGATTCTGCGCTTCTCTGATACGCTAAATCAACTTTTTCTATATTTGTATTTTCATTTCAGATGATTTCCGATCAATTATCAGTCTTCTTTCTGTTCATCGCTGACGGACACAAGTTCTTCTTCGCTGCTCTCTATTTCTCCAGTGTCCCCGTCCTCCAGGTCGATGTCGAAATCCAGATCTTCCTCATCCTCTTCCAGATCCAGCACTTCCTCCTCGCCTGCATCCAGTCTCACCTGACTGTAACGTTTCATGCCAGTACCGGCGGGAATCAGTTTACCAATGATAACATTTTCCTTCAGACCGATCAGAGGATCGACTTTGCCCTTGATGGCCGCTTCTGTCAGAACTTTGGTGGTCTCCTGGAAAGATGCCGCTGACAGGAAGGAGTTCGTAGCCAGAGAAGCCTTGGTGATACCCAGCATCACCTGCTTGCCTTCTGCCGGTTCCAGGCCCTGTGCCTCCAGCTCTGCATTGACGTCTTCGAATTCCAGTACATCCACAAGAGTTCCCGGCAGGAAATCACTGTCACCGTTATTCTCAATACGGATCTTCTTCAGCATCTGGCGAACGATAACCTCAATATGCTTATCATTAATTTCCACACCCTGCAGACGGTACACTCTCTGCACTTCCTGGATCATATAATCCTGAACAGCACGCAGACCTTTGATCTTCAGAATGTCGTGGGGATTGATGCTGCCTTCGGTCAGCTCATCGCCGGCTTCCAGAACCTGTCCGTCCATGACTTTGATACGGGAACCATATGGGATCAGATAGGTGCGGGAATCTCCGCTGTCCTGATCTGTCACGGTGATCTCACGTTTCTTCTTTGTATCGCTGATCGTGGCGATACCCTTGATTTCCGTAATAATAGCAAGTCCTTTCGGCTTTCTTGCCTCAAACAGCTCCTCCACACGGGGAAGACCCTGGGTAATATCGCCGCCGGCCACACCGCCGGTATGGAAGGTACGCATGGTCAGCTGTGTACCAGGCTCACCGATGGACTGGGCAGCAATAATACCTACAGACTCACCTACCTGTACCGCTTCTCCGGTAGCCATATTCGCTCCATAGCATTTTGCACAGATACCCACATGGCACTTACAGGTAAGAATCGTACGAATCTTTACTCTTTTGATATCGCCGCCGTCTTCATTGCTGACACCCTCTTTAATGATCCTTGCCGCACGTTTCGGTGTAATCATATGATTGGCCTTCACAAGGACTTCGCCGTCTTTATTTTTAATGGTCTCACAGGAATATCTTCCGGTAATACGTTCCTGCAGACTTTCAATCTCTTCTTTTCCGTCCGCAAACTCCCTTACATACATGCCGGGAATCTCATCCTTGCCTTCGCAGCAATCTGCTTCCCGGACGATCAGATCCTGGGAAACATCCACCAGACGTCTGGTCAGATAACCGGAGTCAGCAGTACGGAGAGCCGTATCGGACAAACCTTTACGGGCTCCATGAGCGGACATAAAGTATTCCAGTACGTCCAGACCTTCACGGAAATTGGACTTGATTGGCAGCTCGATGGTATGACCTGTGGTATCTGCCATCAGTCCACGCATACCGGCCAGCTGCTTGATCTGCTTATCGGAACCACGGGCACCGGAGTCGGCCATCATGTAAATATTGTTATATTTATCCAGTCCGGACAGCAGCGCCTTGGTCAGGGTATCGTCCGTATTTTTCCAGGTCTCTACGACTTCTTTGTAACGTTCTTCTTCTGTAATCAGACCACGTTTGTAGTTCTTCGTTATCAGATCCACCGTATCCTGCGCCTTCTGGATCAGCTCCGGCTTCTGAGGCGGCACAGTCATATCCGAAATGGATACGGTCATGGCTGCCTTGGTGGAATATTTGTATCCCATGGATTTGATATCATCCAGTACCTCAGCGGTCTTGGTAGCCCCATGGGTATTGATAACTTTTTCCAGGATCTGCTTCAGCTGCTTCTTTCCTACCAGGAAATCCACTTCCGGAAGCAGCAGATTCTCCGGATTGCTTCTGTCTACAAATCCCAGATCCTGCGGCAGGATCTCATTAAACAGGAAACGGCCCAATGTGGACTCTACCATTCCTGTCACCACTTCTCCCTCTGCATTTTTTCTGGAGCAGCGTACACGGATCTTACTCTGCAGAGTAATCACCTGGTTTTCATAAGCCAGAATTGCCTCATTGACACTGCGGAATACCTTTCCTTCTCCCTTGTTTCCAGGTCTCTCCTGCGTCAGATAATAAATTCCCAGCACCATATCCTGAGAAGGAACGGCCACAGGACCTCCATCAGAAGGCTTCAGCAGGTTGTTGGGTGACAGCAGGAGGAACCGGCATTCTGCCTGCGCTTCCACAGACAGAGGAAGATGCACAGCCATCTGGTCACCGTCAAAGTCCGCATTAAATGCAGTACATACCAGCGGATGCAGCTTGATGGCCTTACCTTCTACCAGGATCGGCTCAAATGCCTGAATACCCAGTCTGTGCAGCGTAGGAGCACGGTTCAGCATAACCGGATGCTCTTTGATGACTTCTTCCAGTACATCCCATACCTCCGGCTGCAGCTTCTCTACCATCTTCTTTGCGTTCTTGATATTGTGGGAAGTGCCGTTCGCCACAAGCTCTTTCATAACGAAAGGCTTAAACAGCTCAATGGCCATTTCTTTCGGCAGACCGCACTGGTAAATCTTCAGTTCAGGTCCTACTACAATTACCGAACGTCCGGAATAGTCTACACGTTTTCCCAGCAGGTTCTGACGGAAACGTCCGGACTTTCCTTTGAGCATATCGGAGAGAGACTTCAGGGCACGGTTTCCCGGTCCTGTTACCGGACGTCCACGGCGTCCGTTGTCGATCAGGGCGTCTACGGCCTCCTGGAGCATACGCTTCTCATTGCGCACGATAATATCCGGCGCTCCCAGCTCCAGCAGTCTTTTCAGGCGGTTATTACGGTTAATGATCCGGCGGTACAGATCATTCAGGTCGGATGTTGCAAAACGTCCGCCGTCCAGCTGTACCATAGGACGCAGATCCGGCGGGATCACAGGGATCACTGTCATGATCATCCATTCCGGACGGTTTCCAGACTCACGGAAGGACTCCACAACTTCCAGACGTTTGATGATCCTGGCCCGTTTCTGACCGGTGGCCTCTT
>UQMI01000047.1 GCA_900542045.1 uncultured Blautia sp.
TTCTATTGAGCCTGTTTTTTCGGCTCAGTTTTTCATAGATTACTTGACACTACCTCCATCTTCTCTTTCTTTGATTTCAAAACAGGGGATCTCAGCTCATTCTCCCGTTTTCCACCGAATAGACCCGATCTGCGATCCCCATGGTGGATTTCCGGTGAGACACCAGCACCACTGTCTTTTCTTTCCGTTCTTCATGCAGGGATTTCAATATGACTCCTTCGTTCAGACTGTCCAGATTGGAAGTGGGCTCATCCAGCAGCAGGAAAGGCGCGTCATGCAGAAATGCTCTGGCCATCCCCAGACGCTGCCGCTCACCGCCGGACAGGGTGTCTCCCAGCTCTCCCACAGGAGTATCATAACCTTCCGGCAGGCTCATGATAAACTCATGGACCGATGCCTTTTTGCAGGCTGTCATGATATCTTCATCGGACGCGTCCAGTCTGGCAATCCGCAGATTATTCCGGATACTGTCGTGAAACAGATGGGTTTCCTGGGTTACATAGCTCTCCATATTCCGAAGATTACGGGTATTGATCTCATCCACATCTCTGCCGGATATGGCAACGGTTCCCTCCTGCACCTGCCAGAACCGCATGAACAGCTTGAGCAGGGTGGATTTCCCGCTGCCGGAGCGTCCCACGATACCGACCACCTGCTGTCCGGGAACCGGCACAGACAGATCATCCAGGATTCTTTCCTCTCCATAGGAAAAAGTAACATGCTGCGCCTCTGCTCCGTGAAAACCGATCTCCTCTTTTCCGGTGATTTCTTCCACCACAGGACTTTCATCCAGGATATCCAGTACCCGGCTGCCTGCGGCAAACGTATTCTGCAAAGAAGATCCCAGAGATGCCAGAGCCACACAGGGGCCAAAAGAACTCATCAGCCCGAGGGTACAGAGCAGGGTTCCGGAAAAATCACACAGACGGGCAGACAGAAACAGCATGGCAAGGTCAAAAAGCAGGATTACCGTATTGGTAACTGCCTGATTGCGCCCGCTCCTGCGTTTCATGCGTTCTTCCTCTTTAGCCAGCGCATCGCTTCTTCTGTTCATCTCTTCCATGCGCTTTTCGCCGCAGCCATACTGCTGGATCTCCGAAAGTCCCCGGAGGGAATCCAATACAAACCCGGCCAGCTCCCCGGATCCGGTGCGGAAACGTATCCCGTCATCCCCGGAAAATCTGGAAGTGAACAGAGGGATCACCACCCCCACAACAACGTAAGCCGCTGCCGCCAGAACTCCAAGCCCCCAGTGAAAAGAACCGATAAAGGCTGTCATCACAACGCAGAACAACAGCGCAATGCAAATGGGGGAAATAGTATGGGCATAGAAAACTTCCAACAGTTCAATGTCCGAAGTGATAATGTTGATAAGATTCCCTTTGTCCTTTCCTTCCAGTTTGGCCGGACAGAGCTTCCGCAGCGCGCCGAAGACTTTATCCCGGATCAGGGCCAGCAGCTTAAAGGCGATAAAATGGTTGCAGGCCTGTTCCCCGTAGCGGAGAAACCCGCGGGCCAGTGCCAGGGTCAGCACTGCTGCAAATAAAACTCCCAGGCTCACCGTCCCTTCCGGATGAAGGATCTGCAGCACTGCAGCGCCGCCCAACACCGTAATAAATGTGGCACAGAGGTGACCGGCCAGCCCCAGGGCAACCGCCAGAATCATATAACCGGTCAGCGGTCTTACCAGACCGATCAGCCTTGTCATTACCTGAAAACCACTCCGTTTCATTCTGCGGTACCTCCTTTCCCGTAATTTTCCAGTTCCTGCTGGGCCGTCCAGAGGCGGCTGTAGGTTCCATCCTGCTCCAGCAGCTCTCTGTGCTTACCCTTTTCCGCAATACTGCCCTTGTCCAGCACATAAATCTGATCTGCCGCCGTCACATTAGCCAGCCGGTGCGAGATCAGGATCACAGTTTTTCTTCCGGCCAGTTCCAGAATCTGCGCCATAATATCATTTTCACTCTCCACATCAATATTGGAAGTGGCCTCATCAAAAATATAAACCGGACTGTCATGCAGCAGGGCTCTTGCCAGAGCCAGACGCTGACACTGGCCGCCGGACAGATTGGAGGCCTTTTCACAAAGCAGCGTGTCCAGCCCGTTTTCACTGCGCAGAAAATCTGCCAGATTCACCTGTTCCAGCACCTGCCACATCCGCGCCTCTTCTGCCTCAGTATCAGGATATCCCTCCCGGGCATACGCATCTTGGCCGGACTTCTCCGAAAAAGCCAACGCCTTCATACCGGAACCGGCCATGCGCAGATTCTCCCGCACAGTTCCCTTGAAAAGATAACTCTGGTGACTGACATAAGTAAAATTCTCCATCAGGCTTTCCTCGGAAATTTCCGGAAGGGGGATCCCTCCCACAGTCAGCTCACCCGCATACCCCTGATTTCGTCCCATCAGGATAGAAGCGATCGTAGATTTCCCGCAGCCGCTCTCTCCCACAATGGCTGTAAAGCTTCCCTTTGGAAAATCCATATCCACTCCGTGAAGAATCTCCCGGTCATTTCTCTCCCTCCGAGGAATCCTCTGCTCCTCTCCATGCTCTGTCTCTGAGCCCTCATCCTGTCCATTCTGCGGTATTTCAGCATTTCCATAGGAAAAGCGCAGTCCCCGCATCCGTATGGAGCAGTCCTTTGACACTTTTTCCTGCCTTTCTTCTGTCTCCGGCAGATCCAGCAGCCGGAAAATCTTGTCGCTGGCCGCCATGCCATTCATGGCAATATGGAAATAAGAACCCAGCATACGCATGGGCAGAAAAAAATCCGCCGCCAGCAGAATGATCAGCAGACACCCGGCCAGATCCACATGACCTGCCCGGAACTGGGTCACTGCCAGTATCACACCCAGGCCCGCACCTCCATAAGCGATCAGATCCATTACCGTAATGGAGTTCAGCTGCATGGTCAGGACCTTCATGGTGATCTTCCGGAAATGCTCCGACTGTTCATTCATTTCCTGATGCTTGAACCCGTCAGACTGATAAATTTTCGTTGTCGTCAGCCCCTGGAGATTCTCCAGAAAAGTATCTCCCAGAGCCGTATACTGTCCCCAGTATTTTGCCAGCAGTTTCTTCGCCCAGTGCTGGACTGCCGCAATGGTCACCGGGATCAGCGGTACACAGATCAGCAGCACCACTGCAGAAGGCACGTTCACAAAACACAGTACTGCAAACAGCGTCAGCGGCGCCAGCATCGCATAAAAAAGCTGGGGCAGGTACGCACCAAAATAGGTCTCCAGCTGGTCCACTCCCTCCACTGCCATCTGCACCACTTCACTGGTCTGTATCCGTTCTTTGTAAGAAGCCCCCAGCCGGAGCAACTTGCGAAAGATCATTTCCCGGAGAGTTTTCTTGACTGCCCTGGAACTGAGATAGCTCATCCGGCTGGAGAGAACGGAACAGACAAACCGGACAGCGACTGCCAGCACGGTAAAACCGGCGGCGGCTCCCACAGCCGCTCTGTCTGCCGTCCCATCATACAACTTCTGCAGGAAAACGGCGATCGTACTCATCATCAGGATATTTGCCGCCAGCGAGAGCCACTGTACGCATACATTTCCTGCAATATATTTTCCGCTTTCGCTGACGGTATGGATCAGTCTGCTTCGTATCATCTTCTTTCCTCACTCATTTCTGTTATAGCAGTTAGTATATTCTAACTCAAATTCAAAAGAAAAAAACGTTCTGCAACGTCTTTTGGTTAGATTCATCTAACTTCAAGAAGTATATCAATACTTCTGTCAAATGTCAATTCTTCCTTTTCCTGTATATGTGATTTCCACACAGCAGCCGCCATCTGAGAACCGGACACCGCAAACTATGCAGGGCCGTTCCCGGTGATATTTCCTGCATCTGCCATTGTCTCTTTCCTTCCTCTGCTTTCCAGAATCACAAAAAGGTCATTGAAAATTCCCGTTTTCCAGAATTTCCAATGACCTTACATACAAAACTACGAAACGCAATAATCTGACACCAGTTTCATTGCTATTTCCTTTGCCAGTGTGCTGGACACATCCATACCATCTGTTCTTCCAAGACGCACGCAAAAATATATGTTTCCAGCTGTACTCTCCGCAAATCCCGTGAACCATGCATCCACAACAATTCCATCAGCTTTTCCCATTCCCGTTTTTCCATATATGGAAATGTCCCCACTGCTCTGCTCCGGCACCAGCATCACCTGCTTTAATTCATTCTGTGTTTCTTCTGAATACTCAGAATCGCTTCCAAAGATACGTTCCATTACCTCGACCTGCTCTTTTGGGGAAATCTTCAAAGAGGATTCTATCCAGAAGCCGGTTAAGGCCCTGTTGTCATTGTTTGTATTTAATCTTCCCTCCCAGTCAGAAATATCGCAATTTCCATATTGAAGCTTATCCAATTCCTCTTGCATCATTTCCGGTCCGATATCATCTATGACCTGTCTGTAATACCATACACAGGAAGTCCAGAACGCTTCCCTGAAATCAATATCTCTGTTCCAGTCTTCATTCCAGAATACTTCACCGCTCCATGTCCGGGTAGAATCCTCCGGTTCAATGATCCCATTCTCCAGTGCGGTCAGGGAGGAAATAATCTTAAATGTGGAGCACGGAGAACTCCTGGTCATGGCAAGATCACGATTATAGATGGTATATTGTCTGTCGGAAGCATCATATATGACCGCTGTTCCATTCAGCCCGTTGAAAGCATCTGACCAGTCTTCCTCTATGATTTCCGGTTCCGTTTCCTCACTTTCTGCAGAACTTTCCACATCTGCTTCTGTGGAATGACTGGCTGATTCCATTTCCGGCACCGGCGTCTTTTCTGCCTCTGCTTCTTCATTTTGATCTTCTATGGAAATCTTTTCTTCTGTGCCATGATCACCTGTACAGCCTGTCAGCATAAATGCACAGAGAATTACACCGCATAGCCCTTTTAAATAATTTTTCATAACTGCGTTCCCTTTGTTCTAATCCTTTCTTTTTTTATTGGATTTTGGCACTATCCTGTGCCGGATTCGGGTGTCAAAAGATACCACAGTACATTATAAACTTTTGTGCTGCACAAAGGTCAATAGGAGAAAGAGAACTACCTGCCATACTCTCGATCCCGTTTTGTGAAAAACACAGCGCCACCCGCAAAAACGGGTGGCGACGACTATTGTAACCCTTTGTAAATTTTAATATTCTAAATTCTAATATCCCTCAATATCTTTCATCTTTTTTAACTGTTCAAGAAATATAATTGCTTCATTCACTGTTGAAAATGTCTTGCAGTTCGTATGTAGCCAACGATTTCTTTCATCTGTGTCTTCCAATCCTGGAAGACCGTCTGGAAGGAGATTATGTAGCGTTTTTTGCGCATTTTTTACCGCTGTCGGATATTTCTCTGCAATACGGGCTGTCGTTTCATAATCGCCTTTTTCATATGCTGGTTCTCTAGCTACAACCTCTGCAAGCATTCTTTCTTTGTCTGCTACCGTCAACACAGGCGGAGCAAACATTTTAAAATGCAGCATCAACCAATATTCAATACATCCGGTTGTCATAAGCAGGCGGACACGGATACTCGGATTTTTTCGTAATTTTCGCAGACGTTTTATAATTTTTATCCGCTGATCCCATTTTCCGATGTCCTTTGTTTCCACATCAAAAAAGAACCAGATTTCATCGGTCACTTCCGCGCTGTTGCGGAATTTGGGATCCTTCTTAAACCGGACGTCTGCTTCTTCAAATATCCCTGTCGCAGAAGGTCTTTTTATTACTGCGACATCCGCAAATTTATTTCTCAGATAATCCGTATAAGCCTGCTCGCTTTCTCCTTCACAAAATACGTAAATAAGAGGCTTTGAAGGTTTTGTTTTTCGTGCCATCAAAGCACCTCCTCTATCTCCACATTCGGGGTTGCGCCATACTTTCCAAGCAGATACCCTTTACGAATGTTCTCTGTCGTTCTGGTAGAAAACTCGCGGATACCATATAGTTCAGAAGCTCCGTCTTCCTGCTTCTTATCAGCAAAATACAACTGATCCTTCCGCAGAAGTTCCATATTCAGCAGTTCTGTATTATGCGTTGTAAATACAATCTGAGCACCATTCGGATTCGTTCGTTTGCTCTGAAATTTTGCCACCACATATTCTACCAGCATCGGGTGAAGTTCTTTTTCAATCTCATCAACCAGCAGGATGCCGCCTCCTGCAAGGGCCGACTCGATCGCTGGCGCTATGGACATCAACTTTCTGGTTCCATCTGATTCATCCGCAAGTGTCAGGGAGTAAACACCAGAGCTTCCGTCACGATTTAAGCCAAGATGTAAAGAGGTTGCCGTAACTTCACCCATATTAAGACGAACTTCTGAATTATTCGATGTTTCTGCTAACACATGCAGAAACTGCCTGAGGGCCGTCTGGATTCCTTCAGGAAGATTTTCCGGCAAAGGGATTTCTTCATCGACTTCTTTTCTTTTAATCTCAAATTTCATATCTTCAATTCCAAGATCTGCCGCTTTGGCATAGTCTGAAATTGCTTTCAGCATATTACTGTCACTGGAATACTCCAACAACTGACCTGGGATATCGGAATAATCACGGGAAAAATATATTTTTTCTCTAAACCAACGCATTGCACTGGTGCATGCAGAATCATTCATCGTACATGCAACGGAAAAATACAGCTGGTTCTCAGCAACCGCCTCACTGATCAGCCTACGTTTTGCCTTATCTTCCGTAAAGGAGTATTTCTGTCCTTCCCTGGAAAAAACCAATGCTTTCTGTCCCTTAGGCGCATAATGAAGCGATTCCGAGAATATTTTTTCTCTGGTGGCAGAAAAAGCATACCAATACTTTATTCCATCCAAAGTATATATAAACGAAAACTCTGACGGCTCTTTCACAGAATAATCATTCAAAGCAAATGGTATTACCGGAACCGCAGCCTTTTCGTGCTGCGTCTTCTGTGCATTCTTTATAAACTGGACTGCTAACCAAAACGCACGGATTACGTTACTTTTGCCGCCGCCGTTCTTTCCATAGATAGCCACACCCGGAAGCAATTTCAAGCTATTGTATGCAATCAAGCACCCTTTGAAAGTCCCTACCCCGGCAGCTTCCATGGATAGGATCGCTTCATCACGAAATGACCTGTAGTTCTTAAACCGGAATTCAATAAGCATACGAACACCTCCACTTATAGTATACCCATCTGCACAAGGAAATTCAATAAAATAAATCAAAAAATTTGATTTTTTCTCTTTTATTTACTGGATTATGCGGTTTGGCACATAAAAATGACCTTTTAAAAGTCACTTTGTATTCTCCAACTGCCCAACAACATTTTTCAGAAATAGCATGATTCGATTAAGTATCGCCTTCGAGCTCTTTCTTTTTACCGGAAATCTATATATTCCTCAATATCCTATATGAAACTAAAATATAAAGTTAATAGCAGATATGCACGTATGCCTCTCTTCCCCTGTCCGAATCAAAAAAACCCTTGAAAACCCCGTTTTGCGGGATTTCCAAGGGCTTCAGGCACCTTTTAGGTTATGAGATTATATTCCCATGCAACTGTTGCTAACTTCCCCACCGCCTTTCAGGCTCGGTTCGCTAAGCAACGCTGCATAGTTTCCAACTACAGTTCATCTGCGTCCTTCGGACTTGATTCCCTTAGTTTCCAGCCATCTGTTTTGCAACTTTTCGGATTACATCCCAGCCTGAAATGCAACTTTCCCTCTCATAAGCTATGTATTTTCCTTTATTTTTCAAGGTCTTTGCCAAAATCTGTTCCTGCCTCTCTCCGGCTTTCCCCCAAATTCCACTTTTGGGGGGATTAAAACTCCCATTTTGATGACTATTCCACTTCTCTGCCCTTAATTGGGGGAATCCGGTTTAGGATTTGGGGGAAGAATCATCCCCCAAAAATCCAGATTAGCAATGGCTCATAGCTGTAATCGTTCTTTTCGGAATATTCAGATCAGCATATGGGTTTGTCTGCTCTGTATTAGCAGAACCAAATTTCTGAATTTCTTCATTCATTTTGTTCTCCAGAACGTGGGTATAAATATTCATCGTAATACTGATACTGGAATGCCCCATCAATTTCTGCACCACTTTCGGCTCCATTTTCTTCTCAAAACATCTGGTTGCGAAAGTATGTCGTATCGTATGTGGGTGGAAGTCACGAATGATCTTCGGCTCTCTGTGTTCCTGAACCGCAAGTACAGCTTCTTTCTCCCTCATCCGCTTTATCACTTTCTTAATTTCCTTTTCCACGATATATCTGCTGCACGGACTTCCCATACTTGTAGTGAATACCAAGTCTCCCAGTTCTTCTTTCCCTCGCCACCGGTTTCCCAGCTCCTTTTTCAGTCTTACTTGTTTTTCACGCTGAGATTTTAATATCGCTTCTATTTCTCCCATAAACGGAATCTGCCGGGTGGAATTTACAGTCTTTGGAGTAACTAATATTTCTCGTTTTTCTCCATTATAATAGCTGCAGCTCAGTGAGCGGTTAATTTCCGTAATCTTTCTTGTAAAATTTATATCCGGCCACTGGAGCCCGCCCAGTTCTCCAACACGCACTCCTGTCAGAAACATAAAATAGAACATTTCTTTATACCAACTATCTTCTACCTCATTTAAAAATTCATTCTGTTCTTCCTGTGTCAATGCAATTTCCTCTTTCGCTTTTTTATATGTCCACGGTACTTCAACAATCAGGCACGGGTTCACTGAGATCATTTGACTTCCTAAAGCAAAATCCATGCACTCTCTTAGTCTGCCCAGCGCCTCTCTCATAGCGCTGTTGGAAATACCGTCTTTTTCCATTGTATTCAAAGCCTGCTGTACATCCATAGGCTTTATATCTCTTATCTTCTTAGAGCCTATATAAAAGCCAAAAGTTCTTTTGAAATTGTTCTTCATAGGATTGATACTTGTTTCTTTTACCCTATGGGCCTTAACAGTTGAAAACCATTCTTCAAACCATTCGTTCAACGTAATTCTGTTTTTTCTGTAATCCTGGCTGCTTTTCGCCTTTTCCTTCGCTTCTGTGAACTCTTCAATAAGCTCTTTCAGATCTGATCCGTACAAAGTAATTTTGATCCCGTTGATCATTGCCCTTGCTTCATAGGTTCCTTTATTCTCCCTTATTCCTCTTGGTAATTTTTTTGCCATAAGATATGCCTCCTTCAAAACATCGTTATTAAGTACATGACCAAAATATCAGTTACTCAAAAATAAAACAAAGGTGCGAAAAATTTCTCCACACCCTTGACTTATTTCCTTACCTGCGCAAGCAGCCATTTGTCCAACAATATCTTATGTGCATAATTGCGGTTGCCAATTTTCACAACAAAAATTTTCTCATTCTCCTTCATCAGTTCTCTGGTTTTAGTTTTTCCAAGATTCAAATAATTTGCTGTCTCTTCCACATTTAGTAATATCTTTTCATTTTCCACTTTTACCTTTCTCCTGTATTGAAAACTCTCAATAATATTTCTTCCTTATTAAATAGTCGTATCCCTGCCGCACATTACAGAACATACACGTTTCCTTTATTGTCTGGTTCTGATCCGCCCGGATGATAAAATGCTCCTTTGAATTGTAAAATGGCTTTGCACACACCGGGCATAAGCACATCAGGATCGGTTTATCCAGTTTTTTGATCTCCATGCTGGTACGCAGCGCTTTCTCTACTCTGTTCATCTGATCCCGGTTTAATCTGCCGACATAATCATCCAACCGCCTTTTATCCACTGTCCGGATCTGCTCCAACAGCACAAAGGACTCTTTCTCCAGACCACTGATTCCGTTTATCGGCACATGTGTCGGCAGCTTTGTCTTTGGCTGGCTCGTAATAGCCGCAACAATAACAGTTGGACTGTGCTGATTTCCCCGGTTGTTCTGGATGATCAGAACCGGGCGGTATCCACCCTGCTCACTCCCGAAAACAGGATTCAAATCTGCGTGATAGATCTCTCCACGCCGCATTACTTGTTCTTCCACAATCACATCTCCTTCCGCTATATGCCTTAGAACTTTCTTTGTCCGTAAGGCGTTCTCCCGTTCATTGAAAACAATCACTTAGAACGGGTATGTATCAGCCGAACACAAAACATTTCTCTGTATCCGGCTACCATAAATGCCTGTTTCAGCCTATTTGTCCTCGACACCCCGGCTGTTATCGCATGTACTTCATTTCATGCAGGGAAGTCATCAAGCGGCTGACTGCTGATCAGCTCCACGGGCCTGTGCCCCTCTGAGGTTCTCCCAAAGCTGCCCTCACTTGTTGCGACATCCTCGGAGCTGATTCCGCTATGCTCGCCTCGCCGCAAGCGGCAAGACTCTATCGCTGCATAGCTCCTCGTCTTCCCCGAAAAGATTCCTTCTTTCCGGGGGCCCCTTATATGCTCGACTTTATGACCGGGCAGGAGTATCATGATACCTGTTGCCTGTTATCGCCTTGCCAGTAGCAATCTGACAGTTATAGCCGGGTATTTCCCGCTCCCCGGACAGATAAAACAGCCGCAAACCGATTCTTCTATATTAGGTGGGATTTCGCTGCCTTTACCCGTCCGGATCATGGCGTACCCGCTAACGTGGCTTACGCTCATCACGATAGCAACAGGAATGTACTTGATGAATGGGTATGAACTTTTCAAGGTTCCTGCCCGCTCTTCCCCTACGAAAAAACAGGCGAAAGATTATCTCTTCCACCTGTTTCCTCAGTCTCAAGCGATTTTTCTACCCGCTATTCTAAAAGTTTTTTCAGTTTCTTCTCTGCTGTTGTCACAGACTTTGCTATGGCCTGGAAAGAACAGCTTTCCATCTCTGCGATCTGCTCATAGGTCAGTCCGACAAAATAGTAAAGGACTAACCGGCGTTTCTGAATTGCAGGCAGCATGGATATAGCAGAATAAAGTTCTTCCAGTGCAATCTTCCGGATTGCCTCATTCTCTGCAGATTCTCCTGCCTGTCCGGAGCGCCTGTGTAAAGTGATATCATAGATCTCTGACTGTTCAATATGCCGGTCAACGAAATTGAGATGTTTCAGATCATCCAGTTCAAACCTGTCAAATGCCTCATACAGTTCTCTGCTGATTTCCATGCAATGCGCTTTCCTCTGTCCATCTGCAAATTCTATGTAATATTTTCCATCTAATTCAAATATACTATAAGGATTATATTTGTCTTTTCTTCTTTTTGGGTGGTTGCCCTTCATTTTCTTTCCTCCGATCTGAAATTTTTGAAAATTCAGATCGAAGCGGCGGCCCCCGCCCTTGGTAAAAGAGAAGAAGGCTCTTTAAATCGTTACAAAAAAGGCGTACCTGTTTTCTTCCAGATACACCCTCTTGCAGATTTATGTAATCATTTGTAAAAAATGGTAAGACTAAGCAGAACTTTGTCGAATAAAAAAACGCCGCACTCCTTACAGGAATTACGGCGAACCGACAATAAAAAAGGTTACTTTTCGATTGGTATGTATTCTGCCCTACTCTTATGCAGCCCTTCCCCTTTCCAAAAGAGGAAGTAATATGACATATCTATACATTATTCTCCTCTTATTTTGTCAACAGGAGAAGTATAGTGTAGAAAAACGATGTTTTAACTACGATATGCCCACATTTCTGTTAAAAAAATCGCAAATTATGACAACAAAAAACAGCCTAACCTTCAAGATCAGACTGTTTTTTATCCTACTTTGCCTCGAAGCAGTATCCTACTTCACGCACACACCGGATCTCAAATTGCCGATCCGGGCAGGCTCTGTATAATTTTTCTCTTAATTTGCATACATGGGAGCCAATCGTATTGTTTTCTATATCCTGCACATAATCCCCCCATATTTTTTGATAAATCTGTTCGTATGTAAGAACCCTTCTTGCATTGGCAGCAAGATAATATAATAAATTAAATTCTTTTGTAGTTAAAGATACTTCCTGTTTCCCGCAATATACCTTTCTTTGATCTGGAAATATTTCAAGATCGGGAAAGGATATTACGGGTACATAATCCGCTTTATACTTCTGAAAATCTGGATATTTACGAAACACTTCCATGATTTCATCAAAAGGATGTGTTTCATTATCCTTGAATTCTGCAACAATTAAACGCCCCATACCCCCTCCTTTATTTATTATTAACTGTCTCTTAATCTCAAAATTAAGTTACAACCTCCATTGCAAGAATATTGCTCTCTTCTGGGATTATCTTCACGCCATTAACAAGGTATTATTCCCATAAAGAAATAAAAGCACCACCTGCAACGGTTTTTTCTTTCCCCGTTTAGCGGGGCAGGATAGTTTGGCTTATTCGGTTTATTCTTGCTCTTGTGCGGCTGCCTCTTTCAGCCGCGAAAAGCTCTCATCGCTGATAATGTGTTCAATCCGGCAGGCGTCGGCCTCCGCAGTCCTGGGGTCAACGCCTGCGGCGATAAGCTGCTCGGTAAAGAAACAATGGCGTTCATAGATTTTTTCGGCTACCTCGCGGCCCACATCGGTCAGATGGAGAAAGTGATCTTCGTCCATTGTAAGAAAGCCGCCGTCCCGCAAGGTAGCCACCGCATGGCACACGCTGGGCTTTGACACCTCCATGTGCCGGGCCACATCTACGGAGCGTACCATACCGAGTTTCTTTTGGAGAACAAGGATGGTTTCCAGATAGTCCTCCCCGGACGCATGAATATTAAAACTATTTACATCGCTGCAGGCGGATTTGTTCTTTTGTTCCATCATTGCCTCCGCTATAATCTGTGAAATAAGGGCGAGTACTATTTATGCCCCTCTGCCATAGAGTAACTAACTTTATGAGATACTCCAACCTTCGGATTGCTGCCGGATGGAAACAAAATTTTGATAGATACCGGGTTTTTTAAGAAGTTCCGCATGTGTGCCGTTCTGGACAATTTCCCCATGATCTACAACAAGAATTTGATCTGCATTTTCAATAGTAGCCAGCCGATGCGCGATGATTAGAATAGTTTTACCGTGAGTAAGTGCGCTGATAGCCTGCTGGATTAAATGCTCATTCTCAGGGTCTACGCTTGCTGTAGCCTCATCTAAAATCACGATGGGGGCGTCTTTAAGCATAGCGCGGGCAATGGAAATTCGTTGCTTTTCACCGCCAGAGAGAGTTGCGCCGCCATCCCCGATCACTGTATCAAAACCGTCTGGAAGGCTCATGATAAAGTCGTAGCAGCACGCTTTTTTAGCAGCTTCTATGACCTCTTGTTTCGTCGCATCAGGTTTACCAAACTTAATATTGTTGGCAATCGAGTCCCTGAAAAGATATACATTTTGAAAAACCATCGTAATATTGGCAAGCAGGCTGTCGCACTTCATATCGCTGATTTTAACCCCACCAATTTTGATGCAACCGTTATCCACATCATAGAAACGGGCAAGTAGATTGCAGATGGTGGTTTTGCCAGATCCAGATGGCCCAACAATGGCCGTGGTAGTGTTCTCTGGAATGTGCAGGCTTACATGCTCTAATACCTTTTTTTCGTTGTATCCAAAGGAGACGTCTTCAAAGTCAATATCGAACTTGGACAGTTTAATGTCTTGCCCGTTTTCATCAATCGGAGGTGTGTTTTTAATGGCATCTAATTTGTCCATAATAACATCGATAGTACGAAGGACATGAATTGCATTATTCATGGCCTCAGTGCTGCTGAACATCATAAAAGAAAAAATGACAATCATCAGCATCATAGGGATTTCCAAAGTACCGCACAGTACAGAGTTGGCTGCCAGAAGAATCATGGCTACCGCTGCCGCTTTTAGTGAGAACAGATGAAGCAGATTGAGCGGAACAAAGTTTTTCTCGATTTTGATGTTGATTTCCTTGCTATCCCGATAGGCTTTGGCAATGCTCTCTACAGCCACGCCCTCTTGCTTGAAGGACTTGACGATAGGCATCCCCCGAATATACTCCAACGTCGCGCTGATCATATCATCTTGGGCTTTCTGATGTACCGGAGCATTCCGCTGACTTTTGCGGCCTAGTAGTTGCAGAAACAGGTTTGAGAGCAGGACACCGACCACAGCAATCACGGATACTATAGGGTTGACAAAACTCATACAGAGAACGATGGTCAATACGAAAATGTAACTGTTCACCACCACATCGATCATATTGGTAGCATACATTTCAAAAAAGGATAAATCCGTTGTGACGGCACTGGTCAACTCGCCGGTGTTGTTGTTTTGATAAAAGCCAAGAGAAACCTTTTTGAGCTTATCGCCCAAGCGAATGCGCTCGTCTGCAGCAGTTTCATAACCTACCCCATTCAAATAACGGGCCTTGAGGTATGAAAACCAAAACCGGCCTAAAATGGATAAAATAATAAATGCCGTAATCAGAAATATCTGTGTCGTCTGAACGGTTGGACCGCCCTTTGTCTGCTCCAAAACCAGATTGATAGCATAAGCAGCCGCCATGACCGGCATGGCTGTGAAAAGTGCCTGAATAAAGGAGAATACAAATCCCCAATATATTTTTGATTTCCGAGGTCCAATCCAACGGATGATCCTTCCAATAATTCGAAACATTATAACACCCCCTTATTTGCAGACCAGCCCTTTGCGTTAATATGAGCCTCCCACATGGTTTTGTATAGCCGGTTGCTTTGAAGCAAGGCCTCATGAGTACCAACTGCCTCTGCTTTCCCTTGATCTAAAACCACAATTTGATTTGCGTTTTTAATCGTGGACAGGCGATGGGCAATGACCAGCAAAGTCTTGCCTTTAGTCAACTCCGCAATAGAACGTTGGATTTTATCTTCGTTCTGTGGATCAGTAAAGGCCGTTGCCTCATCCAAAATGACAATTGGCGCATTTTTTAATATAGCCCGCGCAATAGCGATACGCTGTCGTTCTCCACCAGACAAACGTCCACCGGCTTCACCCGCTGTTGTATGATAGCCTCGTTCCAGTTGATTGACAAACTCATCGCAGCAAGCCGCCCGAGCCGCGGCGTACACATCTTCATCGCTGGCCTTTGGATTACCCAGACGGATGTTTTCCAAAATTGAACAGTCAAATAGGAAATTATCCTGCGTTACAAAACTAACCAAATCACTCAGCTGTTCTAAAGGGATGTCCTTGATATTAACGCCTCCGATGGATATACTTCCTTCGGTCACATCCCAAAAACGTGCAATCAGTCGGGCAATCGTAGATTTACCACCACCAGATGGTCCCACCAAAGCAGTAAAACTCTTTTCTGGGATAAGCAGATTGAGTCCTTCCAGAACCATTTTACCCTGGTCATTATAAGAAAACGCAACATCTTTCAATTCAATGGAATAATCTTTGACCTTAGCTGGTTGGCTGGCATCCGACAGTTCTTTAAGTTCCAATATTGCCTCCGCTTCCATGACGGCATATTGAATGGACTTTATCTCATTCGTATAATTTGCAAAGGTTGTCAATGGGGTAATCATGCCAAGGGACAGAATAATGCAGATGACGAGATCTGCAGGCTGGAGCGACCCCTGCGCAAAGAGCACAAGGCCAACCGGAAGCGTTCCCAAAAGCGTGGAAGGAAGAACTGCTGCACCAAAATTCATCGGTTTCCAGGTGTTCCGATACCAATCCAGCGTATAATCCAAAAACATCTTGACTGCCTGTTCAAATTTCTCATAGGATGAAGCGGATTGGTTGAAAGCTTTGATGACCTGAATACCCTCAACATACTCCACAATTACGCTGTTGACATGATTATTGGCATTCATATAGTCTTCATATTTTTTGTTAAAAGTCCGCAGGACAAAGGCATAAGCAATCAGTGCGATAGGAATTGTCAGTAAAGAAGCCAGCGCCATGCGCCAGTCGATGGTTATGATATAAATAAAAATGGACATAGGCAGCAGCATTGCGGGCAAAATTTCCGGTATTAGATGAGCAATGGGGCGCTCAATGGTTTCCACCCTATCGATAATTTGGTTTTTTAATTGCCCGATGGGTTGATTAATGACGGTGCCCAAGGGAGCTTTCATAAGTTTGTCTGTCATTTTTCTGCGTAAGCCTTCTAATATGGTATAGGCAGATTCATGAGAAAGCGTGGTTGAAATCCCATGAAAAATCAACATTAAGGCGTATCCAAGAAGGCATACTCCAGTCCATAGAAAGACACCTTTTGTAGATGCTGTTTCATTAAAAAACATCTGGATAATACGATAGACAGCTAAATAAGGGATTAATCCAGCTGCCACGCTAGTGATTTGAAGACAAGTAGAAAGGATCAACTTTCCTTTGCAGGGGGCAGCGAAACTCAAAACAAGCCCAAACCAGTTTTTCTTCTTCATGTTGTATCACTCCTCTCATTTTTTGTCAGCGCATCTGCATTACATCTGCCAAATGCTCTTTCGTTTGTTCGGTGACCGCAAAGCACTCAGAGCGGTAGTCATCGAATAAACAAAGAACTCTCTGGCAGGTTGCCAGCAGAAATTCGTAGTCATGGGAAATAACCAGCAAAGTTTTTCCTTCCGTTGCCATCTCTTGAAAGAGATTACGAACACGAAGCATATTTTTGAAATCCAATCCGCTGGTAGGTTCGTCAAAGCATATCACGCTGGCGTTTTTCTGATAGGCAACAGCAATGGAAAGTCGCTGTTTCTGTCCTCCGGAGAGAGAGGCCGGATGCCGCTCTCTTAACTCATCCAGCCCCATATTCTGCAATATCCCGTTCGCTTTGGCTATAGCCTCTGGATCATTCTCATGCTCTAACAACAATTCACTTTCCACGCTTTCCGTGAAAAGCTGGTAGTCGCTGTCCTGCATAACCAGATAGGTTTCCTGGATGCGTTTTTTTGGTGTAAGATGGATTCCATGGAATTTTATTTGCCCTGACCGTTCCTTTTGCAGTCCGCAAATCGTTTCTAACAGAGTGGTTTTTCCAACACCATTGTGTCCAACAATACCAAGAATTTCTCCTTGGTTGACCTTGAGATTCAAATTTTGAATAACTGGCTGTTGTGCAGTATAGCCAGCTGTAACCTGCTCCAGTTCCAATGCAACGATGTCTGTCTTAAAAGAAGGCTGGTTGGGAACTGGTAAAGCATCCAAATAGAAACTCCGCAAGCCTAATTTATTTGCTTCAGCATTTGTTATAGCTTGAAAAGCATCCTTTTGAAATTCTTGGATCATTTTCCCGTTTTGAATGAAGATTGCCCGGTCCACCAGATCTGTCAGGTAATGAATGCGATGCTCGGAAATCACTATAGTAAAACCATCCGTACGAAGTGCCTGGATAATCTCCCTTAATTTTTGGGTCGCCATCGGGTCCAGATTGGCTGACGGTTCATCCATAACAATAACCGAAGGAGCGAAAGCGTACACAGAGGCCACGGCCACAGCCTGCTTTTCTCCACTGGACAGCGCAAAAATACTGCGGCCAAGAAGACTCTCAATGCCCAGTTTCCTTGAGGCATTCTCTACTCTGCGATGAATTTCGTTTCTTGGTAATCCTGCGTTCTCGCAGGAAAATGCAATTTCTGATGTTACATCCGTGGCAAAAAATTGTGAGCGCGGGTCCTGGAATACTGAACCGACTATATCTGCCAGACTTTGAATCGTTGTCTCGGTCGTGGTACGGCCACCTATCCGAACAATCCCTTTCAACTCACCTTCATAAAAATGAGGAACCAAGCCGTTAAGCAAGCGCGTGATTGTTGTCTTACCGCAGCCACTTGGCCCCAGCAGCAGAACGAGTTCCCCTTTGGCAATAGAATGGGTGAATTCTCTTAATGCTGGATGCCTTTCCGACTCATATTGAAACGATACATTTTCAAAGCAAATCATAGCAACCTCCCTTCCAACAGCATGGGGGTCAAGTACCTTCCAACCAAAATGAGTGCGACAAAAAGGACAGTGATTAGAAAATCATGCAAATGAAGGCGTACCTCGCGGTAAGAGGTCCGCTTTGTTTGTAAATCCAATCCTCTTGTCATAGCAGAAGCGGAAAGGTCATCCGCTACCTTAATGCTCCGCATAATCAGCGGAACGAGGGCATACTCCATGGTTCGTCCTGGTTGGAAGAACAGATTTTTTGCATTAAAGGCAATTCCGCGCATCTTCATCGTATTATTGATATTACGGAACTCTCTACCAATGGTAGGAATGTAGCGGAACACAACCGCCACAGTGATGGTGAACCCTTTCGGGATATGCATGTTTTGCAGGGATGTAATCAGGTCATCGACACACAGCCCCGCAGACATCCACAGGCACATGATTACCATGGATAATGAACGGGCCACAATAAAGAGCAGAAAGGATACCATCATCTTAAGTGTATCATTTGGTATCCAAAGAGAGGCATATTCCACCACTAAAACCATCGCGAATATAAGGGCAAACTTTATAGCATGCCGGACCTCCCCCGAAATCAGCCAAAGCAGAATGATGATAATATAATTCCAGGCTACTACTTCTCGGCTTGGAGTAAACATTGTGGCAGTACTAATTACAACAACCAGCAGCAGCTTCATTCGCGGATCAAGAGAGCGAACCAGATTTTTGCGTTGGGTTGAAGCCGCCTCCATTATACAATCCCTGCTTTCTGAAAATGCTTTTTTAAGATTGCTTTTCCAAGGAAAGAGCCAGCAATGCCTCCAACCGCTGTTTCAGCCAGTGCGACAAAAAACAGAGGTCCAGCAACCAGGTTGAAAACCTGAGTGTTAAATTCTGCCATAGTGGGAAGGCTGGCAATATACATATCCTTGAGCAAAATCAGCGGGGCAAATGCGCCGACATACCAACCGACCATGAGGATGGTATAACAAATCAGCATAGTGGAGAATTTCTTCCGGTCGCACTTCTCCCAAATAATTTCTCCAATTATAGCAGCTGCAGCTACGCACAAGGATACCATCCACAGGCTCATCAGCAACAATGCAGCCAACAAAAGGCCAGAGATCAGCACCGTCCCCTTTTTATTTACCTTGGTGTACATGAGCATAAAGACAATTCCGAGAGGGAGGGCCTGAATGCCAAGACAAAATATCCAACTCAATGGCGTACTGCCAAGGGGCATGCCGATGACAAAATAAACTGCCAGTTCCACAACAGTCAAAATTGCAATCGTGACAAAATCTCGGACATTTAGCTTCTCGGTTTGCGTTTTCATAATTATTCCTCCTAACTTCGCATTTCGGTTACTCGTGACTAACTTGGTGTTAAATTTTTTCGGCTTCCATTCAGAAGCCGAAAATCGCCTGCCAATTAAAAAACTGACAGACATATTTGCAGTGTTCCAAAGCCTCCTGCCGAGAGAAATCATGGATTATTGGTTCAAATATTGTAGTCCAATAGGCCGTCAGCAAGAGATGAAGTTCTTTTTCTGAAATATCATTGTGTGGCAAGTCCCGATTCCGCGCCTCTTCAACGAACTTTGCACATACCTTGGTGTTTTCTGCAACAAAGTCATGCAAAAAATCAGCATGATGTGATCCTTGAGCAGAACACAGCAACAATTTCATGTCCTCAAAGCGATCATAAAAATAATTGATCCAATACTGATGCGTTTCAAGCGACATATCCCACATTTGTATCAAAGTATGGTCATCCAGCCGCTTATAGTTGCGTTCATAAAAAGACCTTTTCAAGTCCTCAATGTCTTTGAGTGTTTGTTCAACCACTGCATCAAACAACCCTGCCTTATCCTGAAAACGGGTGTAAATGGAGTGTGTACTGACGCCACATTGCTTTGCGATCTCCCGCAAGCTAGCATCTGCAAAACCTTTATCCAAGAACTCTTTGGCTGCGCAATCTAAAAGTTGCTCTGCCACTCCTTCAATTTGTCGTTTCATGTTTCACCTCTTTTCTACGTATGGGAACAGCGTTTCCGTAACACCGTTCCCATAATATCATCTTTTTCTTGCAAAGTCAATACAACACAAGAATCTGGTGAGGTTAAATGTTGACGAGACAGAAAAGCGCCTTTTCAGCCGCTTGAAAAATCAGGCCCTTTTTTCGTGATTAGTAGGGTAGTGTCGCACTACTTTTTTTACTGAAAAATAATCCTTACTTTTCCTGCAAGACAACAATTCATTCATGTTTTGTCGTACAAGAAGTGAGCGCCAGGTGTTCTCCGGCGCTCACTTACTCCTACTGGAATACCAGCTCTATCAAAATCATTTCCTCCGCCTGTGCTTTCAGCGTGTTCATCAGCCCCACCCAGCGCATGGAGTCACGGGCTTTCAGTTCTTCGGTGACGCCCGCCGCTTCCATCATACGGGGCAGCATGGCGTCCATCCGTTCACGCACCGCCCGGTCAATTTCCAACAGGTGCGGGTACAGCTTTTCGCTCAAAATCAAGCTGCTGTAAAGGCCAGGCCGGTGTTCCTTCAGGTAGCGTTGCCGCATACGGCCATACTTGCCGATGGGAGCCTCCGGCTGCTCGGAAAGTTTCAGGTCGGGGATGTAGTAATCTCCGCAGCGGGTGTAAGTCAATTTGCTCATGTTCATCCTCCTTTGCACTGTGACGGTTAAACTGCGGCGCTGGCCGGTAAAGCGGCCTTGCGCGGCTCCTGCCTGGGTAACTGGCTGACGGGGATAAAAACGCCCTTTTCCATGTCCTCGGCCCGGATCGCGGCCTTTGCTGCCTCCACCTGGGCCCTGCGCTTGGCGTTGTAGCGTTCTTCCCATTCCTTCTGTTTGCCATTGGCCTTGCGGCGCAAGTAGTTCTGGTGAAGCCTGTCTTTGCGTTCCTCCTTCTTCCGCAGTTCTTCCTGTTCCTCCGGGGTCAGGGGAACCGGCTGCAAGGCGGGCGGGATATACCGGCCCACAAAGTTGAAGTAGATTTCAACCTCCTGCGTGGTATCCTGGCTGCCTTTCCGGGCGCGTTCATGGACAAGGATTTTCTCTACAAACTCGTTGAGCATGGTGTTTGTCAGCGTGTCGAAGTTCTCGTACTTGTCAATCAGGGCAATAAACTTCTCCGCAGATTTCCGGCCCTGCTCATAGCCGGTAACGGCCTTTTCCAGTTCCGTGATTTCCACATTGAGAGCGTCCTGCTCTTTGGCATACTGTGCGTCCAGGGCCTCATACCGGGCGTCCGGCAGCTTGCCCAGGGCGTTGTCCTCATAGATTTTGCAAATCAGCTTTTCCAGTTTCTGATACACCCTTTCGCAGATCCATATAATCATTTGTAAAAATAGATAGTAAGAACAGGCACCCTTGTCGAAAAGCCGCTGAAATCCTTATAAAAATCACAGCGAACCGACATGATTAGGCTGTTTTCAGCACTACTTTGCCTCGAAGCAGTATCCTACTTCACGCACACACCGGATCTCAAATTTCCGTTCCGGGCAGGCTTTGTATAGTTTTTCTCTTAATTTACATACATGGGAACCAATCGTGTTGTTCTCTATATCCTGCGCATAATTGCCCCATATCTTTTGATAAATCTGTTCGTATGTAAGAACCCTCCCTTCGTTGGCAGCGAAATAACACAATAGATTAAATTCTTTTGTAGTTAGAAAAATTTCCTGTTCTCCGCAATATACCTTTCTTTGATCTGGAAGTATTTCAAGATCGGGGAACGATATTGTGGGTGCGTAATCTACTTCTTTTTGAAAATCTGGATATTTACGGAACACTTCCATGATTTCATCAAACGGACGTGTTTCATTATCCTTGAATTCTGCAACAATCAATCGTCCTATAATAACTCCTTCTTTCTCAATTTTGTTTTTTCTAAAATAACTGAAAGATGAATAGATCTATGCGTATTGTCCGGAAATATAAATGTACGCATCCTCCAATGTGGGGTCTACTGAAACGCACTCTACATTCGGCATTTTTTCGCTGATCAGTCTTATCTGTACACCATCTTCCGATAATTGTTTAGATGAGATATGATATTTTTTTTCAATTTCCCGTGCCTGTACTTCATCACGAAGCCGACAAATCCAAACGTGTCCTTTGGCCGCTCTAACCAATTCTTTTATACTTCCAGCATATAGGAACTGGCCTTTTTTCATAACAGCAAGCTGATTACAAACCGCTGCCAGATCCTCTACTACATGAGTGGAGAAAAGAACTGTTCGGTTTTCTGAAAAATCAACTAACAAATTTCGGATGCGAATTCGTTCTTCTGGATCAAGCCCTGTTGTCGGTTCATCCACAATCAGAAATTTCGGTTCGTTTAAAAGCGCCTGTACTAAACCAACTCTCCGCTTCATTCCGCCGGAAAGTTGTCTCATTTTCTTCTTCCGGTGTTCTGTCAGGCTGGTTTTTTCAAGGTAATACTGGATACGCTTACGGCATTCCTCTTTCGGTACACCAGCAAGATCCCCCATATATTCCAGACATTCCTGAACCGTCAGTCCGGGGTACAAGTCAATTTCCTGCGGAAGATAGCCGATTTGACGCTGGATTTTCGGGTAATTTCCTTCACAATAAAGAATTCCGTCCATACTTACCGTACCACTGGTGGGGGTAAGAACAGTGGTAAGAACTCTCATTAAAGTAGTTTTTCCGGCCCCGTTTTCTCCCAGGAGTCCAAAAACTCCATTCGGTATTTCCAGATCGGCATGGTTAATCGCAGTTACTTTATTTTTAAATGTTACTGTCAGATCATTGATTTTAATACTCATATCGTTCAACCTCTTTTCTTGATTATTTTCGGCATCAAAAGTGTCATCAATACGCATAACAGCAGACACAGGGCTTTGCCGCACAGCCATCCAAAATCCCGGCTGTCCATGACATTGCGGAAAGCATAAGAAAACAGATTCCAGTTGCCCAACACATTTTCACCCAAAGTAGAATTTGTGACAAGCCAAAGGACAATGCCGCACCCGATACCCACCCACATATTTCGGAATAGGCAGGCCAGAAGATTTGATAGGATGCCCCAAAACCACAGAGTTACCACCATTGCTGCTAAAAACAGGAAAAACATCTGTAGTTCCGTTTCTGTGCTTTGTCCGGCTTTATAAAGGGACTGCGGATGCTGAAAACTATAAAACATACCGTAGCCAATAGCACTCAATGCAAAAAGAACAATCTCCTGTACCAACATCCGTATTCCCATGGAAGCAAGACGTTTTTTCATGGGATATAAGCGGTGTATTTCTGACCGTTTTGAAGTGATTTCCTGTGTATATGTGTCCGCACAGAAAACCATAGCAAGTATAGCCATAGGAGCTTCCATAGCAACGCCTATTTCATAAGAAAAACTGATACCACGGATCAGACTTAATATCACAACAAAGCAAAAAGCATATGCAAGCTTATATGCCGGAAGGCTGATCTTTCTTTCTGTCATTATCATATTCTTCGCCTCCTCCAAATCTGTATTCCAATGAGAATGATTCCTGCAGAAGCAATCAGCAGACAGATCTGGTTTACCATTGCCATCGGCGGCGGAGTCACATCAAAAAACATCCCTGGAAAACGAACCATAATCGCCAGCGGCCGCCCGTAGTATCCGTAAACACCTTCCGCATTTTGGCTTCCCATATTGGAGTAAATCATATACAGGAATAAAAGGGGAACCGCAGGAAGCGGATTTTTAAACAAAAGGGCTACGATAGTATATACACATACAATCATCAGCATATTCGGCAAAATATACTGGCAGGTTGCCAGGAGAAAGTCAGTCAGTCGTATCTCAAAGCCGTTACCGCTGGTACAAATCATGCAGGCTACCCAGAATACCAGATTTAATATTGCGAGAATTATGAGACTGATCAGGAAGCCTCCTGCAACTTTTCCGATGACATACTGTGTAGCACTGATGGGTTTTGTATGCAACAATTCATAGGTATTTTTTCTCATGTCCTGCATAAAGAGAACGGCAAGCAGAATCGTTGCTGTAAAACCCATAAACAGCCCTGCAAAATCTGCAAATTTTCTGGAAAAGTACCAGGAAAATGGATGTTCTTCCAGTTCTTCCTTGATATAAGCATTGATTTCATCCATTGTGCCTTTACGGTAAGCAGTATCTTCCCAGGTAAAATCGGCACTATGATAACCGTACTGCTCTTCTAAATAGTGACAAGCTTCTTTTATCTCCATCCCACTCATTTCTTGAATGACACCTGAAGCCTCCTCATTGTTCATGCCAAAATCGGCAATCAGACTTTCTTGAATAGTCTTTTCCCATAACGCCCTGTGTTCTTCTGTGGTTACAGGAATATACCCTTCAAAAGCTTCGCCTTTATAAACGGTCTCTGGATAGTCATTTTTCAGTTCATCTTCTGATGTGATGTAATGGATATGCAGATATGGCTTCAACTGCTGAAAGACACCAAATATCACAACTACAAGGGCAATCCAGAACAGTGGCCTTTTCAGATAATTTAGAATTTCCCGCCGTATAATTGCTTTCATAAGCGTCACCTCTTTCTTTTTGTTGCTCTTATTGTAAATGCTAAATCACAACAAAAAGACAATGGCAGAAAAAACCGGATCACTTATGCAATCCGGTGAAATACAGCGGTGACAATGGCCCCGCCTAATTTCTCATTTTCTAACAACAGTTTCCCGCCATGCTTCTCACAGTACAGCCGGGCAAGATACATACCCATTCCGGTGTGCGTCAGGCTGTCTTTGATGTTTTTTTGATGGAAAGCCCTGGTTATTTTTTCAGCATCCTCCTGAAATCCATTTCCGTCATCCTGTACGGAAATCGTCAGCAGTTCGGAAGTCAGAGATACTTTTATATCAATCTGCTCCCTGGAATATCGGATTGCGTTGGATAATAAATTCTCCAAAACCTCCATAATCACTTCTTGATCCCCGCAGAATATTTCGTCTGTTTTACACACCGACAAATGGATTCTTTTTTCTTTCCCCAGAATATTCAGCTCTCTTTGGATGTCTTTTTCAAGCTGTGCGTGAGAAATCTGTTCCGCTTTCAGTGTCCGGTGTTCCAGACTGTTCATTTTTTGCATGGAATCAATAAAGACATCCATGCGGCGTATTTGCTTTATGCCTTCCTGCAGCATTTCCACAGCCTTTTCCCTATCAATCGTTCCATCTGGTAAATAGTCGATCAACATTTCTTGATAACCTTTCAGAACAGAAAGCGGTGAGCGAATATCATGGGCGACTGCAGAGCGCAGTTCCCGCTCATCTTCAATCATACGCCAAAGCTTTCGGTTATTTTCTTCCAACTGCCCACGCATACGGTCAAATTCATGGCACAGATGTCCCATCTCATCCCTGTTTTCGTAAGTGATCCGAAAATCCAGATCATTGTCCGCAATTCTCTGTGAGGCCATCTCCAATTCCTCAATGGGTTTTTTCAGTTTATTTCTATAAAAAAGAAATACGGAGAGACAACTGCCGACAACAGAGAATAGCAATACGGAATAGGTCTGCAGGAAATCGCAGACTTCAGATATGCCATGATCAATGCGGCTCATTTCGTAACTTTCCGGGCGGGGAATCTGCGCCAGATAGCCTTTATTCGCCATTTCAACTGCCGCAAAATAGGCATCTTCATCCGTATATTTCCACCAGATTTGTTCCTGGACTTTAGAGGCTGCCCACGTAATATAAGCGGATAAAAGAAAACTTATTAACAGACTTACTATTAAATACAGCATAATTGTCTTTCTAACAGAAAGATTTTTTACTTTATCTCTTATTTTCCCCATCGGTAACCCATCCCCCAGACTGTTTCGATATATTCCGTATCTGTGTACTTCTCTATTTTTTTCCGAATACGCCGGATGAGTTCTGTAATTACCCGGCTGTCCCCATCTCCATCATATCCACAGACTTTTTCATAAATCCGTTCTTTATCATAGACAATCCCCGGATTCATGGAAAGAAATTCTATAATGCTGTATTCAAGTTTTGTAAATTCAATATCCTGTCCGCTGATTTGAACGGTTTTAGCAGAATAGTCAATAGACAGATCCCCTTGAAAACGATAAGTGGATTTCTTCTGACGGCGTTCTTCTCTTTTTAAGTGTGCGATAATCCGGGCTTCCAGTTCTTTTAGACTAAAGGGTTTCAGAATATAGTCATCACCACCTGACATTAGACCATTGACACGATCCTGCTCATCGGCTCTGGCAGTCAGAAATAGAATCGGACAAGATACCTTATCACGGATTCTCTGACATACTTCGATACCGTCAGCTTTGGGCATATTTATATCCAGCAGAATAATATCCGGTTTCCTTTCAATCATTTTCAAAGTCTCGGCCCCATCGGATGCTGTAATTACTGTATAGTTTCTGAGTTCAAAAAAAGTACGCAGCATTTTTACCAGCTCTGTGTCGTCATCTGCGATTAAAATTTTATAATTCATCCTAGTCTCCTTATCAGCAAAAATCACTCTACCCATACAGGATAGCTAAATCAAACTATAAGATCACTATTAAAAAGGATATAACAAAGCGAAAATGAAATCAACAGTAATCACATAACACGAATATATCGGAAGCTTGAACATTTCTATATCTTTTATTGAATATTAAAAAAGAAACAGATTCTTCAATCCCTTCCAGAGAACATCTCTAAATGTGTAGGGAATCACTCAAGATAACGCTGGGCACAGCGGTTACACCTCTGCACCCGGCGCTAAACTTTATCGAAGTAACAGCGATATATCTTTTTCTCTAATACGCCGGAACTCCATATCCCACGATCTGTCCATAACCTATCGGATAGCTCCGTCTGGCCACTTTATCCCCACTATTTCCTTCTACTGTATAGACCGTTCCGTCTACCACGCTTTCCACAATCCCTACATGGTCGATACTCCCGTCATTTCCCCAGTCAAAGAATACAAGATCTCCAGTAGCAGGAACATAACTTCCATCCATGAACTGGCCCCGGCTCTCAAACCATTCCATACCTGCAGAACATAAAGAAAACTTTGGTATCACTCCTGCCTCAATATATCCACACTGATCGGCACACCAGCTTACGAAGCAGGCACACCATTCCTCTCTGCTGGAAAAACCATACCAGCTCCAGTAGGTATCTCCTCCGTTGCCCTCCTGCGTCAGTGCCACCTGCACAATCGCCTGGCTCCCGGTTCCCGTAGGGATACGTCCAAACACGTAGTATCGCAGCACATGGGATACATACTCCTTATCCCCGTAACTGCTCCAACCGTTCCGTTCCGCCATCATTTCAGAGAATTCCACTGCATTGGCATAGGTGTACCCTCCGTAATTCTCTTTCGCCCAGGAAATGTAACCATTCCCATAATTATATCCCTGCAGGGCGAGCTTTATATGATTCATATCTACCGGACTTTCCACGTCCGCCTCCCGCAGACAAGCCGCAAGGTTCTGGATACCTACATCAATGGAATACTCCG
>UQMI01000048.1 GCA_900542045.1 uncultured Blautia sp.
AGAGCACTTGACTTTTAATCAAGTTGTCCGGGGTTCGAATCCCCGATGCCTCATTGTGAATAAGAACGTGGAAACAGCGGAATTCCTTGAGAATAGAGGGGTTCCGCTGTTTTTGTGATAGGAAAGCAGAGCGTTTCGTTCTGCCTTTCCTATCACATAAAAATGCTTCGCGGGGCGCAAGACGTCCGGTGTACATCTGCTTTGCGCCGGCCGGAGTGGAACGGAGACTGCACTGCGGCGGCAATGGGAATAAAAGAATCAGTCAATTTCAATGTCGGTGGCATTGGGCAGATGAGACTGGGTATAAAGGATGACGGCATCTCCCTCCCTGAGGATCAGATTCCCGCTGGGTATCAGGGTTTTATTGCGGCGTTTGACCAGGACGATGACAGTCTGTCGGGAGATTTCCAGCTCATATATGTGCTGGTTGATCCAGGGGTGATTTTTCTGAAGGATGATTTCCTTCAGTCTGATGCGTTCCTGGGCATCGCGGAACGATTCCGCGCCAAGGATCATATCGTCTCCGGCGCGGAGTACGATATTTCCCCGGGGGACGATGATTTTGTGATTTCTCTGAATGGCGGCTACGATTACTTTGGAAGGAAGGTTCAGCTCTGTGATGGTGTGCTGTACCCAGGAATCGTGCTCGGTGAGATGGATCTTGATGAAATGAATGGCAGCCTCCTGGCCGTATTCGCTCATTCGTTTGATGCGGGAATACTGGTCAACGAAACCGGCGGAAATAATACCGGTGGGTATCGCTACGATTCCAACACCCAGAAAAGCAATGAAGATACCGAACATTTTTCCAAGGGTGGTGACGGGATAAATATCCCCGTATCCAACTGTGAGGAGCGTGGAAGCAGCCCACCAGATACCGGAAAAGGCATTGGAAAACACATCGGGCTGTACTTCGTGCTCCAGGCTGTACATACACAGGCTGGAGGCGACCATTAGCATTAGAATAATAAAAACAGAAGAAAAGAGCTGCTGTTTTTTGCCGATGATAACTTCTGTGATTACATTTAACGAATCATAATAGGCATTGATCCGGAATAGACGGAAAATACGGATGATCCGGAACATCCGGAACGCAATAGCCCCTTCCGGAAAGAAAAAAGGCAGATACTGAGGCAGAAAGGACAGCAAATCTACGATTCCGGTAAAGGAAAATATATATTTGCAGATAGCTCTGATTTGAGTTTCGTTGGGATACAGGAATTTTGCCGTCCATATGCGAAGAATATAATCCACCAGAAAGACGGCAACGGTAACCTGTTCCAGAGTAATGAGAACTGGTCCGTATTCTGTCCGCAGGTTTTTAAATGTATACATGATGCTGGCAGTCAGATTGAGGATAATGCAAAGGGCATTGAAAAAATCATAGATGCGGCTCACATAATCATATTTAGTTCCCACTTCAACGATTTCGAAAATTCTTTTTCTGCGTTTTTCCCATGTCTGGTTCATAAAAAAGTGCCTCCCTGTATTGCCGTGGTCAAAACGGCGGATCTGAGATAACCCTCGGATGGGCTGTCTGCTGCATTGAAGCAAAGAAATATATACTTTATTTTACAATAGTTTCGAAAAAAAGTGTAAATAATTTGGATATTTTGAGATGGGAGAATGAAAGAACTGTATGCAGGGCAAAAAAAGAAATACAGATAGATCACAGGTGAAGTATCTGTATTCCTTTTGCTCTTTATGTCAGAGAGAGCTGATTAAAGAATCCCATGCAGGGATCGTTGTTTGTATCTGTTAATAAACGCCGTATTTTCTCACTGCTTCAAACATGGCAGCTACATTTTCCGGTTTGGCTCCGTCATCAATGGTGGTGTCCACATCGAACATATATCCGCCGCCGGGGGCACAGATATCCAGCGTGCGTTTGACAGCTTCGGTTACTTCTTCCGGAGTTCCGGTACTCAGGAGACGGGCGTTGAAGCCGCCGCAGATACAGCAGTGATCGCCAACCAGTCTCTTGGCTTCTTTCATATCGCAGTCCTCAAAATGCACCAGACATTTGCCGGCAGGAAGGTCTTTGAGGAATTCCAGTCTGGAATCGTATTTTCCTTCTGTGTAAACATAGGGGATCTGTCCGTGAGCGATGAGGTCGTCCACCAGCTTCTTCAGTGTGGGCCAGTAGAATTCTCCGTATTGCGCGCTGCCCATAAAGCCGTCAAGACCTTTGTGCAGAGGGATAAAGACCATTTTGCCCGGAGAGTGCTGGGTCTGGGCCAAAGCTCCGTATAAAGTACCGGGATAGAAGTGCTCGATGGCCTGATGCACGTATTCCGGCTGTTCGTACAGATCAGCCATGGTATCAATGGTTCCCCGGAGGCAGTCGCTGAGCATGTCGAAGGCCACAGTTGTCGTGGCACCGAAGAAAAGCGGATAGCCGGCATCGATCATTTCCTGATCAAAGGCGCCGCTGATCTGATAGTGAGCAGCAGTTTCCCGGGCAATTTCCCCCAGTTTTGTGAACATTTCTGCAATCTGAGGATTGGCAAACTGCATAAGTCCGGGGATGGATCCGTAACCCAGCATACTGGTGAAATCCATGTTGGCCAGCGGCTGGAAGATATCAAAATTCCGGGGCAGGTACCGTTTCATGATCCAGCCGGAATTGTCGGAAAGCAGCTGCGGATATTCTTCATCTTCCAGATAGGCTTTCTCAACAAACTGGTGGATAGAATTTTCAGTGCAGATACCGCCTTTCTGACCGGCCCACTGGAGGAATTTCATGCCGGCTTTTTCGAAGATCGGGCCCATGCCAAGGAAAAAGGCCGCATAACCGTAATTGCAGTCCGGATCGTATTCGTTAAGGTACTTGCGCATGGCATCCTGTGCTTTTGTTTCGTCATACATGGCTTCTGCCATGGTGTGGCCGGCGTGTGTGATAAAGTATGTCTGGACAAAGGGGATCAGAGGCACGCGGTCCGGTTCCCGTACGGCAAGAGCATCGTCGATTCGTTTCATTTTCTGATTGTATTTATCCTGTGCTGTCATTTATTTATCCTCCTTTGCAAATAATAACAATATTCCTGATATTTTTATTTTAATATGAAATTTTTTGAAAAGAAATGTCCGCATCAGACGATAATATGGTAAAATAATCAGGAAGACTTTGTCTGATTCGGACAGGAAATGAATTTTGGGAGAGAAAAAGGCTGGAAATTCTCCGGGAAGATTCCGGGGATCACAGACCAGGAGGAAAATCGATGTATTTGAGTATGTGGATGCTGGCGCACGGACTTGCCGGATACAGGCCGGAACCGCATATATCCGGAGGTGAAATGTGTATCCGCAATGCGTCTCTTTTGTATCAGGGAGACCGGATATCTCCGTATACGGTATATATATGCCCTTCAGAAAATTATATTTCGACTTTGACCGGGAAAATCATCTGTGTAAATCGAAATGATTATATCGTGCTTGAAAATGACAGCCTGGAAGAAATCTTCGATCAGGTCTGCCAGATGATCGACACTTATATGGAATGGGATCTGCAGGTCCTGGATGCTATAAGAGAAAACTGCAGCCTGCAGGAAGTTCTGGAATTTGCAGTGCCTCTGCTGCAGAAAATGTTGTGTGTTGTGAATACGGCATTTTTTTATGACGAAATCGTGGGTGTGGAATACTGCACGATGGAAGAGCCGTATCTGTCTCAAATGAAGAAAGGCGGCAGCATGCCGCTGGATCATGTGGAGATGTTCATGCAGAGTTATCCCTTTTACAGCAAACAGAAGGATTCCTATTTGTATGAAAACAAGCTGAATCATGATCTGGGGCTGATGAAGAGTCTGTTTCTGAAGGAGCAGTACATCGGAACGCTGATGATGTTTCTGGGAAAAGAACCGGTTCAGATCTGGGAACATCAGATGTTTGAGATCTTATATCAGCAGGTTGTGATCTGGCTGGATGGACACCGGGAATCTTTTGAAACCCCGGAACATGCAAAAGTGCTGGAAAATCTTCTGGACAGCCCGCAGATCCTGGCGGGAAAGTACGACGGCTTTTTTCAGCAGATGGGATGGAAACCTTCAGACCGGAAATATCTGAGTGTGATCAGCCGGATGGACGAAAGCGGAATTGCCCACCGTCTGATCCTGCGCTGTATGGCTGCCCGGTTTCCTCACTGCATGACACTTCCCTATCAGGATACATTGTTGTTTTTGACAGATATTGACCGGGTCTCCTGGAAAGGCCTGACAGAAGAACTGGATATCCTTCTGCCGCGTTTTCATCTGACCATGGGTGTCAGCTATCCCTTTGAAGATGTGTATCGTCTGTCCATGTACCTGCGTCAGGCGCAGATTGCCCTTCAGTACAAAAAAGGTGCAGGAACCAGCATCTATTACTGTGCAGATAATATTGTGGAATATTCCAAAAATATCCTGCTGGAGAATCTGGATGTGGATATGGTGGACCCTGCTCTTGGTACGTTAAAAAAATACGATGAAATGCATCATACCCAATATTTTGAAACCCTGTATGAATATCTGGCCCAGGAGAGAAGTCTGGTGAAAACGGCTGCCGCGCTGAAGATACATATCAATACGCTGAAATATCGTCTGAAACGGCTGGAAGAAATTGAGCACTTCCGCCTGGACGACGAAAAGGAACGGGCCCGCCTGTCGCTGTCTTTTCTTTTGCTGCGCTGAGAGCAGAAACGAGACGGAAAGCTTACGGAAACCGGCGGGATGCGGCAAGGTCCAGACAGGAAGTGTTTTTCTGCTTGCACATTTGAAAAAACAGAGTTATAATACTCTGTAGCCGAAGTAATAAAAGTACTTCGGATCCGCAGATGTAGTTCATCGGTAGAATGCCAGCTTCCCAAGCTGGAGAGGGGGGTTCGATTCCCCTCATCTGCTTAAGAAGAGCCGTAAGCGTTGATAATACAGCGCCTACGGCTTTCTTTGATACTGAAATGATACTATTTTTTAATATTGATCTTTTTTGCAGAGCTTTTCGAGGCGTTTGGCAACCTCTGATTGTTTGGACGGAAACAGATGAGAATAAATATTCAATGTAGTCGATACGTTCTCATGGCCAAGTCGTTCGGATATCAGAAGCGCGGAAAAGCCGAGTTCGATCAATAAAGAGGCGTGAGAGTGCCGGAGGTCGTGCAGCCTGATCCGGCGGACTCCAGCCTTTTTTGTGTGCATTTCCATCTGCCTGGCATAAGTTGAATGTGATGCCATAAACAGCCGTGTGGAATGGTTGGAGGCGTATAGTCTGGCAATATGGCGGTTGAGGCAGCCCAGGAGAAATGGCGGCAGCGTGATTGTTCTGTTCGCTTTCTCCGTCTTCGGCGTTGTTGTGATACCTTCTCCGTTGATTAAATGATAAGTTTTATTTACAGTCAGAGTTCCGGCGTCCGTGTCGATATCCCCTACTGTGAGAGCTTCCAGTTCACCGATTCTTAGCCCGCAGTAGTACAGAATCAGGAATGCCGTATAATATGGATCCTGTTTGTCAAATGTGGCTATAAATCGATCAAATTCTTCTTTTGTCCAGAAAGTCAGGCTCTTCTGTTTCTTTCCCACAAGATTTCCGGCAATCCGACAGGGGTTTGCGATCAGCCCGTAAATCCTTACAGCGTAATTGAAGATGCTGGAAAGCTCTGTCACAAGGTTCTGCATATAACCGGGCGAAAGCGGCTTATCATTGGCATTCTTGGCTTCTTTTAGTTCTGCCTGCCATTTCCTTATATCGGCCGCCGTGATTGCGTCAACAGGCTGATCTGAGAACGTTGGAAGAATCCACTTGTCAATACGGTTTTTCTTCGTTTCGTAAGTGATCAGCTTCGTATGAGCCTTTTTATCCTCCAGGTAAAGTTCAGTGAGGGTCCGGAAAGGCATGGAAGGCTGCGCTGCCTGCTTAAGCAGAAAGTCGCGTTCCCAGTCTTTTGCTTCTCTTTGGAGGGTAAAGCCACGTTTCATTTTTTGTTTCTTGGTTCCGGTGTAGTCAGTATAGTAGCATTTGACAAACCATGTGCCTGTCTTTTCGTCTTTGTAAATTCCCATATATCATTCTCCTTTTCTGCTGGGCGGGCTGGATCAAAGAATGATAAGTGGTATTTGACACATAAGTGATTATTGCTTATAATATACTTAACAAGAGAACCGAAAGCTGGGTCAAGTCCAGCTGCCGGCAGATAGTTTGTCTAAAAAGTGACGCCTTATCTTACCAGGACGAGGGCGTCACTTTTTGCGTTTCATGATAGTAACAACAAGAGTAACGACCGCACAAAGCATAATCACAAATGTGAATAAATCACTGTATGTAACCATTGTACCAACTCCTTTCGTAAGCGTCCGGAAGCTGGTATATGCCCTCTTCGGTTCCCGTGGTAAATATATTCGGTTTTGACATTTACAGATAATCTGCTATAATATATTTAACAGGATAGCCGGAAGGTGAGTGCACGTCACCCGTCCCGGCGAAAGATTAGTAAAAAATAGTCGTCAGCTTACCAGGGCAGGACGGCTATTTTTTATGGGCGTAATTCAGAATAGCAACAATCAATAAGGCAATGCTTACGATTAAACTTAATTCTTCATATGTACTCATAAAAACCACCCCCTTTTCCGCAGGATTCGGAAAGGGTTGGAGCACGTCCCCCGGCTACCCGGGCAAGTATATTATTGTCAATATGCAGGATATCTCCCAATAATTTTGGGTTGAGTGGCTACTGTCGAAATTTCGACCGTGCGGGAAATTAAGGTTTCATGCCAAATGCGATCTTTCTGCCTCATATTGGGATGAAAGTTATTCGTTCTCTTTCTTTATCTGTAATTGTACTAGCTGATTCTTTACTTCTTGGATCGGCTTAAATTCTGACAATATTCTGGAACTTTGCTCATATCTTCTGTGTATTCAAGAACTTTAACTTGCCCTTTAATGTTTAGATGATTAAAAAAATCATTAAGCAAGGCTTCTCTTTTGCCTGAGGATAAACTATAAAAATCGATTTGTCTTGTAGATATTTCGTTTTCTTCTGGAGTAATTCCATACAACAAGTTATACAGAACGCTTCCAGGCTTGATGCCTAAAGCATGTTCTATTTTTTTTACTTTGTCAATTCCAACACTGTCGGTATCTCTATCAATCATAGAGTAGATAGTGGTAGCGGGAATTCCAGTTGCTTTAGATAATTCACTTACAGATACAACAAGCTCTTCTAAAACTATTCCTAGTTGCTTTCCAAATCCCATAAGAACCTCCTTATTTTATATTGATATTATCATAACTTATCAAATATGTAAATTGCAAGAATACGCTGTAGCAAAAAAAATATTGACAACTACGCTATAGAGTATTAATATTACGCTATAGAGAGGAGGTGTAAAAATGAGAATCAACGATATGAAATTTAATATCGCTCTAGCAAACAGCGGTCTAACAATTACGCAGGCCGCAGAACGAGCAGGAATAAGCAGGCAACGCTATGGCGTGATTTTAAACCAGAAAAATGTCACGCCTCAGGCTGCCGGAAAGATTGCAAAAGGCTTGGGCGTAGACGTAACCGAAATTATCGAACCAGAAAATTGACAGTCTGGGCGGGCTGGATCAGGGAATGAAAGAGAGGGAAGTTATGACGAAAGAAGAACTAGGGCAAATAATCTATGATGAGGAAAAACGGCTTGGGGTTGGCAGCGCAGAGTTTATACAGCGGCACCAGGAAATTATGGAACAGTGCTCTGCCCTGTTGATGAAAGGAGGCGAAAAAGATGTCGATGATGTTCACGGCAAAAGAACTAAGCAATGTCCTGAAAGTCTCAGAGTCGCAAGCGTATAAGCTTATTCGGGAAATGAATGCGGAACTAAAAAATGATGGTTATTTGATTGTGCGGGGAAAGATACCGGCTGCATATGTGGAAAGAAGATTTTTTGGGGTGAAGAAAAATGACGAAGATGACTATACCGGACGATGAGTTTGCGGAAATCTGCGCTGGTATGGAGGCAGCTGAAAAATCTGGGTTGTTTGAGGAAATGTTTAACTGTGAGTGTCGGTCGAATGCTCAGTCGATCAATAAAGAGGCACTTTTGGATCAAATGCATACCGGTATGCACCTTTACAGATCGACTTTTAAAAAAATTTATGGGTATGAGTTGTCCTATCCTGGTTTTGCTGAGCAGGCCATTTCCCGGCTTGGGGATCTGGGATGCAAAAAGGCCCGGCATTATTATGAAGTTGTCCGAGGCAAAATCGAAGAACAGTACGATCAGGATATGAAAAAGGCAGGTGCATGGTTCAGGGAGCAATGCGAAAAAGAGCGGAAGGAATTGCAAAGAAAGGCGGTGATTGAGTCACGGAAAGAGCAAGAAGCGGAACAATTGAAAGCGGACTTACAGCAGAAGAGCGACAGAGAGCTATTAATCTTATTGCAGAGGCTGAAGCAGAGCGGCGCATAAGTGGAAAGGCGGTTTTTAACAAAGGAAAGTTCCAGCCTTTAAAACAGGATCGAGAAAAAATTTCTCTTGTGCGTATGTCCGATGTGAAAGAAGAAGAGGTCGCGTGGTTATATCAGCCTTATGTGCCACGGGGGAAAGTGACGATCTGCGCAGCGTACCCCGGAACAGGGAAAACATATCTGCTTTGTTATATGGCGGCATGTGTGTCTACCGGAAAAAGTTTCTTTAATCAGGTTCCTTTTAAGAATGATCCAGGGAGGGTGATCTATTTGACAGCAGAGGACGGGATTGGCGACACAATTAAAAAGCGACTCCGGATCTGTGGGGCAAATATGGATAATATAGCGACAGTGACGGAAAAAACAGCTTTGCAGTTCGATAGTCCAGAGATAGAGGGCTTTATGAGTGACTTTAAGCCTGATCTGATGATATTCGATCCGTTCCAGGCATACATAGGCGCAGAGATCAACATGAACGCTCCGAACGAGACGCGGGACAAGCTGAACCGGATCGCCGATCTGGCAGAGAAATACAGTGTTGCGGTTGTGCTGATCTGTCACTTTAATAAGAACGGAAAAGGGGATGCGATCACCAGAGTTCTTGGATCTACGGATATTATGGGGATCTGTCGGAGTTATATCGCGCTCGGACCTGTACCGGGAGAAGATGACATGAAATTTATGTCCCATGAGAAGTCAAGCCTTGCAAAGCGGGGAAAAACGATTCTTTTTGAAATTGATCCGGATAAGGGCGGAGTTGTTTATTTGGGGGAAAATAACCTGACAATGGACGACTACACAGCAATCAGGAACAAGAAGCGGGTAAGTAACGCTCCGGCGGTAGAGGCAGCGAAACAGTTTATTGTGAACAATATGCCGGAAGGACGGAGACTTACGAAAGAGATTAAAAACTTAGCGGCAGCGAACAGGATTTCTGATAGTTCATTAAAGCGAGCTAAGGCGGAACTTGGAATTATTAGCAGAAATACGAAAACTTTTCCGGCTCAAGCGGAATGGATTCTGCCAGGGCATGAAGAGGATCAGTCAGAAGAACCAGAGCCAGTGCAGGAAGAACTTGATTTACGGATAGAAGAATCCCTATAGACAAACTTTTTAACCTGACCCAACAGGAAAAAAGCCTATAAAATCAATATTTTTACAGTTGAGCCAATTTGAACCAACTGTCAGCACTGTCAGAACAGTGAGACAGGCAGGTCAGTTTGACCCAGCAGGAGAAAGCCCACAAAATCAAGGGTTTTGTACAGTTGAACCAGGGTAGTTTAGTTATCTATAAGGCGTAAGGGAGGCGATAGTTATGGAGCTAAGAAAAGGCGGAAAAGTATTTAATATGTTCCACGATTACTGGCAGTTGCTCAACAAACGCTGGCAGGTGAAGCAAGACGAGGAATACTGGGACGGCCTTTGCAAGGATTTGGATCAGTTCTACGAGAAGTATCATACAGACTTTGCCAAGGCGCTTACATTGGCCTTGGCCGCAGAGTTGGAAAGGAAGTTTAGGAATGAAAAACCAGTTATATAACAAATTACAGCTTTTTGGATATGAAGAAGACAGCGCAGTTGACAGCTTCGCTGATATTTTAAGGGAAAACGGAGAGATGGTTGGCGATATGTCGGATGAAGCGATAGCGATACTTACGGTTGCCAGCAAGCTGGTGGATCTTGAGCGGATCACGGAACTTTTAGAACGGATCGCTGACACGACTGACCAATTAAATCTTTGTATCCAGCGAGGGAACGGCAGGAACCGGATTATTTTTGGCGGAGAGGTATCCGCAGATATTTATCATGGCGAATAAAAAGAAAGGAGATCGATATCATGAAGAAAGTTGTTTACCTTAACCCGGTATTTGAAGCGGAGGACCTGAAGGAGTATGAAGGGTTTACACTGCAGAGCGTGAAAGATGCGGATACAGACGATGCTGAGCATCAGATATTTTTGAAGTTCGTAAAAGATGATCGATATGGAGAAATTTCTGTTTTGCCGGAACTGACGCACGCAAGCTGCGTGATGGAGGCCCAGGTGGATCAGGAACTGACATGCCAGGACATGAAGGAACAGATTTATGAGATGCTGGAGGCGGCAGGAGAAGATGCGCGCCGGTGTGTGTATCATTTTTTAAAGGCACTTGAAAGAGAGTAGGGAGGCATGCAAATGACTGAGTTGAACAAATTGCTTCAAAAATTGGACGGATCTGAAGATGGACGGATCGTCCGGCAAGTGTACGCGATTCTTTACAGGTATTTGGAGAAGCGCGGAAGACTGTAAAAATAAGCCCCATAGGGAACGGCAACTCTCTATGGGGCATGAGTGAAACTACGATTACATAATAGCAGAATCTTCAAAGGAAAGGAAGAGGGAATATGAAAGACGTATACGGAAGAGAAATGCCGCCGTGTCTATATGATAAAAATGATACAATGCGAATGCTGGGCAATCAACACTCTGCTGGGCCATTTTGGTTCAACGATGTAGTACAGAGGGAGATTAAAGAGATTGTTGAAGCGATGCCGCATTCTTTTACCATAACTGCCGCAAGTGATATATTCATGTTGGGATATATACACGGTAAGCGCGCGGAGCGTGCCAGAAGGAAGGGGAAGGTTTAGGAAGGAGAACGGGGTCATGACCAAGGAAGAATATGTAACATATATTACGAAGCGCGTGTGTGAAATGGACGATGTCGGCCGTTTAAATCGAATCCTTAATTATGTAATGAAGGAGCATAGAAAGGATTCTGGAAGAATAGAGGCCCGGAGCGATCCGGATGCGATAGGGCAGGCAAAGAAGCTGATGACACGGATTAGAGTATCGTATAACGGTGAAGCAGAGCTTTTAGGGTTGCTGAAAGTGCTTCCAGAGCCGACAGGCAGGGTAAAGCGTAAGAAAAAAGGCGAATACAGCCTTGCCTATATTGATATCAAAAGTGAGGATTTATATGCCATTTTTGCTACGAAAAATGTGCGCGAGCCAGCATAATATGCGGCATTTTCGTTGTATACCCCCGGGGTGTATGATATAATTGATATAGAATAAATATAGCAGTACCGCAACAGAAGTTGTAAGTCCAGAAGGACGTGGGAAATGACTGAACGCAATTTTGCGTCAAGTTGATCCTGCGTCCTTTTTTTTCTATGTGGTCAGCAGAAAGGAGAAACAATGCAAGGGACAGTTACAATGTTCAAGCCTGAACGTGGGTACGGTTTTATTTTGGGCGAGAACGGCGAAAGCTACTTTGTTCATCATACCTCCATTCTCATGCCCGGTTTCCGATATCTGGAGAGGGGACAGGAAGTGGTATTTGAGGAAAGTGATAAAGCAGATAAGCGTGGAAAAGTAGCGGCAAAGGTAAGGCCAGTTCAGAAAGGAGATATTTAAGGATGTTGACAAACGAAGACAAAAGAGAGGTTGCTCAGATCGTAGCAGAGGCAGTAAAAGAAGCGATAGGCGGCGTTAGAGACGCGATCAGCGAGGGGATGAAGGCGCCGGGAGAAAAGGTTACAAAAGAACAAATTATGGCTATTAAGGATCCGGGGGTCAGGCGTGAAATGATGCGTAGGCATCCGGAGGCGTTTAACCCGGAGAACTGGAGCGAGGAAAAACAGATAGCATATGAGCTTTCGCAGAAAGATAAAGTGGATCCGGTTTTTGAATCCATGTTTGAAGAACAGTCTGCCAGGATCGGCGAGATTGCAACTCCAGAGGCAAAGAGGAAAGCCATTCTTGCAATCGGAGCGAAAGAAGGCGGCCCACAGATGCGTCAGAGGCTTATTGAGGCGTTCCCTGATGCATTTGAGAGCTGTGTACCCAGTAATCCGTGGGAGAGGAAGAAACCGGTAAAAAGACGGAAAGATAAAGCGATTACGGACGCGAGAAAACGTATTGAGGGAATCACGGATCCGGACGAGCTGAAAGATGCGATCATGTCGATTAAAGACCGTGGCGCGAGACTGAAGATGATTGAAGAGAATCCAGCGGCTTTCCTGCGGCATGACGAGGAAGTGCCGGAAACGATTGAGGGGAACGGCATCTTATACGAGCATATCGCTGAAGGAGGTATTGGCAATGAAGAATGACGTAAAAACATCCAATACGAACGACCGGTCAGTGCTGGAAACGCTGCAGGATTCAATAGAAGGCGATGAATCAGATGGGCAGGAAAAGTCCGTAGAAAGGGAAAATGAAACGCTGCAGGGTGCTGACGGAGGTACATCTCAGGAGAGTGTTGAAGAGATGCAGGACAACGATAAGGCCAAACTGGCCTTTGATGAAGCTCTGAAGAGATACGGATTTCAGGGAGAATTTGACAGGCGGGTAAATCAGGCAATCCAAGAGGCTTTAGGCAGGAAGCGAAAAGAATGGGAAGAAGAAAGTAAAGTACGAAATAAGCCCCCAAAGGCCGAAAAGCTGGAAGCCGAGATAGAGGAAATGAAGAAAAGTCTTGTGCTTGAAAAAAATATGGGCGATGCTCGTACGATCTGTGCGGAATCGAATGCAGTGCTTCCCCAAGAGTTGCTAAAGTATGTGGTTTGTGAGGACAGTGAGAAAACGATTTCCTCAACCCTGGGGCTGATTCAGTGTTATAAGGATGCAGTAGTCAAAGCTGTAAAAGATAAGCTGCGAGGGCCTGTTCCCAAAGCAAGTATGGGTACCGCGAATACATGGACGAAAGAAAAAATCATGAATGTAAAGGACCGGGAAAAGCGCCTAAAGCTGATCGCTGAGAATCCGGAGTTATTTGTTAAACATAGAAGATTTTAAAAAGGAGATAAGAAGAATGTTTGGAATTAATGGTAAAGAATACGAACTGAAGTATGATTTTGATAGAGTAGCAATGATCGAGAATGCCTGCGGGTCTCCAATGATGGCGGATCTTGTCCGATATAAAGGGACTCTTGGCCTTATATCACTGGCAAATTATGTATCTTATGGATTGCAAGAAAAAGGAACCGGCAAGTATGTAGGAACAAAAGAGGGGCTTGGGATTGCAAAAAAGTTGATCGAAAGCCTTGGGTATGCTGCTGTTACAGGAGCGGCATTGCAGGCATTACAGTGTGACTGTCCATTTTTGTTTGAAGAAGGAACAGGGATTGAAAAGAATGATTAATATTGGCGGGAAAAGATACGTGCTGAGGTACACCCTCAGCCGTATTGCATTAATTGAAGACGCAGTAGGGATGCCTACAGTCGCAGAACTCAGAAAATTTAACAATCTGCTCAGGCTGTCATCTTTGAAAACATATATTGCCTTTGGATTAAAAGGCGCAGGCGAAGAGAGCTTTGTGAGCACGGATGACGGAATGGAGCTGGCCGAGCAATATATTTATTCGGTTGGGTATTATAAGGCAAACGAAGTGGTCTTAAAAGCAATTCAGAAAGACTGTCCGTTTTTTCTTCCGAGCCGCCTTGTTGAATTCGAATATTTAGGCGGAGAGCCTGATCCGGATTATCTGGAAATAGCAGAGCCTTACAAAGAAGAGCTGGAATTTGCATTCTTTGCGGCAAATTTTGGATATTCAAAACAGGATTATGAGGCACTTACGCCTCTTGAAAGGGCTGTGGTGCGTAAAGCATGGGAAGATAAGATAGTCTCTGATTCTTACGCTATCTACAACGCAGTTTACACAGCAACTTACAATGTGAATCGAAAAAAAGGAAAGAAGGCGTTGAAGCTCTGGAAGAAAAGCCAGAGGGCTAAAAAGGTAGACGAAGAGAAGATGCAGAATGATCTTGCGATTGCATTAGAGATTGAGAAAAAAGAAGGCAAAGGATGGGTAGACAAGATCTATAAGGCAGCCAGACTGAAGCGAAGAAAGGATGTGGGATATGGCAGAAGCAATTACCTTGGGCGTCAACCTGAAAGCAAGTGATTCGGGATTTAGAAAAGCACTGCAGGATGCAGAAAGGGCAGCAAATTCTTTCGATAAGAAAATGAAAGATATATCGTCTAGCTTAAAAAACATAGGCGGAACATTAAGCGGGTTTGGATCTAGTCTGTCTCTTGGCGTAACTGCACCGCTTACGTTGGCCGGGAAAAGCATGGTTACGGCAGCTTCGGACTTTGATGAGAATTTAAATAAGGTTAATGTGGCTTTTGGGAATAGCGCAGATTCTGTAAAGAGCTGGGCGGATACGGCTACAAAGAATTTTGGGCTGTCTATGAATCAGGCACTTGAAGCAACTTCCCTGTTTGGGGATATGGCCACATCTATGGGCCTTACTCAACCTGCCGCGGCCTCTATGTCCACTTCTTTAGCAGGTTTGGCGGGTGATCTTGCATCATTTAAGAATATCGAGATTGATCAGGCTATGACAGCGCTATCTGGCGTATTTACAGGCGAAACGGAATCTTTGAAGCAGCTGGGTATTGTTATGACCCAGACCAATTTGGATGCCTTCGCTCTTGCGAATGGCCTGGGGAAAACGACAGATGAAATGACCCAGGCAGAGCAAGTGCAGCTCAGATATGCTTATGTAATGGAAATGGCGAGTAATGCTCAGGGGGATTATGCCAGGACTTCAGACGGGACGGCGAATAGCATCAGAACATTTCAATCCTCCGTTGAGAATCTGGCTGCAACGCTTGGCCAGAATTTGCTGCCAATTATTACGCCGTTAATTCAGAAAGCAACAGAAATGGTAAATGCCTTTGCCACTGCTGATCCGCAGCTGCAGCAGCTTACATTAAAAATTGCAGGAGTGGCGGCAGCTGTTGGGCCGGTATTGATTGTATTGGGACAGTTTGTATCTTCGATTGGATCGGCTGCAGGTGTTGTTGGCGTCTTAGGCAGCAAACTGTTATCGATCGGCAGCCTGGGGAGTACGTTATCCGCTGTTTTTGCTGCAATAACTGGCCCTGTAGGAATTGCGGTTGCAGCGATCACGGCGCTGGTGGCGGCGTTCTCTTATCTGATGGCAACAAATGAAGAGTTCCGAAACTCTGTTATGCAGACCGTTATGACGATAGGAGAGTCGCTTGTTCCGATTATACAGGCACTTATGCCGATTATTCAAACGATTGCGACTGTATTGGCCAGTACGGTTTTGACGGTAGTTCAAGCGTTGGCGCCTTTGTTGCTGCAGATCGTTACAATGCTTGGTCAGATCATAGCAACTGTAGCTCCTTTGATAGAACAGCTGATATCGCAGCTTACGCCGGTATTAACCACGATTATAACAACTGTTGGTGAAATTGTCGCTACGGTATTGCCGCCCGTGATTACAGTGATCCAGTCCATTATTGAGGCTATAGAGCAATTGCTCCCGCCTATTGCAGAGGTTTTATCAACAGTAATAGAAGTGGTTTCTTCGATTATTGAAGAAGTCACGCCAATCGTGGAGTTTATTGCTGAGACAATTGCTGACATTATGGACAAAATAACGCCTATCATTGAGTTTGTTGCGGGAGTAATAGAAGATGTTATGAGTGAGATAGAGCCGATAGTCTCTTTTGTGGCAGATGTAGTATCCGATATGCTTGACAAAATTGAACCAATAGCATCGACTGTCGGGGATGTATTTGAAAAGGTCTATAGTACAGCATCCAAAATGATGAATAAAGTGGGTCGAGCCGTAACGGATGTTTTTGACAAAATAGAATCCGCATGGAACGGCCTTACCGGTTTTGTATCGGGCGTTTTTTCAGGTGTTGAAAGTGCGGTGCAAACACTTGTCAGCCAGGTAAAAGGCTTTGTAAATGGAGTTATTGGAGGAATTAATGCGGCAATCGGCCTTATAAATATGATTCCCGGGGTGAGCATCGGTACTATCCCGTATCTTTCCCAAGGAACTGATAACTGGCAGGGCGGGTTTGCCTATATGAACGAGGGAGGAAGAGGGGAACTTACCTACCTTCCGAATGGCGCACAGGTGATTCCTCATGATATATCCGTAAAATATGCAAAAGAAGCGGCAAGAGTGAACAGCAATGCGGAACCCATTGATCTGAACGGAATCATGGAAGGAATGATTATACAGGTGATAAACAACACAAATGTTGATGGAACTCCGCTTAAAGAAACTATATCAGATTATACAATACGGAAGATCGGAAATCAGCAGCGGGCAAGGCTTAGATCTAAGGGGGTGAGTATATCAAATTCGAATTGAAGTTAGAGGGATTCGAAAAATTGGAAAGCAGATTGCGAAAACTCAACAGCATCCGTTTTGACGCAGTGATAAAGAAAAATACTACTGAAATGTTCAATCGGGCAAAAGGTACAAATCCAAATAATGGCGGGACTCCTGTTGATAGCGGAGAGCTTAGGAAATCAGTGGTAGCCTATCCTGCGGAAGGTGTTATGGGCTATACGAAAGAATACGCACCGCATGTCAATTTTGGACATAGGACCAGAGGCAACGGATATGTTGCTGGACAACGATTCCTAGATCGTAATGTTGAAATACAGAGAGATGTCTTTTTGCAGGATATTGTGGATGCGATTGAAAAAGAATATAAGTGACAGGAGGGCGCGAATGATCTTTGAGAGTATGAGCGAAGAAGAAATATTTAGAATCCTTACAGAAGGCGCGGAGCCAGTAAAGAAGGAGGATCTGGGCAAGCTGTGGTTAGGCGGGCCAGGGAATTATATTAAGTGCGGAACGATTGAGAGCAGCAGGAAGGAGTTAAACGATGGCTAAGATAGAATAGATAGGGGGACTGATATATGGCTATCAAATTGAGACTGAAAACACCTACAGAGATCCGGAGGGCTCTTGCCAGGGTGGCTAATATGACTGCCAATGGAGAAATGGATGCTAAAACAGCAAACAGCATTATACTGGCGTGCAATGCGATTCTTGGGGCAATACGTACAGATGAGCAGCAGAAGAAAATTGATGAACTGGAGATCTTACTTGGTGATATAGAAAAGGGGCGGTAGCATGGACAGAATAGGAAGGTTGTATCTTGCAGCATTGAAGCTTGCACCTTCACATATAAAAGCATCTGTGAATATTAATGGCCAATCTCTTGTGCTCCCGGTTGTGGAGATCAGGGCTTTGTTGGATAGTGGAAAAATAAGCCATAATGATGTAGGAGACCTCATTCCAGAAGGGAGCAATTTAAAAGATTTTGATGCATGGTTAAGCATTATAAAAGATATGGCATATTTGGCGGATGAATCCAGGGGGCTGGGAGGTGCGGAATGACAAATGAACAGCTTGTCGCCAGGATTCAGGGTGGAGAAAATATAGCGGAAAACATGCTTTCACTATGGGAGCAGAACAAGGGATTTATTTCAGTGATGGCCCGAAAATATGAAGGGTATGCAGAGCTGGAGGATCTGGAACAAAGCGGGTATATTGGCTTGAATGATGCTGCACAGCATTACGACCCTGACAAGGAAATGAGCTTTATCGGTTACGCCGCATTCTGGATCAAACGCCGGATGCGTGAATGTGTGTCAGAAAGCAGGTCTGTACATTTGCCATTTGGTTTGTTTGATAAAGTGTTGGAATACAAAAGATTTGTCCGAGAATACTCGCAGAATTATGGCTGTAACCCCTCTGAAAGCGAGATACAGGCTGCGATATGTGTTGGCCGGGAAAAACTGCAGAGGATACAGGAAGCTGCTCGAATGACGCAAATACAAAGCCTGAGCAAGCCTGTGCAGGCAGGAGAGGAAGAATGTATTCTTGAAGATCTGATCGCTGCAGATGGCTGTCCGGAAGAAAATGTCATAGAGGCTGTGGATCGCGAAGAATTTAAGAAAATTATCTGGGATTCTGTAGACGGGCTTCCGGATATCCAGCCGGTTGTGATCAGGCAAGTATACCAAGAAGGCAAAACGAGGGACGCCGCCGGCAGTGTTATAGGGAAGACAGGCAACACGATCAGAGCAGCAGAATCAAAAGGCCTTAGGGCGTTAAGAAGAAAGTTTTATGGAAACACATATCGGAAGTATTTTGAAGAATACATACAGGCAGCTTCATTTCGTCATGTCGGCATAAAAGAGTTCAATCATAGCTGGACAAGCGCCACGGAAGCGGAAGTATTGAGGTGTATAAGAGAGTAATTTCCTGATACTAAAATGATACTAAAAAAATGTATAGAGAATAGAAAAGAGGTTTTTTGATCTTGAAAAAGCACTGAAAACAACGAAAATGCGCTATTGCAATACGTAAAAAAGGAGTTTCTGATTCCCCTCATCTGCTTAAGAAAATCCCCGGAGCGCGAAAAAATCAGCAGTTCCGGGGATTTTTGTATTTACCACTCAGCAATGGACCCGTCTTTATGACGCCATACGGGATTTTTCCAGTTGTGGGGTGTCTGGTTCTCTTCCAGGATCAGTTCTTTGTTTACATCCACTCCCAGGCCGGGAAGTTTGGGGAGGTTTACATAACCATTTTCAAAACGGAAATCCTCCGGATTTTTAACATAATCCAGAACGCTTTTGCCCACGTTGTAATGAATGCCCATGCTCTGTTCCTGGATGACGGCATTGTAGCAGGTGGCGTCTATGTTGAGACAGCTTGCCAGAGCAATGGGACCCAGAGGGCAGTGGGGAGCCAGGGCCACATCGTAAGCCTCGGCCATGGCGGCGATCTTTTTGACTTCGGTGATGCCGCCGGCGTGGCTCAGATCTGGCTGGATGATATCGACGCCTCCTGTCTGCAGCAGCCGTTTGAAGTCGTATTTGCTGTAGAGCCGTTCGCCCGTGGCGATGGGGATGTTGCAGGCAGCGGCGATTTCTTTGAAATATTCCATGTTCTCGCAGAGTACCGGTTCTTCGATAAACATAGGGTCAAATTCTTCCAGCTTCTTTGCCAGGATTTTTGCCATGGGTTTGTGAACACGGCCGTGGAAGTCAATGGCAATGCCGAAATATTTGCCGCAGGATTCCCGGATGGCGGCCACCCGTTCCAGTACGGCGTCTATCTTATCGTAGCTGTCGATGAACTGTAGTTCTTCGGTGGCGTTCATTTTGACGGCGGTAAATCCGGCATTTTTGCGTTCCAGTGCCGCGCTGCCCACGTCGCTGGGACGGTCCCCTCCGATCCAGCTGTATACCTTCATTTTATCCCGGCATCTTCCGCCCATCAGCTCATGGACAGGCGTTCCAAGGGTCTTGCCTTTGATGTCCCAGAGCGCCTGGTCGATTCCGGCTATGGCGCTCATGAGCACGCCGCCGCCCCGGTAGAAGCCTGCCCGGTAAAGGGTGGTCCAGATATCTTCGATCCGTCCCGGGTCAGCGCCGATGAGATAGTCTTTCATTTCCTGAACACAGGCAAGGACGGTGCCGCAGTGACCTTCCAGGACAGGCTCGCCCCAGCCGGTGATCCCTTCGTCTGTGATGATTTCCACAAAGCCCCAGCGGGGACGCACCGTATAGGTATTTACTTCGATGATCTTCATGATATCCTCCTTTTCATTTGACGATCTGTAATCAGGCTGTGGCCTGGGCCACCAGGTTTTGGATATAGGCAACGCCTTCTTCCCAGCTGCCGGTTTCGATCACATGTTTTGGCATCAGACTGCTTGCCAGACCGGCACTGATGCAGCCGGCCTGAAAAAATTCGCGGATATTGTCCGGGCTGACGCCGCCGATGGCCATGTAGTTGGTCTGGTCAAAGGGGCCTTTCAGGTCTTTTACATAATTGCGGGGCATGCTGCCGGCGGGAAACAGCTTCATGGTCCGGAAACCGTATTTCAGTGCCAGGGCCACATCGCAGGGGGTGAGCACGCCGGGGAGAAGGTATATCTGCTGGTCGGCGCAGTATTCCAGTACATCCGGAGGCGTGCCGGGAGTGAGCAGGAACTGTGCGCCTGCATCCAGAGCTGCCTTTGCCAGGTCTACAGAGATGGCGGTGCCGGCTCCGATCATGCAGGTATCGCCCAGGTGATCCCGGAGCATCCGGATCTGCTGCAGCCCGTCGCGGCTGTTTAAGGCTACTTCAAAAAAGGAGATGCCTCCCTTTACCACGGTATCTGCATAATCCAGAGTTTTCTCCAGTGGCACATTGCGCAGGATCGCCAGGATCGGGTGCTGTTTTACGATTTCATACATGTCCATAATAAAATTCTCCTTTCAGAATACGATAAATATTAACGATAGATACAGGGAGTGCCGGAGAGGATCGATTCCATCTGGCTGCTGTCCGGGTAACCCTCCACATCTCCGGTGGTCTGTGTGGCCAGGGCCCCGCAGATACATCCCATCCGGCCGGCAGCGGCAATGTCCTTTCCCTGCAGGATTCCGGCCAGAAAGCCGGCGTTAAAGCCGTCCCCTGCGCCGATGGGTTCAATGCAGCGGCAGGGATGGGGCGGAAGGGAAAGTATCTGATCGGGTGTCAGAGCCATGGCTCCATCAGCGCCGTTCTTCAGGAGAATGGCTTCTGTCCTTCCATCCCGGAAAATCATTTCGGCCAGCTCTTCCGGGACTGTGGTATGGAAAAGAAGGCTTGCCTCCTCCAGGCCCAGCAGAAGATAATGGCTCCGGAGAGAAAGCTGGCGCAGCAGCTCGGTAAAGTCCCGGGAACCCCACAATTTCCGGCGGATGTTGGGGTCGAAGCTGATCTTCAGATGGTGCCTGTCTGCCAGATCGAAGGCGGCCAGTGTGGTCTGTCTGCAGCTTTCGCTGAGTACCGGTGTGATTCCGGTCATGTGCAGCAGAGCGGCACCCTGAAAGAGTGCCTCGTCCAGGTCCCGGGGCGTGAGGTGGCTGGCGGCGCTGGCGGCGCGGTAGTAGAACACTCTGGTTTCGCCGGCGCCGGTTTCTTTGAACATGATCCCGGTGGGGTGTTCCTGGTCAAAGATCAGATATCGGCAGTCCACGCCTTCGGCCCGGGTCTGATTGCGGATGAATTGTCCGAATTCATCAGTTCCCAGGCGGCTGACCCAGGCCACATCGATTCCCAGCTTGGCTGCGCCGATGGCCACATTGCTTTCGGCTCCGGCAATCCGCATCCGGTAATCCGTCACGTAACGCAGAGGGCCGGTGGAAGCAGGGGTGAAAGCTGCCATTGTCTCTCCTATGGTGATCATTTGCGGCATCTGTAGTTCCTCCTTTGCAAAATATGTCATACAAATATTGAAATATCCATAAAAAATACCGGTAAGGATATAACTGACCAGTGAGGATAAACGTATTTGTTTTATGGTTTATACTATACAACGGAAAAAATGATTCATAAACTGGCATAATAGCAGAAAAATAAAGAAGAAAATTGTGAATAATGACAGTGCCAATGAAATGTATTCGCTTTGCAAATGGAAAAACGGGGAATTTCATGAAAAATTTCGGCGTTAAAATCATCAGACAAATTAAGTGGTAAATCAGGAGTCAGTATGTGAACAGTGCCGGAGGATTTTTCGCGTGACAGAGAAGTTGCAGCGTATTATAATAAGAAAAGATGCTGTCTGCAGACAGGAAACAGTTTCTATTGATAAATGCAGAAATGGGAGAATACAGGGATATGGGAGCGGAAAAGGCCACATGGACACTGGCAAAACAGGTATCGGAAAAATTAATGGAATATATTGGAGAACGAAAGCTGGAGCCCGGTGACCGGCTGGGAACAGAACTGGAGATTGCAGAGACAATGAATGTAAGCCGGAGCACCGTGCGGGAGGCCATTAAAATTCTGGTATCCAGAAATATTCTGGAAGTAAGACAGGGGTCTGGCACCTATATTTCCGGTCAGAGAGGGATCGTGGAAGATCCGCTGGGACTGCGGCTGATCCATGACCGGTTTAAACTGACCTGGGATCTGTTGGAGTTTCGTATGATGATCGAGCCGCAGATCGCCTATCTGGCGGCCAGGAATGCACAGCCGGAACAGATCAGAGAACTGGAGCAGTTGTGTGAACAGATGGAACAGATGGATGCGGAGAATCGGGAGCGAAGCTGGCCGGATACGCGGTTTCATATCTGTATTGCGGAAGCCAGCGGCAATCTTGTGGCGCCCAATCTGATCCCAATCATCCAGGAAGCCATTGATCTGTTTATTCATTATACGAACCGGGAAAAGACCAGAGAGACCGTGGCGACTCACAGAGATATCCTGGAAGGGATCCGGCAGAGAGATCCGGAATGGGCCCGGGATATGATGCAAATGCATCTGCTGTACAACCGTCAGGAGCTGCGCAGAGTGGCTCTGGAGCGGGGAGAAAACTTTGTTGGCTGCGGAGCGGAAGAGAAGGCAGCGCAGACTGTTTTTCCGGCTGACGTATGCAGCAAGCGGCAGCCATAAGGACGGGAAGGAGAATTTGAAATGAGGAGTCAGGAGATCAGAAAGCTGGCGCCTGAAATGGATCCTCTGCGAATGGGGATGGGATGGACCGGCGCAGATTTGGAAAAACCGCAGATCATGGTGGAAAGTACCTATGGAGACAGCCATCCCGGTTCTGCGCACCTGAATATTTTTGTGGAAGAAGCGGTCAGAGCGGTCAATGAGCACGGCGGGAAGGCAGCCCGGTATTTTGCCACAGACCTGTGTGACGGCATGGCCCAGGGGCATGACGGGATCAATTATTCTCTGGCCCACAGAGAAGCCATTGTAAATCTGATAGAAGCCCAGGCCAATGCCACCACTTTTGACGGCGGTGTGTTTGTGGCCAGCTGCGATAAGGCCATGCCTGCCATGCTCATGAGCATTGGACGGTTGAAGGAGATGAGCGCCATTGTGGTGTCCGGCGGAGTGATGGATGCTGCTGTGGTGGAGGAACGGTACGTGGAGCAGGATCCGGGATGTGCCATCAATGAACTGCTGACGTTGGAGCAGATTGGAAAATTCAGCGCCCAGTATGAACGGGGAGAGATACCCAAAGAGCAGCTTACCTATTATAAACAGCATGCGTGTCCAAGCTGCGGCGCGTGCTCTTTTATGGGAACGGCGTCTACCATGCAGATCATGGCGGAGGCTCTGGGACTGATGCTGCCCGGAAGCGCACTGATGCCGGCAACGTCTCCGGAGCTGAAAGAAGCGGCTTATCAGGCGGGGGTACAGCTGATGAAGCTGGTAGAGCAGGGGATTTCTGCTGAAGATATTGTAACAATGAAGAGCTTTGAAAATGCTATTATGGTCCATGCTGCCATTTCCGGCTCCACCAATGCGCTGATGCATATTCCGGCGATTGCCCATGAGTTTGGATTTGAGATCGATGCAGATACCTTTGACAGGATGCACAGAGGAGCGCATTATCTCCTGAATGTCCGGCCGGCGGGAGACTGGCCGGCTCAGTATTTTTACTATGCTGGGGGAGTACCCCGGATTATGGAAGAAATCCGGAGCATGCTGCATCTGGATGTGATGACTGTAACAGGTAAGACACTGGGAGAAAATCTGGACGAGCTGAAGCACAGCGGCTATTATGAACACTGTGACGCTGTCCTGCAGGAAAAAAGCCGGGAGATCGGGCGGGAAATCAAAAGAACGGATATCATCCGGGATTTTGCTCATGCCATCGGCACAGACGGCAGTATAGCGATCCTGCGGGGGAACCTGGCTCCGGAAGGCGCAGTGATCAAACACACAGCGTGCCCGAAGAATATGTTCCGGGCCAGATTATATGCCAGGCCCTTTGACAGTGAGGAAGAGGCCATTGATGCCATTCTCCATCACCGGGTCCATCCGGGAGATGCGGTTTTTATCCGCTATGAGGGGCCAAGGGGAAGCGGTATGCCGGAAATGTTCTATACCGGCGAGGCGATCTGCTCCGATCCGGAGCTGGCGGCCAGTGTGGCTCTGATCACGGACGGACGTTTTTCCGGGGCTTCCCGGGGACCGGTGATCGGCCATGTTTCGCCGGAAGCGGCAGCCGGAGGCCCCATTGCTCTGGTGGAAGAAGGGGATCTGATCGAACTGGATGTGGAGCGCAGAACTCTGGCAGTCACAGGAGTAAAGGGAGAAGAGAAAACTCCGGAAGAGATGGAGAAGATCCTGGAAGAACGGAAAAAGAACTGGAAAGGATTTACCGGTAAATATAAGCATGGGCTGCTGAAATTTTATACCAGACATGCGGCAAGCGCCATGAAAGGCGCTTATATGGAGTAAGAAAAGCAGAATAACAGAGGAGTGGAGATATACAAGATGGAAACAGGGATTATTTTCGGGCAAATGCTGGTACTGCTGGTCATAATGGTGATCGGGTATTATGTGTACAAAAAAGAATGGATCGATAAAAAGGCAGCCAAGCAGCTGTCCGGACTGGTGGTCAATGTCTTTAACCCGGTACTGGTACTGAATGGCGTGATCGGACAGAACGCAGGCGGCAGCGGAGAAAAACTGATGCTGAATCTGGGCCTTGTGTTCCTGTATTTTGCGGTTTTGATTCTGTTCAGCTTTCTTATGCCCGTGCTTCTGAGAACAGAAAAAAAATTAAAGACTACGGTCCGGCTGATGACTGTGTTTGCCAATGTGGGATTTATGGGCATCCCGGTGGTCCAGAGCATTTACGGAGAGGAAGCCATTATCTATGTGGCTTTCTATATCCTGGTCTATAATCTGCTCCTGTATACCTACGGCATACGTATGGCTGAGAAATCGGCGCTGGAATACAGAGGGGTGGAAGCTTCCGGCAGCTGGAAGGAGAATCTGAAACGGATGTGGAACCCCGGAGTGATCGCGGCGCTGCTGGCGGTGGTGGTATTTGCGGCGGATCTGTCTGTACCGGGGCCGGTGGAGACATTCTGCGGTTATATGGGAAATGCTACAGTTCCCCTTTCCATGATCCTGATCGGTATCTCCCTGGCTCAGGAAGACCTGAAAAAGATCTTTGCCGATCTCAGGATTTATCTGTTCATCCTTCTTCGGATGATCGCTTTGCCGGCGGTCATGGCTCTGCTGTTGAAGCCGTTGATTCCGGATCCGGTGATATTGGGCGTGTTTGTGCTGGAGATTGGCATGCCGGTGGGAAGTGTTGCGGCCATGCTGATTCAGGAAAAGGGCGGCGACGATCAGTATTGTACCAAAGGGATCGTGATGAGTACCCTGTGCTCGATCCTGACAATTCCCATCATCAGTATATTCTTATAAGATAACGGCTGAAATTGAAACATTTGGAATAATTCCGGAGAAAACCTTTTCAGCTGGCGAAAATTGGAGTATAATAAACAGAACCAGACAATCTATAAAAACGGAGGTATATAAAATGTTAGTATCTGCTACAGAAATGCTGAAAAAAGCAAAAGCGGGACATTATGCAGTGGGACAGTTTAATATTAATAACCTGGAGTGGACAAAGGCAATCCTTCTGACCGCACAGGAAAATAATTCTCCTGTAATCCTGGGAGTATCCGAAGGCGCAGGAAAATATATGACTGGCTATAAGACCGTTGTGGGAATGGTAAACGGAATGCTGGAAGAGCTGAACATTACTGTTCCGGTGGCACTGCATCTGGATCATGGTTCTTATGAACACTGCTATAAATGTATGGAAGCAGGATTTTCTTCTGTAATGTTCGATGGTTCTCACTATCCGATCGAAGAGAATGTTGCCAAGACAAAAGAGTTAGTAGAAGCTGCACACAAGATCGGTGTTTCCATCGAAGCAGAAGTTGGTTCCATCGGCGGTGAAGAAGACGGCGTAGTGGGCATGGGCGAATGCGCAGATCCCAAGGAATGCAAAGCCATTGCAGATCTGGGAATCGATTTCCTGGCTGCCGGCATTGGAAATATCCATGGAAAATATCCGGAGAACTGGCAGGGACTTTCCTTCGAAACTCTGGATGCTATCCAGCAGCTGACCGGAGACATGCCTCTGGTACTTCACGGAGGTACAGGTATTCCGTCTGACATGATCAAGAAAGCCATCAACCTGGGCGTTGCCAAGATCAATGTGAACACAGAGTGCCAGCTTTCCTTTGCAGCAGCTACCCGTGAATACATCGAAGCAGGCAAAGATCAGCAGGGCAAGGGCTACGATCCACGTAAGCTTCTGGCTCCGGGATTCGAAGCCATCAAGGCAACTGTAAAAGAAAAAATGGAACTGTTCGGATCCATCGGAAAGGCTTGAGTTTCAATCCTGCCGTGAATTTCGATCACGCATAAATGGACAGGCGTATTGGCCGGGTGAGACAACCTGGCCGGTACGCCTGCTTTATATATACAGGGGAAAATGGTGACGGGAAGCCTTCCCGAAACCGGGAAACTGCAACGGTCGAAACAAGGATCGGGAACAGATCCGAAGGACTGTGTTATATAAGCAAAGGCGGGAATCGGAATAATCTGGAAAGCGGCGGCAGATGGGATCAGGAATTATCTGTGTTGAATCGGAAGAGAAAAAGCAGCTCTGAAAGGTAAGTATTTTTCACAGTAAATATAGGCATATCTGTTATAAAG
>UQMI01000049.1 GCA_900542045.1 uncultured Blautia sp.
CTTATTCTCTGCAAAAAAGTGCTGCCGCACTAATTATTTAGTGCGACAGCCCCATATTTAATATATTATGCGAAATATATTGCGGAGCGTGCTAAAGAAGTGATGTGAATGAAGACGGTGAATGAAGAATGAAAACTTGAGTGAAACCAATGTTATTGCTGTTTTAGTATTATATATAGAGAAAAAATCTCCAAATAAAGAATTTTATATTGAAATTTGCATACAATAGAACTATAATGAAATTCCAGAAGAAGTAAGGGAGGTGGCAAGCGATGTTGATTAAGATTTCTGTTGAGAATTTCAAATCTTTCGATAAGAAAGAAGAATTGTCGATGCTTTCTTCAAGCAAAATTCAGACCAATAAAAGTCATCGCTTGAAAATTAAACAAACAACGTTATTGAAAAATGCTGTGGTCTACGGAGCAAATGCATCCGGAAAATCGAATTTAGTTACCGCTGTTGCTTTTATTAGGAATGTGCTTATGGAGGGCCTTCCTGTAGGTTCTGTTAATGATTTTTGCAGAAATAATATGAAGAATAAAGATCGTGAAAGTGTGTTTGAAATCCAGTTTACGGTTGGAGATACGTTTTATGCCTATGGTTTTTCTGCTATATTAAGCCAGAGAAAAATTACCGAAGAATGGCTGTTTGAATTAATGCAGGATGGCTCGGCGCATAACCTGTTTATGAGAGAAGGAGATAAAGCGCCTGTTTTAGGGGAAAAGGTAAATCCGACAACTGCAGAAAAGAATCGATTTGCAGTATATTCTGAAGATTTTGCAGGTCATGATACACAGTTGTTCCTGACCGAAATGAATCGTGGTAAGAAGTACACTGAAAATTCCAAACTGAAGTTTTTCTTCCAGACATTTGATTGGATCATGAACAATATCGTGATTATCAATCCTCGTATTGGTATTTCAAATACGGATGCATATTATAGTGCGGAGTCATTAGAAAATATCAGTAATCTGATAAAAACATTTGATACAGGTGTCAGCGATATTAAGACCAGGGTTATCTCTGTGGATGAAATGGGGAAAATGATACCAGCTGAGGTGCTGGCAGGAATATTTGCACATCTGAAAAAGCAGATGCAGATGACAAATCTTAACCAGATACAGATGACCTGGCGAATCGATGAAGGTTTCTTTAATATTCGTATAAAGGAGAATTCAGAACCGGAAATCACGACACTGGTTCTTAAACACGGTAAGTCTGTATTTGATTTCAACTTTGCTGAAGAATCGGACGGCACAAAGAGACTTTTTGATCTTATCGATATGCTTATGACAAAACAGCAGGATATGGTGTTTATTGTCGATGAATTGGAAAGAAGTCTTCATCCAAAACTGACAGAACACTTCCTGAAATTATTTATGGAAGCACATAAAGATTCCAGAATGCAGCTTATTTTCACAACCCATGAGGATACTATCATGGATCAGGAATTATTCCGCCGGGATGAAATCTGGTTTGTGGAAAGGGATGCTGATAATGCCAGCAAGATCTATTCGCTGGATAGATTTAAGGAGCGATACGATAAGAAGTTAAGTAAAGCCTATCTCGATGGTCGTTATGGAGCGATTCCTGTGTTCAGGCAGTTTACCTTTCGAAAGGAGGGGTAAATAATGCCGGTCCATACTTACACCAATTGGAATTCGCGACCATCAGATCGTGAGGAACAGGTAGAGCCTTACAGGAAGTACTATTTTATATGTGAAGGTGCCAATACAGAAACATTTTATTTCGAAAAGCTGATTGATTTGAGAAAGGATCTGGGGATACACCCATTGATCGACATCAGACTGTGGGAGAAGACAGAAGGAGATCGAAACATTTCGTTCGCAAAGAACCTTGTAAGATTTGCATATGAGCAGAAAAGTCTTGAAAGCAACGGCTTTGATGTTGAAAGAGATAAAATGATCATTGTCTTTGATGGAGATATCTTTGAAGAAAAGGTACAGGGCTATGATGAACTGATTGCTTCGATAGAAGAGAATGACATCGCAGCAGTATCCAATCCGGGCTTTGAATTGTTTTTACTTCTTCATGTTGATAGAAGTTATGAGAAATATATTCAGGGACACGAAGCAGATTTTCTGACAATGGTGGATGGAAAATATGCATACGCATACAATGCATTATTAGAAGCAACAGGCATGAACGCAAAGAAAAATCCCCAGATTGGAACTCTGGCAGAGAATGTTTTGGTTGCCATTGAGCAGGAACGATTGATCAATCAAGATATTCATCAGTTAAAAGGAAGAGTTAGTAGTAATATCGGACTAATTATTGATGGAATCATAAATGAGGAACCTGAAATATAGTTTCTGTTATGTGGATGAAAATCTTCTTTGCGTTTCCAAATATAAATTTCACTTTTCGCCAACTCGCCCAGACTTGCAGTTTTCTTTGCATAAAACCATGCTCTGGCTAATGGTAGCCAAGTTGGCGACCATTAAAAGTCGAAAGATCTTTATGTACATTGTTGCACTGTATGGAAATGAGTGATATATGTATCTTACCGATACCAGCTTAATCAGCTGGAGCGAGGGAAAGTTTTGACCACCGGAGCAGTCCTTCTAAGCGCCAGCTGATGAATCCCTACGAAATAGCAAAGCAGCGAAGCCGGTGACGAATAAGAACTCCATTGCCCAAATCAGGGGTACACAATGCGTGTATTTTGGGGTATAATATAAATGTAGAGATCATAAAAACAGGTCAATAATTTAATAGAGTTATCAATTCCGAGAAAGTACGGAATCGGTAGCCGATAAATCTATTGGCGTCGTTATAAGCACTCATTTTTTACTGTTTGGCAATTCGGTACTGAGAACTAAATTAGCTCATGCCAACATTTTGCAAACAAAACAGGCCGAAACGGGGCTGATCTGGGACCATATAAGAACTGACAATCAGGTGCCCACGATAGCTAAAAAACCCCGCAAATCAAGGCTTTTCAAGAACTTCATAAGACAGCGATAAACCAGGAGCAAGGTACCGAGTGCCTTGCTCCTAAGCGAGGGGCCGGAGGTTCAAATCCTCTCGGGGACGCTGAATATAAGCGGGAATTATTAGCTGGAAAGGCTGAATAATTACCCGCTTATTTTATTTTCCTTAGGAAAAAAACGGTCTGACAGGAATGTGGCCTCAGTTGATATACCGAAAAAATCGGAGCCCGGGGCAATCTTCAGACGGCCCTTTACATATCCGCTTTCAAAAAATATAAAATTTTATGTTTTTGAAAGGGATGCCTTAAACATCTGTGCAATGCCTTTGTTTTCTATGATGACAAAGATATCAGTATCATAAAAATATATTTTATCAGTTATAACCGTTAAAAACAGATTTATTTGATTGAATATATAATATATCCGTGATATCATTAAAACAACCTCAGAAGGGAGGCAGATCATTATGATTAAACGGGAAACCTATATGAGCCGTATCCGTCCTTTCATCGGAAACGACCTGGTAAAAGTCCTGACAGGTATCCGCCGAAGCGGGAAGTCGGTCATGCTGGACCTGATTAAAGAGGAACTGTGCGCCTCCGGCGCGGACAGCAGTCAGTTCATCTCCATCAACTTTGAGAATATGAGCAACGCCCATCTCTGTACCGCTGCGGCGCTCCATGATGAGATCATCCGCCGGGCTGCTGAGATCAAAGGCAAGGTATATCTTTTCTTTGATGAGATACAGGAGGTGGATGCCTGGGAAAAATGTATCAATTCCTTCCGTGTAGAATTGAATTGTGATATTTATATTACTGGTTCTAATGCCAGGCTGCTTTCCGGTGAACTGGCCACTTATCTGGCCGGACGGTATGTGGAGTTTGTGATCTATCCTTTCTCCTTTGCGGAATTTATCGAGCTGTACCGCACTGTCTACCCGGATACGGATACCCGCCAGTGTTTCAGCAAGTATCTGACCGCAGGCGGTATGCCCTATCTGTCTAACCTGCGCTATGACGAAAAAGCCAGCCGCCAGTATTTACGGGATCTGTTTAACTCCGTGGAGCTGAAAGATATCGTCAAGCGAAATAACATCCGGGATGTGGATATGCTGGAACGGATCATTGCCTATGTGACCTCTAATATAGGCACCACCTTTTCCTCCACCACTATTTCCAAATATCTGAAAAGCGAAGGGCGGTCCATATCGCCGGAGACTGTGCTGAGTTACATCAAGGCCTGCACGGATGCTTTTTTGTTCTATCAGGTGAAACGGCAGGATTTACGCGGCAAAAAGATACTCACTGTGAAGGAAAAATATTATGTAGCCGATCATGGTATCCGGGAAGCCGTGTTCGGCGGCAACATGAAGGATATCAACCTGGTCCTGGAAAATATCGTTTACATGGAACTTCTGCGCCGGGGGTACACCGTCACTGTTGGCAAGGCGGGCGACAGGGAGATCGACTTCGTATGTGAGGATCGGGGGAATAAGCTGTATATCCAGGTGGCTTACCTGCTGGCTTCGGAAGACACCATAGAGCGGGAGTTTGGTGTTTATGACTGTGTCCGCGATAATTTTCCGAAGTACGTTGTCACCCTGGATGAGTTTGATATGAGCAGAGACGGGATCAAGCATCGCAATATCCGGGACTTTCTGCTGGAAAGGGAATGGACCTGACACGAAGCGTTCATTAACGGGCTATTCCATAAGTGGCGTTATCAGATTTTTCCGGCAGTGTCTGGAAAATCTGACAGGCTGCTTTCCCGGACACATTATAGAGTATTATTACAGGAAAAAGACGAATAGGTTCGCGTCTGTGTTGATTGCAAACAGAGCAGGGAGTTTTAGTTAAAAAGCTGCGAATAAATTATCTGATCTGCTGTTTTTTGTGAAAATAGTCAAAAAAATACTTGACAGCAGATATCTGAAGATATATAGTAAAGGCAGAACTTGTCTGACAAGTAAAGAGGTACGTGATTTGAAAAAAATTATACATCAGAATATTACCCAACAGGTTATTGAGTACATAAAAGATAATATTGAATCCGGAAACTGGAAGGTAGGAGAAAAGATACCTTCAGAAAATGAGCTTACTGCGTTTTTGGGCGTCAGCCGTTCCAGTGTCAGACAGGCGGTCAGTCATTTTGCGGGGATCGGTATTCTGGAAAGTGTTCATGGGAAAGGCACTTATCTGATAGATGATGATATAGAGGAACAGTCCAACAGAAATAAGATTACAGCGGAGGACTGCCGAAATGTAGAGAAGGTTTTGGAATTTCGAAGGATTATAGAGAGTGAAGCCTGTTATCTGGCGGCCAAGAACAGTACGCCGAAGCTGGTGGAAAAACTAAAAAAGTGTCTTGAAATCATGGTGCAAAGCCGTGAAGACACCAAGAAATTTGTCGCTGCGGATATCAACTTCCATCAGGCGATCTGCCATGCCTCCGGGAACCCTCTGCTTGAAAAGAGTATGAACCGCATTTTCCAGGAAAATAAAAAAAGCCAGATGCTTACGCGAAAGACTTTCGGATATAATGATGGAATTTATTATCACCGCCTGATCTTAAAAGCGATAAAAAATCAGGATGCGGAAGAAGCCAGACGGCAGATGTTTGAGCATCTGCAGAATGGTATTAATAAACTGCCGAAATAAGCTGTTCGATAAATTTTGATGTAACATGTCAGACAACAGACATATTACAAGAAAGGAAGGAAAATGGATACAAAAATTAAGCGGATCAGAGTTATTTGTACAGCTCCGGAAGGGATCAACCTGGTAGTTGTCAGAGTAGAAACAAATCAGCCGGGGCTTTACGGGCTGGGATGCGCCACATTTGCCTACCGGCATCTGGCTGTAAAAACGGTAGTGGAAGAATATTTAGATCCTCTGCTCCAGGGAAGAGATGTCGAACGGATCGAAGATTTGTGGCAGCTTATGCACCAGAATGGATACTGGAGAGACGGACCCGTTGTCAATAACGCAATTTCAGGTGTCGACATGGCACTATGGGATATTAAGGGAAAGATGGCCGGCATGCCTCTGTATCAGCTGTTTGGAGGAAAATGCAGGGAAGGTGTCCCGGTATACCGTCATGCCGATGGAAAAAATTTAGAAGAATTATGCGAGAATATTCAGCGTTACCAGGAGATGGGATTAAAGCATATCCGCTGTCAGTGCGGAGGATATGGAGGGGAATCTTTTGGAACATTTCCCGAATCTGTTCCGCAGGGGGCTCAGCCTGGGGTATATCTGGATGAAAGAGAATACGTCGGGAAAACAGTGGAATTATTTGCCGGGATCAGGGAAAAGCTAGGATATAAAGTTCAGCTGGTTCACGATGTCCACGAGAGGATCTCGCCGCCTATGGCAATCCAGCTGGCAAGAGAACTGGAACCCTATAAGTTGTTTTTCCTGGAGGATCCGATTCCTACGGAACAGATTAACTGGCTGCGCAGACTGCGGCAGCAGACGAGCATACCGGTCGCGCAGGGTGAGCTTTTTAATAATCCATGGGAATGGAAGAGCCTGATCATGGAAAATCTGATTGATTATATTCGCGTTCATATCAGCCAGATCGGAGGAATTACTCCGGCAAGAAAGTTACAGATTTTCGCGGAGCAGTTTGGTGTAAAGACGGCCTGGCATGGACCGGGCGATATGTCGCCTGTGGCACATGCCGCCAACATTCATATTGATCTGGCAGCGCCTAATTTCGGAGTACAGGAATGGTCAGGAATTGAACCGCCGAATTTTGTGATCCAGGAGTTGAAAGGACCAAAAGGTGCCTTGTTGGAGGTATTCCATGGCCTTCCGGAATTCCGGGAGGGATATGTGTATCCCAATGACCAGCCGGGACTGGGAATTGAAATAGATGAAAAAGAGGCTGAAAAATATCCTTGTGAAAATACTGTAACAACATGGACCCAGACGCGCAGGATGGATGGCGCTCTGCAAACGCCGTAAATCAGGCCGTACAGGAAATATAGCAAGAAGAAAGGATGTGCAGAGATGAAGGAAGTAATTATTACAGAACCTCATAATTATGAGATTCGGGAAGTACCGGTTCCGGAGCTGGCGGATGAAAATGAAGTTTTGATCCAGATGAAGGCTGCTGGTGTATGCGGAACAGACCACCACATTTTTCACGGTGAAAATCCATGTTCTACATATCCCAGGATCCCGGGGCATGAAAACGCCGGAATTGTGGTAAAAAAAGGAAAAAATGTTACGAATGTGGAAGAAGGCGATCATGTGATCGTAGACCTTTTGTCTTCCTGCGGAGAGTGCTATCAGTGCCGGATCGGAAGAAAGAATGTATGTGAGCATGTAAAGGTAAGAGGTTCCGGGGCTGACGGCGGCTGGAGAGAGTATTTTACAGCACCGGCGTCTGAAGTTTATAAGATTGATAAAAAAATCAAATGGGAGGATGCCGCTCTGGTAGAACCGTATGCCATCGGGGCGCATTGTACGGCCCGGGGCCGTGTGGTTCCGGAAGATACGGTATTTATTTTCGGAACAGGAACCATAGGGGCGATTATTTTGCAGACATGCAAAGCAATAGGCGTTCAGAAAATTATTTGCTGCGACATTGATGAAGCTTCACTTGAGAGAGCCAAAGAATACGGCGCGGACGAGGTGATCCATTCCGGAAGAGAAGATGTTGTTCAAAAAGTTCAGGAGATCACAGGCGGTCATTGCGTTACAGTAGCTTTTGATGCGGCATGTTTCCCGGGTTCCCTGACACTCTGCATGCAGCCGGGAATTTTGTGCAATGCAGGGAGAATGGTTCCCATGGGATTTTGTACAAAACCGGAAGAGATTACCCAGGCTATGATTAATCAGAGGGAACTGGATATTATTGGCAGCAGGATGTCTGCTTTTCAGTTTGAGCCGACGATCCGTCGCATGGAAAACGGAGAATTGAATACGAAAGGGATAGCGACAGCGATCATTCCATTTCAGGAGATTGAGCGTGTATTCCATTATATGAAGCATCCGGCACCGGAATCCAAAAAGATGATCATTGTTTTTTAAAGTGAAAGCGGAGGAAAAAATGTTTGATTACAGAGAAAAATTCAGTGTAGAGGGAAAATGTTGTATTGTTACAGGCGGAGCGCAGGGACTTTCTAGAGGTATGGCGGAAGCGCTGCTTGAAAACGGAAGTAAAGTTGTGCTGATGGATATTCAGAAGGAAAAGCTGCAGCAAGTTGTAGATGCGTACAGAGAAAAAGGATATCAGGCGTTTGGAGTATCCGGCAATCTGGCAGACAGAGAAGATCTTTCCAGAATGTTCGAGGAAGCGCTGGAACTGCTTGGGGGCAGGCTGGATGTCCTGATCCCGGCGGCGGGAATCCAGAGACGTCATCTGCCGGAAGAGTTTCCGGTGGAAGAATGGGATCTGGTAAGGAAAATTAATCTGGATCATGTGTTTCTTATGATTCAGAAGGCTCTGAAAGTTATGCTGAAGCAGCCGGAAGGCGGAAAAATTATTACAATAGGATCCATGGTGTCCTGGTTTGGAGGAACAACCGTTCCGGCTTACACAGCCAGCAAAGGCGCTGTCACGCAGCTGACAAAGAGCATTGCAGTGGACTGCGCAGGAAGAGGCATTAATATTAATGCTCTGGCGCCGGGATATATGGATACAGAAATGTGCGCGAATATGACACAGGAGCGCAAAGATGAAACATCAAAACGGATACCGGCTGTCAGATGGGGAACACCGGAAGACATGAAAGGCCCCGTGCTTTTCCTGGCTTCTTCCGCTTCGGATTATCTGAACGGAGCGGTAATCCCGGTGGATGGAGGTTATCTTTGCAAATAAAGAAAACGAGGGGATTCATATGAATTTTGTGGAAAAATTCAACCGGCATACGTGTCATCCGGGCAGTCTCGCAATTGCCTGGATGGGACAGGCGGGTTTTTTGATAAAGAATAGCCGGGGAAAGGTGATGGCTCTTGACGTTTACCTATCCGATCTTGCGGAGAAACAGGATGGAAATAAAAGGTTAATGCCGGCATTATGTCTTCCGGAAGAATTAGATGTAGATGTCGTGCTGGCTTCGCATAAGCATACAGATCATCTCGATCTGGACAGCATACCGGTCTGGCTGAACAGAGGGGCAAGACTGTACTGCTGTACAGAATCAAAGGAACTCTGTACATCCGCAGGGCTTCCTCCGGCAAAGATTACAGCTATGGAGAAAGGAGGGGTGGAAGAAACAGGAGGATACCGCATAGAAGCAGTTTTTGCTGATCACGGCGACACAGCTCCGGCAGCTCTTGGCTTCCTAATAGAATCGGATGGCGTCAGGATTTATTTTACCGGAGATACCAGCTATCAGCAGGAAAAGATGCGTTATGCCGCGGAGCAGGATATTCAGGTTCTTTTGCCTCCGATCAACGGAGAATATGGAAACATGAATGAAAGAGACGCGGCTATGCTGGCTGCACAGGTGAAGGCGCAGATAACAATACCATGTCATTTCTGGACCTTTGCCCGCCATGGAGGAAATCCCTATGATTTTGTCCTGGCAATGCGGGAAATGGCGCCCGGCTGCAGAAGCTATTTAATGGCACAGGGAGAGATACTGGATATATCCGGGAAAAAGTAAAAAGGTTCAGGCTTTGACGGTAATGATCTCAATATGCTGATCCGAAAGCTTTTTTAATTCTTCCGGATCTGCGGTGGTGTCTGTTACAAGAGTATCAATTTTATGAGCTGGGACACTGAAGAAATTATAAGACCGGCCTACCTTGGAACTGTCTGCGACAATGATGACTTTTCCGTTGCATTTATTTACCATTGCTTCATTCACTTCGGTTTCAGCATAAACGGAAGTAGTCGTGCCTACACTGCTGATACCGTTTGCGCCAAGGATACAGTAATCACTGTAAACTTTGCTGATAGCATCGGTAGCGAATCCTCCCACCAGAGATTTTGATCTGTTGCGGCATTCACCGCCAGTCAGGATCAGCTCGATACTGTCGCTCCATACAGAGGCAGGGGCAAGAGCATTATTGGTGATCACGCGGACTTTTTTATCATTCAGATGTTTCAAAACAGCCAGAGTAGTGGTGCCGGAGTTTAAAAAAATCGTAGACCCTGCAGGAACCATGGAAGCAACATGCTGACCAATACAATCTTTGATGTGTTCGTTGAGGCTTTTTTTCTCCTCCAGATAGGTTTCGTGCTCAGAAAAAGAGGAGTTGAAAGAGGCTCCGCCATGAAACCGCGTAATAAGATTCTTTTCCTCGAGATATTGAAAATCGCGGCGTATTGTGAGCGGAGATACGTTGAGAAGCGCACTGGCGTCAGCAACGGTCAAGGTTTTGTTGTTTCGGAGATAATCCAGCAGTTTATGGTGGCGATTTTGTATAACAGCTCTTGATTGATTCATGGTGTATACCTCCGAAAGATAGAATGTTTCATTAGTTTTATTATAATCTATTGGCGGGAAAAATCAATTCAAATTGTATAAGAAAAGCGAAAAAAGATTAAATAGAAAAATTAATAGAACATTTTGGGAAAAACCGCCAATTTATTTAGAAAACTGTACAAAAAGATAATTGATATTATGTAAAATTCATCAATTGAAACGAAAAAGTTCGTATTATATAATAATTATAGTTCATATAAACGAACGTTAAATGAATTATTCAGAAAGGGTGGAAGCAAAATATGAAAAAGGGTTTTATGAAAAAAAACAGCAGGAATTGTTTTCTCATTGGTATTAGCAGGATCTCTGCTGGCCGGCTGCGGCGGCAGCAGCGACGAAGCAGTTCCTGAAGACAGTAGCGCAGAGTCTTCCTCTTCCGAAAGCGCCACATCTTCTTCGGATGAAAGTGAAAGTACAGGGGAAAAATACAAAATCGCGCTGAGCAACTCTTATATGGGAAACGACTGGAGACAGTTAATGATCAAAACTGCGCAGATTGTAGCGGAAAAGGAACCTTACGCAGATAAAGTAGATCTGGAAGTTGTGACTTGCGAGAATACAGCAGAAGCACAGTCTGCATCTATCGATGCTCTGGTAGAGGAAGGATATGATGCGATCCTGATCGAAGCAGCATCTCCTACGGCACTTATTCCTTCTATCCAGCGGGCACAGGAAGCAGGAATTGTAATCGTGACATTTGATAATACAGTAGAGGCAGAAGGCGTGTACCGTGTTTCCACAGACCTGGCTGATTTAAGTACTGCTTGGGCAGAATGGCTGGCAGCACAGTGCGGAGAAGGCTCAAACATTATCGTAGATACCGGAATTGCAGGATCAACATCCGGAAACACTATGTACGAAGCTGCGATGGCAGTATTTGAAGAAAACAACATGAATGTTGTTTCTGAGTTTGCCAGTGAATATGCAGATGGTGTAGGTCAGGAGCAGATCGCAAGCGTTCTGGCGGCAAATGATGATGTGGATGGTGTATATTCTCTCTGCTATGCCAATACCGTTTACAATGCTTTTACGGATGCAGGCAGAGAACTGGTACCTACCACCAGCTTTAACAGCAATATTGGCCAGATTACAGCTTATGATAATGAGATGGACGTGCTGATCGGTCAGAACACACCGGGCCTTGGAGCGGAAGCGCTGAAAATCGCAGTAGATGTTTTGGATGGAGAGGACGTTCCGCAGGAAACAATGATTCAGGCAGTTCTTCTTACAAATGATACTTCTGTAGATTTTGGATATGAAACAACACAGATCGAAGAAGATTCCACTTTCTTCAGAGACCTGCCGGATGCATTTGATTACCCTGTTGTTCCTGTTGATTTTGAACCTCAGGTAACTGCCGAGGAAGCATCGGATTATCAGCAGTAATAAAATTTCGGGTAAAACTTATGAACATTAAGGGGCTGTTATGCGGCCCCTTAAATTGTTCGGCTGGTTTGCCCGGAGGTGATTGGAAGAAAAAGGGGAAAGTTATGGCAGATTTAGAAATGAACAATATTACGAAATCTTTTTCAGGGGTGCCTGTGCTGAAAAATGTTTCTCTCCATTGCAACCGGGGAGAAGTACATGCTCTGTTGGGGGAAAACGGAGCAGGAAAAAGTACGCTGCTGAAGGTTTTAAGTGGCGCGCATCTTCCTGATTCAGGGGAAATCCGGATCTTTGGGGAAAAGGCGGAGATCCGGAATCCTATTGATGCTATGAAATACGGGATAGGAACCGTCTATCAGGAGTTGTCGATCATTGCGGATCTGACTGTAGGAGAGAATATTTTTATCGGGCGCATTCCAAAGAACAAACTGGGTGCTTTTGACAGAAAAAAACTGTACGAAGATACGGTAAAGTTATTTCAGGAATATGGCATTGATGATATCGACCCCAACGCCAAGGCGCGTACGCTTTCTCTTTCACAGAGACAGATCGTGGAGATACTGAAGACGCTTTCGAAAGATCCGGATATTGTGATTTTAGATGAAGCGACATCGGCGCTTACAGAGAACCGGGTGAAATGGCTCCTGTCAGTTACACGGAAATTGGCAGACAGAGGAAAAATAGTTTTATTTATCTCCCACCGCATGTCGGAAATACAGGATGGATGTGACATGATATCCATTCTCCGCAATGGTGAAAATTCAGGAGAAGTACATGTCAGCGAAGTGCAGATGGATGATGTGATCTCCCGTATGCTGGGAAGAAAGATCTCCGGATACTTTCCGGAAATTAACAGCAGCGTCAAAAAAGAAAAATATTTACAGGTGAAAAATCTGACATATCTGCACATCCTCAACGGAGTTACATTTGATCTGTATAAAGGGGAAGTGCTCGGGATCGGAGGCCTTGCAGGGCAGGGACAGGCGGAGCTGCTGCAGGCTCTGTACGGAGTGATCAGAGCAAATGGCGAGATTATCCTGAATGGCAAAAAAATACGTATCCGGTCGCCGAAAGACAGTATCCGCAATGGAATTGCGCTGGTGCCGGAAGAAAGAGGAATACAGGGACTGATTCTTTCAGAATCTCTTCGCTATAATATTTCGCTTCCTGTTCTGAAGAAGATCAGCTCGCCTTTCTGGGTTTCCAGGAAAAAGGAAAATTCCATTGTAGACAAATACATGGAAGATCTGCAGATCAAAGCGGAAAGCCGAGAAATGGCAGCTATGAATCTTTCCGGAGGAAATCAGCAGAAAGTAGTTATGGCGAAAATACTGGCGATGGAACCGCAGGTTTTTTTGATGCATGACATAACCCGAGGCGTAGATGTAGGAACCAAAAAAGAAATGTTTACCATGGTCCGTGATTTTGCTGCCGCGGGACACCCTGTGATCTTTTTTTCTACAGATGTGGAAGAACTGGTTAAAATATGCGACCGTGTTTTGGTTATGTATGACGGAAAGATCGGAGCAGACTTAAGCGGCAATGCATTGACAAAAGAAAATATTGTGGGCGCGTCGATTGGAAGTGTGGTGGAAGAAGGACAGAAGCCAGAGGAAGGGAGGGAGCAGGAATGAGCCCAAAGAAAAAAATCGATTTAAAGAGATTTATGAAAGAAAATTGGATTTCCATGATCCCCTATATCATGTTCATTATCATGGTTATTGTTATGGGCATGCTGAACCACAACTCTTTCAGTCTCCGCTACATAGCGAATAAGTCGGATGCGGCTTTTTCGCTGATTTTAGTTGCCGCCGGTCAGACCATTGTACTGCTGACAGGTGGATTTGATCTGTCGGTAGGCGGTGTTATCTGTATCACAAACTGTCTTGCGGCAAGCCATATGCAGAATAATGTCGGAAGCATGCTTCTCTGGGCAGCCATCTGTATGGCAGTGGGAATTGGAGTCGGGATTTTTAACGGCTATATTATAGAAAAAACGAAACTTCAGCCATTTATTGTTACACTGGCTACCCAGTATATCTGCTACGGAGTGGCACTGCTGATCATGAAGGTAGACGGAGGAAATGTTCCTATCGATTATATCAGCGGGCTTTTACACCGGTTTGGTCCGATACCGTTATCCATGATCCTGATAGTAGTCCTGGTTCTGGTATGGATGTTCTTCAAAAACACCAGGATGGGATTCAGCATTTACGCCATCGGAAGCAACGAATCTTCAGCCAGGCTGAATGGAATTTCTATTATGAAAACAAAAATTCTGGCCTATACGATTTCTGGCGGATTCGCGGCCCTGGCAGGCCTGTTCAGAACAGCTCAGGTAGCCAGCGGGTCTCCTACAGCAGGAGCTGATTTCGTTATGTCTTCTATATCAGCAGCGGTAATTGGAGGAACGGCTTTAAGCGGAGGTACCGGCGGAATGGTGGGAACGATCGTAGGGGCGCTGGTGCTTCGGAATATCAGCGACCTGCTGGTATTTATGAAGGTGTCCTCTTACTGGTCCTCACTGGTGCAGGGAGTTCTGCTGATCCTGGCAGTGGCTGTCAGTGCCTATGGAACAATGCTTAAGAAAAGAGGAGGGACAGCGGCATGACGGCGAAGAACTTTATGAAAAGAAATTTTTCAATTGTTATGACTTTTGTGGTTGCTCTGCTGCTATTGCTGTTTATTTCCATTCTGAGGCCGGGATACGCAAATGTCAATAACATCCGCGTACTGTCTATTACGGCGGCTTTTCTGGGAATGACAGCCATGGGGCAGATGGCGGCAGTTTTAACCGGAGGGATGGATCTTTCCATTCCCTGGATGTTTACGATTGCCTCGTTTACAACAGCGAATCTTACGCAGGGTGACAATGGCAAACTGCTTTATGTGATTCCGCTGGTGCTGGTGCTGGGAATCCTGATGGGGGCTTTTAACGGAATCGGCATTGCGTATGTGGGAATTGCTCCGGTTATTATGACGATGGCTTCCAATATTATCTTCCAGGGACTTCTGGTGGGACTGACCGGAGGAACACCGGGAGGATCTGCTCCCCAGGCATTGAAGGATTTTGCGAACGGCTCTGTGGGAAGTATTTCCAATATGCTGATCTTCTGGATTGGAATATCTGTTATCTTCTATATTATGATCGCAAGATCTCCCTATGGAAGAAAACTGTATGGAATTGGCCACAGTGATACCGTTACGCTGTTTTCCGGCATTAATGTTAAACTGACACGGGCCAGCGCCTATATGGTATGCGGATTTTTTGCCGCGCTGGCAGGAATCCTCTATTCAGGGAGAGTCAGCCAGCTGTATCTCGGAATGGGAGACAGATATCAGATGCAGTCTGTATCAGCCGTAGCCATCGGAGGTGTTTCTCTGCTGGGCGGTTCCGGAAGTTACATTGGAACAATGGCGGGCGTACTGGTCATTGTCATGCTGGAAGGCGTTCTGTCTGCGCTGGGACTGCCGCAGAGCGTGCAGAATATTGTTTATGGAGTATTGCTGCTGCTGGCGGTGCTGCTGTCCAGCAGAAAACAAAAGACAAGATAGGACCGTTTTTATGAAAGGAGGCTTCTATGGCAAGAAAAGGCGCAGGATGCGCGTTCCCTTACACAGATATCTTAGACCGGGATTTCTTTGAGAAAGTAAGAGAAGGAATATTTACGGTATTACAGAACACAGGAGTGGTAGTACAGAGCAAAAAGATGAGAACTGTCCTGAAAGAGTACGGCTGCAGAGTGGATGAAGGTTTGGAGAGAGTCTATTTTGACAGGGAAGTCATTCTGCGTGCCTTGGACGCTGCTCCAAAAGGATTTGAGATAAAAGCGCGGACAGAAGAAAATCATGTCCTGCTTCAGCCGGGAAAGACAACCCAGTTTATCAATGCCTGCGGAACAGGAATTTTTCACAATAATACCCATGAATCAAAGCCTCCTGCAAGAAAGGAGTTCTATGATTATATCCGGCTGCTGGACGCGCTGCCCAATCTGGATTTTCAGAACTGCTTTCCGTTTTTTGGGTTTGATAAAGTGCCGGAATGCATGAAATTGCTGGAATCTACAGCGGCAAAATACCGGGTATCCGGGAAAGCGCAGATCGAAGGGACAGTATTTGATAATTACCGTTTCAGTACGGAGATGGCAAAGGCCATGGACACAGATTTGTGCCAGATTGTGAATTCCGCGGCACCTCTGACTTATTTTGAGGAGACGGCAGATCAGATATTTAATTATACAGAAGCCGGGCTTCCGTTCCACTTTGCCGCAGGACCGACCAGAGGACTGACTTGTCCTATGGGGGCGGCAGGCGCGGTGATCTCCAATAACGCGGAATGTCTTGCGGGACTGGTTATGGCGCAGGCGGCGCAGCCCGGAGCACGGGTCTGGATGAACAGTATGATCATGACGCCTGATATGTCTACGGGAAAACCGGCTTTTGGGGATATCGGAAATTCATACACAGATATGCTGTTTAATCAATACTGGAGATATTATGGGATCCCCTGCTGGTCCAACGCCGCTTCCTGGAGCAGTTCGAAAGTAATTGACTATCAGTCCGGTTTTGAACAGAGCCTTGCTCTGCTTAGCCAGTGTCTCAGCGGAGCAACCGTAATTTCCTATCAGGGAGGCATGTACGCGGAACTTTATGCCAGCCCGCTGAAAGCAGTGATCGATGATGATGTGGTGGGTATGGTCAAACGCCTGATGAAGGGAATCGATACGGCAGAAGAAAGCCTTTCTGTTGAGCTTATCCAGGAAACCGGTCCGCTGCCCGGGTCTTTTATGGATTCGGATGAAACTCTGGAAAACTGGAGAGACGAATGCTATGTGCCTACGGTTTCTTCCAGAACCGATTACAAACAGTGGAAGGCATCGGGTGAAAAAAATATTCTGGAGATTGCGGAGGCCAAAATGAATGCCCTTCTGGAAAAGCATCAGGTGCCGGCTATCTCCGCAAGCCAGGAGCAGGCTTTAGAGGATATCTTAAACGAGGCCAGAAACTGGTATCGGAAAACAGGAAAAATAACAGAAGAAGAATGGAAAGTATACCAGGAAGATATTCATTCAGACAATTATCCGTATGCTTAAGCTGACGGGAGGTGGCAAAGATCAATATTTTAATCTTGGATGTGGGGACATCCAGTATGCGGGGAATTTTATGTGAAGAAAGCGGAAAAATCCTCCACCAAGAACAGAAAAAATACCGGCCGGTCTATCGGTCGCCGGAATGGATTGAACAGCCGGCATCGGATTTTCAAAATGCCATGGTAGAAATCTTTCAGCTTACGAAAAAATGGACCGACAGCGCACAGAAAAAAATAGATATGATTGCTGTGACGGGACAGCGTTCAGCCGTGATTCCGTTGGGGACAGAAGGGATGCCGCTGATGCCTGCCGTTATGTGGCAGGATACGCGGAATGCGGATATCTGCAGAGAACTGAAAAAAGAGGACAGCAGGATTCTTCAGCTGAGCGGGAGTGCCGTAAACACGGTATTTTCCGGCGGGAAAATACGATGGATCAAGAAAACCTGTCCGGAGATTGCAGAGAAAACAGTAAAGTATGTAAATATTCCGGAATATTTGATGTACTGCATGACCGGAAAGCTTGTCACAGACCATACCTATGGGAGCCGTTCAAATCTGATGAATCTGAAAAAAAGAGACTGGGATCAGGAACTGCTGGATATGTTTGGAGTTTACAGGGAAGAGTTATGCAGTTTACAGGAGCCCGGGACGAAGGTGGGGGAAATAACGTCTGCGTTTTCCAGGATCACCGGAATCCCGCAGGGAACACCGGTGATCACAGCAGGAGGCGACCAGCAATGTGCGGCTGTAGGACAGGGGGCGGTATCAGAGGGCAATATGTCTATCGTTGTGGGCACAGGCGCCTATCTGGTTCTGCCGGTAGGAGAAGTGCCGGAGGATCTGACGCCGCGTATGATCTGTAACTGCTCGGCGATTGCAGGAAAATATATCCTGGAAGCAAATGTGCTGACCTGTTCTTCGGCATTTGACTGGTTCCTCAGAAATTTTTATCGTGAGGCAGAAGGATTTGAAGAGGCAAACAGAAACTTAACGGCATTGTATGATGTAAAAGAGGAAGCCGTTGTCCTGCCTTATTTTCAAGGAAGGAGCAGCGATGGATGGAATGCGGAGGCCAGGGCCCTGTTTTCAAATATCACACTTTCGACAACACGGGAAGATATTCTGAAAGCGTTGGTGGAAGGGATTTTTTTGGAGATTGGGAACAGTATAGAGAAATTCAGAACGTATGCAGGCATTTCAGAGGGCTGGATCAGTGGCGGAATGGCCAACAGTGAGATCATGAATCAGATGCAGGCAGATATTTACGGCCTTCCTCTGAAGCATATGGAGAACAGTGAAGCCACGGCGAGAGGAGCATTAATTGTGGCGCTGACATCTCAGGGAATCTGGAATTCAGCGGAATCGGCGTTTCAGACATTGCGCGCCTCAGATAAGGTTGTAAGCTACGAGCCGGATCAGAAGAAGACTGCCTGGTATATATCAAAAAAATCAGAGATGAATCGTATTTATCAGAAAATTTATCAGTAAAGGGAGGGCATTTTATGAGCAAGGTGAATGAAATAACCAGAGAAAGCTGGATTATGAATACTTTCCCTGAATGGGGAACCTGGCTGAATGAAGAAATTGAGGCTGAAGAGGTAAAAGAAGGCACAGTAGCCATGTGGTGGCTGGGGTGTACGGGAATTTGGCTGAAGACTCCGGGAGGATGCAACATTACAGTGGATCTCTGGGCGGGAAATGGAAAACGGACCCATGGAGACAATAAAATGAAGCCGGGACATCAGATGGCGAATATGTGCGGATGCAGAGCAATGCAGCCTAATTTAAGGGCAGTTCCTTTTGTGATCGATCCCTTTTCTGTAAAGCAGGTAGACGCAGTTTTGGCTACGCATTATCATCAGGATCACATGAGTCCTGAATTTGCCGCGCATGTGCTTCAGAGCAACATGACAACAGTCAATGAAAATGGAGAGGTTGTTCCCGTTCCCTTTATCGGGCCGGAAAAATCGGTGGAATTGTGGGTAAAATGGGGAGTTCCGAGAGAACGCTGCCATGTGGTAAAACCCGGTGATACCGTCAGAATAAAAGATATCGAGATTGTAGCACTGGATTCTTTTGATCGGACATGCCTGGTAACTACGGATTCCACCGGACCGGACAGAGAAGAACTGACAGGAAAACTTCCAGATGATATGGATAAAAAGGCGGTAAATTATTTGATCAAAACTCCGGGAGGAAATATTTATCACAGCGGAGATTCCCATTATTCCATTTATTTTGCCAAGCACGGGAAGGACTATGATATTGATGTGGCCTTTGGATCTTATGGGGAAAATCCGGTAGGTATGGCAGACAAAATGACATCCTGTGATATTCTCCGTATGGCCGAGGCGCTCCGCTGTAAAGTTGTAATCCCGATTCATTATGATGTATGGACAAATTTCATGGCAGATATCAATGAGATCCGCGTACTGTACGAAATGAAAAAAGACCGTCTGGATTATCAGTTTCATCCCTTCTTCTGGGAAGTAGGCGGAAAATACATATATCCGGATGATAAAGAGAAACGTGCCTATCATCATAGGAGAGGATTTGAAGACTGTTTTGAATATCCGCAGAATATACCGTTCCGATCTATGCTGTAAAATGAGAGGACAGAAATGTTATGAAGATTGAAAAACAAGTAATTGCCAATTTAACCAAATGTTATTCCGTTGCACCGCTTCAGTTCCGGGGAAACTCCTATTTTCTGGTAGCGGCAGAAAAACAGGATCCCTGTTATCTGTTTGACATGGAAGGACACAAAGTTGATACCATCTGGGAAGGACCGGGCGGTGTTATGAGCATGGTGCAGGTGCCTGGCTCCGACGGGATTTTTCTGGCAACTCAGAAATTTTATTCGCCCAATGATTCAAAAGAGGCGGAAATTGCAGTGGTCATGCCAAAAGGAGAAAGCTGGCAGGTAAAAACGCTGGTAAAGCTTCCGCATGTACATCGTTTTGACATTTTAACAAGAAATGGCGTGAACTATTTGGTTGCCTGCACGCTGAAATCCGGACACGCTTATAAAAATGACTGGTCATCACCGGGTAAAATCTATGCGGCAGTACTTCCGGAACATACAGAGCTGTATGAGCGTGAAGAAAACTTAAAATTGGAAATCCTGAAAGAAAATCTGCTGAAAAATCACGGGTATTGCAGAATTGTGGAAAATGGTGTGGAGGAGGGGCTTATCGCTTCTGAAGATGGGATCTTCCGGGTGATCCCGCCTGAAACAAAAGTAGGAAACTGGCAGATTGAGCAGCTGTCGCGGGAACCGGCCAGTGATGCTGTGCTGGTGGATATGGATGAAGACGGTGAAAAGGAATTGATCTATATCTCACCCTTCCATGGAAACAAAATTTGTTTTTGCAGAAAAGCAGGAGATACCTATCAACAGGTTTATTGTTATGACCATGCGGATTTTGCCCATGCCATCTATGGAGGAGAGCTGCTGGGAAAACCTGCCGTAGTGATCGGGCACAGGGAAGGAAGCAGGGATCTGCTCCTGTTTACTTATCAGAAGGATCAAAAACAGTACCAGCCGGAAATACTGGATCATGGCTGCGGGTCAGCAAATGTATATCGATTTGCAGGCGATGAAAAAGATATTTTAATTTCCGCCAACCGAGAGACGAACGAGGTGGCTATGTACACATTGACAGAATAGAGGGAAATATAAATGAAAAAATATACACTGGGCCTGTACGAAAAGGCAATGCCGTCTGGAATAACATGGGATGAAAAACTTATTTCCGCCAGAAATGCAGGCTTTGATTTCCTGGAGATCAGTATCGATGAGACAGATGAGAAACTGAGCCGTCTGGATATGAGCAAGGCGGAGCGGCTGTGGATGGTGTCGCTGATGTATCATACAGGAATGCCCATTCGTACCATGTGCCTTTCCGGACACAGAAAATATCCGCTGGGCAGCGAAGATCCGGAAATTCAACGCCGTAGTATGGAAATTATGGAAAAAGCGATTTGCCTGGCAGATGATCTGGGGATTCGTGTGATCCAGTTGGCGGGATATGATGTCTATTATGAGAAAGAAAGTCCGCAGACCCGGGAGAATTTTTTGAGAAACCTGCGGCAGGCGGTAAATATGGCATCCAGTTACGGGATACAGATGGGTTTTGAAACCATGGAAACTCCGTTTATGGATACGGTGGGAAAAGCTATGGTGTATGTGGATAAAATAAAATCAGCTTACCTGAATGTTTATCCGGATTGCGGAAATATGACAAATGCCGCAGTCCTCTATGGAACGGATGTCTGCGAAGATTTGAAGGAAGGCGCAGGAAGGCTGACATCCCTGCATCTGAAAGAAACGGTTCCGGGAAAATACAGGGAGGTTCCGTTTGGTTCCGGGCATGTGGATTTTGAAAAAGTGATAAAATGCGCCTGGGAGTTGGGAGTCCGCCGGTATGTAACGGAATTCTGGTATCAGGGCAGTGAAAAGTGGCGGGAGGATCTGCAGGATGCCAACGAGAGAATGCGCCTTGTGCTGGAGAAACTGTAGACAATTCCAACGGATCTTGACCGGGAGCGGGTAATTACCAGAAGATAATGGCTGGTGATTACCCGCTTTTTCAATAGCCCCACTTTCAAAAAATAAAAAAATCGTGCTTTTCCAGAGATTTCGCTTTTATACGAAAGAAATCAGGGATAAAGCTTGAAAATGCGAAGGATCATCTAAAATAGAAAAATCTGAAAAAATTCTTTTTTGGAATGTATAAATACACAAAAATGGCACCTTTTTCGGTATAATTATAGTACCACAAAAAAACCAAGAAAGAAGGTGCCATTAATGAAAAGAAATTAGAGTTGAAGAAACTCCTTATCTATGCTAAAAGTGTATATCACATTCCACAGAAAATCAAGGAGTTGACAGATAAAAGATCAAGAAAAACGATTCCATTTTTTAATCTTATTATGCCGGTGTTCCTATTTCTTCTGCTTCAATACGAAAGTTTCCATACTGTTTTTTCCTCGCCGGAAAGCATGAGGAAACGTTTAAAGCACTGTATCCGTGGGCGAATCCCAAAAGTGGATGCCATCAGGGATGCTCTGGGTCTGACAGACCCGGAGGAAACAGAAGGAATCCTCACCGCTACTGTCAGCAGGATTCAAAAAAATGCAGTCTTGCGTGGCGGAACAATTGGCAGGTATGTAACGGCAGCAATTGATGGGGTAGAGCTTTTTTGCAGCAGGAAGAAGAAATGTGGGAAATGTCTGACCCGAAAAACAGCCTCCGGAGAAATGGAATATTTCCATAAAAGCATTGTATGTACCACAGTAGGAAGCAATCCGCATTTGATTCTGGGACAGGACATGCTTGATCCCCGAGACGGGGCAGAGAAAGACGAAGGGGAACTGACAGGAGGAAAACGGCTGATAGAAACTTTATATAGTCAGCATGGACATTTTGCGGACGTGATTGTTGCAGACGGTCTCTATCTGAATGTCCCATTCTTGAGAGTAGTCCTGAAATGCCATATGGAGGCAGTCATCCGTCTGAAGGATGAACGGAGGCTGATATTTCAGGATGCAGAAAAGCTGTTTGGGAGCGGAGAGGGGAAGAAAGAGCCTTTTTATCGGGAAGGGAAAAAGATCGACTGCTGGGATCTGGATGGATTTGAATTAGAAGGATTGCAAGAGAAGCTGCGTGTTGTCCGATATCGTGAGAAAAACGAAAAGACAGGGGAAGAAAAATGGGTATGGCTGGTAACAACCAGCAAAGAGATTGATTATAAGATTTTGTGGAAGATGATGCATAAGAGATGGGATATTGAAGAGAATGCATTCCATCAGCTAAAGACTTATTATCATGCAGACCATTGTTACTGTCATTAAGAAGTGGAAGTGATCTTTCTATTAATGCTGATAGCATTTAACATACGGGAAATGTATCTGTACCGGCGGATCCATGGATTTGAGAGAAGCAAGATTACAAGGAAAAGTGTAACGCGAATCTTTCGGGATGATCTGCAGGCAGAGAATCTATGTTGGATATTGTATATAGAAGGGGGATAGAAATTCAAAAAAGAGAATAAGGGGTTGTGGAGTCTGAAAAAGGGGAGGTTTTCAGATAGGATACTTTCTGTCCCAAAAGATGACAAGACAAGGGGAAAGAGAATTGGTAAGGGAAAATAGCGCAGGTGAATATTTATAAAAGGGAAATCTATATAAAAGCGAAATCCCTGAATAAAAGCGAAATCCCTGATGGCAGGCGGGAATGCTTGCATGTGGATTTTTTTTATGCTAAACTTAATGCCTACAGGAATGGATTAGAAAATGAGGTAGCCTATGTTAGATGTTTGTTTGTTAGGATGCGGCGGGATGATGCCATTGCCGCGCAGATGGCTGACGGCGCTGATGACCCGGTACAATGGCAGCAGTCTTCTGATCGACTGCGGAGAAGGCACGCAGGTGGCCATAAAAGAAAAAGGGTGGAGCTTTAAACCCATTGATGTGATCTGTTTCACCCATTATCACGGAGATCATATCAGCGGTCTGCCGGGATTGTTGTTGACAATGGGGAATGCAGACCGGACAGAGCCTTTGACGCTGATCGGACCAAAGGGACTGGAACGGGTGGTAGGAGCTCTCCGGGTGATCGCTCCGGAACTTCCGTTTCCTATTATATACAGAGAGATTTCCGATACAGAGGAAGAATTTGAGGTGAACGGATATTACATCCGCGCGTTCCGGGTGAATCATAATGTATTATGTTACGGATATACCGTGGAGATTCCCAGACAGGGGAAATTCTCTGTGGAGCAGGCAATGGCCCGGGAAATTCCGCAGAAATTGTGGAGTCGTCTGCAAAAGGGAGAAGCAATAGAAATGGAAGGGCAGATATTTACTCCGGATATGGTACTGGGGCCGCCCAGGAAGGGAATTAAGGTCACCTATACTACGGATACCAGACCTACGGAGTCCATAGAGAAAAATGCAGTGGGATCCGATTTGTTCATCTGTGAAGGAATGTATGGAGAGCCGGATAAGGACAAGAAGGCCAGGGAATATAAACATATGACATTTAAAGAGGCGGCAAGGCTGGCAAAGGCGGCAGAAGTAAAGGAAATGTGGCTGACACACTACAGTCCGTCGCTGGTACGGCCGGAGGAATATCTGGAAGATGCCAGAAAAATTTTTCCCGAAACCTATGCGGGAAAAGATGGAAAGTCTTTGGAATTAATGTTTGAAGAAGGATGAGAAAAATGGAAGATACGTATATACTGGCTATTGAAAGCTCCTGTGATGAGACAGCGGCTTCGGTGGTGAAAAACGGCCGTACAGTTTTGTCAAATGTGATCTCTTCACAGATTGAACTTCATAAGCTTTATGGCGGTGTGGTGCCGGAGATCGCTTCCCGGAAGCATATTGAGAAGATTAATCAGGTGATCCTGCAGGCGTTGGAGGAATCCGGCAAAACTCTGAATGAAATGGATGCCATTGGAGTCACCTACGGTCCAGGCCTTGTGGGAGCTCTGCTTGTGGGTGTCGCGGAGGCAAAGGCCATTGCCTATGCGGCAAATAAACCGCTGGTGGGTGTGCATCATATTGAAGGCCATGTATCTGCCAATTATATTGAGCATCCGGATTTGGAACCTCCGTTTTTATGCCTGATCGTCTCCGGCGGCCATACCCATCTTGTGATTGTGAAAGATTATGGAGAATTTGAAATCCTTGGCAGGACCAGAGATGATGCGGCGGGAGAGGCTTTTGATAAAGTGGCGCGGGCCATTGGACTGGGGTATCCCGGAGGGCCCAAGATTGATAAGCTGTCCCGGGAAGGAAACGACCGGGCCATTCTGTTCCCCAAGGCAAAAGTTGGAGATTCTCCCTATGATTTCAGTTTCAGCGGCTTGAAGTCAGCGGTGCTGAATTATCTGAACCAGCATAAAATGCAGGGAATAGAAGTGAACCAGGCAGATCTGGCTGCTTCTTTTCAGAAGGCTGTGGTAGATGTGCTGGTTGAGCATACCATGCTGGCAGCAAAAGATTTTCATATGGATAAAGTGGCGATCGCAGGGGGCGTGGCGTCCAATCGGACTTTACGCGAGGCAATGAGCAGAGCCTGTGAGAAAGAGGGGCTTTCTTTCTATTATCCATCGCCCATTTTCTGTACGGACAACGCGGCAATGATCGGTGTGGCCGCATATTATGAATTTCAGAAGGGAACCCGCCATGGCTGGGATCTGAACGCGGTTCCCAATCTGAAGCTGGGAGAGCGATAAAGATGACGAACTATGAGTCGGAGGGAAGCTGTTTGTCTTCACCAGAAAAGAAAAAGCGTATTACAGCCATTGTCCTGGCAGCAGGACAGGGAAAACGGATGAAGAGCCGGGTACAGAAGCAGTTTCTGGAACTGGAAGGGTATCCGGTGCTCTATTATTCCCTTCGCTGTCTGGAGAGCTGGGATAAGCTGGATGAGATCATACTGGTGACCGGTGAAAAGGAAATTGCCTATTGCCGTCAGGAGATCGTGGACCGTTATTCTTTCAGTAAGGTAGGGAAAATCATAGCCGGAGGCAAGGAAAGGTATGATTCCGTCTACGAAGGCCTAAAAGTCTGCGGAGAAGCGGATTATGTACTGATCCATGACGGGGCAAGGCCTTTTCTGACGCACCGGATTCTGGAACGGGTGTGGGAAGTGCTGCAGACCTGTGATGCCTGTACTGTGGGTATGCCGTCGAAGGATACGATCAAAATTGCAGATGAAGACGGCTGTATCGCAGTGACGCCGCCACGGAATCTGGTCTGGAATATCCAGACGCCCCAGGCGTTTGTGTATCCAATGATCCGGGAAGCCCATGAGAGAGCACGGGCGCATTCCATGGAAGGCGTGACGGATGATGCCATGCTGGTGGAGCGGGAAATGGGATGCCGGGTCAGGCTGGTGGAAGGTTCCTATAAGAATATAAAGATAACCACACCGGAAGATCTGGAAATGGCCGGTGTACTGACACGGACCTATCTAAATGAATAGGGATCGCACTGCGGTGAAAAGAATCCTGCGCGGCAGGATTCTTTTTGTCTATAGTGCGTCCAGCAAAGCTGGACCACACTAGCCGGTGCAAGTCCGGCCACAGTAA
>UQMI01000050.1 GCA_900542045.1 uncultured Blautia sp.
AGGAAATTCAGTCCATACGCAGTGACATGCAGTCCATGAGCCAGGAAATTCAGTCCATACGCAGTGACATGCAGTCCATGAGCCAGGAAATTCAGTCTCTGAATGCCCGTGTAGACAGGCTGGAGGAACGTGTCTCGAACCTGGAAATGACTCTTGAAAATGAAACTAACCGTAATATCCGGATTATCGCGGAAGGTCATTTGGACGTGATGCGCAAATTGGACGATGCACTGGAAGTTACCAATGAAAAAGAAATACTTCTCCTTCGTGTAAACCACCTGGAAAATGAGATACAAAGGATAAAAAAGTGATTTCACTTACATGAGCAGACAGAGCAGGTTCCCTCATCCTCAGAAGGCCTGCTCTGTTTCTCCGCAGCCGCAAAATACGCAGCCTGTCTCACTTACATTCTTAAAACCCTTCCCAGGACCGCACGGCCAGCTGCTCATAATGCTGGTAAAGCATACCGAACCGATAGAAATACCCAGGCTTCCATGGCTTTGCCTTCCCGCAGAAATGCAGGATCGCCGTGTGCTCCATGACCCATTTGGAATTATACTGTCCGGAACTGCGCACCATATAATTATTATAATTTCTGGCATCATAATTCCAGAGGGCGTCATCCACCGGCAGGATCCGCTGCCCGTACATGGCATTCAAAAGATCCTGATCCGGAAGCACCAGTTCTATCCGATGCTCGTCCACATACCGGAAAATTTCTTCCGGCAGGATTTCCTTCCCAGAGCCAGATCCATCAGCAGCACTCCGGAATTGTAATAATCATGCTCCACACCAAGACGGATCCGGTTCACACCGTTGGCAAATTCCGTTTTCCCGGTATGGGCCGCCGCTGCGAACAGGTTTCCTTTCAGATCCGTCTGCCAGAACCCGGCAACCGGATTGATCACCAGAGTATCCGGATCCAGATACAGGATCCGGTCCACATCCTGCGGAAGCAGCTGAGGCGCCAGCAGGCGGTAATACATTTCCACCGGATAGCGGCTGCTGGCAGGAGCATCCTGAAACAGCTGCTTCTCCACCTGGACCGGGTAATAACCATACCCGGCTGCCTCACACCAGTTTCTTACGGAATGCAGCATCTGTTCCGGAAGATGGTTATGCAGCAGATACAGATCAAAGCATTCTCCCGGATTGTTTATTTTCACAGAAGTCAGCAGCACCTGCAGCCTTGGAAAATAATTCTGATCAAGTGTTACTAGTAGATTCAAATTGATGTCCTCCTGATTACCAAATATTCAAAATTTTCATGATCCCGTAAAATCCCTTGCTTCTGCACCGGAAATATTGTTAAATAAAGACAGTACCTGCTGCCGCAAAGCGCACAGGAGCCAATACTACACCATCCAAAGGAGATACCCGCCATGAGCAATGAGAAAATATATCAGATGGAATTTTCCAGGATTTACCCGCTTCTTGTAAACAAAGCCGTAAAAAAAGGCCGCACAAAAGAGGAAGCAGACCAGGTCATCTGCTGGCTCACGGGATACAGTCCGGAAGATCTGGAGCATTTTCAGAATACATCCTGCACCTATGCCGATTTTTTCCGAAATGCTCCTGCGCCAAATGAGAACCGGAAACTGATCAAAGGAGTGATCTGCGGCATCCGTGTAGAAGAGATCACAGATCCCCTGATGCAGGAAATCCGTTACCTGGACAAACTCATTGATGAACTTGCAAAGGGAAAATCCATGGATAAGATCCTTCGAAAACCTTGAAGGCCCCTCTCTGTATGTTTAAAAAAGCGGCTATTTTCACAGATCCGTCTCTCCGCGGCCGAAAGATCTGCGGTATGGTAAGGCTCTCTTTCCGGATCATTCCGGACACGTTTCCCTTTCCAGTTTCTTTCCGCAGCTGCTGCAGTAACTGCTGCCCGGTTCGTTATACTGATGGCAGTTCGGACAGCGGATCTGCCCTTTTGCCTTCACAAGTTTTCTTTTCAGTTGGATCACTTCATCCACCATATGATCGATTTCTTTATTCTCTTTTTCTATCTTTTCCATGATCGATTCTCCCACATCGCAGTACTTTTCCTGAAGTTCCTGTTCCTTCTGGTCCAGCTGCCGGGTAAGGTATTCGATCTCCTGTCTCTTTTTTTCGGAAATTCTGTCTGTCAAACATACCTCCCCTTTCTCTCGGATTTTTTCTGTATGATCAGCAATATCGTATAAAGAATCCTCCTCGCAGAGCTCTTTTATGCTGCCGGAATACATTTTCAAATATATCTGTTTTCCCGGATCACAGCCGCAGATCACGGTCGGTCCGTCTTCTTTTTCTTAAGCTCCGCAAGCAGATCTCCATGTTTTCCCGGTTCCATCTTCGGAAATGCTTTTATAAGTCTGCGGCCGGTCCTGTTCTGGCCTTCCAGCATTTCCTCGTATTTCTGCTTCAGTTCCTCTATCCTCTTCCTGGTTTCTTCCTGTTTCTTCAGCCCGTTGATCGTATTCTGATAAATGTTCTCTCCTATCTGATCTGACAGAGAGCGAAGTTCCCCTGCAATTTCTTCCATCTTATCCAGATTCCGGTTCCACTTCAGGATACCTGCAGCTGTCACAGAGATATCCACGATCAGCAAAATACACATGACCGCCAGCAGGAAAATTCCGAGTCCCTTTGGGAGCAAAGACAGAACTTTGCTGATAACCGGATGGATCATCTTTACGATCACCACACAGGCCGCACCCCATATAAGTGAAAAAGGGATACAGACATACCCCTTTATATTCATCGGCATTTTGGAATAATCCCACCATCTGTGATGAAATACTTTTTCCAGCAGAGCTCCTGTAATATATTCCAGAACCGTCACCAGCAGAGCAGATGCAGCATACAGGACCAGAAGATGATCCGTATACGGTTCCAGGAGCACCACCACTGCAGTCACACCGATCCCGTAGATCGGACACAGGGGACCATTTAAGAATCCCCTGTTCACGAACTTTCTTTGCCGGACAGCTGCAAATGCAACTTCCGTACACCATCCTAAAAAACCATAAGTAAAAAAATTCAATAAAATATCATATATCATCATTCTTGTCTGCCTGTTCTGTAAAGCTGCGCCGGTCATGAATTCAGGATCTTCATAAATTCATCGCCTGTGATCGTCTCCCGCTGATACAGATACTGGGAAAGCTCATCCAGCTTTTGCCGGTTCTCCAGCAGGATCTGGGCTGCCTTTTCATGCTGTCTGCGCACAAGCTCCACCACTTTCTCATCGATCAGCTTCTGGGTCTCCGGCGAACAGGTCAGAGAAGAATCGCCGCCCAGATACTGGTTGGTCTGGACTTCCATGGCAACCATATCGAAATCTTTGCACATTCCGTACCGTGTGATCATGGCCCGGGCCAGTTTCGTTGCCTGCTCAATGTCATTGGAGGCGCCTGTGGTCACAGAGCCGAATACGATTTCTTCTGCCGCGCGGCCTCCGGTATAGGTTGCAATCTTGTTTTCCAGTTCATCCTGGTTCATCAGATAATGATTTCCTTCCTCCACCTGCATGGTGTAGCCAAGGGCTCCGGACGTTCTCGGAACAATGGTGATCTTCTGCACCGGCGCCGAATTGGTCTGTTTTGCTGCCACCAGAGCATGTCCGATCTCATGATAGGATACGATCAGTTTCTCTCTGTCCGTCATGATGGCGTTTTTCTTCTGGTATCCGGCGATTACCACTTCAATGCTTTCCTCCAGATCCGCCTGGGTCACATAAGCCCGTTTCTCTCTGACTGCACGGAGGGCTGCCTCATTGACGATATTGGCAAGCTCTGCTCCCGATGCTCCTGATGCCATCCGGGCGATCTTGTTGTAATCCACATTGTCTGCAACCTTGATCTTTCTCGCATGAACTTTCAGGATTTCTTCCCGTCCTTTCAGATCCGGAAGCTCTACGGGCACCCGTCTGTCGAACCGTCCCGGTCTCGTAAGCGCAGGGTCCAGAGATTCCGGCCGGTTCGTTGCTGCAAGAATGATTACTCCGTTGTTGTCATCAAAACCGTCCATCTCCGTCAGCAGCTGATTCAGAGTCTGCTCACGCTCATCGTTTCCTCCCACGTTGCCTTCCCGCTTCTTGCCGATGGCATCGATCTCATCGATAAAGACGATACAGGGAGCTTTTTCCTTTGCCTGTTTGAAAAGATCTCTTACTTTTGATGCGCCCATACCCACAAACATTTCCACGAACTCGGAACCGGACATGGAAAAGAAAGGAACGTTCGCTTCACCGGCAACTGCTTTTGCCAGCATGGTTTTACCTGTTCCGGGAGGTCCCACCAACAGGATTCCTTTTGGCATGGATGCTCCAATATCTTTGTATTTTCCGGGATCATGAAGATAGTCCACGATCTCCGCCAGATTTTCCTTTGCCTCATCCTCGCCTGCCACATCCGAAAAACGGATACCCTTGGAAGATTTCACATAAACCTTTGCATTGCTCTTTCCCATGCCGAACATCATGGAGTCCTTGCCGCCTGCACGCTCCATCATCTTCTTTGACATATACTGACCGATTCCCACAAAAACCAGGATCGGCAGGATCCAGTACAGCAGGAGCAGAAGCCAGGGAGACGTCTGTTCAATGATCTGACCGGAGAATCTGGCGCCGGATTCATAAAGCCTCTGGGTCAGATCCGGATCGTCTACCATTCCTGTCTTATAGACAGCCGTTTCTTCTTTGTCTGTAAATGTGATCTCATTTTCTTCCCGGTCAATTTCTACTCTTCCGATATTTTCTTCTTCCGTCATCTGCATGAATGTCTCGTACCCTACTTCTTTGATCTGACGTTCTGCCACCCAGGGCATAAACAGCAGATTAAACAGCATCAGTATGGCCAGTACAATCACATAATAATAGATTAACGGCTTTTTTGGTTTCTTTACTTCATGCATCCTGATTCCCCCATTCTTTCCATTTATTCTATGGTTTCTAGTATAACGATATTTATTTCCCGCTGACGAGACAAATGGAAAGGATGTGTCTATTTTTGATTTTAAGAATCCGGATCGTTGTATTTCATAGAAGTGAAGACCGTTCCAGCAAAAAGGACAGCATCAGATAAAACCTTGCGGAAGGTTCCTCCAGGTCGATCTGAGTCAGTTCTTTGATCCGGTGGATGCGGTACAGAAAAGAATTTCTGTGTATATGCAGCGCTTCTGCTCCTTTCTGTATGCTGCGGTCCTGAAACAGATACTGAAACAGTGTATCGTATAAGCCGCTTCCGTGCTTTTCATCGTATTGCCGCAGAAGACGGAGGGCCGGATGGGAAAGCAGCTCCATCTGATTCTGTTCCTGCAGCAGCGAAAGCAGATATGGGAACGCATAGTCTCTGCTGTCATAGATCCCGGGCTTTCCGGAAGACTGGGAAAGGGCAAACAGCGTCTGTCTGTACCGGACAGGCAGTTCCGGCAGGTTATCAAAGGGCAGAGACCGGCCAATCAGCAGATAATGCTTTTGTCCTGGCTCCAGCACCGTCTGGATAAAATTTCCCGCATGCTTTTCGGAAATCAGCACAAGTATGTGTTCCTGATAGATGAACGGAACGCAGGAAATGCCGGAATCCTGGAGATGTTTTACGATTCCTCTTTTATATGCGATATCCGAACGGTAAGAACTGTGAATGACAAACAGTTCCCAGGACGGCCGGCAGGGTATTTCCAGCTTCTCCAGCAGCGCATGATCGATCTCGATCCCGGACAGAAGATCGGTCAGAATATCGGAAATTGAACGCAGCGGGGCGGATTCCTGTCCGTCGATCACAGAACACAGGACACTGCAGAGCACTTTCACAATGCAGAGATCCCCCGGCGTTATGGCCTTCTTATACTCCCAAAGTCCCAGAGCTGCCGTGTATTCCCCATTTTTCTGCAAAAACGTTCCAATGATCCTGTGGCCGTCCGGCAGTATATAAATCTCCGGCTCTTCGGTCCAGGAAGTGATCTGGCCATTAATGGAACGCATGGGAGCTCCCAGGATCTCCATGGGAATATGCCGGGATTCCCGGGTCTCCATCCAGTATCTGTTGATATCTTCCTCCAGATAATCGCTGCTCATGGCCAGAACTTTCCCGTCGATATCTGCCAGCACCATGGGATTTCCCATGACGGCTCCCGTCATATCTATAATCTTCTGAAGAGATTTGCCGGAAGTCACCTCCCAGACAGATGTTTCCCAGGAATTATAATAATCAAAAATCGCCAGCAGATCATTCAGCACATCGTTGATACTGCTGCTCTGCAGGATAATGATATCCCTCCCGTTGATCAGTGCAGTGGCGTCCCCATTATCTACAACATCCGTATACAGATACATATAGACATATTGCGGAAGGAACTCCACATGCTCCTCTCCGGAAAAAAAGCGGACTCCGGAAATGCAGGCCGTACCGTCAGTGATATCATATTTTGGATTGTATTTTTTCAGGTTTTCTTCAATCAGCCACATATTGATCTTCATAGGACAACCTCCTTTTCTCCAGTATAGTGCTGACAGCACAATTTTTCAACCAGAGAAACGCCTGCAGATTTGTCTGCCAACACGTAGACGAAGTTTTGCAGAATGTTATACTAAAGGAAAAGGCAGAAATTATAAGGAAAAACAGGAGGTAATACTATGGGTGAAGCAAAAACAAGTTTTCTTATAAAGCATATGATGAATTTGGGCAATTTAGCTAACTGGCCCAATGCAAACGTGATCAACACCGCACTGGTAACAGAATTCATACCTGAAATCTGCAAAGTGCCCTATGACTATCTGTTCCGCGATGATCCGGTGGCCATGGCAGAATGTACACTGCTGGTCCATGAATATCTGCACCTGGATCTTCTGATCGCGAATCTGGATGTCTATAATTTTGAAGCCGAGGCCATGGGCGTAGATATCAAATTCTACAAAGACCATTGTCCGGATTTCGACCGTGATTCTTATTTTATCAAAGACGAAAAGGATCTGGACAAGATCAAATACCGCGGTCTGGATACCGGACGTTTCCCGTATCTGATCAAATATTGCCAGGCTTACAAAAAATATACGGGCGTTGATTCCTTCCCCACATTCTCCGCTCCCTGGACACTGGCCGGAAATCTGTATGGTCTGGATAACCTTGTGGTGGAAGCCTATACGGATCCGGAATTCGTTGAGGAATTTCTGAGACGTCTGGTGGACGATTTCCAGGTACCGATGCTCAAAGATATGAATCAGGCAGTTCCGGGAATGCGGGAAGTATCTCTGGTGGATGCGTTTGCCACCATCCCAATGATCGATGTCTCTATCATCGAGAAATTTATCAAGCCAGCACTGGAGCGTCTGATGGAAAAACTGGATCTTCCCGGCATGCCTCTGCTGGATACGGCATTTTTCGGCAGCGCCCTTCTCACCGAGGAAGACCGCAGGAAATTTGAAGATTTTGTGGTATGGGCCAACGGAAGATTCTTCTGCAGTGATCCGGATGCAGCAGCGCTGACACCGGAATACGCCCGGAAACGCGCCAACGAGTACGGACTTCCTCTGCAGACAGGTGTAGATGCGAAACTGCTTCAGTTCGGAACTGTACAGGAAGTAATCGATACAGTGAAACATTACGTTCTGGCCGGGAAAAACGGTCCGACTCCCTGTATCTTCTTCTTTAACAATATTGCGCCAAACGTACCGATGGAAAATGTATGGGCCGCGATCCACACACTGGAAGTCTACGGCGCACCGGGGGCCGATGAGAACACACCTTATACCGAACCGGATTTCCTGCCCTTTGAAGAATTCCTGAAGAATAAGATGCAGAATAACACCGAAGGCTATACCTTTGACTGGCTGAAAAAATCCGGATACAAAGATTTACTCCAGTAGGAGGAACACGTGAAGATCATAACCATTGAAGAGCATATTACAGATACGCCGCTTGACACAGCTGTGCGGCAATATATCCTGCAGGATGCTCCATACTATAGTCTGACACTGGGAAAAGAGCTTCCTTATTATCCAGATTTCGCGCTGTATGCGGATATGGCGGAAAAAAGGATCCGGGACATGGATCAAAATGGAATCGATATGCAGGTGCTTTCCTGTCCGGCGCAGATTGGAATGCTTCCTTCAGCGGAAGCCATTCCCCTGGCCAAAGCGGTCAATGACCGGCTGGCTGCAGCCGTTCGAAAGTATCCGGACAGATTTTCTGCTTTCGCCGTTCTGCCCTGGCAGGATCCGATCCAGGCATCTGCAGAGCTGAAGCGGGCAGTAGAAGAACTGGGACTTAGGGGAGCTTTTCTGGCCGGACGGCCTGAACGCGGAACTGTTTTTCTGGATGATCCCCGCTTTGAACCGGTTCTCAGGGAGGCTGAAAAACTGAACGTTCCCATTTACGTTCATCCAGGGTGTCCGGTTCCTGCTGTGCAGGATGCCTATTATGCCCGTCTGGAACCGGAACTGAGTGCCAGATTATCCATATTTGGATGGGGATGGCATAACGAAGCAGGAATACAGGTGCTCCGAATGATACTGGCAGGCGTTTTTGAAAAATACCCTGCGCTCCAGATCATATCGGGACACTGGGGAGAGCTGGTCCCATTTTATCTCAGCCGTCTTGACCAGGCCTTGCCGAAAAAAGTAACCAGACTTTCCCGTACTATCACGGCAACCTATACCGAACATGTATATGTGACCCCAAGCAGAATCTTCGATTATCCGCAGCTGTAGTTTCTTCTGCAGGTACTGGGTGCGGACCGTATCCTTTATTCGGTGGATTTTCCTCTGATCGGCCAGGAAAACGCCCGTGAATTTTTAGAACGGGCACCGATCAGTGAAACAGATAAAAAGAAAATTGCATATGCCAATACAGAGCATCTGTTCCGGATCGGAATAAACTGATCCGTCTACTGTTCCGACGGACACACCACACGGATCCATCTGATGGCAGCAAAACTGCCGCTGCGGGAAAGTATTCCCGGGGCGGCAGTTTTTGTTTATTTTATTTATTCTTTATTAGTGATGATGCCGGATCAACCCAATCAGCAAAAATTTCCGGATCACTTCCGCTGCCTGCTCCGCATTGGAAAAAACGGCAGGATGCCCGCCCTCCGGAAACATGCAGATCTCTGCCTCTGTTTCCCTGGATATGGCTTTGTATTCATCCAGCAAGTCCGGTCTCACCATCTCATCCCCGGCGCTGCCCATGAGTAAGAGAGGAACCTTTAATTCTGACAAAGGCTTCAAAAACAGCGGCCTTCCTTCCTGGGCGCATTGAACAAGGGCCTTCGTGTCCATATCCACGACCCGCTCCCAGTCTTCGCCCTGACACCACTGATAGAACCCGGCAGCCTGCTCATCCTGCTTTGCACCTGCACGTTCACGGATCAGTTTCCGCACAAAATCCTCTCCCAAAGTCCGTCCGTCAAAGCTGTCTGCCACTACTTTTTCCACCAGATCCGGACGCAGCAGGCCTGCATTTACTGCCGCCCAGGCGCCGCCGCTGCATCCTGCCAGACTTACTCTTCCGTAATTCAAATGCTCCAGCAAAGCAATGGTCTGCCTGGCTTCCTCCTGCCACAGATCTGCGGGAAATCCATCCAGCCGGTCTGATCTGCCATTTCCCAGAAAATCCATAAGGATAACGGTAAAATCCTCTTTATACAATGGAAGAAGCGGTTCAAACATTCTGGATGACGCCGTATTTCCATGCAAAAATACAACCGGCTTTCCTTTTCCTGTTTCTGAATAATAAATTCGTTTTGACTGATAAATAAAATATGACATTTTTTGCCTCCTGATCTGTACCTGTTTTTGCAGCAAACCAGTAAGGCCTTCCAACACCAGACCTTACTGCCTGTGTTTTTTCATCCAGATTCCCATTTTCTCAGCCTCCCGTTTTTTTTTCAGTATAGCATGGAATCCCGTGCAGAAACCATACTATTTTCATATAAAGGTTGATTTTGCATAAATACCCTGAAGCTCCCTGACCACTGAAAAATGTCTGGATTGCCCGGTATCCTTTCAAAAAAGTTTTCGATAAATATACCTGTGGCCACTGCCTTTATACCGAAAACCTGTTATATTCCTCATAACAGTCCAGACAAAGCATTTCCTCCCCCTGTATCCGTATCAAATTCTCGGACGTTGTTTCTCCGCACCGGCTGCAGGTGATCGACTGAAAAATCCTGGCGCCTTCCGGCAAAGCCAGTTTTACATCTTTCACATCAAACATGTCCTCTGGTTCCAGCGCCTGATAATATGCAAAGGACTCTGCCCGGGTCATCCCTTTCGGAGCCGCTTTTAACACCAGCCGGACGGACTTTCCATTTCTGCGGTTATAGAAAGAATATGCCTGTTTTCCTCGCATATGAAACAGGAGATTCCCTTTTCCAATGCTGCAGCCCAGGATCACCTGGATCGCATCCACACTGCAGGCATCATTTTCTGCAATACAGACCAGTTCTTCATCCTTCGAGATACAGCCCTGCTCTTCCGGTGAATCCGAAAGAGATACATCCAGTAGTTTCAGTGCATAAAGTGCTGCCTTATATCCGATGGTCAGCCCGCCGCATTCATGTCCGTGGAAAGCCACGCATTTTTTCCAAAGTCTTGTACAATCCATCTGCATCCCCCTGCTCTTATTTTTTAATCTACCATGACGATTTTCTGACCTCTCACATCTGCGGTTTCTCCCTGCACTCCGTAGATCTGCCAGATTGCTTCTCTGTCGATCACCTGCGCATCTCCATACCGGAATACTGCGCCGTCCCGCATCAGAAGGAAACGGTCGCAGAAACGCAGCGCCAGATTCAGATCATGGATGACCATAATCGCTGCAATGCCTGTTTCATGACAAATATCCTTTACTGTCTGCAGTACCTGATACTGATTCTTCAGATCCAGGCTGCTGGTGGGTTCATCCAGAAGCAGCAATTTGGGTCTCTGGGCAAGCGCTCTGGCAAGCATCACTTTCTGTCGTTCACCGCCGCTTAATTCATTCAGGAACCGCCCTCTCATCTCCGTCAGTCCAAGACAATCCATGGCTTCATGGACGATCCGATGATCATTTTCCGTAAATCCCCACTGCATATACGGTTTTCTTCCAAGCATCACCATATCATGAACCGTCATCTGCGTACTTGGAACTGTCTGTGCCACAAATGCGATCCTTTTTGCCACTTCCCGGATCGGTATCCTGCGGATTTCCTCTCCATCCAGGGAAATGCTGCCCTCCTCCGGGTCTATAATACGGTTGAAGCATTTCAGCATCGTGCTTTTTCCTGCACCGTTATTTCCCAGAACAGAAAGGAACCTGCCGTCTTCCAGTTTGAAATTGATCTCCTTTAGGACCTGCGGTCCGCCCTGGTAATGAAATTTCAGATCCTTTACTCTTAACATACACCTTTCCTCCTCTTAAACAGCAGATACAGAAATAACGGTGCGCCGAGGAAAGACGTTATGGCGCCTATCGGCAGAATCACCGGGCTGACAATCGTCCGTGCCAGCAGATCCCCCAGCAGAAGCAGGGAAGCTCCTGCCAGGATGGTGCCCGGGATCAGATAAACATGATTATTTCCCACCAGTCTTCTCACGATATGCGGCGCCACCAGACCGATAAAGTTGATCAGCCCCACATATGATACAATGGTAGAAGCGGTAAAGCAGCAAAGGATCATGTTGAGCAGGAGCAGCCGCCGCACATGGATGCCAAGGCTGGCAGCCGTCTCTGTTCCGGCAAGAAGAGCATTGAAATCCCAGCGGTGAAAAATAAAATATACCGAAAAAAGCAGTACGACCAGCAGCATAAAACGGATCTGTCCCCATCCTGCGCTGCCAAGATCACCGAACGTCCAGAAGGTAAGCGTTGTCAGTTCCACTTCATCTGCGAAATACTGCAGAAGTGTGGTTGCTCCCGTGAACATGGAACTGATGGCAACACCGGCAAGAACGATGGATTCCGGCGTGATCTGACTGAACCTGGATAATCCCAGTATGACAACTGCCACGCCCATGCTTCCTGCAAACGCAGCCAGGGAAATCAGCAGACCTCCGCCGTTCTGAACACCGGCATTCAGCCCGATAATGGCAAAGGCCGCACCAAAGCTGGCTCCCTGGGACACGCCAAGGGTGGATGCAGACGCCAGAGGATTATCCAGGATTGCCTGCAGAACACAGCCCACCACTCCAAGTCCGGCCCCTGCGATCACCGCTGTACAGATCCGGGGAAGCCGCACATTGCGCACTACCACATTGATCTTCGGATCATTGGCTTTATTCACGATCCCACGCAGCAGTTCTGTTACCGGCGTATCATAGGATCCTGCCCAGAGAGACAACAAAATTGCCGCCGCCAGGATCACTCCCAGAGAAATCAGAATCCAGATACTTTTCACCTTATTTTTGTGATACTCCCCGCTGCGTCCATTATTCTCCAATGGTAATCGGCCTGAATTCATAACCATTCTCCTTCAGTTCCCCGGAAATATCCTCGCCAAGAAATGTCTCGAAAATCTCCGTTACTTTTTCCTCAATATCCATATCCGCAAACTGCTCCGGATATAAGACAGACGCTGCATAATAGGCGTCGGCAAGGGCCATATCCAGGTTGGAAGCATAAGACCGGAAAGAAATCTGGGAATATACATTTCCCTCCTGTACGGCTGTCAGCTGCTCATAATACTCCGGATTCTCCCCATAGTTTTCATTGATCAGCTCCATGCCATTAAAATCCAGAAAGATCACATCCGGATCCCAGGCAAGCACTTTTTCCAGTTCAATATTAAATGCGCCTGTCTGCCCGGTTTCATCTGCAAGGTTCTTCGCCCCGATGGCCGCAAGTGGGCCATATCCTGCCTCTGTTCCGTCAAATCCATGGACTCCCTGAAAGCTGACTCCTCCCACATACACCGTCGGCTTTTCCTCATCCGGCACCTGGGAGGTGCGGGTTTCCAGATCTTCTTTTATCTGATCCATATAGCCGGTCAGTTCCTTCGCCCGTTCTTCCTTTCCATAAATCTCTCCCAGGATTTCAAAGGTTTCATAAGCATCCTCATCCATCATGCCGTCACTGCCCGGAATCACCACCACCGGGATACCCGTTGTCTGCTGCAGCTGATCCGGATCTGCTCCGCTGCGGGCAGAAAGAATGATCACATCCGGTCCTGCCGTAATGATTTCTTCTGCATAAGGATCTCCGTTCCCGCCGATTACCGGAAGCTTTGCAAACTGTTCACCGTTTACAATGCTATACCCCCGGGAAATATCCTTTCCCTGCTCATAATCTTCCACACCGATCACCAGATCCTGTGCCTGCATATAACAGGTATAGCGCAGTGCGCCGACTCCGGAACAGACAACGCTTTCCACCTTTTCCGGGATCGCCACATCCCGGTCCGCCCCATCTGTAATCGTCCGTATTTCCTCTTCCGCAGATGCAGAAGCTTCAGAACTGCCGCAGCCGCACATTGCAGTCATCCCCAAAACTGCGGCCAGTAATACCTGGATCGCTTTCTTTTTCATGAAGAAATCCTCCCCTCACGCCTGTACTTTTCAGATTGACAAAATTATAGCAACTCGGCCAAACCCGAACAAGCCTCCTGGGGGGATAAAAATTGCGTCATTTTGCCAGAAGATTTCTTTTGGAAGAAATACACGCATCTTGCAGCGTAAATACAGAAAAGATGCAGCAGAAGGCTATCCCATCATACATGCGCCGCCATCGATCACAAAGCGGGCACCTGTAACCCATGCGGCTGCGTCCGAACAAAGACAGGTGGCTGCATAGGCAATATCCTCCGGCTCTCCAAGACGGCCAATGGAACAGACATTTTTACACATTTCCGCCTGCACTTCCGGATCTTCCCTGACAAAAGCAGGGGGTCATATCAACAGCCGCCTTGAAGCCTCCATTGAAAAAAAGCCCCCGGCTTTTCTGAAAAACATTTCAGTAGCGCAGGGGGATTCGGCTGTCGGATAAAAACTGTGCAAGGAGCCTGACAGCAAGATTGGATGGAGTTTTGTGAATTGCGTAAGCTATAGTAAGATAAAGCTGCTCTTCTATATCAAAATCTGCGATCCGATGGATCTGCAAAAGACTGGAATTAAATTCCGCAGGACAATATACGGCAATATCACAGCGCCCCTTGTCTCATATCTTTCAAAATCATATTTGAAGACAATATTGCCAGGCATATACTTACGTTAACCTTCCTTGTAGAAAATCAACAAATTCTTTTCCCAACGGACTTAACTTTGTATTAATTCCTGTAAAATATCCAAAATAAATCGATTCCGTATCTGATTCAATAGGAATACCGCGAACCTGATACTGTTCAAACTGATTGGGTATGACACCGCTGCCAACATATGCCAGTCTTGTATCTCGCAGGAATTGAAGGATCTCCTGAATGCTGTCCACAGTAACTATCTTCGGAATATCCTTAAATATCCTCAAATCATTTTTTATGTGGCCGACGCAGTTTGTAAAAGAAAAAAAATCTTCCCTTTGCTGAATCAGGTTCAGATCCCGAAGCTGTGGAATACTGACCGATGATGCGGAATACAGTGGATGCATCGGTCCCACAAACAGACAAAACGGTGCCTGCTTTAGCAAGTGAAATTTCTGCCGCTTATGCTGCAGCATATCCCGGAACGCAAAAGACTGTTGACTGGGCACACAGACAATTCCTATTTCCGCCATATGTCTGTGAAGATACCGTATTCCTTCCTCAACAGTACCTTCCCGAAATCGGAATCGGACATCCTTTTTTGCATATTTCCGATAAAATTCCACATATAAATCCGATACCTGGCATCCATAATTAGCAAACACAGAAAATTGGCTCACCACCTGCTCTTCCTTGAGTTTATGAATCATCTCTACGCCGCGCAATATATCCAACGCATATTCATAAACCTTGCTTCCCTGCTCCGTCACAACAACGCCGTTTGCCCGGCGATCCAGAAGCTGCATGCCAAGATCTTCTTCTAATGCTTTAACTGTTTTGCTGATATGGGGCTGCGAAGTATAAAGCGTCTCAGCTGCCGCTTTAAAGCTTCCCATATCTACACTAACAACAAAAAACTGCAATTGTTTTAACTGCATTTTTTCCCCTTTATCATCGTTTACAATCTATCCTTCATAGTTCACTGTCTCCAGCCAATCGTTTTCCTGCCTGGATCAGGTACATAACAAAAAAAGCCAGGCCTGCGGTCACCCAGGAGGCAATATAAATCCACACAATACACTCCATGCTTTCATACCGTGGCTGAATCAGCCAGATCCCAGCCACTCGCAAAAGACAAATGGTTATGAGCGTTGTGATCATCGGAAGCACTGTATTTCCCATTCCGCAGCAGGAGCCGGAAAGCGCCTCTGCCACTGCGTAAAACACATAGAAAGGAGCCATCATCCGCATATATCTCACAACCAGCGGAATCAGGACCCCGGCATCCTCCCCGGAAACAAACCAGCCTCCCATTGTGCCGGCTCCCAGATATAAAAGAAGACTAATGGCAGCCACAGTCCCCACGGACATTGCCGTACCAGCCGCCACCCCTTTTTTTACGCGGTGTTTTTGTCCTGCCCCCAGGTTCTGCGCCACATAAGTGGTCAATGCCGGTCCCATGGCATCTGCCACCAGCCAGATGAACATATCCAACTTATTGCATACTCCCCATGCAGCGATTGTATCACTCCCCATGCGGTTTACGCTTACCTGTACAATAGAATTTGCCACTGGAAAGAGCATGGACTGCAGGGCAAGCGGGAACCCGGTAACAAGCATTGCCTTCACATGTTCCATCCCGCCCCACAGAGGACGCCCGAGCAACGGTTGTCTTCCGTTCATGCTTCGGTTCAGCAAAATCAATGCACACAGCACACTGATAATCTGAGACGCTACAGTCGCAGCGGCGGCGCCTTCCACGCCAAAGCCAAACACACCTACCAGCAGATAGTCCCCGGCAATATTACAGATTGAGCACAAAATCAATACATATAACGGACTTCTGGAATCTCCAAAGGCTCTCAGTATCCCGGCCGCCATATTATAAAGAATCATCGACCAGATCCCCGCAAAATAAATCCGCGTATAAGCAAGGGTCTCCCTGAAAATATTTTCCGGCACATCCATCAAATAAAGCAGCTGCTCTGAAAAGCAAACGCCTGCCACACTGCAGACAACGCCAAGTACGGCTGCCACTGCACATGCCGCCTGCACAGAGCGTTCTAATTTATTTTTATCACCGGCACCAAAATAGCGAGAAATATGAATAGTTGCGCCTGCGGCAAGTCCATTCATAAAATTCAGTGGGAACTTAAACAGAGTCGCTACTGCATCAATAGATGCAAGTCCCTCTTTTCCGGCAAATTGTCCTACGATGATTGCATCTGTTGTAACATAAAGCTGTTGGATCAATGTTCCCAGCATGATCGGCATTACAAACGCAAGAATTCCCCTGCTTATGCTCCCTTCCAGAAGATTTACTGTTTTTTTATTTCTTTGCATCAAATTCCTTTCTGTCATCATAGTTGTTCCTGGCTGCAGCTGTGTGTATCTGTAAACAGATGGCAGGCAACCTGGTGTCCCGGTGCAGTTTCCATTAAAAGCGGATGCTGCTGTCGGCAGATTTCCATGCAGTGCGCACACCGGTTCTGAAAAGGACAGCCCACAGGAATATCCAACGGGCTTGGAACATCCCCTTCCAGACTTTCGATTCTTTTATGAAAGTCCATATGGATATCAAACAGAGATCCCATCAAAGCCTTTGTATATGGATGCTGTGCTTCTTTGCCAAGTTTTTTCCCCGGGATTACCTCCACAAGATTTCCCAGATACATGACCGCAACATCATCTGAGACAGAAGACACCAGAGCAATATCATGACAGATAAAGCCAATGGCCAGATCCAGTTCCTTCTGCAGTCTGCGGATCAGCTGGATCACTGTTTTCTGTACCGATACATCTAATGCTGATGTAGCTTCATCCAAAATGAGAACCTCCGGCTTTAATGCCAGCGCCCTGGCAATTGCCACCCGTTGCCGCTGACCGCCGCTTAAGCTGTGGGGATAACGTTCCATAAACTCTTCAGACAGCTCTACCATTTCCAAAAGACTGCGGCAGACCACATCTTTCTCAATGACCTTTATCTTCCCATAATTCATCAGCGGTTCACAGACAATATCTCGAATCCGCATTTTGGGATTGAAAGAGGTATTGGGATCCTGGAATACCATCTGGATATGACGCCGGCTCTGCCGCAGCTTTTCACCTTTTAATTCAGACAGCTTTTTCCCCCGGAAAATAATCTCACCACTGTCCGGTTTTTCCAGCGCTACCAGAAGCCGCATAAATGTGCTTTTCCCACAGCCGGATTCTCCTACCAGCCCCAGCGTTCTTCCCCTGTAAAACTTCAGATTAATATCATTATTCGCCGTCAGTCGTCTTCCATCTGCGGCCGGAAATGTCTTTGTGATATGTTTCGCTTCCAGAATCAGTTCTTCATTGCTCAAGCCACTCACCTCCCATAGACGGTACGGAAGCGATCAGTTTTCTGGTATATTTATTTCGGGAGCCATGGAGAATCTGCTCTCTGTCCCCCTGATCTTCAATTCTTCCATTTCGCATCACTATAATATGATCCGCCATATAGGCGGCAACACCGATATTGTGTGTTACTATGATAATTCCAGTATGATACTCTTCCCTCAATTCCATCATCTGCCGGACAATCTGAGCCTGCGTCGTCACATCCAGAGCAGAAGTAGGTTCATCTGCAAGCAAGAGTCTTGGCCGATAGGTCATACCCATAGCAATTCCCACTCTCTGACGCATACCGCCTGAAAGCTGAAAAGGATAAGAACGCATCACATGGGCGCCATCGGGAAGGCGCATCCGCTCCAGCATGACAATCCCTTTCTCCCATGCTGCCTTTTTACTGATTTTTTCGTGAGTTCTAATGTACTCCACAAATACATTTCCCACACGGCGAGTGGGATTCATCATGGCTCCGCTGTCCTGGAAAATCATGGAAATTTGGCTGCCCCGAAGCATACGCCACTGCTCCGGAGTATAATTTAAAAGAGATTTTCCATCAAATACAATATCTCCTTCCGTCACTTTGCCGACAGTCGGCAGAAGCCCCATCACCGCACGGATTACCGTTGTCTTGCCGCTTCCGCTCTCCCCTACCAGCGCAATGATCTGTCCCGGCTTTATATCCATGGAGAAATCCATCACCGTTGGAACATTTTTATATGCCACCGTCATATGATCAATTTTTAACATCTTTCTGCCTCCTGTTTCCTACTCGTCCCTGGGATCCATAATATCCCGCAGAGCATCCCCCAGCATATTAAATACCACAACAACCAGAAAGATAGCCAGACCCGGAAAGATCATCATCCAGGGAGCACTCTGTATCGCCCCCCGTCCTTCATTCAGCATATAGCCCCACTCCGGAGTGGGCGGTTTCGCACCAAATCCCAGAAAAGATAATGCGGCAAGTTCCAGCATCATACTCCCAACATCTGTCGCAGCCGTGATAATCAGGATTGGCAGCGCATTCGGCAACATATAAGCCCGTATGATATGGCTCCTTCTGGAACCGGAAACGATGGCCGCAGACACATAGTCTCTGTCTTTGATCTTTAGTACCAGAGACCGCGCCAGACGTGCATACTTCGTCCAGCTGACAAGGGTAATGGCAATAATGGCGTTTTTCATGCTGGAGCCTATAATCCCCGCTACCGCCAGGGCAAGAACCAGACCCGGAAATGCCACCATCATATCTGCGATACGCATAAGAGCTGCATCTACGATACCGCCAAAACAGCCTGCGATCACTCCCACTGCGGTGCCGATTAGAAAAATCAGCAGGACAACGCCAAAAGTGGAAACCAGAGAAGCCCGGGCTCCATAAATCACCCGGGTAAAAATATCCCTGCCCATTTTATCAGTGCCAAATAAATGTTCTTTACAGGGACCCTGCAGAGCATTTTCCATACTACCCTCCAAAGGATCTACGCCTCCCGTTATGAACGGAGCAAAAACCGCCGTCAGAATGATGAGTACAGCCAGGATCAAAAAAACCATAAACTGTCTGTTTTTCAGAAAATCATTTGCTTTTACCATACCTATCTCCTCTTTATGCGCATCCTTGGGTCTATGTATACATAGGAGGCATCCACGATCAGATTGATTACCATATAAATCAACGCCATCCAGAGTACATAACCCTGTATCAGATTATAATCGCTGGAGGTAATAGCAGAAACCGCAAGATTACCCAGACCGGGATAGGAAAAAATAATCTCCACCACTGAAGTCCCCCCCAGAAGGCTTCCCACCGACAGACCAAGCATGGTAACAAGGGGGAGGAGGGCATTCGGAAAAACATTACCCCAGATAATCCGGCTTTTCCGGATACCTCTTGCCTGCGCCCCAATCACATAATCCTGGTTCAGTTCCTCAAGCACCGCCGCGCGTACCTGACGGGTGTATTTCGATGCCATGGCGACAGCCAGTGTGAGGGCTGGCAGAAACAAGCTTCTGAAATCAGCGTTTGCGCTGATTACCGGAAAAATCGTAAATCTCACGCAAAACGCCAGCATCAGCAGAAGCGCCACCCAGAAATTAGGCATGGCACACCCCAAAAAAGTCAGCCCTCTCGCCAGGTAATCCACCCAGGAATTCTTATATAATGCCGAAAAAACACCCAGCGGAACTGATAAAAGCAGCATCATCACCAGCGACATCGCCGTCAGTTTCAGCGTTGGCCCCACACGTTCCAGCAATAATTGCGTCACCGGCTGGCGAAGGGAATACGATGTCCCAAAATCCCCCTGCAGACAATTTCCCAGCCAGCGGAAGTACTGGGTAAAAAAAGGATCATTCAGCCCCATTTCCTCCCTGGTTTCCTCCACAATCTCTTCCGAAGGCATCTGTCCCATGGAGATATACATATTTTCCACTGGATCGCCAGGTGACAAATAGGTAAGAAAAAAAGTGATAAAACTGATTCCCACCAAAACCACTATTATTTGCAGCAGGCGGGAGAGTACTTGTTTTTTGCTCAACGTCATCACACCTCATTTATTCTGCCGGAACAATTTCTGTAGTCAGCCAGTAATAATCCGCTGTATGGATATGCGCATATCCCACGCTTTTATTAGAGTAAATCATACTGCTATTATAGTATCCGTCAACTAATACCAGCGCATCGTTTATTATAATCTGCTGCATTTCCTTTACCAGTTCTTTTCTTCGCTCCGGATTCAGTTCATTCTGCAGTGCTTCATACAGTTGGTCATATTCCGGATTGGAATACCCACAGTATGTGGTTTCTGAATACCAGTTTCCCAGATACTCCAGCGGATCACCGGTTCCCACAGTAATCCAGTTATTGTTATTCAAATCGTAATCCCCTGCGGCCAGCTTGCTCCACTGGTCATCAGAACTGCCATACTCGGCGGTGACTCCAATCCCGATTTCCGTCAGGTACTGGGTATGCGCATCAGAAAATTCATTTAGCAGGCGATTTTCATAAGAAACATAACGCAAATTGATGTTCTGTCCGTCCAGTTCCCGGATACCATCGCCATTCGTATCTACGATTCCCGCATCGTCCAGCAGCTTTTTCGCGCCTTCCGGATCATACGGATAGGGATCTGTTAATTCATCATATCCGTAATCCAGATTGGAAGGCAGTACCGAAATACCTGCCGTATACAAACCTCCGATGGTCTTGGACTCACAAATTCCCTCTTTATCAATTGCCATTATCATCGCCTGACGGAGCGTATCATTTGCCAGAACGCCTTCCAGATTCATCCAGGAGAATCCACAGCGCACGCCGGTGGCGATATCCACGGTAAAGTCCGGGTTCTCCTGGAATTTCTGAATATCGGAAACATTTGTAATGTTTTCCACCAGATCAACCTGACCGCTTTCAAGGGCCATAGCTTTTGCGGATGCATCTCCCATGAAAAGAATATTCACTGTATCATAGGGCACTTCTTCATAATAATTGGGATTTGCTGCCATTTCATAGCCGACTCCCACCCCATTAAACTGATTTACCATATAAGGGCCCGTTCCAATAACATTATTCATGAAATCCTCTGTGTGCTCCACATCCACAACAGCCATAACCGGGTATGCCAGCTGTCCCGGCAAATCATTGTAAGGTTTACTTGTAACAATCGTCACCGTATTTGCTTCATCATCCGCTGTAATTTCAGCCTCAAATTCCAGATATTTTTCTGCGTTCGCTGACGACTCTTCGGAAACCTCTTTCAAATATTCAAAACATTCCTTTACCTTCGAGGGCGTTACCTGGCATCCATCTGAAAAATAAATATCATCTTTCAGAGTAATCACCCATTCGGTGTGCTCGTCATTTACCGTATAACTTTCGGCAAGCCATGGCTCTGTACCCATTTCATCATTGAACTTAAATAAACTCTCCGTAATGCCATATCGCATGGCATTCCAAGCACTACTGGGTGCTAAAGCAAAGTTCAAAGAACCGTCATCGTACATCTGACATCCGAAATTCAGAACTTTTTCTTCTCCAGAAGCAGAAGTATCAGTTGCTCCGTTCCCTGCAGTCTCCGTCCTGTTTGAACTGCCAGCACACCCCGCCAACAGAGATAGAGACATAGCCACCGTAATTCCCAGGGCAAGCCATTTTTTTCTGTGTTTCATTTTTCATTCCTCTTTCTGCTTTTTTCACAAAGCCACAAAAAAAGATCTGACATCCCGCGTCAGATCAGATAATCTTTTTACACAAAACTATAGTTATACTGCTCCCATTTCCAGGCAATATAACACTTTTGTCTATTATGTTGGTAAAGATTTCTCGTCTTCCGCAAGAATCTTTGCAGAGAAAAAGCAGGTCTCCTGACTTAAGCATTCCCATCCTTGGCGCCTTCCCAGAGTAAATATCCCAGTGGCTTCGTGCCTCGGACCAGCTAATACAGTGACGGGATCGTTCCGGATTCTCACCGGATTCCCTTTTAATCAGACCGCGTCTGAACTTATTTCCCGTTGCATAGTTGCAAGCTTTATGATGACTTATTATACCACCGCCACCATACCCCGTCTATATTTTGTGTAATTTATCATATTCCAATTTGTTATACAATTTATGGCGTGTTTTCTTATGATTCACCCAATCATTCTGAATATACACTCTCTTGCTGTCTTGATATAGGGAGATACGGTAGTACCTTTTTCCCTCATATTTTTCCATCATGTTCCCCTTTCCAAAATTTAGTGTACTTAAAACAAGTCCATTCATCCCATGCCGGTAAGATAAAAAAAATTCGGACTAATTTCAGTCCATACAAGGAGCCTTATCGCATGGAACAGAAAATCAAACAGACTGGCATTGATATTGGCGGGAATATCCGCCGTGTCCAGTCCCGTGGGGAACCACTGACCTCTTTCGCCGTCTCCCTTGCCATGAAACGGATGTCATTGATTTTTGCCATGTAAATCCTCCTGTAAAAAATAGAAACAAGTTCTGTGTATCTTTCCGCTGACCACATAAATCCCGTATATTTTTTCTTTCTCCATTTACAATATAAAGAAATTCAGTTATAATTTCTTTATAAAGGAGGTGCTTTTATGCCAAATATCCGTTCAAGCGCAGACCTGCGCAACAGCTATAACGAAATTTCCACTTTCTGCCATGAATATGCGGAGCCTGTTTTCATTACCAAAAACGGCAAAGGCGATCTTGCCGTTATGAGCATTGAGGCATATGAACAGCTCGCAGGCCGCTGTGAGTTATATGGGCTTCTCCAGGAAGGCATGGATGACCTTTCTTCCGGAAATACCCGCCCATTCTCCGAGGCAATGGCAGATATAAGGAGCCGCCGCAGGCGATGAGTTACCAGCTTCATATCACAAACGTTGCAGCGCGGGATATTTCCCAGGCTGCCGATTACATTGAGTTTGTCCTGAAAAATCCCAAAGCCGCTGACGATCTCCTGGAGGAAACGGATCAGAAGATCAATGCCTTGCTGCCGTTTCCCCAGGAACATCCCATTGTAGAGGATAAGCTGCTGGCCGCCTGGGGCGTCCGCTTCACACAGGTCAAAAAATATCTTGCCTTTTATGTGGCGGAGGAAAACCGGGTGACAGTAATCCGTTTCCTATATGCCAAAAGCAACTGGATCTCCATCTTAAAGGCAGGTTTTCCTCTCGTTTAACTCTTCTCTCCCCGTGTCATTTACGGGGAGATGTTTTTTCCTTCCTTTTTCGAGAACTCCAGGCGGAAAGCTGCCCTGCCGTCTGCTGTTTCTAATATGAGATAAGCCGCAAACGCAGCTCCCTTTTTCTGCGAATACAAATCCGGCACAAACGTCCGCCCGTCTTTTAACAGCTCCGCCGCCATCTTTTTATCAATTACTTTTTTCATCCAGGACAGATACCGGTTCTCTTTCCAGAGGGCAAACCCGCACTCCCGGAAATTCCTGTTCTTCTGCACTTTTTCGTTATTTTATCCCTTGATTTCTGCCATCTCATCGTGTTTCTATTCTGCCAGGGATTTTTCCGCATCGGTGGACTTTTTCCTGCTCAAGAGGCACACAGTCTCCACATGGCTTGAGTGGGCAAAAAAGATGTCGCACCCCACTGGTATCCCCTTGGCGGAAGCCC
>UQMI01000051.1 GCA_900542045.1 uncultured Blautia sp.
TCGATAAAATCCGCTCTTCTTATACTTTTAAAAATCTTTCATGAAACAACCCTGCGGGACAGCTGCGATGCATGGCATGAAGTATAACGGATCCGGTATTGCATGGGGGGAGACTGCGTTTTGGAGAAAACACAGAATTCGAAATCGCTGCGGCGGTATGCCGACATGATTCTGCAATTTAGCTTGACAAAGTATTAAAGGGGAAGTACAATAAAACACAGGACAAAAAAATAACACATTTACAGGAGTACAACGGCGTATAATCAAAGGTGGTTATGCGCCTTTTCATTATCGACTGCGGTACGGAAGCAAAAAACAAAAGGTGCCGTACAGAGGTAATACCCCTTTGGCTCAGACAAGGGAACGTGCAGGAGATGAAGGATTGGGGACAGGTAAATGTTGAGAGGGAGGAAGTCTATGTATGATGCAATTAATAACTTTGTCACTTCGATAAATGGTGTTGTCTGGGGCTGGGGGATGATCCTTCTGCTTCTTGGCACACATGTATTTCTGACCATTCGGACAAAAGGAATCCAGAGAAAGATTTTCAAAGGGATCCGCCTTTCTGTTACAAAGGATCCGGAAGCAGAGGGAGAAGTAAGTCAGTTTGGAGCCTTGACTACTGCGCTTGCCGCTACTATTGGAACGGGAAATATTATCGGTGTGGGAACAGCCATTGCTCTGGGCGGGCCCGGTGCCGTGCTTTGGTGCTGGCTTACCGGTGTATTTGGTATTGCCACAAAATATGCGGAATCTCTGATTTCTGTAAAATACAGAGTAAAAACTGCGGATGGAAGAATGCAGGGCGGTGCCATGTATGCTTTGGAGCGCGGATTGAACATGAAATGGCTGGGCATGATCTTTGCGATTTTCGGCGGTTTTGCTTCTTTCGGTATTGGCTGCGCCACACAGGTCAATGCCATCGCTTCTGTATGCAAAGAAAACCTGGGAATTCCGGAACCGGTAATTGGAGTGCTTACAGCCATTCTTGTTGCCCTGGTTATTTTCGGCGGAATCAAATCCATTGCCAGTGTATGTGAAAAGCTGGTGCCCTTTATGGCGATTTTTTATGTATTGGGCTGTCTGGTCATTCTGTTCATCAATTATGACTATATTCTCCCGTCTCTCAAGGTAATCGTAGAACTGGCTTTTCGTCCGGGGGCTGCAGCCGGCGGACTGGTTGGAGGCGGTCTGATGCAGGCTATGCATTATGGAGTTGCCAGAGGTCTGTTTTCCAATGAGTCTGGCATGGGTTCAGCGCCCATTGCAGCCGCTGCGGCACAGACCAGGAACTCTGTCCGTCAGGCACTGGTGTCTATGACGGGAACGTTCTGGGATACGGTGGTAGTCTGCGCCATGACAGGTCTGGTTCTGGTATCCAGTATCATGAAGAATCCATCTATTGATATGTCCAGTATCAGTGACGGAGGAATCCTGACAACGCTGGCATTTGGCCAGATTCCGGTATTCGGTCCGGCAATTCTGATCGTGGGAATTGTTACATTTGCATTTTCCACAATTCTGGGATGGTCTTATTATGGGGAACGGTGCGTAGAATATTTTGCAGGAAAGAAAATCCTGATTCCTTATCGTACGCTGTATATTATAGTTGCGTTGATCGCTCCGGTAGTTTCTTTGAATCTGGTATGGCTGATCGCAGATACACTGAATGCGCTGATGGCGATTCCCAATCTGATCGCTGTATTGTTATTATCGCCGGTGATTGTGGCGGAAACAAAGAAATATATCAACAATGTGGATGAGAAGGATCCGGAGCCGGTTCCCTATCTGGAAGATATCCGCAAAGCCAGGAAAAAATAGACGGATAAGGTCATTCCTGTAAAACGAAGAATAGAAGAGAATCGGGAGCTGGGGTGACTTCTGCAGGCCGGGGAAGGGCGGAAAAAAGAGTGAAACAGAGAGGGCTATTTCTGAAAAGAGATTTTCAGTATAGCCCTCTTTTACAGTCCAGAGGAACAGGATCCGGAGTGCTATCTGCAAGTCTGAGAAGAACAGTACAGGATATCAGAATGCAAACAATGCAGGGGGCCAGAAAGCGAACAGGCAGGATATCAGAGTGCAAACAGTGCAGGGGGCCAGGAATCCCATCGCGAGGGATGTTTCTTGAATTCGGATCATGCTGCAGAATTCTGTGAAAGTACAGGAAAAGTGGAAATGTCTGGAGCATGTTTGCCGCCGCGGGCAGAGAAGTCTGCGAGGTGAGGTTGTCTTTTGGCATCAAAGAGAGGTTCCTGTCGGTGTGTTGTCTCAATTCTTTACGGAAAGATTATCTTGGCAGTTCTTTGGGCAGAAAGTACGGGTGGGAATGAGGTTTCTGCAGATAGTGGGGTACCGGGGAGGCAGAAAGTACGGGTGGAAATGAGGTTTCTGCGGATAGTGGGGTAATGAGAGGGAAGAAGTTACGGGTGAAAATAAGATTTCTGCGGATAGCGGGGTAATGAGGGAGAAGAAGTTACGGGTGAAAATAAGATTTCTGCGGACAGTAGGGTACCGGGGAGGGAGAAGTTACGGGTGGGAATGAAGTTTCTGTGGACAGTGGTGTACCGAAGGGTGAGAAGTTACGGGTGGGAATGAGATTTCTGCGGACAGTAGGGTACCGAGGAGGGAGAAGTTACGGGTGAAAATGAGATTTCTGCGGATAGAGGGGTACTGGGGAGGAAGAAGTTACGGGTGAGAATGAAGTTTCTGTGGATAGAGGGGTACTGGGGAGGTAAAAGGTACAGGTGAGAATGAGGTTTCTGCGGGTAGTGCGGTATCGTACAAGAAAAAAACTCCGAAAATGTCCTGAGGTTATGAGAAAGAAACATTTCAGGGGTTTTGGAAAGAAACTTTTCCTGGAGTGGACTCCAAATGGTATACGGATGAAGACAATTATGTTACAATGAACAGGAGACGGGAGGAAAGGATAATGACATTGCGGAAGTGAGCAGAAAATATGATATTTCTCCAGATACGCTGCGCTATTATGAACGGGTGGGACTGATTCCCCGGGTAGAACGGACCAGTGGGGGCATTCGGAATTATAATGAAGAATCCTGTCGGTGGATCGAGTTGGTAAAATGCATGCGCGGGGCAGGAGTACATATTGAAAGTCTGGTGGAATATTGTACATTGATGCAGCAGGGGAATTCTACGATCACAGTCAGAAAAGAACTTCTGGCAGAGGAAAGAGAAAAACTGCTGACAAAACAAAAAGAGATTCAGGAAACTCTGGAACGGCTGAATTATAAGATACAGGTTTATGAGGAAGCAGAAAAAACAGGTATCCTGAACTGGGATAACAAAAAAGAGGAGAACAAAGATTAAAATGGGAAAGACATTATATTTGGAATGCTACAGCGGCATCAGCGGCGATATGACAGTGGCGGCTTTGCTGGATCTGGGAGCGGATCCGAAGGTACTGGAAGAGGGATTAAAGAGTATGCCGGTGGACGGATATGATATCCGTATCTCCAGAGTGAAGAAATCAGGAGTGGATGCCTGTGATTTTGATGTAGTATTGGATCATATACATGAAAACCATGACCATGACATGGAATATCTTCATGGTCACAGCCATGAAGGTCATACCCATGACGAGCACGGCCATGGCCACAGCCATGAAGGTCATACCCATGACGAGCACAGCCATGGTCACAGCCATGAAGGTCATACCCATGACGAGCACAGCCATGAAGGTCATGCGCATGGCCATGCTCACAGTCACGGAGAGGGACATCACAGTCATGAACACCGGGGACTTCCGGAAATCCTGGGATTGATCCGTCAGGCAAAGATTACAGACCGGGCAAAAGAGATGGCAGAGAGGATTTTCCAGGTCATTGCGGAGGCGGAGGCTCAGGCCCATGGACTTCCCGTGGATCAGGTGCATTTTCACGAAGTGGGTGCGGTGGATTCTATCGTGGATATTGTAGCGGCGGCTATTTGTCTGGATAACCTGGATGTTACAGAAATTATTGTGCCGGAGTTATATGAAGGCCGCGGAACGATTCGCTGCCAGCATGGAATTATTCCGGTACCGGTACCAGCAGTGGCAAATATTGCGGCTGCCCATGGCCTGAAGCTGCATATGACGGATATCCAGGGGGAACTGGTAACTCCGACAGGAGCCGCTATCGCGGCGGCGCTGCGTACAGCAGACAAACTGCCGGAGCATTTCATCGTAGAAAAAATCGGTCTTGGCGCGGGAAAACGAGAATACAATACGCCGGGTGTAGTACGGGCAATGCTGATTCGGGAAGAAACAGGGGTCCAGGATATAGTATACAGGCTGGAAACCAATATTGATGACTGTACCGGAGAAATTCTGGGCTATGTGATGGAGCGGCTTTTGAAAGAAGGTGCCCGGGATGTAAGTTACACACCGGTTTATATGAAAAAGAACAGGCCGGCATATCAGTTGAATGTAATCTGCAGTGAAGCGGATGTCCATGCCATGGAAGAAATTATTTTCCAGGAAACTACCACTATTGGGATTCGCCGCATGAAAATGGAACGGACAGTACTGCGCAGAGAAATCAAAAAGCTGTCCACATCTCTGGGAGAAGTGCGGATCAAAGTCTGCAGACTGCATTCAGGAGTGCGTCTGTATGCGGAATATGAAGATGTGGCTGATATCAGCCGGCGTCTTGGAAAACCTTATTATGAGATTTATCTTCAAATACAGAGAGAGTTAAAAGATAAGGAACAAGAATTATTACTCTGATCAGAGGAATCTTTTTGTGGAGACCCTTCTGGAAAAGAGAATTGATGTGGCGGTATTTGCAGGTTCGTATGGGCGGTTGTGTTTTCACCCTTGACGGAGCTAAAAAGACCATGCTACAATAATAGAATCAGCAGGCGGACAGAAGAAATGCGTGTCTGCTGGGAGAAAATCAAAGCAAGGAAGAAGCTGCGGCGCAGTTTTTTCGTTGTTCCATATTGTGAAGGGGTGCTTGTGTAAGCAGGCTGAGAGTAAGCTGTATTGCTTTAACCCATAACCTGATTTGGATAATGCCAACGTAGGGAAGAGAGTGCATAAAACTGCGATATTCCTGCCTGGATACCGCAGTTTTTTGAATTTCTGCCCCGATAGGGGCAGAAATTCACGAGGAAGAAGCGAAGCGGATTCCGAGTAACCGCAAAGAAAACTGCCCCGGAAGGGGCAGAAATTCACGAGGAAGAAGCGAAGCGGATTCCGAGTAACCGCAAAGGGACTGCCCCGGAAGGGGCAGAAATTCACGAGGAAGAAGCGGATCCCCGGATCGTATGACACGGAATCCAATGATGGGAAAGGAACGATACAAACGGATCTGATAAACAGATAAAAAGAGCTGAAAAACGGCAGGGAGGAAAGGAAAATGGCAGACTATACTACGCAGATGGATGCGGCACGGAAGGGAATCGTAACTCCGCAGATGAAGATTGTGGCAGAGAAAGAGCATATGGATGTGGAGGCTCTGCGGGAACTGATGGCAAAGGGGGAAGTGATCATTCCCTGTAATAAAAAACATACCAGCTTAAATCCCAGCGGCGTGGGAGCAAAGCTGACCACCAAGATCAATGTCAACCTGGGTGTTTCCCGTGACTGGAAAGATGTGGATATGGAATACGAGAAAGTCCGTTCTGCTGTGGAGATGGGAGCAGAGGCCATTATGGATCTGAGCTCTTATGGAGACACCAGAACATTTCGCCGGAAGCTGACCAGTGATTGCCCGGCTATGATCGGCACCGTGCCAATTTATGATGCGGTAGTGTATTATCATAAAGCACTGGGACAGATCACTTCTGAAGAGTGGCTGGATATTGTGCGGATGCACGCAGAGGACGGCGTGGATTTTATGACGATCCACTGTGGAATGAACCGCGCCACAGCAGCACGTTTTAAGAAAAACAAACGTCTGATGAATATTGTTTCCAGAGGCGGATCCATTATGTTTGCCTGGATGGAAATGACAGGAAAGGAAAATCCTTTCTATGAATATTACGATGAGATCCTGGATATCTGCCGGGAATACGATATTACCATGAGTCTGGGAGATGCCTGCCGTCCGGGATGTCTGGCAGATGCCACAGATACGGCGCAGATCGAAGAACTGGTGACGCTGGGTGAGCTGACTAAGAGGGCATGGGAAAAAGATGTACAGGTGATGGTGGAAGGGCCTGGTCATATGCCCATGCATCAGATTGCTGCCAATATGGAAATTCAGAAGACTCTGTGTCATGGAGCGCCGTTCTACGTATTGGGACCTCTGGTAACAGATGTGGCGCCTGGTTATGATCATATTACTGCAGCCATTGGAGGCGCCATGGCAGCCATGTCCGGCGCAGCCTTTCTGTGCTATGTAACTCCGGCAGAACATCTGCGTCTGCCCAATGCGGAAGACGTAAAAGAAGGGATTGTGGCAGCCAAGATCGCTGCCCATGCGGCCGACATTGCAAAAGGGATTCCGGGGGCCATGGAATGGGATAACCGGATGAGTGATGCCAGAAAGCGGCTGGACTGGGAAGAAATGTTTGCACTGAGTATTGATCCGGAAAAAGCAAGACGTTACCGCAGTGAGGCAAAGCCGGAGAAGGAAGATACCTGCAGCATGTGCGGCAATTTCTGTGCAGTGAAAAACACCAACCGTATTCTGGAGGGAGAGATTGTCAGCATTTTCGATGAATGATCAGATACGGAAATACTATCGAGGGATGCTGGCGCGGAAAGACTGGAGCCTGTCCGGTGTTTTAGATTCCGGATTCTGATAAAACAACAGGGTAATCCAGGAACCAAAAGGAGGTTCTGGATTACCCTGTTGTTTTACGGAAAAAGGATTAGGGACTTTTTCCGTAATTTATAAACAGGCAAGGTTATGGAAGATATTGGTAAAGGATGTGAGGAACATAACCCTGCCGGTTTACTGCTGTAAAATCGATTTATTTCCCTGTAAGTTCCGGGGGCAGTTCCATGGGATAAATGCCATCGAAGCAGGCCCTGCAGATGGGCAGGCCTTCTACCATGGAAGACAGGTCGTCGAGCGAAAGATAGTGCAGAGAATCTGCGCCGATGATGGAGCAGATTTCCTCTGGCGAATGTGCATGGGCGATCAGCTGCTGATTGGAAGGCACATCTGTGCCAAAATAACAGGGATACAGGAAAGGCGGGGAAGAGATCCGAACGTGAACCTCTTTTGCGCCTGCTTTTTTCATCATTTTAATCAGATTTGCCATGGTAGTTCCCCTGACAATGGAATCATCCACCAGGACCACCCGTTTTCCCCTGACTACGGAATCCAGTACATTGAGCTTTAATTTAACACTGGAGATCCGTTCTTTCTGGGTGGGTTTGATAAATGTCCGGCCCACATAACTGTTCTTGTAGAAAGCCATGGAAAAGGGAATACCGGAAGCCAGGGAATAACCCATGGCTGCTGCCAGACCGGATTCCGGCACGCCGGTGACCAGATCGGCATCCACCGGTGCCCGCTTATAGAGGGCGGCTCCCGCGCGGAGACGGGATTCATAGATATTGACGCCGTCCATCTGGCTGTCCAGCCGGGCAAAATAAATATATTCAAAAATACAATGGGCTTTCTGAGACTGTACCCGTTCCAGATTGCTGGTGAGAGAGCCATCTTTGGCAATGGTCAGCATCTCACCCGGCGCGATGTCCCGGATCCATTTGGCTCCAATGGCGGAGAGGGCACAGCTTTCGGATGAAATGATATAAGCCTCGTCCTTTTTTCCCAGACACAGGGGCTTTAAACCATAGGGATCACGCATGGCGATCAGCTTTCGAGGACTCATGATCACAAGTCCATAGCCGCCCTGGATTTTCCGGACGGCGCTTAGGATCGCTTCTTCCACACAGGAAGTATGGATCCGTTCTCTGGCGATCAGATGGGCAATGACCTCGGAATCTGTAGTAGTATGAAAAATAGCTCCCTGCTCTTCCAGCGAATGGCGCAGGGAATGGGCGTTTATCAGATTTCCGTTATGGGCCAGTGCCAAAGTTCCCTTAAAATATTTCAGTACGAGAGGCTGGGCATTTTCCACAGTGCTGCCTCCTGTGGTGGAGTAGCGCACATGCCCGATGCCCATGTTTCCATGGAAAGAGGCAAGGGCATCTTCCCGGAAAACCTCCTGTACCAGTCCAAGTCCCTTTTTGGAGGAAAGATTTCCCCTTGGGCCATAAGTATCAGTTACGGCAATCCCGCAGGACTCCTGTCCTCTGTGCTGCAGAGAACAGAGTCCGTAATAGATGGGAAGGGCCGCATTTGTATCCTGTGGGCCGTAGAAGCCGAAAACTCCGCATTCTTCTTTTAGGCCTGTTTCGTAAAATTCGTTCATTCCGAATAGCTCCTTCCGGCAGACAAAAGAAGAAAACCTGTTGTATCGTCTGCCTGTCATATCGATTGCTGTCTGCAGGAACGAGTCCTGTACTGCTGCTGTTGCCAGAAGCAACCCGCCGCAGGCGGAGAATCCTGCATCGCAGGATTCTTTTTCAGATTCAAATGGAGAAGAGCAGTTTATCGTAAGTAGGATAGGACAGATAACTGTCTGGAATCATGGTTTCCGCCTCATCGGCATAACTGCGTACTTCTTCCATCTTGGGAAGGATCGTGCTCTGATAATAAACCGCTTTCTCCAGAATGTCTTCTTTTGCTTCTGCCTGAACGGTCAATGCTGCCAGTTCTTCTGCGGAAGCAGTGAGCTGTTCGGAAAGCAGAGACAGGCGGGAGAGGAGCTTCTCTTCATAAACGGTAGAAATAGAAGCTGCAACGGACTTTTTGGAGCAGGCTGTCTGCGCAACTCTATCCATATAATCTATAGCAGAGGAAAGGAAATCTTTTTTGACCATTTCCTGCAATGTCAGAGATTCAATATGAATGGTCTTGCTGTAGTTTTCCAGAAGGATCTCATAACGGGATTCCACTTCCTGTTTGGTAAAAATGCCATGCTTGGTAAACAATGCCATATTTTTTTCCGCAATGAAAGCTGGCAGAGCATCCGGGGTGGATTTCAGATTGTAGAGTCCCCGCTTTTCCGCTTCTTCTACCCATTCATCGGTGTAACCGTTGCCATTGAAGATGATGCGTTTGTGTGCGATAATGGTTTCTTTTACCAGGGCGTGGATGGCTTCTTCCATTGCTTCCGGTGCAACATCTTTTAATTTATCGGAAAACTGGGAGAGAACTTCCGCAACCGCTGTATTCAGGACAACATTCGGCCCGGACACAGAGAGAGAAGAGCCCAGCATACGGAATTCAAATTTATTTCCGGTAAATGCAAAGGGTGAAGTACGGTTGCGGTCTGTGGTGTCTTTGGTAAAGTGAGGAATAACAGTTGCACCGATGTCCATCAGCTCTTTTTCCTGTTTGCCGAAATAGGTGTCGTTTTCGATGGACTGCAGAACACCACTTAATTCATCTCCCAGAAAGATGGAAACGATAGCCGGCGGCGCTTCGTTGGCGCCCAGACGATGATCATTGCCCGGGGAGGCCACAGATACGCGCATCAGGTCTGCATAATCATCCACTGCCTGAATGACAGCAGATAAGAAGAGAAGGAACTGGGCGTTTTCTGCCGGTGTCTTTCCGGGATCCAGAAGGTTAACGCCGGTATCTGTAGAAACGGACCAGTTGTTGTGTTTGCCGCTGCCGTTGATGCCTTCAAAGGGCTTTTCGTGAAGCAGGCAGACCAGCCCGTGTCTGTCAGCGACCTTTTTCATGATCTCCATGGTGAGCTGGTTATGGTCCACCGCCACATTTGTGGTGTCGAACACCGGTGCCAGCTCAAACTGTGCAGGCGCCACTTCGTTGTGTTTGGTTTTAGCCGGGATGCCCAGCTTCCAGAGCTCTTCATCCAGATCATGCATATAGGCAGATACTCTGGGGGGAAGGACGCCGAAGTAATGATCTTCCATTTCCTGGCCTTTGGGAGCAGGTGCTCCAATCAGGGTTCTTCCGCAGAAGATCAGGTCTTTTCTCTGTTCGTAAAGTTTTTTGTCCACCAGGAAGTATTCCTGCTCCGGGCCAACCGTGGTAGTCACCCGGTTCACACTGGTATTTCCGATCGTATGGAGCAGCTTGACGGCTTCTTTATTCAGAGCATCCATGGAGCGGAGCAGAGGGGTTTTCTTATCCAGGGCTTCCCCGGTATAGGAACAGAAAGCAGTGGGAATATACAGTGTTCTGTCTTTGATAAAAGCCGGAGAAGTGGGATCCCAGGCAGTATAGCCTCTGGCCTCAAAAGTGGCGCGCAGACCGCCGGAAGGGAAGCTGGAAGCGTCCGGTTCCCCTTTTACCAGTTCTTTGCCGGAAAAGTCCATATTGATCTCGCAGTCGCCCACTGGAGAAATAAAGCTGTCATGCTTTTCGGCGGTAATGCCTGTCATGGGCTGGAACCAATGCGTAAAGTGGGTGGCGCCGTTTTCCACGGCCCATTCCTTCATGGCAACGGCAACGGCATTTGCCACATCCAGTTCAAAATGGGTTCCGTTTTCAATGGTTTTGCGAAGTGCTTTATAAATGTCTTTGGGAAGTTTGTCTTTCATGACTTTGTCGCTGAATACAAGGCTTCCATATAATTCAGGGATACTTTTCATAAGTGGATACTCCTTTCTCGCTTGTTTAGACGGGGCTGATCGGAAAGGGATCATGCTCCGCAGGATGCGTGCCACGGGAGTCCGGATCAGGATAGCCGGCTGTCCGATGGTACAAAAAAAGGCGCCCTGGAATTGAATTCCAAAGCGCCGTTGCTTTATGGGTAGTAGTATACACACAGAAAATAAAATTTGTCAATGCTTTTTTTGAAAAATTTTTAGAGGGAGATTTCCAATGGCCGGGAACAGGAATACCGGTAGAAGGAAAAGTATCTTTATTGTTTAGAATGGTCTGTGCCGGCGCAGAAAGAAAAAAATAAATTTGGGGATTTACAAATAAATAAAAATGGGATATAGTAGTTGCATGATTTTTTACAGCTGAAGTGTATACAGAAACAATAGAAGAACAGACCAGTTGACAATGGCGTCAGAAAAAGTGAAGGACAGGTGACTGTCATCCCGCTTTTTTTGACGCCTTTTTTATATGGTGAGGACATCTGCAGAGGAGGAGAAGATATGGTGAAATACGTATTTGTAACCGGCGGAGTGGTGTCTGGATTAGGGAAGGGAATAACCGCAGCATCTCTTGGACGCCTGTTAAAAGCCAGGGGGTATCAGGTTACAATGCAAAAATTTGATCCCTACATCAATATTGATCCGGGAACAATGAATCCTATCCAGCACGGAGAAGTGTTTGTTACAGATGACGGAACAGAAACAGATCTGGATCTGGGGCATTATGAACGGTTTATTGATGAAAATCTGGATCGGAATTCCAATGTAACGACCGGCAAGATTTACTGGTCAGTCCTGCAGAAGGAACGCAGGGGAGATTTCGGCGGAGGAACCGTACAGGTGATCCCCCACATTACCAATGAGATCAAGAGCCGGTTTTACAGAGGCAAGGACCCGTCAGAAGACCGGATCGCCATTATAGAGGTAGGAGGAACGGTGGGTGATATTGAAAGTCAGCCGTTTCTTGAGGCCATCCGGCAGTTTCAGCATGATAAGAAAAAGGAAAATGTGGCGCTGGTCCATGTGACACTGATCCCTTACCTGAGGGCATCCCAGGAAATGAAGACAAAGCCTACGCAGTCCAGTGTCAAAGAGCTGCAGGGCATGGGAATTCAGCCGGACGTACTGGTATGCAGATCAGAGCAGCCGTTAAGCATGGAGATCCGTGATAAGATTGCGCTGTTCTGTAATGTGCCCACAGAACGGGTGCTGCAGAACCTGGATGTGGAATATTTATACGAAGCGCCTTTGGCAATGGAAAAAGAACATCTGGCAGAGGTGGTTCTGGAATGTCTCCATCTCCCCAACCGGCAGGCGGATCTGCGGGACTGGAGTGCCATGGTTGAGGCGCTGCGGAATCCGGATAAAAAAGTGACGATTGCCCTGGTGGGAAAATATATTCAGCTGCATGACGCTTACCTCAGTGTGGTGGAGGCGTTAAAACACGGGGGAATCGCCAGTCATGCCAGAGTGGAGATCCAGTGGGTGGACTCCGAAATTCTTGACCCGGAGAATTATACAGAAATTTTGAAAAAGGCAGACGGTATTCTGGTGCCGGGAGGATTTGGAACCCGTGGAACGGAAGGGATGATCCTGGCCGCGGAATATGCCAGGACCCATCAGGTTCCTTATCTGGGGATTTGTCTGGGAATGCAGATGGCAATTGTGGAATTTGCGAGAAATGTGCTGGGCTACCGGGACGCTAACAGCATTGAACTGGCGCCGGATACCATGCATCCGGTGATTGCCCTGATGCCGGAGCAGAACGGAGTGGAGAATATAGGAGGAACGCTCAGACTGGGCAGTTATCCCTGTATGCTGGAACGGGGAAGTCTGGCACGTTCTTTATATGGAAAAGAGAAAATTACCGAACGGCATCGACACCGCTATGAGGTGAACAATGATTACCGGACAAAGCTGCAGGAAGGCGGAATGCTCCTGTCCGGTCTGTCACCGGATAATCGTATTGTGGAGATGGCAGAACTGCCGGGACATCCCTTTTATATTGGAACCCAGGGACATCCGGAACTGAAATCCAGACCCAACCGTGCGCATCCGCTGTTTCGGGGACTGGTAGCTGCCGCAGTGGAATTTCAAAATAAAAGGCGATAGAAAGGAAGAAAAACTATGAGAGCAGTACAGCAGGAGCCGGGCCTGTACCGGCAGGAATTTGAACACGATAACTGCGGAATCGGAGCCGTAGTGAATATAAAAGGAAAGAAAACACATACAACTGTGGAAAATGCGCTGAAGATCGTAGAAAATCTGGAGCACCGGGCAGGAAAAGACGCAGAAGGCAAAACCGGAGACGGCGTGGGAATCCTGATGCAGATTTCTCATCGGTTTTTCAGCAAAACCTGCAGAAAGCTGGGGTTTGAGCTGGGCAATGAGCGGGAATATGGCGTGGGAATGCTGTTTTTTCCTCAGGATGAATTAAAGCGGAATCAGGCCAAGAAAATGCTGGAGATCATTCTGGAAAAAGAAGGCCTCCCTCTTCTTGGATGGAGAGAGGTACCCACCTATCCGGAGGTTCTGGGGCAAAAAGCCAGGGAATGCATGCCGCACATTATGCAGGTATTTATCCAGAAACCAGAAGAAGTGGAAAAAGGTCTGGAATTTGACCGGAAGCTGTATATTGCCAGGCGGGAATTTGAGCAGAGCAACGAAAATACTTATGTGGTATCCATGTCCAGCCGCACGATCGTGTACAAAGGTATGTTTTTGGTGGGACAGCTGCGGACGTTCTTTGGAGATCTGCAGAATCCGGATTACGAATCGGCTCTGGCTGTTGTGCATTCCCGGTTCAGCACCAATACCAATCCCAGCTGGGAAAGAGCGCATCCCAACCGTTTTATCGTTCACAATGGAGAAATTAATACAATCCGTGGAAATGCGGATAAAATGCTGGCCAGAGAAGAGACCATGGAGGCAGAGTGCCTGAAAGAAGATCTGCATAAGATCCTGCCGGTGGTCAATGCCCAGGGATCAGACTCTGCCATGCTGGATAATACGCTGGAATTCCTGGTGATGAGCGGAATGGAACTGCCTCTGGCGGTGATGATCACCATACCGGAGCCCTGGTCCAACAATCAGACTCTGTCTCAGGAGAAACGGGATTTCTACCAGTATTATGCCACCATGATGGAGCCCTGGGACGGGCCGGCCTCCATCGTATTCTCTGACGGCGATGTGGTGGGAGCTGTTCTGGACCGCAATGGTCTGCGTCCTTCCCGCTATTATATCACCAGTGACGGCGAGCTGATCCTGGCCTCTGAAGTGGGGGTTTTGGGAATTCCGGCCGAAAAGGTGGTACTGAAGGAACGCCTCCATCCGGGGAAAATGCTCCTGGTAGATACGGTACAGGGAAAAGTGATCAACGATGAAGAACTGAAACAGTCCTATGCTTCCCGGCAGCCTTACGGGGAATGGCTGGACAGTCAGCTGGTGGAGCTGAAGAATCTGAAGATTCCAAATGTCCGTGTGGAGGAATTTTCCAGGGAAAAACTGGCCAGACAGCAGAAGGCTTTTGGATATACGTATGAGGAATACCGTACTTCCATCCGGAATATGGCTCTGAACGGCTCCGAAGGGATCGGTGCCATGGGTATTGATACCCCATTGCCGGTGCTTTCCCATGAGCATCAGCCGCTGTTCCATTATTTCAAGCAGCTGTTTGCCCAGGTGACCAATCCGCCCATTGATGCGATCCGGGAGAAGATCGTCACCAGTACTACTATTTATGTGGGAAGAGACGGGAATCTCCTGGAAGAATGTCCGGAAAACTGTCAGGTGTTAAAGATCAATAATCCTATCCTGACCAACACAGATATGCTGAAGATTAAAAATATGAAAGTGGATGGCTTTAAGGTGGAAGTGGTACCCATCACTTATTATAAGAGTACAAAACTGGAAAGAGCCATTGACCGTCTGTTCGTGGATGTGGATAAGGCTTACCGGGACGGTGCCAATATTCTGGTTCTTTCTGACCGGGGCGTGGATGAAAATCATATGCCGATTCCGTCATTGCTGGCAGTATCTGCGGTACATCAGCATCTTGTGAAGACGAAAAAGCAGACGGCCCTTTCCCTGATCCTGGAGTCGGGAGAGCCGAGAGAAGTTCATCATTTTGCCACTCTCCTGGGATATGGTGCCTGTGCCATCAATCCCTATCTGGTACAGGATACCATCAAAGAGCTGATCGATGACAAAATGCTGGATAAAGATTACTATGCGGCTGTGAATGATTATACAAATGCCGTACTCAGCGGAATTGTAAAGATTGCTTCCAAGATGGGAATTTCCACTATTCAGTCTTATCAGGGATCGCAGATTTTTGAAGCCATCGGTATCTCCAAAGAGGTGATCGACAAATATTTTACCAATACGGTCAGCCGGGTAGGAGGCATTACCATCGAAGACATCGGAAAAGACGTGGATGCCCGTCATTCGGAAGCATTTGATCCTCTGGGACTGGGGACGGATCTGACTCTGGACAGTGTGGGCCGCCATAAAATGAGAAGCCAGGGAGAGGAGCACCGCTACAATCCCCAGACCATCCATCTGCTGCAGGAGTCTACGAAACAGGGAAATTATGAAATGTTCAAGGAATATACAAAACTGGTGGACCGGGAGCAGTCTGGTTATCTTCGAAGTCTGATGGATTTTGATTATCCGGAGCAGGGAATCCCCATCGACGAAGTGGAAAGCGTGGATTCCATTGTGCAGCGGTTTAAGACCGGGGCCATGTCCTACGGTTCCATTTCCCAGGAGGCCCATGAGACCCTGGCCATCGCCATGAATCAGCTCCACGGAAAATCCAATACCGGTGAAGGCGGAGAAAGTGAAGAGCGTATGGATTCCGCAGGCAGCAGCAGAGACCGCTGTTCTGCCATCAAGCAGGTGGCTTCCGGCCGTTTCGGCGTGACCAGCCGGTATCTGGTGTCTTCCAAAGAAATCCAGATCAAGATGGCTCAGGGGGCAAAACCTGGAGAAGGCGGTCATCTTCCGGCCAAGAAAGTATATCCCTGGATTGCCAAGACCAGACATTCCACACCTGGTGTCAGTCTGATCTCTCCGCCGCCTCATCATGATATTTATTCCATCGAAGACCTGGCGCAGCTGATCTATGATCTGAAAAATGCCAACAAATACGCCCGCATTTCTGTGAAGCTGGTATCAGAGGCAGGGGTAGGCACGGTAGCTGCCGGTGTTGCCAAAGCCGGCGCCCAGGTGATCCTGATCTCCGGTTATGACGGCGGTACAGGAGCGGCGCCGAGAAGCTCCATTCATCATGCGGGATTGCCCTGGGAGCTGGGACTGGCGGAAACCCATCAGACATTGCTGAAAAACGGTCTGCGAAGCCGGGTGATGATTGAGACAGACGGCAAGCTGATGAGCGGAAGAGATGTGGCTATTGCAGCTCTGCTGGGAGCCGAAGAATATGGATTTGCCACAGCGCCTCTGGTGACTATGGGATGTGTCATGATGCGTGTCTGCAATCTGGATACCTGTCCGGTGGGTGTGGCTACCCAGAATCCGGAACTGCGGAAGCGTTTCCGGGGAAAACCGGAGTATGTGGTAAATTTCATGCGGTTTATCGCTCAGGAGCTGAGAGAATATATGGCGAAGCTGGGGATGCATACCGTTGATGAAATGGTGGGGCGCAGTGATCTTCTGAAGAAAAAAGACTTTCCGGCAGGAAGCAGAGAGAGTCAGATTGATTTGAGCGCGATTTTGGAAAATCCCTATGTCGGCGGTGAAGAGAAAGTAACTTTTGATCCGGCCAGGGTATATAATTTTGAACTGGAAAAGACTCTGGATGAAAGAGTTCTTCTGAAGAAATTGGGCACTGCGCTGACAAAAGGTGAGAAAAAGACGATCCAGGTGGAAGTGGGAAATACAGACAGAGCCTTTGGTACGATCCTGGGAGCCCAGATCACCAGAGAGCATAAGAACGGACTGCCGGAAGATACTCTGGTGGTGGAATGTACCGGTGCAGGCGGGCAGAGTTTTGGAGCTTTCATTCCAAGAGGTCTGACACTGACCTTATGCGGAGACAGCAACGATTACTTCGGCAAGGGCCTGTCCGGCGGCAAGCTGGTGGTATATCCGCCAAAGAAAGCAGCCTATAAAGCCAATGAGAACATTATTATCGGAAATGTGGCTCTTTATGGAGCGACCAGCGGCAAGGCGTTTATCAATGGTGTGGCCGGCGAGCGGTTCTGCGTGCGTAATTCCGGTGCCTGTGCCGTTGTGGAAGGCGTAGGTGAACATGGCTGTGAATATATGACCGGCGGCCGTGTGGTGGTACTTGGCAAAACTGGAAAGAACTTTGCGGCAGGCATGAGCGGCGGTATCGCCTATGTGCTGGATGAAGACAGTACCCTGTATAAAAATATCAATAAAGAAATGATCTCCATTGAGAAGGTGGATAATAAATACGATGAGAAAGAGCTGCGGGATATGATCGAAGAGCATGTGGCGGCTACCGGTTCGGAAAAGGGACGGCAGGTACTGGAGCATTTCCGGGAATATCTGCCCAGGTTTAAGAAGATCATTCCCAATGATTATAAGAAAATGATGCTTCTGAGCGCCCAGCTGGAGGAAAAGGGTTTGAGCAGCGAGCAGGCTCAGATTGAAGCTTTCTATGAGAGCATTGGAGCAAAGAAATAGGAGGATTGTGAATCATGGGAAAACCAACAGGATTTATAGAATATGAAAGGGAAACGGCCCGTGTGGAAGATCCAAAAACCAGAATCAAACACTTCCATGAGTTCCGTACTCCTTTATCGAGGGAAAAACAGCAGAAACAGGGAGCACGCTGCATGGCCTGCGGCGTTCCCTTCTGCCAGTCCGGTATGATGCTGGGCGGGATGGCTTCCGGCTGTCCATTGCATAATCTGGTGCCGGAGACCAATGATCTGGTATACTGGGGCAACTGGAAACAGGCCTATCTGCGGCTGAGCAAGACCCATTGTTTTCCGGAGTTTACTTCCCGGGTCTGCCCGGCGCTGTGTGAAGCGGCCTGTACCTGTAACCTGGACGGAGAACCGGTGGCCACCAAGGAAAATGAGAGAGCGATCATTGAGACGGCTTTTGCGGAGGGCTGGGTCAAGGCGGAACCGCCCAAAGTGCGCACCGGGAAGAAGATTGCTGTTGTGGGCAGCGGTCCTTCTGGTCTGGCGGCAGCCATGCAGCTGAACAAACGGGGCCACCAGGTGACGGTATATGAGAGAAGCGACCGGATCGGCGGGCTGCTGCGCTATGGCATTCCCAATATGAAGCTGGAAAAAAGCGTTATTGACCGGAGACTGGCTCTGATGGAAGAAGAAGGCGTGATTTTCAAGACCAACGTAAATGTGGGCGTGGATGTGAAAGCCAGCGAACTGCTGAAGGAATATGACCGGGTGATCCTGGCCTGCGGCGCATCCAATCCCAGAGATATCCAGGTGCCGGGCCGGGAAGCGAAAGGAATCTATTTCGCGGTGGATTTTCTGAAGTCTGTGACTAAGAGCCTGCTGGATTCGGATTTCAAAGACCAGGCGTATATTTCCGCTAAAGGCAAGAATGTTATTGTCATCGGCGGCGGCGATACGGGAAATGACTGTGTGGGAACAGCCATCCGTCTGGGAGCAAAATCTGTGACCCAGCTGGAAATGATGCCGAAAGCACCGGATACCAGAGCAGAGAATAATCCCTGGCCCCAGTGGCCCAGAGTCTGCAAGACCGATTACGGCCAGGAAGAAGCCATTGCAGTTTTTGGCCATGATCCCCGGATCTATCAGACCACTGTAACGGAATTCATTCCCAACAAAAAGGGAGAAGTCTGCCAGGCGAAGCTGGTGAAGCTGGAAAGCAAAAGAGATGAGAAAACCGGCCGGATGATGATGGTTCCGGTGGAAGGCACGGAAACCGTAGTGGAGGCGGATCTTGTGCTGATAGCTGCCGGTTTCCTGGGAACCCAGAAGTACATTGCCGATGCCTTTGGCGTAGAATTAAATGCCAGGACGAATGTGGCTACGGAGCCGGAGCAGTATCAGACCTCGGTTGCGAAAGTCTTTACCGCAGGAGATATGCACCGTGGGCAGTCTCTGGTGGTATGGGCCATCCGGGAAGGGCGGGAAGCTGCCCGGGCAGTGGATGAATCCCTGATGGGATATACGAATTTATGATCATAAAAATGTCCGTATGGGGCAGACGGAAAAGATACCGTCTGCCCCATTTTTTGCACTTCGTTGACAAATAAAAAGGATTATGGTTTACTTAAAATTAAATGATCAGGGCTGCTGCAGAAACCAAAAAATGCGGCAGCCCATCTCAAAGGAAAACAGGCAGAAGGAGTAGAAAAATGAAGAAAAAAACAATAAGCGTTATGCTGACTCTCATGCTTTCGGCTGCGGCGGTGTTTGCGGCAGGCTGCGGCGGAAATGCAGAAGAAACAGATCATACACAGGAAGAAAGTACAGAGGGGTTTCAGGCCGAAGGCACAGAAGACGCAGAGGACAGTGTTTCGGAGGGCCAAAGTGACCGTACAGATGGAGGAGAGACGCAGTACCCCCTTACTGTGACCGATGATCTGGGCAACAGCGTGACCATTGAGAAAGAGCCTCAGCGGGTAATTTCTCTTTCACCGGCCAATACGGAGACGCTTTTTGCTCTGGGGGCCGATGAAAAAATCGTGGGCAGGACAGATTACTGCACTTATCCGGAGGAAGCAGCAGAGGTGGATTCCATTGGAAGTTATACTTCCCCCAATACAGAACTGATCATTTCTCTGTCTCCGGATGTGATTTTTGCATCGGATTACATTGATGATGCCGTGCGGGAACAGGTGGAGAACGCAGGAGCAAAAGTTATCGTATTTACAGCAAATGATCTGGAAAGTGTGGAGCAGGATATTCTGACGGCCGGTCAGGTGCTCAATCAGAATCAGGAGGCTGCGGATCTTGTGAACGGCATGGAATCGGACATGGAAGAGATACAGGGAATCCTGGCGGCAAAGACAGAGGCAAAATCGGCGTTTATCGATCTGGGAGATTATTACAGCGCCGGTCCCGGATCTCTTTTGGGAAGTGTGCTGGATGACATTGGCGTGGAAAATGTGGTGGCCGATACGGGAGAGGCCTGGCCCCAGGTTTCTGTGGAAAAGATTATTGAGAGTGATCCGGATGTGTATATTTCCCTGTTCACCGCGCCGGAGGAGTTAAAACAGGTAGCCGGCCTCTCTTCTCTGGATTGTATTCAGAATGATCAGATTATCTACTATGACGGCCTGTCTCCGGAAGCGGACCTGATCCAGAGAGCCGGCCCCAGATTGGTGGAAGGAATGCGGCTTCTGGCAGAGCAGATCTATCCGGAACTGTTTTCTCAGACTGAGGAATGATATATGAAAGAAAAGGGAAAAAAAGGAATCCTGATCCTGGCAATCCTTGGCTGTATCCTCTGCATTTATGTATGCACGATCCTGGGAGCAGCTTCGGTATCCCTGGATCAGATCAATCGTATCCTGCTCCATGAAATTTTCCGCCTTCCGGTGAGCATGGAAGGGATTTCAGAAGGGAGCATCGCTATTATCCGGGATGTGCGGCTGCCCAGAGTTCTGCTGGGTTTTCTGACCGGGGCATCCCTGGCGGTGTGCGGTGCCTGCTACCAGGGAATTTTCAAAAATCCCATGGCTGACCCCTATATCCTGGGAATTTCTTCCGGGGCAGCGCTGGGAGCAGCCGTAGGGATTGTCCTGCATTTTTCCGGAGGGATCCTGGGACTTTCCGGCAATACATTTCTGGCATTTATCGGAGCACTCCTGACAGTATTTCTGGTATATACGATCTCCAGAGTGGGAAAAAGAGTGCCGGTGGCAAGTCTGCTGCTGTCGGGAATCGCCGTGAATCAGAGCCTGTCAGCCTTTATGTCCTTATTGATGCTGTTTAACCAGCAGAGCATGGAGCAGATCATGTTCTGGACCATGGGAAGCCTCAATGGAAAAGGCTGGAACCAGATCCTGGTGATTCTTCCTTATGTGACTGTGGGAGTAATCCTGCTTCTGACTTCCGCCAGGGAACTGGATCTGATGCTGATGGGAGAGGATACGGCGGTGCAGCTGGGGGTAAATGTGGAATTTGTAAAGAAGAAGATCCTGGTGGTGTCCAGTATTGTGACGGCAGCAGTGGTTTCTGCCACGGGAATTATTGGCTTTGTGGGGCTTCTGGTGCCCCATGTGGTACGCCTTTTTACCGGGCCAAAACATCGGGTGCTGATGCCGGTTTCTCTTTTGTTTGGAGGAACCTTCCTGATTCTCTGTGATACCTTCGCCAGAAGTATCATTACCCAGGAGATTCCCGTGGGTATTGTGACAGCAGCCTGCGGCGGTCCCTTTTTTCTGTATCTGCTGTGGAAATCCAGGAGAGGAGGAACTGCGTAATGGAAGAAGTAATGCTGGATATCCGGGATGTCCATGCCGGTTATGGAGCGAAAGATGTGCTGCAGGGCGTTTCTCTTTCTCTTTGCCGGGGAGAGTTTGCTGCGCTGATCGGTATCAACGGTGCGGGAAAATCCACGCTTCTGAAATGCATTTCCGGACTTTTGCCGGTGCAATCCGGAGAAATTGTGATCTGCGGCAGGAATACACAGGATATGAAGGCAAAGGAGCGTGCCCGGATGGTTGCGGTGGTTCCCCAGTCGTATTCGGTGGAATATGCTTTTACCGTGGAGGAAGTGGTGGCAATGGGGCGATATCCGTACCAGCGCTTCGGAAAAAGAGAGACCCCGGAGGATATACAGGCGGTGCGTCAGGCCATGGAAGTGACCAATACGCTGGAATTTCGGGAGCGTCTTTACAATGAATTAAGCGGAGGAGAGAAGCAGCGGGTGATCCTGGCCCGTGCCCTGGCCCAGGAACCGGAAATTATTTTACTGGATGAGCCCACATCGGCATTAGACATCCGTCACCAGACAGAGGTGATGGAACTGATCACCAGATTGAACCGGGAACAGAAAATGACAGTTCTGGCCGTGCTCCATGATGTGAATATGGCGGCACGGTACTGTGCAAGAATGATCCTGCTGCAGGAAGGAAAAAATGCGGCGGATGGTGTGCCTTCGGCGGTGGTCACCAGAAAAAACATGGAAAAACTTTATCAGATGAAACTTTTTATCCGGAAGAATCCGCTGTTTCATAAACCGGAGATCATTCCGGTCCGGGTTCTGCGGGAGAAGCAGACAGATTACCCGGGCCATATTCATGTAATCTGCGGCGGAGACGGCGCTGTGAAGATTCTGGAAGAGCTGGATGACCGGGGATATGAGCTGACTGCCGGCGTGGTCAATGAGGGAAGTGACGACTGTGACGTTTGCCGTTCCCTGGGGATACCTCATGTGGAGATTCCGCCGTTTACCCCTGTGACAAGAGAAGCCCAGGAGAAGAATCTGGAGCTGATGAAAGATGCAGAGATCATACTGGTATCGGATATACCCTTCGGGGAGGACAATCTGGGCAATCTGGACGGTCTGGAGAATATGAAGGGGAAACTGTTTTTCCACAGAAATGCCCTGAGCGAGGATTATACCGGAGGAAAGCTGGTAGAGCGTCTGAAAAGCCTTGGCGCTCAGAAAAAGATTGTTTATTTTGGGGATCATGATGAGTTCCTGCGGCGGATCGAAGAACTGTTTCCGCGGGAAGAAAAGGAGGAATCCAGAGATGCTGATTGATACACTCCCGATAAAGGATCCTGTACACAAATACCAGAAGTGTATTGTAGTACTGTTTACGGGAAAGAGACGGGTTCTGAGCACCTGTCAGTTAAACGGCGGTTATCAGGAGGGGCTGACTGCTGTTTTTAATAACGATATCAAGCCGGGAGAAGGGATGGAATGCCGGCTTCTGGCACCGACTTATGAGGAGCATCTGAAGCTGACGGCAGAGAGTCTGGGTCTGGATCCCTGTACATCGGCCGGGATGTCCACTGCGGCAAATATGGATCATGCGGCGATCCGGACAGAACGCTGCGGCGCTCTGGCTGTGACCGCTGTGGTGACAGGAGGGATCGATGTCAACGGCGGCCGGGTAGGAGATCCGGCTTCCTGGGATGAACTGGAGGATGCATCTGTTCCGGTAAAAGCCGGGACCATTAATATCATGTTATTCATGAACACCGATCTGACTCCCGGAGCACTGGCCAGAGCCATGGTGACCTGCACAGAAGCCAAGACAGCAGTCTTGCAGGAGCTTCTGGCGCCCAGCCGGTATTCCATGGGGATTGCCACCGGTTCCGGTACAGACAGTACCATTGTGGTCTGCAACGCCGAATCGGAAATCTGCCTGACGGATGCAGGCAAACACAGCAAACTGGGAGAACTGGTCGGCAGAGCGGTCAAAGCTGCAGTCAGGGAAGCCCTGTACCGGGAGACCGGACTTTCGCCGGAAAGCCAGCATCATGTGATGAAGCGGTTAGACCGTTTTGGTATTACGGAGGAAACGTTGTGGGAAGAATTCCGTAAGAAGATACCGGGGACTGGCCGGGCGGATTTCTCTGAACGGCTCTATCAGATCGGAAGAGACGGAGAGATGGTGGCAGCAGTTTCTCTCTATGTTCATCTGCTGGATCAGCTCCTGTGGGGAATGCTTTCTGCCGGGGAGGCTCATGAAATGGGCCGGAAGCTTCTGGTGATGATGGGAGCAGCGACAGAATCCCGGACGGAGCCGGAAGCCCAGGATATGGTTACGCAGATGATCCGGGAGCTGAAGGAGGCTTTGAATGACCTGGCAGCCAGTTGGAAAATACGGACAGAGCCGGATTTGCAGGCGGATTGCTTCCGATCTCCGCAAAACTGACTGGTTACGCAGATCTTTGCAGGGTTGTTTCATGAAAGATTTTTAAAAGTATAAGAAGAGCGGATTTTATCGA
>UQMI01000052.1 GCA_900542045.1 uncultured Blautia sp.
CCGCCGAGTGGCCGCTGGCAAACGCACCAGTGGCCGCTGCTCGGCGCAAATTGCAATAGCGTTGGAATTATCTTTGGATGAAGCAAAGGACTTGCTTGGAAGCGCCGGATTTGCATTGTCCCGAAGTTCCAAGACAGATATTATCGTGGCTTATTTTTTGCAGAATAAAATATATGATATGTTTGAAATCAATGATGTGCTGTATGCATATGGACAGCCAGTATTTGGTTAAGTAAACAGAAAAGGCGAAGTTACAATGTCGCCTGACATGCGACCAACTCCGTTGGTTCTGTATATAAAATGTGATTAGAAACGATGGAAGGAAGTACCCCGCAAGGGGATACCAATATGACTTGAACCCAGGTCAGGAAAGGAGTAATCCCGCAGGGGGATACCAATATGACCTGAACCCAGGTCAGGAAAGGAGTAATCACATGAATACAGAATTAACAGAGTTGGTTTTTATTTTGGATAGAAGTGGTTCCATGGGGGGATTGGAGAGGGATATAATCGGTGGATTTAACGGAATGATAGCCCGGCAGAAAGCAGATGAAAAGCAAGTGAATGTGACAACCGTGTTATTTGATGACCTGGTGGAGATTATTCATGATCGATTTCCCATTGAGATTATCGGGCCTTTGACGGAAGAAGAATATTATGTCAGGGGCTGTACGGCGCTTCTGGATGCAGTGGGAGAAGCGATTGAGAAGACAGACAATGTCCAAAAACATCTGCCGGAATCCCATAAAGCCGGAAAAGTCATTTTTGTTATTACCACAGATGGATTGGAAAATTCCAGTGAGAAGTTCACTTATGAGCAGATACGGGAAATGATCCATGCAAAAAAAGAATGTGGATGGGAGTTCTTATTCCTTGGTGCAAACATGGATGCCGGAAATGAGGCAGAAAAGATCGGTATTGCCCGTAACCGTTCTGTGACTTATGAAAATGATCCGGAAGGTGTTGCCATTAATTTTAAAGCGGTGGGTAGGGCACTTAGCAAGGCAATTATGAGTGATCCGTCAGAGCCTTTTCTGGATGACAGATGGAAAGAAGAAATCGTGAATTATCACCAGAAACGGAACAACAGAGACAGAAGGAGACGGTAACTATGAGTAAAAAAGAGAAAACTTTTTATCCCGCCGGCTTGCATGGGATCAGGCGAGGAGATATTTACTATGTGGATTTTGGAAAAATAGAAGATGTGGTAGGACGGGAAGCAGCCAAGAAAAGACCGGTATTGATTGTACAGAATAATTTGGGGAATAAAGTGTCGGATACAGTGATTTGCCTGTGTTTGACTTCAAGATGCAAAGGAAATATGCCCTATCATGTCTATTATAACGATATGAATATTATGAAGGTACCCAGTGACATTTGCGCTGAACAAATTCAGACTGTAGACAAATGCAGGTTGATGGATTATTGCGGCAATGTGGGAGAGCGTGTGATGAAGGAAGTGGATCATGCTCTGGCCCACACGCTGGGTATGAAGCACTCCGAGGATGGTGAGCTGCAGTTGGAGGCAACAGAGCCTGTAGAAATAGTACAGGAGACGTCTGTATCGGCATATCGGTTTTTGCAGGAGCAAGTGGTATTCTGGAATAATTTGAAGTTGAAACTGATGGCGATGAAACAGGATATTGCGCAGTTGGAAGAGGAGATCGAGTCTGTACTTAATTTTATAGAAGGTACGACCTACAATACAGTGCAGGGGTACCGGATGTATAAGATCTTGCGAGATAAGAGAACAGAACGGAAGCATATATTGGAAGAAGTAATCTGCATGGAGGCCTTACTGGAGCAGGTAGACTACAAGAAAATGGCAAGCGCATTCCAGAGCAGTCTGGATTATGCCAATCGCAGGATCAGCGAAGCAAACAAAATCAGTCCGGTAAAAGAGCTACAGACGATGCAGACAGAGGTAAGCGAATTGACCCAAGGACAAGATTCAGACATAGTTGGCGAGAAGAAGGAAGAGGGGGCAGGCCAGAGGGCGAGCTAGGAAAAACAATCTGAACTTCCAAAAAAATTGACACTCAATAAATTGGCGCTCATTGGGGAAGCTGAAAAAAGCCCGTAAAATCAAGGAAAATCCCATTTTTCACTTGTATTTTTTGGAAAAATATGGCATAATACAAGAGAGACAATTAACCCTCAAATATTAAACGGATGGAGTGCCATATGTACCTGGACTGTACGATAAAGATACCTGATTCAAACGGGAAAATCACGAAGAAGACAATCAAGGGAACGACGTATATCTATTATGAATACGCGCGGATTTATCTGAAAGATAAGAAGTATAACACACCGAGACGGATATGTATCGGCAAGCAGATTCCGGGCCAGCCTGCCCTCATGTTGCCGAATGACAAGTTCTTAAAGATATTTCCACAGGAAATCCTGCCGGAGGAGAAACAGGGATACCGAAGTGGCTGCCTTCGTATTGGGGCTTATATTGTGATTCGGAAGGTCATATCTGACTACAGATTGGATCTGATGCTTGCAAGAATCGTTGGAAAGGATGCGGGGCTGTTTCTGGATCTGGCTGCCTATACAATCATTACCGAAGGAAATGCCGCCCAGTATTATCCGGATTATGCTTTCAACCATCCATTGATGACAGAGGATATGCGTATATACAGTGATTCGAAAGTGTCCGATTTTCTTAGCCGGACTACGACAGACCAACGGATTCTGTTTTTGAATGAATGGAACGAGAAGAGAGATCATAGGGAAAGGATCTATATTTCTTACGATTCCACAAACAAAAACAGCCAGGCCGGCGACATCGATCTGGTAGAGTTTGGCCATCCAAAAGATGACCAGGGGAAAGAAATCTTTAATTATTCCATTGCCTATGACCGGAATAATAGAGAGCCTTTGTTCTACGAGTCTTATCCCGGAAGCATTGTAGACATATCCCAGCTTCAGTATACGCTTGGCAAAGCGAAGGGATATGGGTACAGACGGGTTGGGTTTATTCTGGACCGGGGATATTTTAGCAAGGAAAATATCCGGTTCATGGATGATAATGGATATGATTTCGTTATCATGGCCAAGGGGATGAAAAAACTGGTCAGCGATATCATACTGGAGCGAAGAGGACGTTTCGAGGATGATCGGAAAAACAGTATCCGCGCCTACAAAGTCAGTGGCACAACTGTTCGGCGGAAACTATATGCAGATGATGAAAAAGAGAGGTATTTCCATATTTATTATAGTGACAGCAAAAGGCAGTCTGAGCGGGAAAAATTTGAAGATAAAATTGACCAGATGGGAAAGGAACTAAAAGACTGTATGGGGCTGCCAGTTCGTCTGAGAGGAGATTTTATTAAATATTTCGATCTGGTGTACTGGCATGAAGGCCTGGAAGATGAGAAGTTCATGTCCGGAATCGAAAAGACAGAAATAATCAACCGGGAGATACAGCTTTGTGGTTATTTTGTGATTGTGACTTCGGATAAGATGACAGCAGAGGAAGCGCTGACGCTGTATAAGAGCAGGGATGGATCGGAGAAACTTTTCCGGGGAGATAAATCGTATCTCGGGGCGCGGAGTGAGCGGGTTTACTCTAATGAGTCAATGGATACAAAGATATTTATAGAGTTTGTAGCCACGATTATCCGAAGTAAGATATATACCTGTCTGAAAGACGAAATGGACCGACAGGAACACAGGAGAAATTTCATGACAGTGCCTGCAGCCATAAAGGAACTGGAAAAGATAGAGATGCTAAAAGGTGCTGATAATGAATACCGTTTGGATTATGCAGTTACTGCCAGACAAAAAGAGATCCTGAAAGCTTTCGGCCTTACAGCATCTAATGTACAGAAACAGGCGGCTGCAATCAGTTCAGATCTGGCAAGGATTGAGGTTGAGGAGTTTGAAAAAGCAGCAAACGAACAAATGAAAACACTGTGATATGGGAGGGCAGGAAGATGGCGAGACGGGTTGTGACATTAGAAGAAAAGATAGAGAAAGCTCAGATCAATGTGGCCGAAACAAAAGTGAAATACGATAAGGCAGTTGATGAATTGGAAAAGCTTCTGACGAAACGGAAGGAGCGGGATAACAAGCAGCTCCTGGAAGCATTCTCAAAAAGCGAGAAAACCCTTACAGAAGTCATTGAATTCCTGCAAGGGAATAGGCCGTCAGAAGATTGAGTGTTACATAACAATTGGACAGGGGAAGAAAAAGCATGATGACACTAACGCAGTATAAAAAAGTAATTAAATCTTTAACCAGAGATGAATTAGAAGCGCATTTATTTGAAATGTTCAAATCTTCTAAAGTTTTCAAGGATATCGAAAGCAGTTGTTGGAGCGTGGAATCCAATGATGAATTGATAGCCAGTCTGCAGAAACGATTAGAAAAGGTTTTCTGGAAGGAACAGTTTTCTTTGAGTGAATGCAAAGGTGTGCTGAACGACTACCTAAGCAGAACTGTAGATGAAGGAACGAAGGCTCTGATGCACCTTGCTTTCGCTGCCGAAGCCGCAGAACTTAGTGCAGTATACGGTGACTATGGGGGAAGATTTTACAACAGCCTTGAATCCTCAGCTGAAAAATTTTTGAATTATGCGAAACTGCATCCGGATTTCTTCAGCCTCCACGAAACAGAATTCGAAAACCTCATATCTACTGCCGATCCTCTGGGGTATGGCGTATCAGATGATCTGGGATATATGATGGAAAACGTTCGCATAGAACTCGGGTATTATGATGATCCAGATGGGGACAAGTGATGACTGCAATTAGCGTTGAGGGTAAAAAAACTCAGGAAGTTAAGGCATTATCCCTGTGACAACAAATAAAATGGAAGGTGCATTTCTGCACACAGGAATGACGGCGGCACACGCCAGAGCAAGGCTTCTGGCGAACATATACAGGGCGTTTGTCCGGCCGGTTCTCCTTTCTGCCATGACCGCTCCTATTGAAAAACAAACGCCCAGAATGGCACTGATTAGCGTTGTGTATGCGTTTATATAATATATCAAGGTCTGTCCTCCTGCCATAGCATGATCCATTCGTCTCCGTTTTCCTTTATAGTTTCAAATCCGATTTTTCGATACATTTCAGCCGCGTAATTGGCCTTTTGAACAGAAAGTGAAACCCTCTTATAGCCATATATTTTCAGCAAAGACAGCATTTCTCTCATCATATCGGTTCCTATCCCCTGTCCGCGATATTCTTTGTATAGAGAGATTGCAAGGGATGGCGTTTCATCGTCAATATGTCCGTAATCGTTGATTATGCGTACCCAGACAGCTCCGACGATTTTTTTCTCAACTTCTGCAGCTAATGCAAAATCATCTTTTAGTAATCCAAAGTGATCAACATAAATCTGCAATTCAGGAGAAGCAATAATATTTTTGGGCGGTGGCGCTATACCGTCTGGAATAAAAAGCGCTTCGTATAAAAAATCATTCAACAGTGGATATTCTTCTACTGTCATTTCACGTATCGTATATTCCATGAATCTCTCCTGTAAAAATGGTTGTTTTGTTTTCTACATTATATCACACCTCAAATTTCCGGGAAAGCAGCAATCCCATACGTCTGAATGTATGAAGCGTTGAAGAACCATTGTCTATTCCTTTCCGCGTCCCATAGAAAACGGGCTGCATATCTGATAAAATACTCCTATAATATAAAAAATCTGATCAGACAATCATGTCCGATAGCGAAAACAGGGCATTTCTCGCTTTGTGTCGTGTTTGGCTGCCGGCATTTATGGTAATGTGAGAGGGAAAGGAGGGGAAATGAGTGGACACGAAAAAGATAGGAGCGTTTCTGAAGGCACTTCGCAGGGAAAAAGGATTGACGCAGGAACAGCTGGCTGAGATTCTGCTCGTATCGGGGAGAACAGTCTCACGGTGGGAAACAGGAACGAATATGCCGGATTTAAGTATTCTGATCCAGATGGCGGAGTTCTATGGTGTAGATGTGAAGGAAATTTTAGATGGAGAAAGAAAAGGCGAGAATATGGATAAAGAATTGAAAGAAACATTAACGAAGGTTGCAGATTACAGTAAGTTGGAGAAAGAAAAGGCAGCTAAAACAGGCAATATTGCATTTGGTCTGTCTTTTGCAATCTGTGCAGTGGTGATAGTAGTGCAGCTGTTTGCTGCCGGGAATATGAGATATGTGGCTGGAGAAACGGCTGTTTTGCTGATCGGCGGTATTGCTTATCTTGGAATGATGTCTTACAACGGGATTTATGAGACAGATTCCAGGTTTAAAAATTCGCCGTTTACGGATGCTGTGATAAGCATCATATGTGCGGTTCTGTTTACGACAGTATTAGCGGTATATTATGTTAAAATGGGAGCAGATATGTCCCAGATTGTTTCTATTGCGCTTATATTTTGGCTCGGGATTTCGATAGCAGGGTTTGGCGTATTGAGAATACTGGCGCATTTCAGCCATAAGAGAAAGGAGAAAATTCTGGAAAATAACGCTGCGCCGGCTGCGGAGCAGCAGGAAGTCAATGTGTTTACGGCAGATGGAAACCTGCAGGCAAATATGATAATCCATACGTTAAAAAACAATGGTATTGCAGCATATGGACAGGACTTGGGAGACGCCGGGTTTGCGTCAGTGCGTTATGGCATGGGCAGAGGCATAGATGACAGAGTTGCAATTATCGTAGCCAGTGATAAAGCGGATTGGGCAAAGCAGGTGATAAAAGAAATGGGATTGGAGAAGAATGCCACGCCTTAGTATTCTGGTTCGCAATAGTATAGAAGTTATGGAGAGAGGAAAATGAGTATACGACAGGCTGTTTTATCGGATTTACATACAGTCAGACATATATCAGTGACCACAATTGCTGAAGTTTATCCGCATTACTATCCGAAAGGTGCGGTGGATTTTTTTCTGGAGCATCATAACGAAGCAAATATTCAAAAGGACATGGAAAGAGAGTTTGTCTTTCTCTGTTATGACAGTCTGCAGAATGCTGTCGGCACAATTACAATAAAAGGCAATGAAATATGCCGGCTTTTTGTTCTGCCCCCGTATCAGGGACAGGGATTCGGGACGGAAATGCTTGATTTTGCAGAGAAGAAAATTTCTGGTCAGTATTCGAAAATCGTACTGGATGCATCTTTACCGGCCAAGAAGATATATCTCAGGAGAGGTTATAAAGAGATTGATTTTCATATGATATTGACCGGGGAGAATGATTTTTTATGTTATGATGTTATGGAAAAACAGATTGCAGGCAATATGCAGAAACTTATGGGAAAATAGCAGCTGCAGCAGGGAGCAGGAGACTGCTCTGACATAGTTAAAAAAGCTTCTTGAAAATCGTTTTAATTGGGGTTATGCTTGGCTCAGGCATCGATGTACTTTATACGATTGGAGAGAAGGTTTTTGGAATTTTTTATCAGCATCACGCAGGAAAGAATGCCATCTTCCAGAGTGCTTTATATGAGAGGAACTGGTGAGTATGGTTCTGAAAATTACAGGCTGATGGATACCTTTAAGAAATGGGTTAAGGAGCACCATCTGTATGATGAGGATTCCGTGATTTACGCAGCAGCCATGGATAATCCGGCAATCACAGAGCCCTGTCAGTGCCGCTATGATATTTGTATCAGTCAGCCAAAAAATCAGATACCTGCATGTGATCAGGTGAAGTGCAGAGAATTGGAAGGCGGTAAATACTTGATTTTTCTGATCCCTCACACAGCAGAGGCAGTCGAAAATGCATGGAAAATGTGGCCCTCGGAATTGGAAAAAACAGGGTATTTATGGGATAACAGCAGACCTGTAATGGAGCGTTATCGAAGAAATCTGGTGGATAATCACTATTGTGAATTGTGTATTCCTGTTCTGTAAGTAACAGCTGAAAGTAATAATTCTCCGCTGGGTGAAACTTTAAATGAAAGTAAGAAAATCTGTTGTGATTTTAGGAGAGAAGTTAAGGAGGTGCATAGCTATGAATAAAATGATCGCATACTGCGGGCTGGATTGTGAAAAATGTGATGCGTATCTTGCAACGATCAATGACGACCAAAAGCTGCGGGAAAAAACTGCGAAGCTATGGGCGGAACTGAACCAGGCCCCGATTCTTCCAGAGCATATTAACTGTCAGGGCTGTCGTGTGGAAGGAATAAAGACGGTGTTTTGCGACAGTATGTGTGAGATTCGCAAGTGCGCATTGAAAAAGGGCGCTGCCACCTGCGGCGATTGTTCGGAATTGGAAGGATGTCCCACTGTTGGGGCAATTCTGGAGAATAATCCATCTGCCCTGAAGAATCTGAAAGGGTAAATCCTGATTTGGGGAAATAGTGGGAACAGTAAATCCTGACTTTTGGAAATAGCAGGAACAGTACGCCGCATTTCAGAAGAACAGGATATCATGCGGATCATGTATGGCTGAACGGCCCATATTATGATAGAATCAAAGTGCCAAGATAAAAACGCAACGTAAGAAGTGATTTCTTACAGAGCCGGTAGGTAGCCCGGCCGCACCGTCTGGTGTAAGTAACCCTCCCTCCTTAGGGTCGTCCGTTCTTTGTTCATTACAATTATTTAAGGAGGAATTGTCATGGACAAAGCAGCAGGCAGACTGACGGTATTTTTTGAGGAGCCATTCTGGGTAGGCGTTTTTGAACGCATATCGGAGGGAAAACTCTCGGTATGCAAGGTGACGTTTGGAGCGGAACCGAAGGACTATGAGGTTTATGAGTTTGTTCTGAAAAATTACTGCCGTCTGCGGTTTAGTCCGGCTGTGGCAGCTGATGTAAAAGAAGCCGGCCGTAATCCGAAACGGATCCAGCGGGAAGTGCGCAGGCAGGTACAGAATACCGGGACCGGAACAAAGGCGCAGCAGGCTTTGAAATTACAGCAGGAGCAGCTGAAAATGGAACGTAAGACTGTGAGCCGGGAGAGACGGGAAGCAGAGAAACAGAGACAGTTTCAGCTGAAACAGCAGAAAAAGAAAGAGAAGCATAGGGGCAGGTGACTGTTCCTATGCTTTTTGAAATAAGAACAGACAGAATAGCCATAGGTAAAGAACTTTGAATACAGGAGGAAAATCAATGAGACTGCGGTTCTTTTGGCAGGCTGTGCTGCAGCTGGCTGGATTGATTTATGCCGTAATAAAATATAATGACAGAGAAATAAGAAACATAGATGATTACAGACCGGAAGTTGCGTACTCACTGCCATTTAACGGAGAATGGTATGTAGCAAATGGTGGTATCACGAAAGATACATCTCATTCCTGGGAAATACTGCCGCAGCGTTTTGCGTATGATTTTCTTATTGTGGATCAAGAAGGAAAAAGTTACGCCGGAGACAGAAAAGACTTGCAAAGCTATTATTGCTATGGCAGAGAAATCCTCGCTCCTGCAGACGGGATCGTGATTTCCCTCAAAGATAACTTTTCTGATTGCCGTATTATGGAAGAGGGGCAGACAGATCCGGATACCTTGGACATCGCTGGGAATCGGATTATTATCCGGCATTCTGACAGTGAATACAGCGTGATCTGCCATTTAATGCCGAAGAGTATAACGGTTCAGGTGGGGCAGAAGGTCAGGAGAGGTCAGGTGATTGCCAGATGCGGCAATTCTGGGAATACAACGGAGCCCCATGTTCATTTTCAAATTCAAAATACCCCGCACTTTTATTCCAGTATGAGTGTCCCGATCTTTTTTTCTGAGATTGAAAAAGAAGTGTTTGCGGAATATCATCGGGTGGATACACGCCCTTTGCCGGGTCAGGAAGAGCGCAGGGAGGGGTGTATCCACCGGGGATTGCTGGTTCGTAATTCCAGCCATCCGTAACAGTAACGCATCTTGCTTCTTGACGGGCATTTTTTTATTTGATAACATGAAGTAAACTTCACATCAGCTGGAGGGAACATATGAAAACAAGGGTAAAGGAATTTCGGACAGCGGCAAAAATGACCCAGCAGCAGTTGGCTGATCTGGTCCATGTTTCTTCGAGAACGATCATTTCCATCGAGAAGGAGCAGTATAGTCCCTCTCTTATGCTGGCGTACAGGATGGCGCAGGTATTTGGCGTTACCGTGGAAGAATTGTGTTGTCTGAAAGAAAATAAGGAACAGGAGGACAAACAGTATGAAGATTTATAACAAGAGTAATTTTTTTCTTGGGTTGTTTTTGAGTGTGTTGGGCCTTGCGCTTTTTTTCGTGAGCATCTGGAAGGGATTCGATCTGAAGGGAAGCGTGCTTATGGTGTTGTGCCTGTTCTTTGGGATTGGGGTCATGATCCGCAGCTTTTCGGCAGAAATGTCCAGGGAAGATAAGATCAGTGAGCGAGATGAGAGAAATATTTTGATCCAGATGAAATCCAGAGGAATGGCGCTTCGGTTGTCGGAAGGCGTCTGCTTTGTATGCCTGATCGTGTGTATGCTGGGCCATTCTGTGATCGGAGAGGTTCTGGCGGTGCCTATGACGCTGGCATTTGGCATCATGCTGGCTGTTATGATGCTGCTGGAGCTGATCCTGGCGATTTATTATGATCGGAAAATATGAGGGAGCAGGATTCCCCTTGCCTTTCAGGAACAGATATGATAGTATGGAGCAGACGAAAATAAGGGAGGTGGCTTGATGTCGTTTATTCGCTAATCCAGGGACAATAAAAAATGTTTTTGTATCCCAGTTGGAATGGGTTTTTTTGTTGTACTTATTTTGCGGATAAATGATATGAGCTGACTTTCAGGATCCTATGGGGAATGTGTGTCCCGTTAAGGATTTTCAGGAATCTGGCATTGCGGAGACATGTAAAATGGCATATGCCAGGAAGCTGTGCGCAGACTGGAGGAAATGTTCAGGGTGTGCAAGGCAGCGGCGGTGCGCAGATTTTCAGTTCCCGGAGAACTGTGTATACAGGAAGATTTTCCTGTGGAGTCTGCAGCCAGCAGGTCAGGCAGGATAGGTGACAGATAACTCAGAAGAACGGGTTATCTTTTTTTATTGTCCTTTTATCAAAAACTGAAAATGTTTGAAGAAAGGATATGTGTATGAATATGTGTGAAACAGAAAAGTGGAGATCAAAATTTCTTATCATTGCCCTGGGGCAGGCCATTTCCCTGCTGGGCAGTTACGGGGTGCAGTTTGCCCTGATCTGGTGGCTGGCGGAGAAGACTTCGTCGCCGTTAATGTTGGGAATATCCGGGCTGGTGGCATATCTGCCCATGACGATTTTCAGTCCCATAGCAGGGGTGGCTGCGGACCGGTTCAACCGTAAATTTATCTGTATTTTTTCGGATATGACCATGGGTGCAATGGCTGCCATTTATGCCGTGCTGCTGTTTTTCTTTGATCTGCCTGTGTGGACGGTCTTTATCATGCTGTGCGTGAGGGGGATCGGAAGCACTTTTCAGCAGCCGGCGATCCAGTCGATCATTCCCCAGCTTGTTCCGGCGGATCAGCTGGTGAAGACAAATGGATGGATGCAGCTGATGAATGCGGGATCATTTTTCCTGGGACCTGTCATCGGGGCATCTCTATATGCTGTATTTCCCATGTCTGTGGTATTGCTGAGCGATGTGGCAGGAGCGGTTTTTGCCAGTGCAGCATTGGCCATTGTAAAGATTCCGCGACTGGAGAAAAAAGAAACCCGTGAAGAGACAATGACTGGTCAGATCCGGGAGGGACTGGAAGTTTTCCGGCAGGATAAAAAGCTGTTTTATCTGGTAATGGCAGAGGCAGGATGCATGTTTTTTTATGCCCCGTTATCATCCTTTTATCCGCTGATCACCAGTGATTATTTCGGTCTTTCCGCAATGTACGGGAGTATTGTGGAGATTGCATTTGCCGGGGGAATGATGCTGGCGTCCCTGCTGTTTTCCAGCGTTTTGAAGATTGAGAATAAGATAAAAGTATCTTTCCTGGGGCTGCTGGGAATGGGAGTGGTTACCGCGGTCTGCGGTATGATACCGCCGGTATATGCCGGCTGGTTTGTCTTTGCTGCTGCCTGTGTTTTCCTGGGGGCTTCGGGAAATGTCCATACAATTCCACTGACGGCCTATATCCAGGAAACGGTGACGGCGGAGAAAATGGGGCGGGCCTTTTCGGTCCTTACGCTGATCTCATCGGTGACAATGCCGGTGGGGCTTTTGATCAGCAGTCCCATTGCAGAACGGGTGGGAGTAAATGTGTGGTTTTTCCTGTCAGGGATTGGCATGATTTTCCTGACAGTACTGATCCTGCTTGGTTTTCAGATACAATGCCGAAGGGGGGAGAAGAGAATTGATCCGGAGATTTGAGGAGAGAGATATGGCACAGGTAATGAGGATCTGGCTGGAAGGAAATCTGGGAGCCCATGATTTTATACCGGAAGCATACTGGAGAGCGCAGTATGCACAGGTGCAGGAACAGCTTGCCCAGGCAGAGGTTTTTGTGTATGAAGAGAATGGAAATATACGCGGATTTGCCGGTATGACGGGCAGCTATCTGGCTGGGATTTTTGTGGATCAGACTGCGCGCTCCCAGGGGATCGGAAAGGAAATCCTGGGATATCTGAAAGAACATTATCCGGTATTTACGCTGCATGTGTACCGGAAAAATCAGCGTGCGGTGGATTTCTATCTGCGGGAAGGACTTCAGATTGTGGAAAAGGGCATGGATGAAGAAACGGCGGAAGCCGATTATACAATGCAGTGGAAGTGAATGTTCCGCCCCCTCTTGCTGCGGGGGCGGATGCCGCGCTTTCGCAGAATATGGTTTTATTCAGAAGGCGGCAGGGTCTCCACGGCGGAATAGGAGTGGCTGAACTGATAGCCAAGCTGCTGTGCGAGGGACAGAGATGCCGGGGTATGTGCGTCCCAGCTGGGGTATAAACTGCGCTTCAGACATTCCAGGATCAGCTGTGCGCCGCAGATGCGGGCAAAGCCCTGGCGCCGGCATTCTTCCCGGGTGTCGATCTCGATTTCAATCCCCTTCTGATAGCGGGAATAGGAAGAGGCGCCGGATAAGATCCGGCCGTCTTTTTGCAGAACAACGCCCAGTCCCCACTTGGCATAAGTGCCGTAATCGGGAAACTGTTTTACCAGATCGCTGCTCCATTCCTCTGCCTGACAGAGCCGGTACTGAGACTGGTTGACCAGAGAAAGGGTACAACCGCCAGGAAGACGGGAAACAATCTGCCGGAGTTTCTCTGTGGAAAAACTCCGGGGTTCTTTTTTGGTGGCATATCGGGTGATCGTCCGGGCATGGGAGCCGTACAGCTGCAGGAGAAGTTCCTGCCAGGCGCTGTTTTGCGGAACCAGGATCTGATAGCGGTTCACAGGAAGAGGATGCTTCCGGTACAGATTCTCTTTCGGACTGTTTCCAGAAAGGGCCGCCTGCCAGGTGATCAGTTCCGAATCAGGGGTACCAGCAAAAAAAACAAAATCGCCCAGAACGGCCATGGCTGCTGTGGGCTTCTGGAGATCGTTGGCATACATTTTTCCCATGATGCCCTGAAGACAGGACCAGATCATGGTTTCGTTCCAGCCGTCAAACAGTGAAACAATGCGGTCTGTATTTGTAATTTCGTATATCATAAGAACTTCTCCTGTCAGTGAAAATAATTGAAGCAGAATACTGCTGGCGGCAAAAGTGAGCACGGCCATAACAGCCTGATGGATGTTTTTGTAAAATTATGTTCTTTTCAGTCTGTATTAGCCAATTATAATATTGAACGTATACAGATACAATGGTAATCTTAGAAGGAAGTATGATATATAAGGAGGATTTTTTATGGATGAGAATTCATCTTCGAAAGGAGCATCGCAAAATGCCGGCGTGCGCGGAAAGTTTTCCGGGCGTATTGGATATGTGCTGGCTGTTGCCGGTTCTGCGGTGGGCCTGGGAAATATCTGGCGTTTTCCCTATCTGGCGGCAAAATACGGCGGAGGAATATTTTTGCTGGTCTATCTGATTCTGGTTGTTACCTTTGGTTATGTGCTGATCGTGTCAGAGACGGCATTAGGGCGCATGACGAAAAAAAGCCCCGTGGGGGCGTTCCACGTTTTTGGCAAAAGTCTGCCGTTTCATTTTGGCGGCTGGATCAATGCAGTTGTTCCTATGCTGATTGTTCCTTATTACTGTGTGATCGGTGGCTGGGTACTCAAATATCTGTTTGAGTATCTGTGCGGCAACGTAAATGCTCTTGCCGGAGACGGATATTTTTCGGAATTTCTTGCCTCTTCCGCAAGTGTGGAATTCTGGTTTGTGCTGTTCGCCGTCCTTACTTTTTTTGTGATTTTAGCCGGGGTTAAGAACGGTGTTGAGCGGGTATCGAAAGTCATGATGCCGCTTCTCATTATTCTGGCCATATTTGTGGCAATTTACTCTGTGACTCGTCCCGGGGCCCTGGATGGGGTGAAATATTTCCTGGTTCCCAATTTTGAGAATTTCTCATGGATGACGGTTGTGACTGCCATGGGACAGATGTTTTATTCTCTTTCAATCGCCATGGGTATTCTTTATACTTACGGCTCTTACATTGATAAGAATGTGGATATTGAAAAGAGTACGGCCCAGGTTGAGATTTTTGACACAGGAGTTGCGCTGCTTGCCGGGCTGATGATTATTCCTTCCGTCTTTGCGTTTTCCGGCGGAAATATGGAAACGCTGCAGGCTGGGCCATCCCTTACCTTCATCACTTTGCCGAAGGTATTTGCCAGTATGGGTGTGGGAACCCTGGCCGGCGTGGCGTTCTTTCTGATGTTCTTTTTTGCCGCGCTTACCAGCGCCATCTCTCTGCTGGAAACCAGTGTTTCTACATTGGAAGATGAGCTGCACTGGGGCCGCCCCAAATGCTGTCTGGCCATGGCGGTTGTGCTGCTGGTTTTGGGCACAGCTTCTTCCCTGGGCTATGGCGTATGGGATCATGTGCGTATTTTTGGAATGCAGTTTTTGGACTTTTTCGATTTCCTCACCAATTCCGTTATGATGCCGATTGCTGCCCTTGCCACCTGCTTTTTGATCCTTCGGGTGGTCGGTTTCAAAAAAATCGACGAAGAAGTGGAGATTTCTTCTGCTTTCAAGAGAAAGAAGCTGTATCACTTTTTCTTAAAATATCTGGCTCCCATTTGTCTCATAATCATCCTGCTGAGTTCGATCGCAAATGTACTGGGCCTGATCTCTATGTAGGAGACTGTAAGGCAGCGGAGAGGGGAACGGCGAGGGCCGGTTTGCTGTCAGACAGTCCCCTGTATAGAAAGCAGACAGCAGATCGGCAGGGCAAATTTTTCTGTCTGCCGGCTGTCTATGAGACCGGGATCTGCAGCAGTGCATAACAGACTGCGCCCACCACGCCGCTGCCCAGGATAGTCTGTACCGGTCCCAGTTTTTTCTTCTGAAGCAGGAACAGAAACAGAAGGGTAACAGGAACAGCGACCCAGTTCGTTCCGGCCAGACTCAGGTTCTCCAGCCCATCCCACCAGGCAGTGCCCACCAGCTTCACGGCGGCAGCCAGGACCATGGCGGCTACTGCAGGCCGGAGGCCTTTTAATACGCCCTGGACTCCGTTGAGATCTCTGCACTTGTAGTATACTTTTGCCAGGATCATGACAATAATAAGGGCAGGGAGCACATAGGACATAGTGGCAATGACTGTGCCGGGGATACCGGCTGTCCGGGTGCCCACGAAGGAAGCAATATTGATTCCCAGAGGTCCGGGAGTCATCTCGGCAATGGATATGATATCGGTAAATTCCGTGTTTGTCAGCCATTGCTGCTGCATGACCACCCGGCTTCGGATCAGTTCCATGGAGGCATAGCCGCCGCCGAAACTGAACAGTCCGATCAGGAAAAAAGTTTTAAACAATTGCAGGTAAATCATGATTTCCTCTCCTTTCTCTCCGGCAGTTTTTTGCGTTGCTGCCAGGAATAAATTCCGCCTGCCACACCGCAGATCAGCAGGATCAGGATAATATCCACATCAAATACAACGGCGGCCACAGAGGCGGCGATCAGCATGATAAGAGAAAAGATTTCTTTGTCTTTCAGCACATTTCCGGCCATGGTGATGGTCACATTGATCATTACCGCTGCAACTCCGGCCTGCATTCCTTTTAACAGAAGTGCGATCACAAAATTACTGCGGAACTGTACATAAAATGCAGAGATTACTGTAAGGATGATCATCGGCGGCAGAACAGTTCCTACCACAGTCAGCAGAGCTCCTGCAATGCCGGCGATATGATAACCTATGATGATGGAAGTGTTGACGGCCATTACACCGGGGCAGGACTGGGCAATGGCGGCCAGATCCATGACTTCATCCTGATCGATCCAGTGGAGTTCTTCCACGAATTTTTTCTGCAGCATGGAAATGATCACCATGCCTCCGCCAAAGGTGCAGCAGCTGATGATAAAACAGGTTTTAAAAAGAGTCCAGAACACATGTCTGTCCGGTTTTGGTTTGTCTGTCATTTTTTATTCCCCCCTTGTTTACGAAATGCAGCCGGGTATCATTTTCGGCGGCGGATACCGGCTGTTATCTGATACCCTCATTGTAAGAAGCGGAGGGGAAAAAATCCAATACGAATCCTTTATCGAGCCATAGTCTGAAACTATGACAAATAGTAGACAGTGGCCTGGCTGTGTTTTATAATGACAGTAGGAACGGGAGGTGAGACTTATGACCCTAATACAGCTTCACTATTTTCAGACAGTCTGTAAATACAATAATCTCACAAAAGCGGCTCATGAACTGCATATTTCTCAGCCCAGTCTTTCCAATGCCATGAAGGAACTGGAAAAGGAATTCGGTCTTACGCTCTTTTACAGGCACAGTAAGGGTCTGTCTCTGACGGAAGAGGGAGAGCAGTTTCTCCGGGAAGCCGGACAGCTGCTGGAGCAGGAGGAACGGTTTCTCCGCCGCATGCATGAACTGGGGGATGAAAAGCAGCCTGTGCGCCTTGGCGTACCACCCATGCTGTCTGCTCTGATCTTTCCCCGGCTGTTTCAGGCGTCCAGGGAGCACTGTCCGGAAATCCATCTGCAGCTGGTGGAAAATGGAACGATTTCCAACAAGGAGCTGGTACTGGAAGGAAATCTGGATGCGGCTATTGTTTCCAGTGATGCTCCGCTTCCGGCTGCCTTTGGTTCTTACGAGATGTGTTCTGCGGATATTTTCTTTTATCTTTCTGCTGCGCATCCTCTGGCTTCCAGGAAAGAAATTGATCTTTCGGAGGTGGCGGATGTGCCTCTGGCATTGCTGGCAGAGGATTCTTTTCTCACCAGCTTTCTCAAACAGAACTTCCGGGACAGGGATCTGACTCTCAATGTGATGCTCAATACCAATCAGCTGGCTGCAATCTGGCAGCTGGTGGAAAACAATGCGGCGGCCACCTTTTTATTTGACCAGCTTCTTCCTGCGGACCAGAATATCGTAAAGATTCCGGTAAAGGGGCTGCCAAGGATCCAGATCCAGCTGGTGTGGAACAGGAAGCAGCGGATGTCCGGGGGACTGAAGAAACTGGTTCATCTGGCCGGACAGGTGTATCCGGGGAGCGGAGATGCCAGGCAGGAATAAAGCGTGCTTTAATGGATAAAGCTGAAAGATTGCGAAATATTGTACAGAACAACAGCGGCAGCATATACAGGATGATTTCGGGGAGGGAACGGCGCGGCCCAAAAGAAACACCTGTGATGTGGCCTTTTGCGAAAAATAGAGTCAGGAGGGAAATTTTTATGAAACTCACATGGATCGGACACTCATGTTTTAAAATCGAAAAGAATGGATTTGCCATTCTCACAGATCCTTATGCCGATGGCAGCGTACAGGGGCTGGCTCCTGTACGGGAGACGGCAGACCTGGTGCTGTGCAGCCATGAGCACGGGGATCACAATGCCCGGGATCTGGTAAAGCTGGAAGAAGGGAAGAAAAATCCCTTCACCATTGAAACAATCCAGACTTACCATGACGATGCGAAAGGAGCCAAGAGAGGCCCCAATCAGATCTTTATCATTGATGACGGGGAAAACAGGATTGCTCATCTGGGCGATCTGGGCTGTGAACTGCCGCCGGAGCAGATGGAGAAACTGCAGGGGCTGGACGCGATTCTGATTCCCGTGGGAGGTTTCTATACCATTGATGCCAATGAAGCGGCGGCCTTTGTGAAAAAGGCAAATCCCCGGATCGTCATTCCCATGCATTACCGCAGCCAGGAAGACGGCTTTGGATTTCCTGAGATCGGTATGGTGGATGCGTTTACGGAGCAGATGGAAAGCGTGATGCGGATTTCCTCTCCGGAACTGGAAACAGCCCGGGAGCTGGCAGCACAGGTGGTGGTACTGCGGCCGGAAAATATACAGAGAGCGTAAGGACAGCAACAGAATGAGGGAACCGACAGGGGATGAGTATCGGAAATGGCCGGGCAAGTGTCAAAATATGAATGATGGTTAATTTTTTTAACTGATACTTAAATTCTGCTCAATAGGAAAAAGGAACTCCGTCTGCTATGATAAATACAGCAGAGGCCGATGCTGTACAAACGGAAAGGAGATACGTTTTATGCAGATTGGAGAGAACATACGCAGATACCGAAAAAAGAAAAATATGACCCAGGAGGAAATGGCGAACCGGCTGGGCGTGACGCCTCCAGCAGTCAATAAGTGGGAAAATGGAAATTCCTGTCCGGATATTGCGCTGTTGGCGCCCATTGCCAGACTGCTGGATATTTCCGTGGATACTCTGCTGTCTTTTCAAAGTGAGCTGACCAGGGAAGAAATCGCAGGGATTATCCAGGATGTGGATGCCAAATTTCAGGAGACATCTTATGAGGAGGCATTTCAGTATATTAAGAAAATATTGGAAAAATACCCCAACAGTGAGCAGCTGACCTGGCAGCTGGCCATGATCCTGGATGCCTGGAGATTATTGAAAGAGGTACCGGATGCGGATCAGTATGATGGATTTATTGTGGACTGCTTTCAGAGAGCATTGCAGAGCACCAAAGAGGAAATTCACTGCAGCGCTGCGGAATCTCTTTATAATTTATATGTGCGCAAAGAACAGTATGAGGAAGCCCGGAAATGTCTGGAAGAATTTTCTGTTCAAAATCCGGAGAGGAAGAGAAGACAGGCGGAACTTTACAGAAAGACAGGCCAGATTCCAGAGGCTTACCGGACTTATGAAGAACTGCTGTTTACTTTCTGGCCCATGGTGAGCATGACTCTGCAGGGGCTTTATTTGCTGGCGGTACAGGAGCAGGATATGGACCGGGCACGTTACTTTGTGGAAAAGCAGTCGCTGCTGGGGCAGCTTTTTGACTATGGAACTTATTATGAAGTATCCAGTCATCTGGAGCTGGCGGTTCTGGAAAAAGATGAAAAGGCTGTGCTGGAAATTGCGGAAAAGATGCTCTCCAGTGTGGATGGGATGCGGTCTTTCGTGGATTCGCCCCTTTATGCGCATCTGGAGTTTCAAAAAGGATCACTGGAATTCTGCGCCCAGATGCGTCAGAATCTGCTCAACTGTTTCCGGGATGAGGAAGGTTATGGATTCATGAAGGGAAATACGGCGTGGGAGCGGATGTTGGAGAAATACGAGAGCAGATAAGCATCTATAGCGGGCAATCCGCAGCTGCGTCATTTGGAAAGACTGTATCGTAAGGGCAGTCAAAAACCGCTCCGCACGGGCGCAGGATGTCCGGTGGAAATCTTGCGCCCATCGGAGTGGAACAAAGACCGTAAGGAAGCATGCTGCCAGAAGCAGTCCGCCGCAGACGGAGAATCCTGTATGGATGGATTCTTTTTTGAGTTTTCCTAATCCAGAGAGACGATGGTATATTCCTGATTTCCCAATCCGTGCTGAGCGGCTGCCTCTACCGTGTGGATGCCGTGGCGGGAATCCATACGCTCGATCAGCGCAGCTTTGCCGGGATCGCTGGAATTTACTACAGCATCATAGCAGGCCTGGTCCACTGCCACAGGGTCAATGGAAGCGAAAATACCCAGATCGGCCATTTCCGGTTCGGCGGGATGAGAATCACAGTCGCAGTCTACGCTCAGTCGGTTCGCGACGTTGATATACAGCATATTTTCAGCGCCTTTGTACTGGATCACTGCTTTGCAGGCATCGGCCATGGATTCCAGGAAATGATCCTGGGGCGGCAAATTGTCAAACAGTACAGCAGGATCTGTGGTTACGCCGGCAGTGTGTATGTTGGTTTTTCCGTGGGTAGAGGCAATGCCGATGCTGATGTTCTTCAGAGCACCGCCAAATCCGCCCATGGCATGTCCTTTGAAGTGGGACAGAACCAATACGGAATCATAATTGGAAAAATGCTCGCCTACAATATCCTTCTTTAAATGAAATCCATTTTCCACCGGGAGATCCATTTCTCCAAATTCATCCATAATATCACAGGGCGCCATGGCTTTGAATCCATGGTCTTCGATGGCCTTCCAGTGTTTGGCAGGATCCTGGCGCTGTCCGCCGTAAGCGGTACAGCATTCAATAATGGTTCCGTTCAGCATCTGTACCAGCTGTCCGATCAGCTCTGGACGCAGGTAATTGTGGCCGCCAGGTTCTCCGGTGGAAATCTTTACGCCGACTTTTCCTTTTAATTCTGTCTGCAGAGCCTGATAGATTTTTACCAGGCTTTCCGGTGTGATTTCTTTTGTAAAATAAACAGTTGATTTAGCCATACTTGCGTTCCTTCCTTTCTGAATTATGCTGCCGCAGTGGATGCGGCGAGAGCATTCTTTAATATCTGTGTGCTGTTATACCAGAGACATGAACCATTCCACAGTCTGAGGATCATAGTGGGAGAAGAACAGGCTTTCTCCGCTGTCCAGAGTCTGGATCTTTTGCATTTCTTCTTCTGTCAGTGTAAAGTCAAATACATTGAAATTTTCTTCCATGCGCTCTCTGTGAACCGATTTGGGGATGATCACCACATCGCTTTGCAGCAGGAAACGCAGAGCGGTCTGTGCCACGGATTTTCCGTGTTTTTCTCCGATTTCTTTCAATACCGGATTCTGGAAATAATTATTTTTACCTTCTGCAAAGGGGCCCCAGGACATGATCTGTGTGCCGTTTTTCTTCAGGTATTCTCTGGCAATTTTCTGCTGCTGGAACACATGGGTTTCCACCTGGTTGACGGCAGGTTTCACCTCTGCAAAATGGAAAAGATCCAGGTAGCGGTCCGGATAGAAATTGGAGACACCGATGGCCCTTACGCGTCCTTCCTTATAAGCTTCTTCCATGGCACGGTAAGTACCGTAATAATCCCCGAAGGGTTGATGGATCAATAGAAGATCAATGTAATCGGTCTGAAGGTTTTTCATAGATTCTGAAATGGACGCTTTTGCTTTTTCATATCCGGCATTGGTAATCCAGACTTTGGTTGTAATAAAAAGTTCTTCTCTGGAAAGACCGCATTTGGTTATCGCATTTCCCACGCCTGCTTCGTTGCCATAAGCCTGTGCGGTATCGATGCTGCGGTAGCCCACAGAAATGGCATCCATAACACATCTTTCGGTATCCTCCGGCGGTGTCTGATAGACTCCGTAACCAAGTTTCGGCATCTTCACACCATTGTTCAGTGTTACATATTCCATAATATCATCCTCCTGTAATTCTGATTTTGAATAATAATATCCGGTTTTGTAGATGTTGAAAGCCAGAATGCCTGGAAATACCAGACGAAGATCATCTGAATACAGATCTGAGTTTTACAAAGAAATATTCATTTTCCTGATTACGAGTTTACAAGACATCGGAGAGAATGTACAATAGAAATACTGGAATATAGATTTCATTGAATGAATAGCAGAATGTGCGGGGAGATGAAAGGAGGAAACGGAATCATGTTAGATCTTCTGGAACTGGAACAGCTGATCGCTTTTGCGGACTGCGGAACATTATCGAAGGCATCAGAACAGCTGCATATTTCTCAGCCAACTTTGACACGCACGATGAAACATGTGGAAGAGGCATTTGCAGTTCCCTTGTTTGTACGGGGGAAGAACAAAATTGCATTGAATGAAACCGGGATGCAGGCGGTGGAATATGCGCGAAAACTTCTGACAGATGCGGAAAATGCCGTGAGTCAGGTTCAGGCATTTCATGCAAGAATGCATACCATTGTTGTGGAATCCTGCGCGCCGGCGCCGCTCTGGTTTCTGCTGCCCCGGCTTTCTTCTGATTTTCCGGCGCAGACGATTTCCTCCAGACTGGCTGAGATTTCGGAAATTACAGAGGACGTGGCTTCTGGACGCAGTGAGATTGGGATTATGCCTTATGCAGTTTCGGCGGAAGGAATAGAAGGGATTCCGATCATCCGGGAGGAGTTGTCCGTATGTATTCCCAAAGAGCACCATTTGGCAGACCGGCAGAGCCTGTCCTTTGCAGAGCTGAATGGTTTTAACTGTCTGCTGGCATCAGAGATAGGGTTTTGGAATGAGATGTGCCGCCGGAAAATGCCGGCTTCCAGATTTCTGATCCAGAATGATGAATTTGCGCTCAGAGAATTGATCCGGGAATCTACGCTGCCCTGCTTTACCACAAATCTGGTGGAGCCGGATGCGGAGCACCTTCGGGGCCGCAGGATCATACCGGTTACGGACCCGGAAGCAAATGTGACCTATTATATGATCTATCAGTCGGGAAAAAAGGGATACCGGGAAACAGCAAAGCAGCTGGCTGCCAGGAATAAGATATAGAAGAGAAACCGGCTGTGCCGGAGATAGCAGGAAAGATACGCTCTGGTAAGGCGGAAATCCGGCCTTTTCTGAAATCTTCATGCAGAAATGGAAAAGAAGCATGGGAATTATTGGAGCTGGCGTCCTACGATGTTGCCGTTTTGGATATTATGATGCCGGAAATGGATGGGGTAGAAAACAGAGTGGAAGGATTGGATTCGGGAGCAAATGATTATCTGGTCAAACCGTTCCACCTGGAGAAATTCAGATTGAACTGTCTGCCAAGGAATTTTCTGTTCTGGAATATTTATTTTGAATAAGGATTCAGTTGTCGGTCGGACTAAGATCAGAGAACATGTATGGGAAGGCGCGCTTATACGGTGGGAATCCCAGATTTCATGAATCCCACCGTACGGGAAGGCGTGCTTATACGGTGGAAATCCC